>JAEZRJ010000083.1 GCA_023412855.1 Bacillota bacterium | reverse complement strand
TTAATATATATGGGTTTGCCGTATTCGATTACCACATGTGCCTTTTTGATTCTGGGCAGATGGTCTTCGAAGATGGCTCCCGAATTGTTGATGGACATAGGTATGATGGCGCAGCCCGACTTCTCCGCTATCTTGAAGCTTCCTTCATGGAAAGGGAGAAAAGTATCATTTACCTTGTTTCTCGTTCCTTCGGGAAAGATGCAGATAGAGATTCCCGACTTCACCTTTTCGATTCCTTGCAAAATAGTCTGCAAGCCCTGCTTTATGTCCTTGCGGTCGAGGAAAAGGCAGTGAAGGTTGTTCATCCAGTTAACTAACAAGGGGAATTTCTGCATTTCCTTTTTGGCGATATAACCGGTAGGCCTGGGAACTCTCGTATAGGTGAGAAGGATGTCGAAATAGCTCCTGTGGTTGCCCACATATAATACAGGAGCATCCAAGGGAACATTTTCCTCTCCGATTACAGTCACGGTGGTTCCCGCAATCTTTAGGCAGCAGCGAAATGCCCAATTTACAATGGCAAGAGAGCTGGTGTTTTTTTTGTCCATGTTAAATTTTCCAAGGATCCATTCGGCAATCAGAAGAGGAATGCTGAATATAAGAAATAAAATAACAAAAGAGGCGACGCCGATAATTCGTATCATGGTATTTTGTCCTCCCGAAAGGCAATTCTTTTTGTATTTGTAGTATTTATTATAGCGGATGCTTTTGCATTAGGCAATAGAAAAAAAGGCGCAGGAAAGGAATAGTCGATTTGTTTCTAAAATAGAATGAAATGAGTACAGAACACTCATAAGAAGAGGAAAGGATGTTGTGAAGATGAGGAAGAAATGGATTTTACTCGTAGTAGCGGTTACAGCGCTGCTTTTGTGTCTGGCAGGGTGCGGGGGTAAAACGGGGGACATGAATGAAAAGATTAAAGATATAGAATTTACAGTGTTGGGAGAAGATAATCTACCGGAGGAGCTAAAGGAGATCATAGAAGATAAAAAGGAAAAGGAATTTAAAATCACTTATCAGGACAACGATTATATCTACATCTGCGTCGGCTATGGACGACAGGAAACAGGAGGCTACAGCATCACGGTAAACGGCCTGTATATGACGGGAAATGCGGTATATGTAGACACAAACCTGATCGGGCCCGAAGCAGAAAGCAGGGAATTATATAAGGCACAGGAGAAGGAAAGTGCATCTTATCCTTATATCGTATTGAAAACGGAATATTTTGATAAGTCGGTAGTTTTTGATTGATTGTTACAGGGAGAATAGGCTATACTTGTTTCGAGGATAAGGACAAAACAAATATACGTTACTGAGAAGTTACTGAGAACGGAGTAAACAGTAACGAACATGGAGAACGAGAATGCTATTAATAAAAAACGGGTATGTGCTGGATCCGAAAAGCGGAAAGGAAGGCACGGCGGATATTTTAATAAAGGATGAGAGAATTGTCAGGCTGGGTCCCGGAATCGAACCCGAGGAGGGCACGAGGGTCATCGATGCGGCGGGGAAAATAGTTGCTCCGGGCTTGGTGGATGTGCATGTGCATTTCAGGGACCCTGGCTTTACACATAAAGAAGATATAGATACAGGCTCGAAAGCGGCGGCTAAGGGCGGATTTACGACGGTGGTTCTAATGGCGAATACCAGACCTCCCGTGGACAACGAGGAAACTCTGGCCTATGTGCTTCAAAGGGGAAAAGAGACGGGAATTCATGTGGAAACCTGCGCCAATATTACAATAGGAATGAAGGGACAAGCACTTACGGATATGGAACGTCTGGCGGAAATGGGAGCGGTGGGTTTTACCGATGATGGGATTCCCCTTATGAAGGAAGACGTTGTGAAGCAGGCTATGGATCAGGCAGAGAAGCTGGGGAAACCCCTTAGCTTTCATGAAGAGAATCCGGCGTATATTACCAATAACGGCGTGAATGCAGGAAAGGCTTCTGAGTATTATGGAATTGAAGGCTCGGACCGAATGGCGGAAATCGATATGGTAAGGCGCGATATCGCCCTTGCGAAAGGCTGCAGCGCCGATATATCCATTCAGCATATCAGCACAAAAGAGGCAGTAGATCTGGTTCGTCAGGCGAGGAAGACGAACCCGCACATATATGCAGAGGCGACTCCCCATCACTTTACCTTGACAGAGGAGGCTGTGATTTCTTATGGATCGCTGGCAAAGATGAACCCTCCCCTGAGAGAGGAGGAAGACAGAATGGCAATTATAAAAGGACTTCAGGATGGAACGATAGGAATTATCGCCACGGATCACGCTCCCCACAGCCCGGAGGAGAAGGGAAAGTCCCTTACGGAAGCTCCCAGTGGTATTATCGGCCTTGAAACCTCCCTTTCCTTAGGCGTGAGGGAGCTGGTGGAGAAGGGATATCTCTCCATGAACGAACTGCTAAGCCGCATGTCCTACCAGCCGGCTATGCTTTATCATTTAGATGCCGGCTATCTGGAGGAAGGCGGCCCCGGAGATTTGATTATATTCGACAAAGATGAGACATGGATACCTACAGACTATCTTTCCAAGTCATCGAACACTCCTTTTACCGGAGAGAGTCTGCCATGCCGGATTCACTATACCATTTGCGGAGGAAAAATTGTTTATTCCCGCGAGCAATGAGCCAGGAGCAGGCTTGTCTGCATTTGGCGAATGCCGCTAGGGTCAAATACCCTGCAACTTACTGCGGGGTATTTGACTCGCTATAAGCTATATTAATTTTTGAAAGGATAAAGGGTAATGGAACAGATGAAAAAAGTAAAAACAAAAGTTCTGTCACAGACAAAAATAGCCGATGACATTTACGATATGTGGATAGAGAGTGATTTGGCGGCTACGGCAAAGGCAGGGCAGTTTATTTGCGTATATCCGCATAACGAAAGCACCCTTCTTCCCAGACCGATAAGCATATGCGAAGCGGATAGGGAAGGGAACAGGCTTAGAATCGTCTATCGCGTGGCGGGAAAAGGAACGGAAGAACTATCCCTTTATCACACGGGCAGAAATATTAAAATATTGGGAAACCTGGGAAACGGCTTTCCCCTTTCGAAGGCGGCAGGAAAACGGGTGGTCCTCATGGGCGGAGGTATCGGAATTCCTCCCATGCTGCAGCTTGCCAAGGAACTGAAGAGCGAAGGAAAAGCCGAAGAGATAACCGTAATTTCAGGCTATAGAAACGGACAGCTCTTTCTGAAAGAGGATATGGAAAAATATGCGCCGGTATATGCGGCGACGGAGGACGGCAGTGCCGGAACCAAGGGAAACGTACTGGATGCCATGTCGGCTCTAAGCGTTCGCCCCCAGGTCATCATGGCCTGCGGTCCGATGCCGATGCTTCGGGCGATAAAAAAGTATGCGGAAGCGGAAGGAATTGAGGCCTACATTTCACTGGAGGAGCGGATGGCCTGCGGGGTAGGCGCATGTTTAGGCTGTGTCTGCAAAACGAAGGAAAAGGACGAACATTCCCATGTCAATAATGCGAGAATCTGTACGGATGGCCCCGTATTCGATGCGCGGGATGTGGAAATCTGACAGGAAAGCGAAGGAGGGCAGTGTGAAAAATAAATTTTTCACACGCAAATTTGTGCCTGCGGCCCAAAGTTTGCAGGCTATGAGAAAGGTATGGTTATTTAGAATGAATACAAAAGTAACGATAGCGGGCGTGGAGTTCAAGAATCCGGTAATGACGGCGTCAGGAACCTTCGGGTCGGGCATGGAATATGCACAGTTCGTGGATTTGAACCGTCTGGGTGCGGTGGTGACCAAGGGGGTGGCTAACGTTCCCTGGGAGGGAAATCCCACTCCCCGTATCGCGGAGACATACGGAGGGATGCTCAATGCCATCGGACTGCAGAATCCGGGAGTTGAAGTATTCCTGCAAAGGGACCTTCCCTTTTTGAAACAATATGATACGAGAGTCATCGTCAATGTCTGCGGAAAAACGGTAGAGGACTATTTGGAGGTTGTGGAACGCCTTGGAGATTCCGGAGTGGACATGCTGGAAATCAACGTCTCCTGCCCCAACGTGAAGGAGGGCGCAATCGCCTTCGGCCAGAAGGCGGACTGCCTTTATGACATTACATCCCAGATTAAGAAAAAGGCAAAGCAGCCGGTGGTCATGAAGCTCAGTCCTAATGTGACGGATATAACAGAAATGGCGAAAGCAGCGGAGGCGGCAGGAGCCGATGCCCTTTCCATGATCAATACGATTACCGGAATGAAAATCGACATCCATAAAAGAGCCTTTGTGCTGGCGAATAAAACCGGTGGACTTTCCGGCCCTGCCATTAAGCCGGTGGCGGTGCGCATGGTCTATCAAGCCTCTCACGCGGTGAAGATTCCTATTATCGGTATGGGTGGAATCTCAGATGCAGAGGATGCCATCGAATTTCTCATGGCAGGAGCGACGGCGGTGGCTGTGGGAGCGATGAACTTCGTGAATCCTTATGCTACGGAGGAAACGGTAGTAGGCATCGAAGAATATATGAAAAAATATGGGATTGAGGATATCAATTCGTTGATTGGCTGCGTGGAATAGGCGCAGGGAAACCGGAAGTACAAATATCGAATAAGGAATAACGAACATAAATCAGGAGGAACCTATTGAAAATATAGGATTCTCCTGATTTTTATTAGCAACTTTTGAGCGAATCCAGGCAATTTTTGCATAGAATGGCAATTTTTGGAATGCTATATTGAATTTAGGGAATTCCATTTCGGGGTGAAAGGACGGGAGTTATGAAGATAAAGAGGAAAGCAAAGAACGAAGGAAAGAAAAAAGAAAAGAAAAAAGAAAAGAAAAAAGGAATTGCAGCATCTCTTATGAAGGCTTTCTGCATACCTATCATTCTCATTATTTTATTGGGAGCAGTATCATACCGCACGGCTTCCGATGTTGTAACAAAAAAGTATGAGGAGTCCGCGCAGGCGACGATGGCGGCTATGGATCTGTACCTGAGTCTGGTATGTGATACCACGAAATCAAAGATGACGGAAATGCTAATGGATAAAGACCTTCAGGATTATTATTCCAAGTATTATGAGCATAATACATCCGAAGGCATGCAGGCATATAATAATTTGCTGCTGAGCATGAGTGTTTCTCAGGTTACCTTGAAGCATATGGGTGACTATTTTATTTTTGCAGAAAAGGGAAAATGCGTGATCAGCACTACACAATCTAAACTTTTGCCGGATAATGCCTATGAGGAATTCATGAAGACGGAGCCGGTAAGTGTCTTTGCGGATGACAAGACGGTGAATACATGGATCGGTTACCATGATTATATTGACGAGCAGCTTGGATATGCAAGGGAAAAGTATGCATGTTCTTACGTGACCCGGTTTGCGGATAAGACAGGTGTAATTGTAGCAGATATCAGCAGGAGCTTCATGGAAGAAGCGCTGGGTACTATGAATTTCGGCGAAGGCAGTATGAAAGGAATCGTAACGCCTGACGGCAGGGAAATACTGGTGAGGGAGGCGAGTACAGAGGGGCAGATGAATTCGGAATCACTTTCCGACAGCGAGAGAATATTTGCAGATTACATAGCTGTCGGAGGAGAAGGGCAGGGAAGCGGCTTTGTAGAGTACAATGGGAAAAAGCATCTGTTTACATATTCCGATATCGGAGGGACGGGAATGAAGGTATGCGCTTTGATTCCCATGGAACGCATTATTAGTGAAGTGTCCCATATCCGTACAGTTACGGTTGCTTTTGTCGCTATTGCCGTTGTGATAGCTCTGGCTTTGGGAATCGGTATATCCATGGGTATCGGAAAGGAAATTAAGAATATCAGGCAATTTCTTGAGAAAATGTCAGGAGGAGATTTTACTCAGTCCGTTTCAACCAAAAGAAAAGATGAGTTTCATACGCTTGCGGACTCCATAAATCATATGGGAGGATGTGTCCGCGAACTGATTGGAAAACTGACCGGTTTTGAAGAGGAAGTAGCGGTATCGGTAAGAAAGGTCAATGAGACTTCGGATATCGTGGTAACAGCTATCCAGGATATA
This sequence comes from Bacillota bacterium, assembly GCA_023412855.1. Classification (GTDB taxonomy): domain Bacteria; phylum Bacillota; class Clostridia; order Lachnospirales; family Lachnospiraceae; genus Kineothrix. Next base: position 13,386 of record JAEZRJ010000083.1, on the reverse strand, counting down.
GCGGCGACAATGGATGAGGTATCGGAAGGAGCTTCTTCTCAGGCAGAGGATACGGAGCAGTGCATGGTGCAGATGTCCGAATTTACAGAACAGATTCAAAATATGTGTGAGAATACCGAGCATATGAACGGAAATGCGGATGAGGTTATGGGGGCGCTGACTGAGGGAAGGCAGAGAATAAACAGACTGAATGAAAAATCAAGTGACACAATAGATGTAACAAGAGAATTGGTGGAAAATATACTGAGGGTACGGAAGCAATCGGAAAATATAAGCGGTATAGTGAATGCCATAAATGAAATAGCCGAACAGACAAACTTGTTATCGCTGAACGCCTCCATAGAAGCAGCCCGTGCCGGTATGCAGGGAAGAGGCTTTGCAGTGGTCGCGGAGGAAATACGGAAGCTGGCAGATCAGTCTATGGCGGCAGGAAATGAAATAAAGAATATTATAGATCAAACGAACAGGATGACGGCCGAGGCTACCAGATCAGCGGAAAAGGCAGAAGGGATCGTAAATGTACAGAAGGTGTCTTTAGAAGAGACGAATCAGATATTTACCCGGATGGAGGGATGTATCGGAGAGCTGCTGAGCGGATTTCAGATTATATTGGGAGATTTGGAGAACATGGGAGGCAGCAGAGACCAGATGGTGAAATCCATAACAAACATATCGGCATTTTCCGAACAGGTGGCAGCATCTACTCAAGCAGTTACGGGAACTATTAAAAATCAGAGAGAGGTATTAGATCAATTGGCGGTAAGAGCGGAACGACTGCAAGGAAAAACAGAGGAAATGAGCGGCTTGATGGGGCAGTTTAAAGTTTAGGAGAACGCAGCGGAAGCAATAAAAATAACCGGAATAAATAACCTCCGTGCGTAATACAATTACTATAAGTAAACTTTGTCAAAGTTTGATAATGGTAATTGAGGCGATACGGAGGTATTTTTGTGGAATTAGTAAGAAAAAATATACATATGGACCGCATCAAAGGTCAGGCAACCACACAGATTACGTTAGAAGATGACGTCAATATCTCAGATTCCAAACCGGATGTGAGCAAGCTCATTTATGATAGAGGAAGCGTGGCTTTGGAAGAGGTAAAGGCAACGGAGGACCATGTGACGATAAAGGGAAAGCTGAAATTCGCGGTAATGTATCTGCCGGAAGGGGATAATACAATACCGTGTTGTATGGAGGGCAGCATTCCTTTCGAAGAGCAGGTATATATGGAGGGTGTTCAAGGCGGAGACAACGTGAAGGCGAAATGGGATTTGGAAGATATGACCATTGGGCTTATCAATTCCAGAAAGTTAAGTGTTCAGGCACTCGTTTCTTTTAAGTTTCTTTTGGAGGCGATGTGCGATGAGGAGACTGCTGTGGATTTGTATCACGAGGAGCCGGTGGAATACAGGAAGAAACCTCTGGAAATTCTGCAAATGACCGTGAAAAAAAGAGATATTTTCCGTATCAAGGAGGAGTTGGAGCTGCCTCAGAACTACCCGAATATTTTCCAGATCATATGGCAGGGCATCAATGTTGATAATGTGGAATTCCGGGCAGGAGAAGGAAAGCTCTCGGTACAAGGTGACCTTCACGCATTTTTCTTATATGAGGGAGAAGGAGAAGAGAGCCCGGTCAGGGCATTTGCTACTACGGTGCCTTTCAGTGGTATGATAGAGTGCAGCGGCTGCGAAGAGGGCATGATCGGGGATATAGAATATTCTATAGGCCATGTGGAGGTAGAGATACGTCCCGACTTCGATGGCGAGCAGAGAATATTTGGTGTGGAAGTCGTTCTGGATTTGGACATCGACATTTATGAAGAAACCAGACTGGATATCCTTTCCGGCGTTTACGGCGTGGTAAAGGAAGTGGAGGCGATAAGCAGACCGGCGCAGTTCAAAGGATTCCTGGGAAGACCTGCCGGCAAGATCAAGGTAAGCGACAGAATGAAGCTGCAAGGCGCGGATACGCATATGCTCCAGATTCTCCACAGCGATGCACAGGCTAGAATAGATAATAAAGAAGTCGTAGAAAACGGTATTCATGTCAAGGGTGTTTTAAATGTACAAACGCTGTATTTGAGCAGTGACAGCAAGATACCCTATGGCTTTGTGAAGGGAGTATTCCCCTTCAGCCATGTGCTGGAGGTGCCGGGTATTAATGAAAGTTCTGCTTATAAGGTAAATGCGGGAATAGAACAGTTGTCGGTTGCCATGATAGATAGCGACGAGTTGGACGTTAAGGCTGTAGTTTCGTTTAAGGGAATTGCCTTTGACCGAAAGACAGAAGACATTGTGACGGACGTTGCCGTTTCGGAGCTGAACATGGATAAACTGAATGAACTTCCCAGCATTGTGATCTATGTGGCAAAGGAGGGTGACAGCCTTTGGGATGTGGGTAAGAAATATTATGTTCCGATTTCCCAGATTAAAGAAACCAACGAAATGACCACGGATGATATTAAGGCAGGCGATAAGCTGCTTATTGTAAAGGGGATTTCAAAATAGAGGATGAAATTGGAAAAGGGAAAGAATGTCTTGCATGCTTTCCCTTTTTTCGTTGCTTATTTAGTTTTTAGAATTCGCTGCCTCTGAGAGCTTATCGAATTTATCCATGACAGCCTGATAAGTTTTCTGGCTGATATCAGGAAGCTTATCTCCCCACGTCTTTGTAGCCTGCTCGAAGCCCTTTTTGAAAGCGTCTCTCATAGCTTCTATTTTGCCCGGGTCGCCTCCGGTCAAAGCTGTTGCAAAATCTACGATACGGCTGGAGGTCTGTTCCACGCCCCAATACCCGTCCTCAGCGATGTCGGCCTGTGCCTGCGCCTTTGTTGCAGCGTCTACAGTGAAATTCCCGCTTGAGAGGAAGCTCCAAATGCTGTCCGCTTTTCCTAAAGTCTTGCCCTGATTAGCGATCATCTGCTCTACAAGACTTTTAAACTGAGCGGTGCGGGCATCGGCATCCGCTTTTAATTTAGCAATAAGTGCGGTATCCTGCTTATAAACCTTTTTAGATGCCGTCTCCGTAGATGCGGAGGATTCATAAATTACTCCGCTTGTTTTTTCTTCTTTTACAGCTTCTGTATCGCTGCTCTTTTTTGCCGTACTATATGTAGCATAAGCATCTGCGGTGTTCACACCGTTTGTAACTCCATTTACGCCCATCTTTAAACCCTCCTTGGTCATATGCGTTATCATTGAGTGATGAATAGTCAAGCTAGAAATATTTTCCTAACTTTGTAATGTATATCGTCAGTTTATAGTTATTTAATTAGAGCTTACATTGCTTTTTACACTTATATTGTATATAATTAAGTACACTAAATGTATACAAAATGCAAACGGGGTACAATATGGATAAGATAACGAGAAAAGCTTATGCCAAGATCAATTTAGGGCTGGATGTGCTAAGGCGCAGAGAGGATGGCTATCATGAAGTTAGGATGATCATGCAGTCTGTTGGCCTGTACGATACCCTGGCATTCACGAGACGCGAGGAAACGGGAATAGTGGTCGTTACAGATAAAGAGGAGCTTCCCGGAGACGAGAGCAACTTAATTTATAAAGCAGCAAAGCTTCTCACGGAGACATATGGTATCGGACAGGGCGTGCACATTGCGCTTGAGAAGCGGATTCCCATGGCGGCGGGAATGGCTGGCGGCAGTACCGATGCGGCGGCAGTTTTCCATGGAATGAACGAGATGTTCTCCTTAGGATTGTCTATGGAAGAGATGTGCGTTCTGGCGGTGAAAATAGGCGCGGACGTTCCATATTGTATTAAAGGCGGAACGGCGTTAGCAGAAGGAATCGGGGAAGTACTTTCGGATCTGCCCGGCATGCCCGGCTGTTTTTTACTGATCGCTAAGCCAGACATCGATGTATCCACCAAATTTGTTTATGAGAATCTGCATGCGGACCGTTTGGAATATCATCCGGACATCGACGGGATGATGGACGCTCTTGGAAATAAGGATTTGGGGGGCGTGGCTGCAAGACTTGGCAACGTGCTGGAAACAGTAACGGCGAAAAAGTATCCTCAAGTGGAGGAAATCAAGGCTTTCATGAAGGCGCGGGGGGCGCTGAATGCTTTGATGAGCGGCAGCGGGCCTACGGTATTCGGAATATATGATACCAAAGAGCGGGCGTATGAGACACAGGAGGCACTGGAGCAGACGGGGCTGGCAAAGCAGATATTTGTCACTGATCCGGTAAATGAAGAGAGATAATAGGTATTTTTGAGCACGAGAATGAAAGGTATAATATTATATGGGTGATAATTTTCAGGTAAATATGGACGAATTCCTTCCGCTTAGAGACGTGGTGTTCAACACGCTCAGAAAGGCGATTCTCACCGGCGAACTGAAGCCGGGGGAGCGGCTGATGGAGATTCATCTCGCCAATAAGCTGGGAGTCAGCAGGACTCCGATACGGGAGGCGATCCGCAAGCTGGAGCTGGAGGGTCTGGTCACGATGATTCCCAGAAGAGGGGCCGAGGTGGCACAGATTACGGAGAAGAGCTTAAAGGATGTTTTAGAGGTGCGCCGTGCATTGGATGCGCTTTGCGCGGAGCTGGCTTGTGTGCGCATTACAAGTGAGGAGATGGAGCATCTTAAGGAGGCCTGCGCGCAGTTCGAGAAGGCCACTCAGCAAAATGACGTAACGGTGATAGCCAGAGCAGACGTAGCGCTCCATGATATCATCGTGGCAGCAACCGGCAATCGAAGGCTGGTACAGCTTGTGAATAATCTGGCGGAGCAGATGTATCGTTACCGCTTCGAGTATATTAAGGACAAAAGCCAGCATGAAAAGCTGATAGAGGAGCATAGAATAATATACGAAAGTATTTTGAATAAGGATTGCGAGGCTGCGGCGAGAGCGGCAAAGCTTCATATTGACAATCAGGAGGCCTCCATTATCAGACAGATACGTCTGGAGAACAAACAGAAATAAGGGCACATATGGAATAAGGCCGGAAAAATGAGGGCAGACTTCTTTTAATAAGATTTCGCAAACGGACGAAGCGGAATGGAGTAAGGAGAAGTCTGATGAGAAAAATATGGGAAACCGGTGTGATTCTATTTGCAGCTATGGGATTTTGGGGTATGATATATCCTGACCTGTGTTTTACACAGGATGTATGCCGAGTTGTTTATGTGGATACATATGGCAATATGCAGGATATAGGGAAGCTGGAAGATGAAGGAAATGCGGAAAGCATAGGGAATGCACAAAGTACAGGAAATATGCAAGGCATAGGAAATGCACAAAAATCGGGAAATGTGCAAGGCATAGGAAATACACAAAGTACAGAAAATGTAGAAAATGCAGGGAATATAGAAAGTATAGAGGATTTGTCCGGGCAGGATATGTATACTCAGCTTAGCAACGCCAAGCCGGGGCAGATTCGGGTAAAAAGCGCATTTTTTGATTATTTTTTCGGCAGCAGCGAAGAAGCAGCGCAAGATGCTTCCGGACAAAGCACCGATACGCCGAAGCGCTTGAAGGAAACGGCGAGTATAACAGAAAGCAAAGGAAATAGCAATGGCAGCAATAAAGGAAACAAAGGCTCTCAATGAGCTGCCCGTAGGCGTGTTCGATTCGGGCGTGGGAGGACTGACCGTAGCAAGGGAAATCATGCGGCAGATTCCCAACGAGAAAATAATATATTTCGGGGATACGGCAAGAGTGCCTTACGGAAGCAAATCCAAAGAGACGATTACGAAATACTCCAGACAAATCGTACATTTTCTGCAAGAGCAGCAGGTCAAGGCAATCGTGATCGCCTGCAATACGGCCAGCGCTTATGCTCTGGATGAAATCGAGAAGGAAATCGATATGCCTATCATCGGAGTGGTAAAGCCAGGAGCAAAGGTGGCTGCAGAGGCTACGGCAAACGGCAAAATAGGTGTTATCGGAACGGAGGGTACGGTAGGAAGCCGTATCTACTCTACATATATCAATAAAATAAATCCTGACATCAAGGTGATCGGCAAGGCGTGTCCGCTGTTCGTTCCCCTTGTGGAGGAAGGGCTTTGGCAGGACCCGGTAACCGACGAAATTGCGACAAGATATTTGAGTGAACTCATCGACTGCGATATCGACACGCTGATTCTCGGCTGCACCCATTATCCGCTGATTCGTTCCACCGTAGGAAAAATCATGGGGGAAAAGGTAACTCTGGTAAATCCTGCCTATGAGACGGCGAGGGAGCTAAAGGAGCTGTTAGAAAGAGAAAAGCTGTTAAATGAGAAAGCCCCCGGCCTTGGCGATAACCGCTACCGCTTCTACGTGAGCGATATGGCTGATAAATTCAAGACCTTTGCGAATTCTATTTTGGAATACGGAATATTATCCGCAAAAACTATTAATATAGAGAGTTATTAGAAAGAGTTCAACGATTGGCCCGCACCGGCGGGGATGAGGTATATTTATGACAAAAGAGGTATTGCTGTCTTTAAGAGGACTACAATTCGATACTGGTTCTGTGGACGCAGATAAGATAGAGACGATTACTCCGGCAGAGTATTATAAACGGGATGACAGCCATTACGTCATTTACGAAGAAACGACGGAAGGCTTTGACGAAAGTACGAAGAACATTATTAAGTTCAAACGCAATTCTCTGGATTTGACGAAAAAGGGACTGGTAAACGTCCATATGAGCTTCGAGAAGAACAAAAAGAATCTGACGAGCTACGCGACCCCTTATGGGGAAATCTTAATCGGAATCGACGCCAGAAGCATACGGCTGGGCGAAGAGGAGGAGAGAATCGTGGTGGATGTGGATTATGCTCTGGAAATCAATTATGAACATTTCGCAGATTGTAAAATAAGAATGGACATACGTTCCAAAGAAAGCGGAGGCTTTTCGCTTCAGGGAGAATGAGAATGAAAAAGACGGCGCCGTGAACGAGGCCGTCTTTTCTATATTCTATATCAGTATTAAATATCGTATTTTAACAATATTTTTTTTTGCACTATTGAATCATTAAGTTAAGTACAGAAATTTTCTATTTATTATCCGCTTTATTTTATGGGCTTTGCTCCGGCCTTTTCCTGAAGCCTTTCCACCGTGCGCCTGAATGCGCTTTGCTTCTTCTTGGGAGCGGCTGCCTGCTTGCCGTGAAGTCCCTTTACATCGGTAATATATATACCGCTTACGACTGCCTTTACTTCTTTCTTTACAGGAACTATATCGTAAATCTTCTCATCGCAGACGAGAGTCATGATTTGCGGACCGATCTTCGCTTTTACAATAGGAAATTTGGAAAAACGCAGCAATCTGGGGGTCTGCTGGATTACGGTTTGAGGAAGTCCTGAATCTTTCATCTTCATCCGTTTCTTATCGATGATAAGCATGGAAACGGTCTGCTTCATCGCATCAATCTGTTCCTGCTGCGCTTCCTGCTTCTTCTGTGCCTTTTTCCCGAGGAAATACAAAACGGCGACAGCGATGACTAAAACGACTAATATGACTAATAATACAATTGATAAAGTATTCACAAAAGTTCCTCCTATTTTAGGTTAATGCAAAATTTATTGTAGCATTGTTTCCTTAAATAATCAAGCGCAATTGTACCGCTCGGGCCTTAGCAATGGTTACTGTCCACTCCGTTCTCAGTAACGTATGATTCCTGCATTTAAATTCGCTTCGCGAAATAGAAATTATCTCCTGGATCACATTCTTATTCTTACGCAGCTTAACAGCAAGTGTTAAACTGCTGTGTGAACAGTAACTTGGCAATTTCGTTGAAGAAATGGGAGGAATGTTATATAATAAGCGGTAAGGGCGAGTAGATAAGGGTGGCGTGTCCGCCTTTGGATACCGGAAAGAGATAAGGGTGAGTTTATGGTTTGGGAAAATGCTCAGGCGGGCTTTTCATTTATTTTCAGCCATTTGATTTTCATTAATTTAATATTTGCGGTTATTATTGTATTTTTCCAGAGGAAAGACCCGAAGGCTATATGGACATGGATGCTGCTTTTGTATTTCATTCCGATTCTCGGGTTTGTATTTTACCTGCTCATCGGAACGGACATGCACAAGCAGAAGATGTTCCGCATCAAGGAGATAGAAGACCATTTGAACGACGCGATCCGAAGGCAGGAATACAGCCTGCGGAACAAGGAACTGGAGAACAGGGACCCGGAAATCGCGGAGTATTCGGATTTAGTCATGTACAATCTGGAAGCTTCGGGAGCCATGCTCACGAATGATAATGATATTACCGTTTTCACGGATGGAAATGAAAAATTTGAGGCGCTCATTGCGGATATGCGAGAGGCAGAGAAGTATATCCATGTGGAGTATTATATTATAAAAAACGATGTATTGTTCAATCGGATCAAGGACGTGCTGGTGGAAAAGGTGAAGGAAGGCGTGGAGGTGCGCGTTCTCTACGACGGCATGGGCTGCCGTTCCGTTCGGAAAAACTATTGGAGGAAGCTGAATAGTCAGGGAATAAAGACCTCGGAGTTTTTTCCGGCCTTTTTAAGGCGTCTGCATCTTCGTATCAATTATCGCAACCATAGAAAAATAGTGGTAATTGATGGAAAAATAGGATATGTAGGCGGTTTCAATATCGGCAAGGAATACATCGGACTGGATAAGAAATTCGGTTATTGGCGCGATACCCATCTCAGGATAACGGGAACGGCAGTATTTGCCTTGCAGATCCGTTTTGCTTTGGACTGGAACTTTACAGCGAAGGAAAATCTGTTCCTGACAGGTAAATATGTCTATCAGGGGCCGGTGGAATCGAAGCAGAACTGCGAAGTACAGATCGTATCCAGCGGCCCTGATTCCAGATACCAGAATATACGGGATAACTATCTGCGCCTGATTGGCAAAGCGAAAAAGAGCATTTATATACAGACTCCCTATTTCATACCTGATGAGGCAATTTTTTCTGCATTGATGATAGCCGTTCATTCGGGAATCGAAGTAAATATAATGATTCCCTGCAAGCCGGACCATCCGTTTGTCTATTGGGCGACTTATTCCTATATCGGGGATCTGGTTATGGAGGGTGCGAAATGTTACACCTATAACGATGGCTTTCTTCATGCCAAGGGAATGGTGGTGGATGATAAGGTGCTGTGCTATGGTACGGCAAATATGGATATCCGCAGCTTTTTGCTTAACTTTGAAGTGAATGCGGTCATATATAATGAGGAACAGGCGATGAGGATGAGGGAGATTTTCGACGAGGATATGAAAAAGTGCAAACAGATTACGAAGAACGGATATGTGAGCCGTTCTTTGCGGGTAAGATTCTTAGAGCAGGTGAGCAGGCCTCTTTCTCCTTTATTATAAGAGGAATAAGGTGTTACGATTTGTCCCATCATTATCGTAAGGTGCATTTTGTCAATGTGTTGTTACTATCCGGCCTTCCATACCGCGGAGCATAAATTGCGCCGCTGTGCAATTTGGCTAAGGCTGCAAGAGCCAAAATGCAGCGGTATCGCATTTTGTGTGCATATATGCTGCAATTTAGCCGAAGGCTGAACTGTAATTACTGTTCACTCCGTTCTCAGTAACGCATGATTTCTGCATTTAAATTCGCGCCGCGAAGCAGAAATCACTCTTGAATCATATTTTTACGTAGCTTAACAGCAAGTGTTAAGCTACTGTGTGAACAGTAACAATAAGTTATGAAAAAAATAGGAAAAGGGTTTTAAGAAGGGGAGATTTGTGGTATAACTGAGGTATTGCCTATTTTATGTGAAGTACTGGTATCTTACATAAGGTAAGGCGGAAAAAGGAGAATGAATTAAGAATGAAAAGTAAAGAAATATTGTTAAAAATTGTAAGTGTTGCAGTTATGACGGTGGCGACAGCTACATTTGCGGGATGCGGAAATACAGATGACAGTCAAAAGGTATATTTGAATGAAATTGACGCGAAGGATTATGTGAAGCTTGGTGAGTATAAAGGCTTGGAGATTACGCAGGCGGACCCTGAGGTTACGGATGAAACGAGGGATTCCTATATCAACTATCTTCTTAGTATGAATCCGGATAGGGGCGTTATAGATGGAGATACGGTAAATATCGACTACGTGGGTACTTTGGACGGCGTTGCTTTCGATGGCGGAACCGCTTCGGGTTCCAATCTTACGATCGGTTCGGGACAGTTTATCGATGGATTCGAGGATGGTCTGATCGGAGCGAAGGTCGGAGATACGGTGGAGCTTAATCTGACATTTCCGGAGGGGTATCAGTCTGCGGAACTGGCGGGCAAGGATGTAGTATTTACGGTGACGATCAACACGATCATGTCAGCCACACCGCAGGAGCTGACAGATGAATATGTGAAGGGACTCGGCCTTGAATGCAGTACGGTGGAAGAGTATCAGCAGTATGTTTACGATATGATGTATGAGGAGCAGCTGAGCGCATATGACATTCAAGTGGAAAATGCCCTCGCCAGCGCAGCGGTAGAAAAGAGCGAGTTCATAAAGGACCCTCCGCAGGCTATGTTAGACCGTTATAATGAGATGCTGACCTCAAGTCTTACCTCTGCGGCTGCCGCGTATGGAATGACCTTGGAGCAGTACATGCAGCTTTACTACGGAATGGATGCGGCGACTTATCCCGAGGAAATTAAAAGCGAAGCCTTGAATTCTGCACAACGCTATATCCTGCTGCAGGCAATTGCGGACGCGGAAGGCTTGAATGTGACAGATGAGGAGCTTCAGACAGATATAGAGAACACTGTCGCAGAGTCCTCCTATGAATCAGTGGATGCGTTCAAGGAAGCGGTAGACGAGGAAAGCTACAGAGAATATATGATGAGCGAGAAGGTTTTAGGAATGATGCGTGAAAACGCAGTAATCAGCGCAGAATAAGCGAAGAACACCGGAAGGTAAAAAAGAGCAGAGCAGTGCAGACAGCATGGAGAAGGCAGTGCTGTGAAATAAAAAACAGGTACGAGACGAGGGAGAAAAGAAGATGGATTTGACAGATATCAGAGACTTATACCGTGAGCGCGGTGAGTTCGCAGGAAAAGAAGTGACGATAGGCGGATGGATCAGAAGCATCCGCGATTCGAAGACCTTCGGATTTATTGTAGTGAATGATGGCACATTTTTCGAGCCGCTACAGATTGTATACAGCGATAAACTGAATAATTTCGAACAAATCAGTAAGTTGAATGTGGGTTCGGCAATCATTGTAAGAGGAACGATAGTGGAGACTCCCGATGCGAAGCAGCCCTTCGAGCTGCAAGCGGAGGAAATAGAGGTGGAAGGCCTTTCCACGGCGGATTATCCGCTGCAAAAGAAGAGACACAGCTTCGAATATTTGAGAACAGTTTCCCATCTGCGCCCGCGTACCAATACGTTTCAGGCAGTATTCAGGGTGCGTTCGATGATTGCTTACGCGATTCACACATTTTTCATGGAGAGAGGCTTCGTCTATGTGCATACTCCTCTCATCACGGGAAGCGATTGCGAAGGCGCAGGAGAAATGTTTCAGGTAACTACTATGGACCTGAAGGATATTCCGAAAAATGAGGACGGAAGTATAGATTTCAGCAAAGATTTCTTCGGCAAGGCAACCAACCTTACCGTAAGCGGACAGCTTAATGTGGAGTCCTATGCATTTGCTTTTAAAAATGTTTATACCTTTGGCCCTACCTTCCGTGCAGAGAATTCCAACACCACGAGGCATGCGGCGGAATTCTGGATGATTGAGCCGGAAATCGCCTTTGCTGACTTGAAGGATGATATGATTCTTGCGGAATCGATGCTAAAGCATGTTATTCGTTATGTGCTTGAAAATGCAAAAGAGGAAATGAACTTCTTCAACCAGTTTGTGGATAAGGGGCTGATTGAGCGTCTTACCCATGTGCTTAACTCCGATTTCGGACATGTTACCTATACGGAGGCGATCAAGATACTGGAGCAGCATAATGACGAATTCGAATATAAGGTATTCTGGGGCTGCGATCTGCAGACTGAGCACGAGAGGTTTTTAACCGAGCAGGAATTCAAGCGTCCTGTATTCGTAACGGATTATCCGAAGGAAATCAAAGCCTTCTATATGAAGCTGAACGAGGATGGCAAGACGGTTGCAGCTATGGACTGCCTCGTACCGGGAATCGGCGAGATTATCGGCGGCAGCCAGAGAGAGGATAAACTGGAGCTTCTCGAGAAGCGTATGGAGGAACTGGAACTGGACAAAGAAGATTACGATTTTTATCTCGATCTCAGGAAATACGGTTCCGTGAGGCATGCGGGCTTCGGACTGGGCTTTGAACGCTGCGTTATGTATTTGACGGGAATGGGAAATATCAGAGACGTTGTTCCTTTCCCCAGAACGGTGAAAAACTGCGATTTATAAGAAAAAGTAGTCCGGGCACATAAGACTTACAGAGGTTATCTATGAAGAAAAAAGCTGTGAAATTAATCGGTATAGTTATGGCTTTCACTATGGCATTCCTTCCCTCGGGAGCGGTATACGCCTCTACGATTAATGACATTAAAAAACAACAGGCAGAGGACCAAAACAAACTGAATAGTGTGCAGGGACAAATCTCCGGCCTTCAGGGACAGCAAAACGAGGTCAGCGGAGAGATAGACGAGCTGGATACAAATGTGGTGGAAATTATCGCCAGCGTGGATATCATCAAGGATGAAATCGTGGAAAAGGAAGAGCAGATCGTCGAGACGGAGGCGGAATACGAGGTAGCGAAGCAGCAGGAGGAAGAGCAGTATGCGGCTATGAAACTTCGCATCAAGTTCATGTATGAGCAGGGAGATATTTCCTACGTACAGCTTCTTATGACGAGCGACAGTCTCGGCGATATGGTGAATAAGGCGGATTATATAGAACAGCTTTATGAATATGATAGAAAAATGCTGGAGGAATATCAGGCTGCTAAGGAGTATGTGCAGCAGGTATGGAATCAGCTGGAGGATGAAAAATCGGAATTGGAAGCCTCCAAGCACGAATTGGAAGAAGAACAGGCATATATGGAGGAACTGCTGGAGGAGAAGAAGCAGGAGTATGAGAATTATAATGTGCAGATAGCGAAAGCAAAGCAAGAGGCTGCAGCTTATAAGACAAAAATTAAGCAGCAGACGGCTCAGATCAAGAAGCTGGAGGAAGAGGCCAGAAAGAAGGCTGAGGAAGAGGAACGAAAGAGGAAAGAAGCAGCGGCAGCGGCTGCAAACAGCGGCGATTCTTCATCAAGCTCCTCGTCGTCCGGCTCTTCATCTTCAAGCTCCTCATCCGGTTCTTCCGTAAGCATTCCTTCCGGGGGAAGCGGTTCCGGTCAGGCAATCGCATCCTATGCCTGCCAGTTCATCGGCAATCCGTATGTGGCGGGTGGAACGAGCCTTACGGATGGTGCTGACTGCTCGGGATTCGTATGGCG
>JAEZRJ010000082.1 GCA_023412855.1 Bacillota bacterium | reverse complement strand
ATTCGCTGATAACAAACTGAATTTCCTGACCTGCATATTTGGACAAATCTTTTTCATAGACATCCGATACAAGGCTTGCCGGAATAAAGATTCTTACTTCTTCCACTACTACGCTCAAACCGCCGTCTAAAACCTGAGCAACCTTTGCGGTGAGTACTTCCTTGTTATTAAACGCTTCTTCGATTCTCTTATTGCCTCTGTCAGCAGCAAGTCTCTTATAAGTTAAAAGAACTTGTCCCTCGCCGTCATTTACTTTCAATATCTTAACTTCCATCTTATCGCCCTGCTTAGCGATTGTTGTCAAATCCACATTGGGTTCGTTGGTGTACTCATATCTCGTTAAAATACCATCTGATTTATAACCAATATTGAGAATAATCTCTTCAGGCTTTACATCAATGACTGTACCCTCTACTACCTCTCCTGAATGTATTGTCTTAAACGATTCCTCTAACATTTGTTCAAAAGTTAATTCTGACATAATTTTGAACCTCCTCAATTATATTATTTGGGGTCGATGCCCCGGCAGTAATACCGACCGGTGAAGCAGCTTTAGGTAGTTCTAAATGCAAGTCATCCAGTGTCTGTATAAAATAAGTGTTCTCACATTCTTTTTTGCAAATTTCATACAGTTTTCTTGTATTAGAGCTGTGAGTCCCCCCTATTACAATCATGGTTTGAACCTGAGATGCAATCTGTTTTGCCTCAGTCTGCCGTTCTTCTGTTGCATTACATATAGTGTTAACAACACTAACATTGTAACCTCTTTTTGAGAAAATTTCAACTAAATCTTTAAATTTGTTGTAGTTAAATGTCGTTTGAGAAACAATACATAATTCTTCGTTTTTCAACACATCATTATTTTTATGATTTACGAAATCTTCTACTTCTTTCTCAGACTCCATGACGATAGTCTCCGTTACCGCCCAGCCCATGATTCCTTCCACTTCGGGATGGCCGGGATTTCCTATAATAATGATTTTCTTTCCCTCACCGCTTTCCTTCTCCACGATTCTATGTATCCGCTTTACGAAGGGACAGGTGGCATCCACGCATTCCAGCCCCTGCTTATCGATGAGCTCATAGACCTCCTTGGAAACTCCATGAGAGCGTATGATAACGGTCCCCTCCGTTATCCTTCCGAGTTCCTCCATATCCTTAATTACCTGAACACCTTTTTCCTCCAGGTCCTTTACGACCTCTTCATTATGAATGATAGGCCCGAAGGTGTATATCTTCTTGCCTTTTTCTATTTGTTCATAAACACTTTCCACCGCCCGCTTCACGCCGAAGCAGAAGCCGGCGCTCTTAGCCATAATCACTTCCATCTTTCTATCCTTTTTCCTTTCACATGTGAAATTTTCACACTTCACACAGCTCTAAAATAGCCTTCGCCACTTCCTCTGTCGTCATAAAAGAAGAATCCACAAGCACCGCGTCCGCGGCCTGGCGCAGGGGTGAAATCTCCCTGCTCATATCGCGCTCATCCCTCTCCACAATATCTCTTTCTATCTTTGCCAGATCACAGTGCTCTCCCTTTGCCGACAGTTCATCAAAACGCCTCTTGGCGCGCACTGAGCTGTCCGCCGTCAGATACACCTTTACGTCGGCTCCCGGCAGAACGCAAGTACCGATATCCCTTCCGTCCATTACCACATCCGCACTGTCGGCAAGCCTGCGCTGGAGCTCCACCAGCTTTTCCCTCACATCCTTATTGACACTGCTTGCAGAAGCCATGTTCCCTACTTCCTCCGTGCGAATCAGGCTGCTTACGTTTTCTCCATTTAAAAGGACGACCTGCTCTCCGTTCTCATGACGGATAGTAATATCCGCTTCCCTGCATTTTTCACTTATTTTCTCCTGCTCCCCTGCTCCGATTCCGCTCCGCAGAAGATAAAGCGCCATCGCCCGGTACATCGCACCCGTATCGATATAAATAAAGCCTTTTCTTTTGGCAACCATCTTCGCTATCGTACTCTTTCCTGCTCCCGCAGGTCCATCTATCGCTATGCTGCAGCCCATTGTAATCATCCTCCTATTCCTATTTCAGGTATTTGCCGCGCTGCTTCCTGCCAGATACCCCGTAGACCAGGCGACTTGTAAATTGAATCCGCCCGTCAGCGCGTCCACATCCAGAATCTCCCCCGCAAAATATAAGCCCTTTACCAGCTTGGATTCCATGGTGGAAGGATTCACTTCCTTCACTGAGATACCTCCCTTTGTGATAATCGCCTCCTGAAACTCCCTGGTTCCCGTTACAGTCATATCTATATGTTTTATCAAATGAACAAAACGCAGTCTTTCTTCTTTCGTTATTTCATGGATCTTCTTTTCTCCGTCGATTCCTGACAAGCGTATGATAACCGGAATCAGTTTTGCCGGAAATAATGCGGCAAGGGAATTCTTAAACTGTTTATTCTTGTTTTCCTCAAAATCCCTAAGCACCCGCTTATCCAGCTGTTCTACGCTAAGCGCCGGTTTTAAATCCAGATATAGGGACGTATTTTCTTTGCTCTTTCTCCCTGTATAATAGCTGCTGGCACTAAGAATCAATGGCCCGCTCACGCCGAAATGAGTAAAGAGCATCTCTCCGAAGCCTTCATAGAATACCTTTTTCCCATTCTGACATAAGGCCACTGTTACATTCTTTAATGAAAGTCCTTGAAGTTCTTTGCACCAGTCTTCCTTTATTACAAGCGGCACTAAGGATGGATAGCAGGGCTTTATGGAATGCCCTTTTTCCTCCGCCATCCGATAGCCGTCTCCCGTAGAACCCGTGACCGGATAGGACAATCCTCCCGTAGACACGATAACGGCTTCCGCAAGCTCCGTCTCACCGTCCTGCGTCACCACTCCGATTACCCTCTCTTCCCCTGTCACTAACGTCTTAACAGAAGTGTTCAGCCTTATATCCACGCCTAACCGATTCATCTGTCTGTGCAAAGCGGCAATCACATCCGAAGAATGGTCGGAGACGGGAAATACTCTCTCCCCTCTCTCTATCTTCGTCTTACAGCCCGCTCCCTCAAAGAAACGGATTGCTGCCTGATTGTCGAAACCATAAAAAGCGCTGTATAAAAATTTCCTGTTAGTCACTACATTGCTGAATAAACTTTCCATGTCACAGGCATTGGTCAGGTTGCATCTGCCTTTTCCTGTTATATATACCTTTTTTCCGAGCTTCTCATTTTTTTCAAAAAGAAGCACCTGCTTTCCTTTTTCCGCAGCGGCGACAGCTGCCATCATACCGGCAGCGCCTCCGCCTATTACGATTATCCTGCTCATAGCTTTTTCTCCGGTCATCAATTTATTCCTTCGAAAGAGGATTATTTAACATGGGCTCCTCATCGATAAAGTTAATCTCATCATTCAGGTATACCTGATAATTATTCCACGCTTCCTCCAACTGCTCTAAATTACTCTTCACATCCTTTGGACGCTTCAGGCAGAGCGCCACCACCAGCGCATTAATGACGCTTAAGGGCGCTACCAGAGAATCTACGATAGAAACCATGTCACTTCTTGCGAACAGATTACAGGAGGAATATAAGTTCATGGGAGAATGTACGCTGTCTGTAATGGCAATTACTTTTGCGTTTCTGTCGTTGGCAAATTCCATCGCCTTTAAAGTCCTCATGGAATATCTTGGAAAGCTGATTCCCACGATCGCATCTCTCTCACCGATCCGAATCATCTGTTCAAAAATCTCGCTGACGCTGGTGCTGCTTAAAAGGACTACGTTTCCTCTTATCATATTCAAATAGAAATGAAGAAAGCTGGCTAACGGCTCGCAGCTTCGCATTCCAAGCACATATATCGTCTCGGCCTCTAAAATGGTATCCACCGCCATTTCGAAGGAAGCACCTTCCAAATGCTCTATGGTATCCTGAATTTTCTCTATGTCGGCGTGCAGCACGGAAGTCAGTATTTCCGACTGGGTGCTCTTCCCATACTTCGCTCCGATTTTCTGTACCGTATTCAGCTTGTCCTTAACCCAGTCCTCCAGTTCCTTCTGAAATTCCGGATATCCGTCATAGCCGATGCCCGAAGCAAATCGTACCACGGTAGATTCGCTGACGCCTACCGTCTCTCCAAGCTTCGCCGCAGTCATGAACACCGCCTGCTCATAGTGATCGGTAATAAAAGCAGCAATAGCCTTATGGCTCTTGCTCATTTTTCCATAGCCTTCTTCCATTCTCGATATTATGCTTATGCTGCTGTCATTTTTGTCGCCTGTTTGCTTCTCCATTTATTCTTTCCCTTTACGTTCTGACTTCTTTTTTCTATATAAATCATTATTAATATAATTGTTTAAAATTATATCACTATACATATCTATTTCAAAAAGGACCGAAAAGAATCCTCCAGCAGGTTTACCGTCTCACTTTCCGGCAAATCGTAGTCTCCCGTCAGCGCCATACAAGCCGCCCCATGAATGAATATCCACATCTTAGTGAACATTTCCTCCGGAGACATACAGCCATACTCTTTCGCATAATTAATTTCTCTTACTACAGCGCCCTTTTTCCCGTTCAGCAAATCATAAAGGCTTCTTCCGTGCCTTTGCTCCGACAAAAAAAGAAGACGGAAGATATTCTTATTCTCTTCAGCAAAACGTATGTAGGTAAGTCCCAAATCCACAAAAGGAATATCGTTATATTTCGGAAAGCTTTCATAGTAGGTCTCGAAATAGTCCACCGCCATGGCAAATAACTCTTCCATAAGTTCTTCCATATTGCGGTAAATACGAAAAATCGGCTGTGTCGAGCATCCTGCCTTCGCTGCCAGCTTCCTCGCAGTCACGTTCTCGTAGCCTTCTTCTTTGACCATTTCAAATGCCGCCTGCAAAATATCACTTTGTACAATTGTTTCTTTTCTTGCCATAACGCATCCTCCATTTGTGAATAACAACCGTTATTATTTTACTATGGATTGCTTTCTCTGTCAATGAATCGAACAAAAGTGTGCTTCACACACTCTTGCGGCTAAATATTTCTCGGCTGCACAGCTTTTGTCCCGCGCGCGCAGCCGCGCATCTATCTTTTATTAATAGGATTACTTTCCTATTAATGAACAAAAGAAGGGACTGCCGTAAAACGGCAATCCCTTCATTGCTTTTCATTATTATACAGGATAAGCTGCGTTCTTTGTGTCAGCCTGAGTCATATCGACCTTTTCCTGTTGCGCCTGACGGTACTTGAAGAAGTCAACGGCAACCTGAGGGAAGAGCGCATAAGATAATACGTCTTCATCCTGCTGTTTCCATTCCTTCATTTCCGCTTCGAGTTTATCCAGCTCGTTCTCGATCAAATCGGCAGGACGGCAGGTAATTCTTTCTTCTCCCGGAATAACCTTATCGATTACGGCCTGATTCATCGGTTTTACAGTCTGGCCGTATTCACCGCGAAGTACCGCTTTCGTCTCCTTCGTAGCCATCTTGTAACGTTCTCCCATAAGTACGTTAAATACAGCCTGCGTACCAACAATCTGGGAAGAAGGAGTAACAAGAGGCGGCTCTCCGAGGTCTTTACGAACCTCAGGAATCTCTCTGAGCACATCATAGTACTTATCTTCCGCGTTCTGCTCTTTCAACTGGCTAACCATGTTGGATAACATACCGCCCGGTACCTGATATAATAAAGTCTTGATATCAACGCCCATAACCTTCGGATTGAGAAGGCCGCTTGCCAGCCACTCGTCTCTGTGAGGTCTGAAATAATCAGCAATCTCTGCAAGAATGTTCTGGTCATAGCCCGTATCGTAAGGAGTTCCCTTGAAGGTCTCGACCATAACCTCCGTTGCAGGCTGTGAAGTACCCATAGCCATCGGAGAAATTGCACAGTCAATGATGTCTGCTCCCGCTTCTACTGCTTTCATATATGTCATGCTGGCTACACCAGATGTATAATGCGTATGCAGCTCTATCGGAAGAGAAGTAGCTCCCTTCATCGCAGAAATCATCTTCGTAGCTTCGTAAGGAAGCAAGAGACCTGCCATATCCTTGATACAAATGGAATCGGCTCCCATTTCCTCAACCTTTTTTGCCATGTCAACCCAATACTCCAGCGTATAGGCATCGCCCAACGTATAGGACAAAGCAACCTGTGCATGTCCTCTGCCTTCTCTTGCCTTTACCTTACTGGTAGCGCTAACTGCTTCCTGCAGGTTTCTCAGGTCGTTGAAGCAGTCGAAAATTCTTATAATATCGATACCGTTTGCGATAGATTTCTCTACGAAATAATCAACTACATCGTCCGCATAAGGGCGGTATCCCAAAATATTCTGTCCACGAAACAGCATCTGCAGCTTCGTATTTTTAAATCCGTCTTTTAATTTTCTCAGTCTTTCCCACGGATCTTCCTTCAGGAAACGAAGAGAAGCATCAAAAGTAGCGCCGCCCCAGCATTCCACTGCGTGATAGCCTACTTTATCCATTGTATCGATGATTGGAAGCATCATTTCGGTAGGCATTCTCGTCG
>JAEZRJ010000081.1 GCA_023412855.1 Bacillota bacterium | reverse complement strand
CGTATTCTCTCTGAATGTGAATGTAATTAATGATTTAAACTGCATTGCCTCTTTACATAGGATGCCTGCCGGTCTTAGATGTAGCCCTGTGGGGTTTTTAATAACTACCTTTTGGCTTACCATACCTTTTTTCCTCCAATTTCATATGCTATTTAACGAATGGCATACGTTCCACATACATACTATATCATCTTTTCCTGCACTTCTCAAGTATCTTCTTCGCTTTTGTGCCATGTGTTATGTTACTATCGTTACTGTTCACTCCGTTCTCAGCAACGCATGATTACTGCATGTAAATTCGCTCTGCGAAGCAGAAATCATCCCTTGAATCATGTTCTTATGCAGCTTACTATCCTGCCTTCCATACCGCGAAGCCAAAATTGCGTCTCTATGCAATTTTGCGAGGGCTGCAAGCGCCAAAATGAGTTTTACAGCATAATATTCTGAATCAATTCCGCGAGCTTTTTCGCTTCTTTATCAATTTGTTCTTTGTTCTTTCCCTCGATCATAACACGCACCATAGGCTCTGTACCGGAAGGCCTGATAAGTACCCGGCCCTCGCCGGCAAACTTTTTATTCAGTTCATCGATGGCATCAGCTATCTCCGGATAATCCATATAATTTTCTTTTTTATGATTCGGCACCTTTGCGTTAACAAGCGCCTGAGGCATAACCTCCATTACCTTGGAAAGTTCGGACAGCGGCTTTCCCGTCTCCACCATAACTTCCAGCAGATGAAGCGCGCTCAGCAACCCATCTCCCGTCGTATTTTCATCCAGGAAAATAATATGTCCCGACTGCTCTCCTCCAAGGCTGGCACCGATTTCCTTCATACGCTCTAACACGTAACGATCGCCTACCTTTGTCTGTTCTATCTTGATTTTATTTTCCTCACCCATGAGGAAAAACCCTAAATTACTCATAATGGTAGCCACGATAATGTTTTTCTTCAGCTTCCCTTTATTTTTCATATGACTTCCGATAATTGCCATAATCTGGTCTCCGTCGATCATATTTCCCAGTTCATCCACGGCCATCAGTCTGTCTGCATCTCCGTCAAAAGCAAGGCCCACATTAGCTTTTTCATATACGACCCGGGCCTGAAGCTCTTCCATATGAGTTGACCCGCAGTTGGCATTGATGTTGGTCCCATCGGGATTGTTGTGAATAGCTACAACTTCACCCCCCAACTCTTTCAGCGCTTCAATAGAGGTATAATAGGACGCACCTTCCGCGCAGTCCGCCACAATCTTAAGTCCGCGAAAGTTCACATCTACCGCCTTCATGGAATGATTGATATATTCTTCTCTCGCATCCGTGCGGTATTTTATCTTACCTACACTGCTTCCAGTCGGGAATTTCACATCCTTCATTCCGCTTTTAATCATCGCTTCAATTTCATCCTCCAGAGTATCCGGAAGCTTATAGCCATTGCCGTCAAAAAACTTAATTCCGTTAAATTCTACAGGATTATGGGACGCGGATATCACTACGCCTGCATCCACCTTGTATTTTCTCGTAAGATATGCGATCGCTGGCGTGGGAAGGACTCCCACATACACACAGTTCGCCCCCACGGAGCAAGCCCCTGCCATCAACGCATTCGCCAGCATGTCTCCGGACATACGCGTATCACAGCCTACCATTATTGTCGGTTTATGCTCGTTTTCTTTTGTAAGAACATATGCGCCTGCCTGCCCGAGCTGCATCGCAAAAAGCGGCGTCAGTTCCTCGTTAGCAACTCCTCTTACACCATCCGTACCAAATAATCTGCCCATGTAAAGCCTCCTGTCGAATACTTATTCTGTTACTGTTCACTCACTTCTCAGTAACGTATGATGTTCTGCAATGCAAACTTTTTGCATTTAAATTCGCTCCGCGAAGCAGAAATCATCTCTTGAATCACGTTCTTACGCAACTTAACAGCAAGTGTTAAGCCACTGCGTGAAAAGTAACCTTATTCTTTTTCTCTTATATTTAATCTTACCGTAACGTTTTCCCTCAGACTCACATTATCAGGAAGATTAAAAGATAGGGGTACATCCCAGTAACCCTCTTCCACTTCCTCGATAATTCCTCTTTCCCGCAAATCGGCAATATCTACAGTTCCACTTACTTCATCGCCGTTTATGCCATTCACATCAGCCGAAAGTCCAATGACCTGAATCGGAAATTCATTTTCAAAGGTCGACACCTCGCCCTCGTATCCCTCCGGCATGTTCAAAATCGAAATATCATCTTTAGAAACAGTGAAGTTTCTGGCAATTACCGGTTCGATATAGACCGTTACCACCACGTTTCCGTCAAATTTCTTATCACCCAGCTCCACATTGCCCGGCAAATATTCTCCCACAGCTATAGTCGTTACCAGATTTTCTGTGAGTCCCGTAATATCCAGAGAGGTATCCGGAATATCCAGCGAAGAAATATTTTTCAGCGTATTAGCTTTCCCTGCCAAAATGACAGATGCAGGCGTGCTGCTCACTATGCCGGTCGCCCGGTATCCGTCAGCAGGCGTTCCCACCACGGAGAAATTCAGAGGAACTTCCTTGGTCGCCAGTATCTCCACATTGACACGCACCATATTTATATTAAGAGTGAGATTCGTCTTAGGTATTTCCACATCATCTGCATCGTACAGCTTGATTTCTTCCACTGTGCCGATATCGCTGGTAAAACCGGTTACCGCCACGCTTACCTCAGCCTTATTGATTCTGGATACGATGGACTCCGCTCCCGACACCCTCACGAGGTTCTGCTCCGTCGTAACGTCGCCGATCATATATCCCTCCCCCACGGTTCCCGAGTAAGTCGCTCTCAGTGCAAGACTAATACTCTGCTTATTTTCAATGTTCAATTTTACACTATCGATATTTCCCGTTATACTGTCTAATCTGTCATTATATTTATTGGTTGATAGCCTGATATTTATCGTATTAAGGCTCGTCAGGTCATTCATATCAGCCACCGCAACAACATTCTCCTTACTGATCGTATCAATAATCGATCTGGGCGCCACTACGGTCACTGAATCTATAACGTCAGTTTCATCCAATATTTCATATACCTTTCCCTGACTGGTAATCGCATCCGCATTCTGGATAACTACAGGAATATTGGTGAACTTGGACGACGTAGCCGGATCGTTTATATTGGTTACCAGAAGCCATAGAATAGCTGCGAAAAGGACCGAGCCGATTTTCAGGACAAGATTGCCCGTCAACTTATTTTTCATTCTTTGCCCTTCCCTTCCAAAGCTTGCGCTTCTTTTCGTCTAATGGCTTATTCTGGACAATGCGCAGTTTTTCCTTCAATGAGTCTCCGTCCAGACTGCGGTATAGACTGCCCTCATATGCCACACTGATTTTTCCGGTTTCCTCCGAAACGATAACCGTCATGGAATCCGTAGCCTCCGAAATTCCTATTGCCGCCCTATGCCTCGTTCCCAGCTCCTTGCTAAGTTCCATATTATCGGATAAGGGAAGATAGCATGTAGCCGAAACAACTCGATTTCCGCGTACAATAACTGCACCGTCATGAAGCGGTGTATTATGTTCGAATATATTCACTAATAATTGGCTCGAAACGATGCCGTCCACTGCTATGCCCGTTCTCTCGTATTCCGCAAGAGACTGAGTCTGTTCCATTACGATGAGCGCTCCTGTCTTCACCTTCGCCATCTCTACACACGCCTTGACAATCTCATTGACCGTGCGGTCAGAAAACAATCCCTCCTCCGGCTTGCTTGGTTCAAAAGGAAAAATAGAAGAAATAATGTTCTTTCGTCCTAATTCCTCCAGCGCCTTCCGAAGCTCGGGCTGCAATATGACGATAATTGCCGTTGCCGCTATTCCCACCACATTTTGCGCAATCCACAAAATCGTATTCATATTGAACACTGCGGCTAAAAACAAAAATACAGCAATTACCACAACGCCCTTTAAAAGAGACCAGGCTTTCGTGTTTTTTATCCATACCAAAATATGGTACACCAAAAAGGAGATAATTATTATCTCCACGATATCAGTCCACCTGATACTGGGCATGCGCTTGAAATAAGTATCTACGATCTGTGTAATCTGCTGCATCTTAATCATTCCAGTCTTTTATAATATCCACAATCCACATCTTCCATTCACTATCTTTTGGCAGAACTTCTTCCCTCCGCCATTTTAGCTCCTTGTGAGGGCCTCGTTCTCTTCTGTGAATTGATTTGTTTCACCTTACGCTCAGGTGTCGCTACGGTGACCTTTGGCACCGCTTTTACATAATAATAATATTCGTCGTCCTCGAACTGCACCTTCTCCGTCCGGCTATAATCCACATTGAATTCGAAGAACTGGATTACCACTGCGATAAGAGCTGAAACAATCGTTCCCACAATGATCCCGCCAATCGATACATTAGTCTCGAACATCAAATCGCCTACTAATAGAATCATTACATTCACCAAAGCACCGGCAATGATAGCGATCGTCCACGAATGGTCCATGGAAAGCCTTCGAATCAAATATACAAGAATAATCGTTGCAGTAAAGGCTGCAAGGGTTACAATCATCCCTTTATTATTCAAAATTCCATCGATTAAATACCGAAACTTTGCTGTAATATCTTCCGTTTCCATAGATGCCAGTGCCGTATCGCTTTGTCTTATGTATGCAATCAAATAATATACAATTACACCGCATGCCGCCGACACAGCGGAAGTCGGTGTGCTAAGGAGCCCCATAGCGATAGGAATCACATAAGGTATTTTCAGCGAAAAGCATATAGGGGTAAGAACTACCACCAGCATATCCTTGGGAGAGAACCTGAAATACAACAAAAACATAAGCAGAAAAAGCGCCAGAGCCACTACTGCACACTCCAGGGAAAGTGCATATAAATGTCCGATTACCAGCGCTGCCGCCGCTATAATTACGAAATTAGCCGGCATGAAGGAACACATAAGTGCCAATACCAATACTATTGCTATATTATTGATTTTATTCATATATCCAAGATTGGCGTTTACTAACAAAAAACAAATGAACGAAATCAAAAACTTAAACAGTGGTATCAGGTATACTTCATATCGTCCATAAATTCTTTTTAAATATTGCTTTGCTACAAGTAATGATGTCATAATAATTTCCTTTCAAGGCCGCATAAGCCCCGTACTACGTCTTATCATACATACCGGTCAGCCTGTTAAGGTTGCTCATATACAGCTTCATTTTCTTTTGGGCTTTTGCATACCGATAGGAATATACCGCATAGGAAATAATGGCGTATATTCCTATTACAAATAGATATTTAACCAAAACCGATTTCCCGAACTGGAACAAATCCATCTTGTAAATATCCGTCATAAAAATTTCAAAATCATAAAAAACATACATCCCGAACATAATTCCAAAAGCTATCGTTCCATAGATTACAGACTTCAACACTTGAAACCAAACATAGTCCCCACGAAAATAATTCATGACGGAAGCATTCTTCTTCCCCTCATGCTCTTCATAGGACGCCATCTTTGTCATCAGGATGACCCTTTCTTTATTTAGCATAATTTTCTCCTAGCGATCCAAATATCGCATTCCGGCCTTTTCTTCCTTTTCCTTCTTCTCCGGCTTTGGTTCAGGTTCTTTCTTATATGCGGTCTGTAAATGATTTACCATTCCAGCCTTGCATTTCTCACAAAAACGGCCGCTGCGTATTACCGCTCCGCAGTTCTCGCACTCCAGGCCTGTTGGGGAATCCGAAGAGAATTCCAGCCTCTCATCCCTAAGCCATTGCTTAATCTGCTGCGGCGTCACGTCACACTCTTCCGAAACCTCTGCGATTCCGCATCCTTTGTGCTCGGATATATATTTCTTGACTTCCTGAAACTTCACTTCCAGTGCTTCTTTGCACTGCGGACAGATAATCGGCCCCATGGCATAGTTAAAAAGCCTTCCGCATCTTCTGCAATTGCGTACATCCATTTATTCTTCCTCCCAATCATAACCCCTTACCGATAGCTAATGACGCATAGTAAATATTTGCAATCCCTTTTTTTTGCAATTCATACGCGACCGCATCGATTGTACTCCCGGTTGTATAAATATCATCAATAATTACAATCGTATTTAATTTTACATCATTTCTACAGATTTTAAAAGCCTTTTTCAAATTATTTTGCCGTTCACCATCGCTCAGATTCTTTTGCGGAGCCGTTTTTTTACATCTCTTTATCAAATCTGCTCTGGTAGGAATACCGGTTTCCCTGCTAAGGCTCTTTGCCAATACCTCTGCCTGATTATATCCCCGCGCCCGCATTCTGGAAGAATGAATCGGCACCGGAACAAAGGCTTCGGGATTCCATATGCGAAGATTGTCTTCCAAATGCTCCGCCAGCTTCTTGCCGAAAAAATCCGCATATTCCTGCCGTCCTTTGTATTTGAAACGATAAATAGCAGCGGACATGCTCTTATACTCGAACAGTGCTGTGCCGCTCTTATAATAATGCTTCTTTCGCGCACAGTCATAGCAATATTCTTTTTCCTCCGACAAGGGTTTGCCGCATTTGACACAGACGGCCCCTCCGATATACCTGACCCTCCCCCGGCAGCTTTCACAAATAAGCTCTTGGGAATATCCGGTTAAGCCGTCACAGACCGGGCAATGTCTCGGATAAATCAGTTCCGTCAGTCTGCTTATAAAATATTTCATTTTAGCAGAATCGTTCCTGCGGGTAAAGTTACTTTTGCGAACAAACTTATTCTCGCTTCCACTCATATATTCTCCCTTCGCATTCTCCGGGCAAGGGATTATTTCTGCATTTACAGCGAGGATAATTCCTCAAGCCTCTCACATAGGCTGGTATATCTTTTATTCTGATTCTCATTTGCGATCATTTCATTTACTGTCTGTCTGCTTCCCAGAATCGTCACACAATTCTTGGCGCGGGTAACTCCGGTATACAACAAATTCCGATTAAAAAGCATCTTTGGGCCTGTAAGTAAGGGCATAATTACGGCTGGATATTCGCTTCCCTGGGATTTATGTATTGTTACGGCATAAGCCAGTTCGATTTCATCCAACTGATGAAAAGGGTATATCACCCTTTTATGCTCATCGTATTCCACTACCATCTCCTGCGCATAATCGTTTATTTCTCTTATAATTCCTATATCTCCGTTAAACACTCCCATGCCTTTATCTATGGGAATTTGGTATTTGCTTACAATCTCCCATTCAAGCTGGTAATTGTTTTTAATCTGCATCACCTTGTCCCCTACCCGATATACTTCGTCACCAACCTCATACTCCTCCTTTGATTTGTCCGGAGGATTTAAATATTCCTGAAGGATTTCGTTTAAGACTTCTACCCCGAGACTGCCCTTTCTCATTGGTGTAAGAACTTGTATATCATAAGCGCTGGCGCCTACATATGGCGGCAGCTTCTCGCATATAAGCTGAATCATATGTTTATAAATCACATTTACATCGTTCCTTTCGAGAAAGAAAAAGTCCTTGCTCTTGTTGTTCAGCTCTATCTGTTTCCCCTTGTTGATAGCATGGGCATTGACCACAATATCGCTTTCCTCTGCCTGTCTGAATATCTTCTGCAGCATGACTACCGGTATGCAGTGACTGTCGATCAGGTCTTTCAATATCTGCCCAGGCCCTACCGAAGGAAGCTGATTGATATCGCCCGCCATAATCAGCCGGGTGCCCGGCATAATCGCCTTAAGCAGCGACTGGAATAAATGAATATCCACCATCGACATCTCATCTACAATAATAACATCCGCTTCCAGAGGATTTTCTTCATTTCTCTCGAATTTAGCCCTTTTATTTTCTTCTAAAACCGCTCCGCTAAGCTCCAGCAGCCTGTGTATGGTCCTCGCTTCATATCCTGTTGTTTCCGTCATACGCTTCGCCGCTCTTCCTGTAGGAGCCGCAAGAAAAATATCCATATTTTCCCCTGCGTAATATCTTATAATCGTATTGATTGTTGTTGTTTTTCCCGTTCCGGGACCTCCGGTCAAAATAAGCAAGCCATTTTTCACACTCTCCATCACTGCCTTTCGTTGCAGTTCATCCAGTTCGATTCCCTGTGCCTTCTCTATTGCCTTAATGCGGCTATTAATATTCTCTTCCTCCGCCGGAAGAATCCCTTCTTCCGACAAGGTGGATGCATTTAAATCATGAAGCATCTTAGCACAATTCAATTCTTCATAGTAATAGGATGCAGCATATACCTTCTTGCTATCTTCCTTTGACTCCGGCAGCGGCATCTTTATCACAACCTTTTTATCCATCGCCAGATTGGCTATCTGAGGTTCTATGGCAGACTTCTCCACCTCCAAAAGCTCGCTGGCTCTCCTTAAGAGAATGTTCTCCGGCAAATATACATGCCCTTCCATCGACGACTGAAGCAGCACATAGAGAACGGCACTCCTTATACGGTAATCGGAATCTGTGTGTATACCTATCTTATTCGCGATTTCATCTGCGATTTTAAATCCTACTCCCGAGATATCCTCCGCCAGTTTATAAGGATTCTCCCGAAGTACTCCGTAAACGCCCATTCCGTATGTATTATATATCTTTATAGCGAGGGCACCCGAAATTCCATATTTCTGTAAAAAAACCATAGCCTCCCGCATATCCTTTTTTTCTTCCATCTGAACTGCGATTTCCCGCGCTTTTCTATCGCTTATACCCTTAATTTCTGCCAGACGCTCCGGTTCCTCTTCAATAATGCGAAAGGTATCCTCACCGAACCTTTTTATAATTCGTGCTGCCAACGCCTCTCCGATCCCTTTAATCGCACCTGAGCTGAGATATCTCTCCATGCTGATGACATCATCGGGTGCTGCAATCTGATAGCTTTCTACCTTGAGCTGTCTGCCGTAGACGGGATGCTCCACATAGTTTCCATCTATTTGAAGCGTCTCCCCCTGATCTATGGTTCTAAACATGCCTACACAGATAATTTCCTCCTGCCCGCTCACCATGTTCATAACCGTGTAGCCGTTTTCGTTGTTCCGGTATATGATATGTTCCACATACCCCTTTACATTTTCCATATATCCAACCTCTCTCCTTTTTAAGCAAAAGTGTGCTTTGCCCACTCTCGCAGCCGGACACTCCGGCAGCACAGCTCTTGTTCCGCGCGCGTAACTGAGCATTCATTTGTTCTGTAATAGACGCATCTTCTTATTACAGAACAAAAGTGTACTTCTCTCAATTATCCGTATGCAGGATATAAATACGCAAAAAGGCTGCTTAAATAAGCAGCCTCATCATTCAATAATCATATACCTTACAAGCCATAATTCCGTTTCATCTGCTCGAAGAGCATCTGCGCAAGACCGAGCCCTTCCTTTTCCGTAGATGTGCTCGCCAATTCCTGCAAAGTACTGTCTTTGAAATAGCCTACCAACGAGTCGTTAGGCGTTGAATCCTCATCCTTAAATACATCTACCGTCTTCTGCATCTCCTTAAAAATCTGCTCCAGAAAGTAAGACTCAAATTCCTTGCATGCCGACAAGAGTTCTTCATCGGAGGACTGGGAATAATCCTTCGTCTTGATATGGGTATCCAGTTTGCTGGATGCCTGAGAAGACAAATAACTCGTATATGCAGAAGAAACACCGCTTCCTATATCCATTATGTACCCCTTTCACCTTCTTAACGCTTCAGATTGTTCGCCTGCTGGAGCATTTCATCCGAAGTGGTAATCGCTTTAGAATTCATCTCGTAAGCTCTCTGTGCAACGATAAGGTTTACCATTTCATCCGCTACCTTAACATTAGAACCTTCTAAGTAGCCCTGAACGACCTTGCTCTTAGTAATACCCGTGGTAGTCGCCTCGTTAATTGCCACCCCGCTGGCACCTGTTGCAGCCCAAAGGGAATCTCCTTGTCTTTCCAATCCTTCAGGATTGCGAAACTGATAAGTTCCTATCTTAATGTTCATTGACTGCAGATTGTTCTCTGTATCGGGATACATAAGCGTTCCATCCGAAGAAATCGTAATCAAGTTCGTCATGAACGACTTCGCCAGTGTTATCGACCTCCCCTGTGAATCCAGAACCGGATTCCCATCCGTAGTTGACAGCACGATTCCGTCGTCGGAGGAAATACCCCATGTAAAATCCCCGTTTCTCGTATAATTAATCTCATCATTTTCATTTTTGACTGCAAAAAATCCATCACCCTCAATAGCAAATGAAGTACCGCTTTCAGAAGCAATCAAGCTTCCCTGCGTAAATATCTGATTGATAGAAGAATTGCGTACACCTAAACCTACCTGAGAGGTAACCGGCTTCGCAGCTCCGTCTGCCGTAGTCGTCTTCGTCTGCAATGTCTGATATAATAAGCTTTTAAACTGAGTTACCTGCGATTTGTAGCCTACCGTATTTACATTGGCAAGATTATTTGCAATCGTATCTACGTTTGTCTGTTGTGCATTCATTCCGGTTGCCGCTGACCATAAACTTCTAATCATCCTTTATCCTCCTACAGCTTTCCTAGCTGATTTACAGCTATTTCCAAGCTGCTGTCGTAAGTCTGAATCACCTTCTGATTCGTTTCATAAGCTCTCGATACGTTTATCATATTCGTCATCTCTGTTACCACCGAAATATTGGAAGTCTCCAGATAACCTTGATTCACTTTCGCCGTAGCATCCTGGAATCGGTAGCCGTCTACCGTCTGGAAATAATTCTCGCCGAATTTCTCCAAATAATTATAATCCACAAAATCACGTATTCTTAATGTTGCCACAGGAGAATTATCATCCCCTTGCATGATGTTGCCCGAAGTATCTACCCTGAAATCGAGAAGAGGATCAAGCTTAATCCGGCCACCCGTCATACCCAGAACATAATCTCCGTCATTGGTCACCAGATAGCCTTGCGAATTCATGGTAAAGCTTCCGTCACGCGTATACTTTGTCGAGATGTCGCCTTCTTTGTCGGTACACTGTACCGTAAAAAATCCTTCGCCCGACAACGCCAAATCGAATGGATTCTCCGTTCCCTTCACCGGTCCCTGGGAATAATCCGTATAGCCCTCACCAATCTTAACTCCCAGATTATTTACGCCCAGCCCTCTTGCTGTTCCGCGCCCTTCGGACATATCTTTAATTTTGTAAGCGAGTACATCATCAAAAGCCTGACTGGTGACTCCTTCCTTTTTATATCCGTTGGTATTCGCATTCGCCAGGTTATTGGTAAGGACGTCCATCCTATGTTGCTCATTTACCATACCTGTATAAGCAGTGTATAAACCCTTAACCATATAACTACTCCTTTTCCCCTCAGTATATTATACATTCCCTTTTATCAATCTGACTAATGATAGACTCCTATCGCCAGATAAACTTCCATATAGCGACAGACTTCCATTATGCAATGGGTTAGTCTTCTTTGTATCCTGCTAAAAATTCCACATATTTACCGGTTCCGATTGCAACGGCTGTCATGGGATCCTCTGCCGTCATCGTGTTGATTCCCGTCTTAGAAGCTATCAAATCCTCCAAGCCGCGAAGCAGGCTTCCGCCTCCGGTAAGAACAATGCCTCTGTCCGCAATATCTGCTGCCAATTCCGGGGGTGTCTTCTCCAGCACGCTGTGTATCGTCTCCACGATCTGCGCCGTGGTCTCGCGAAGTGCTTCCTCCGTCTCCTCCGAAGAAACCTTTACCGTTCTCGGTAATCCGGTTACGAGATTACGACCTCTGACATCCATATAATCCACCTCGGTGCGTCTGTAAGCAGAACCGATCTTTATCTTCAAATCCTCCGCTGTCCGTTCACCTATCAGCAGATTATGTTTCTTTCTCATATAACGAACGATAGCTTCATCGAAATCGTCTCCGGCTATCTTAATGGACGCGCTTACCACAGTACCTCCCAAGGAAATAACAGCAATATCTGAGGTTCCTCCGCCGATATCGACAATCATGTTTCCGCAAGGTTTGGAAATGTCGATTCCCGCTCCTATCGCTGCAGCAATAGGCTCTTCAATAATGGAAACCTCTCTGGCTCCTGCCTGATAGGTCGCATCCTCTACTGCCTTCTTCTCCACCTCGGTCACTCCGCTCGGTACACACACCGCAATGCGGGGCTTACGGAACGTTTTTTTGCCCAGCGCCTTCTGGATGAAATATTTCATCATCTTCTCCGTCACTCTGTAATCTGAGATAACGCCTTGTCTAAGCGGTCTTACCGCCACAATATTTCCGGGGGTTCTGCCGAGCATCAGTCTTGCATCTTCACCAATCGCTCTTATTTTGTCGGTATCCCTGTCGAAAGCTACTACGGAAGGTTCCTTAAGTACTACGCCCTTTCCCCTGATATATACTAGGATACTCGCTGTTCCCAAATCAATTCCTATATCTGTATATTGCATATGTTAAACCCCTTTCTCAGTGTCCTATCTCATGCAAAATCTATCTTCATATTTTTCAAAATATCTTTAAGCCAAACGCACACAGCTATTATACCTTAAAGATTCGATTTTTCAAAGGGGTTTCACAAAATTTTATAAAAAAATCAGACACAGCAAATGAAAGCGGTTCCTTCCGCCTCACTTGCCGCCTCCATGCTTTTCTTTATATTCAATATTATCGGCTTTTTTTACCGATTACTTAAGATATTTTTTATTTTTTCAGCTTATTTTTATTTATATCTTATTTATATCGTTCCAACATTTTATTGACGTAAAATCCGGTGTAGGACTTGGAATTTCCTGCCACTTCCTCCGGTGTTCCCTCTGCGATGACTGTTCCTCCCTTGTCTCCGCCCTCCGGACCGATATCGATAATATAATCCGCAGTCTTTATAACGTCCAGATTGTGTTCAATGACAACCACCGTATTTCCGCCGTCAGCCAGTTTGTGCAATATCTCCGTCAGCTTGTGGACATCCGCAAAATGAAGTCCGGTGGTAGGCTCATCCAATATATAGATTGTCTTTCCCGTGCTTCTCTTGCTAAGCTCCGTAGCCAGCTTAATTCTCTGCGCCTCGCCTCCTGAAAGGGTGGTGGATGGCTGCCCCAGCTTCACATAGGATAAGCCCACGTCGTTTAACGTTTCTATCTTTCTTCTGATAGAAGGCACGTTTTCAAAAAATCCTACCGCTTCTTCCACCGTCATGTCCAGCACATCGTAAATACTCTTTCCCTTGTACTTCACATCCAGGGTTTCCCGATTATAGCGTTTCCCTCCGCACACCTCGCAGGGAACATAGATATCCGGCAAAAAGTGCATCTCGATCTTAATGATTCCGTCTCCGCTGCAGGCTTCACATCTTCCGCCCTTAACATTGAAGCTGAAACGCCCTTTTTTATACCCTTTTGCTTTCGCATCGGCTGTCGTCGCGAACAAGTCGCGAATCTGGTCGAATACTCCCGTATAAGTGGCCGGATTAGAACGGGGTGTCCTTCCGATTGGGGACTGGTCTATATCGATAACTTTATCCAGCTGCTCGATTCCATCGATACCTGCATGCTTTCCCGGAATAGTCCGCGCACGATTCAAATCCCTCGCCAAATGTTTATAAAGGATTTCGTTAACAAGAGAACTTTTACCCGATCCGGACACTCCCGTCACGCAAGTCATAACTCCCAGAGGAAACGTTACGTCAATTCCCTTTAAATTATTTTCCTGCGCCTTGCGTACAATCAGCTCTCCAGTGGGTACACGGCGCTTCTCAGGTATCGGTATCTGCAGCTTACCACTCAGATACTGTCCGGTTATAGAATCCGGAGTATTCATAATATCCTCTGCCGTTCCCTGTGCAATTACCTCTCCGCCATGAGAACCGGCCCCCGGTCCTATATCCACTATATAATCCGCCGCCAGCATCGTATCTTCATCGTGCTCTACCACAAGCAAAGTATTTCCCATATCCTTCAGGTTGCGCAGCGTATTCAAAAGCTTATCGTTGTCCCTCTGATGCAGTCCGATACTCGGCTCATCCAATATATAACAAACACCAACCAGCCCGGAGCCAATCTGAGTAGCAAGGCGGATTCTCTGTGCCTCACCGCCGGAGAGAGTTCCCGTAGCTCTGGACAGAGATAAATAATCAAGCCCCACATCGATCAAAAAGCCGACCCTGGCGTTAATCTCCTTCAAAACTTGCTTGCCGATCAATTGCTGCTGCTTGGTAAGCTCCATTTCACTCAGAAATTTATGAAGCTTTCTAATAGAAAAGGAAGTAATCTCATTTATGTTCTTATCGCTGACGGTAACAGCCAAAGCCTCCTCCTTTAACCGCATCCCTTTACATTTCTTACACGGGATGATATTCATGAAGGTCTCGTACTCTTGCTTAGAACTCTCGGAACCCGTCTCACGGTAACGCCTCTCCACATTTCTAACCAATCCTTCGAAGGCTACCGGATATACTCCTTGCCCTCTCTGTCCTTTATAATGTACTTTCACCTCTTTGCCGTCGGTGCCATGAATCAAGATTTGTTTCACCCTATCGGAATATTCCTCGAAAGGAGTGTCCAAATCAAAATCATATTCTCTGCAAAGTGCCTGAAGAATCGCATTGCTAAAACTGCCCGGGTCGTTGCAGGACTGCCAGCCCATTACCGCAATCGCGCCTTGATTGATGCTCCTCCGCTTATCAGGAATCATCAGATCTATATCGAATTCCATCTTATACCCCAGTCCGAAGCATTCCGGACAAGCACCGAAGGGGTTGTTAAACGAAAAGCTCCTGGGCTCTATCTCGCTGACGCTCACTCCACAGTCCGGGCAGGAAAAGCTCTGGCTGAAAGTCATCATTTCCCTTTCCAGCACATCTACGAAGAGCAGTCCCTCCGCTAACTCCAATACGTTTTCGATGGAATCCGTCAGTCGCCTTTCGACTCCGGGTTTTACTACCAGCCTATCCACTACCACTTCGATATTATGCTTTATATTTTTATCCAGTTTGATTTCTTCCGACAGCTCGTACATATTACCGTCCACGCGAACACGGACATAGCCGCTCCTTTTCGCCCGCTCGAATACTTTGGTATGCTCGCCCTTACGCCCTCTTACTACCGGAGCCAGCAATTGAATTCTCGTTCCTTCCGGCAGTTCCATAATCTGGTCCGTCATCTGGTCTACTGACTGCTTCTTGATTTCCTTTCCACAGGAAGGACAATGGGGAATACCGATTCTTGCATACAAAAGACGGAAATAATCATAAATCTCCGTTACCGTTCCAACGGTGGAACGGGGATTACGGTTGGTGGATTTCTGATCGATGGAAATTGCAGGCGATAAGCCTTCTATCTTCTCCACATTGGGCTTCTCCATCTGTCCGAGAAACTGCCTGGCATAGGAGGATAAAGACTCCATATAACGCCTCTGTCCCTCCGCGTAAATCGTGTCGAACGCCAAAGAAGACTTTCCTGATCCGGACAGGCCGGTCAATACCACCAGTTCATTCCTCGGAATATCCACGTCGATATTTTTCAGATTATGTTCGTTCGCTCCCCGTATTTTAATATACTCTCTCCGGGGGAGCATTTTTTTACTTTCTTTCTCGATACCGCTTTCCATAATAGCCTCCATATCATGTTACTGTTCACTCCGTTCTCAGTAACGTATGATGTTCTGCAATGCAAACTTTTTGCATTTAAATTCGCTGCGCGAAACAGAAATCATCTCTGTATCACGGTCTTATGCAGCTTAACAGCCAGTGCTAAGCTGCTGTGTGAACAGTAACAATATCCTTTCATTCGTTTTTGATGATTTTTCAAATGTCATTCATCTATCGATGCGAGCTGCTTTTTCAACTCCACCATCTTGTCACGCAGCTCTGCCGCCGCCTCGAAATTCAAGTCTGCTGCCGCCTGCTTCATTTTCTTTTGAACATCTCCTATCAGCTTTTCCAATTCCTGACGATCCATAGATTCCGGATCCTTCTCGAAGCGCAGTTCTTCCTTTGCTATTACCTTGGATATGCTGATCAAATCCCTTACCGCTTTCTTAATCGTCTGGGGAGTTATTCCGTGATCGTCATTATACTTCTTCTGTATCTCACGTCGGCGCTCTGTCTCTGAAAACGCTGCTCGCATAGAATCGGTAATCTTATCCGCATACATGATTACATGACCTTCGGCATTTCGCGCCGCACGTCCTATCGTCTGTATCAGAGATGTCTCCGAACGCAGGAAACCCTCCTTGTCCGCATCCAGGATAGCCACAAGCGAAATCTCAGGAATATCTAAACCTTCCCTCAGCAAGTTGATGCCCACCAGCACATCAAAAACATCCAAACGCATATCCCGGATAATCTCCGCCCGTTCCAGAGTATCGATGTCGGAATGGAGATATTTCACACGGATGCCCACTTCCTTCATATAATCTGTCAAGTCCTCCGCCATACGTTTGGTGAGCGTAGTGACCAACACCTTGTTCTTCCTCTCCACCTCTTTGTTCACTTCCGAAACGAGATCGTCGATCTGCCCTTCCACCGGACGCACGTCCACTTCCGGGTCCAGCAGGCCTGTAGGCCTAATAATCTGCTCCGCACGCAGCAATTCATGCTCGCCTTCATAATTAGAGGGCGTTGCCGAAACGAATAAAAGCTGATCGATATGGCCCTCAAATTCCTCAAAATTGAGCGGACGGTTGTCCAAAGCGGAAGGCAGACGGAATCCGTAATCCACCAACGTATTCTTTCTGGAACGGTCGCCGGCGAACATTCCCCGTATCTGGGGAACCGTCATATGGGATTCATCTATAATAATCAGATAATCATCCTTAAAATAATCCATAAGGGTAAGCGGAGTCGCTCCTGGCTCCATTCCATTCAAATGTCTGGAGTAGTTCTCTATACCGGAGCAAAAACCGGTCTCTCTGAGCATCTCGATATCGAAATTGGTGCGTTCTGAAATCCTCTGGGCCTCTAACAGCTTGTCCTCGCTCTTCAAAAACCGGACTCTTTCTTCCAGCTCCTCTTCGATATTCTTGCAGGCTGCTCCTATCTTCTCCTGAGATACCACATAATGGGACGCGGGGAAAATAGCCACGTGATCCAAAGCCGCATGTACTTGCCCGGTAAGAGGATCCGTCTCCACGATGCGCTCGATTTCATCGCCGAAAAACTCCACCCGGACCAAATAATCGCCGCCCTGTGCCGGATAAATCTCAACGCTGTCACCCCGCACGCGGAAGCACCCTCTATCTACGTCCATATCGTTCCTATCGTACTGTATGTCAATCAGTTCTCTAATGACCTGGTCTCTGTCCTTTATCATCCCAGGCCTGATCGATACGATCATCTCCTGATAATCGTCAGGGCTTCCCAAACCATAAATACAGGAAACGCTGGCCACCACCACCACATCCCTTCGCTCCGTCAAAGAAGCCGTCGCAGAAAGGCGCAACTTATCAATCTCATCGTTGATAGAGGAATCCTTAGCTATATACGTATCGGAGGAGGGGACATAAGCCTCCGGCTGATAATAATCGTAATAAGAGACAAAGTATTCCACCGCATTATCCGGGAAGAACTCTTTGAACTCTCCATACAACTGTCCCGCAAGCGTCTTGTTATGTGCGATAATCAGCGTCGGCTTGTTCAACGCCGCTATAATGTTCGCCATTGTAAATGTCTTGCCAGACCCGGTAACTCCAAGCAGGGTCTGAAATTGATTTCCGTTCTTAAAACCTTCTACGAGTTCAGCAATGGCCTGAGGCTGATCTCCGGTAGGAGCATATTCTGATACTAAGTGAAAGTGATCCATAGAATTCTCCTTATATTATATTTATCATAATTTTTATGCTGCAATGAGCGTTTCCGCATTATACGAAATCTATTCTACCACAAAGCATAATAAAAGTACAGAACAAATTAGAACATTTGTTCTGTACTTTTCATGTTACTGTTCACACAGTAGCTTAACACTTGCTGTTAAGCTGCGTAAGAACGTGATGAAAAGATGATTTCTGCTTCGCGGAGCGAATTTAAATGCAGAAATAATGCTTTACTGAGAACGGAGTGAACAGTAACCTTTTCATCGTTATAATTTCTTTGTGATTTAATTTCCCGCAGAAGCGATTTTCTCCGCGATAATCTCCTTTGCGCGCTCTAACTGGTTATCATAACCGTTATTGTCATTGTAATACAGATCGCTGTCGAACTCACAAACCTCATCCGGTTCAATGCCGATTCCGTGAATATTATTTCCCTTCGGTGTAAAATAGCTGCTCACCGTGAGCTTAAGGGCGGTTCCATCCGACAAAGAAAGTACTCTTTGCACGATTCCTTTTCCAAATGTAGTAGTTCCCACCAACTCTCCTATGCCGTAATCCTTAATAGCTCCCGCCAATATTTCCGATGCGCTGGCAGAATATCCGTTAACGAGAACAACCAAGGGCAAATCGAACACCTTAGTTCCATCGCTGGAATATTCTGTCCGGTTTCCTTCTCTATCCTCCGTATATACGATCAAACCCTTGGGGAGCATCTGTCTGGCAATTTCCGTAACCGTACTTAAGTTGCCGCCCGGATTAGAGCGCAAATCGAGCACTAAACCCTTCATCCCCTGCTCTCTAAGAACCGCCATAGCCTCCGTGAACTGATCTAAGGTAATGTCATCGAATTCCGTAATCTGAAGATAGCCTATGTTGTTATCGAACATTTCATGGTTAACCGTAGGGCTTTCTATCTTTCTTCGCTCTATATCGAACTCAAGATAATCGTTTTCACCCTCTCTATATAAGGTAAGGTGTACTGTCGTTCCTTCGAGTCCCTTGATTTTGCTCACTACCTCCGAAAGCTCCAGTCCCTGCACATCCACATCATCTACCTTATATATGATGTCTCCGGCACGAAGTCCCGCCTCCTGCGCAGGCGTGCCCTCCATTGCCCCACTAATCTGCGCCAGACCAGTCTTCTGCTCAATGCTTACATAAGCTCCTATGCCGTAATAGATGCCCTCCGTCTCCTCCATCAGCCGCTGAACGTCCTCCTGCGTATAATAAGTAGAATACGGATCGTCCAGAGATGCCACCACGCCTTCGTACATCCCGTCGATCATCTTCTGTACATCCAAATCCTCTTTATAATAATAGGTACCAATGGCATCCTCGATGGCGCGCAGCTTAGACATCGTAAGATCGCTTACAATTTCCGCAGGTGCTGCTGTGTCCGTACTCGCAACCTCACTGGCCTCCTTCGATTGATGCGTTGTGTAAATCTGTTTTACCGTGAAGATACAGCTCGCAACTAAGAGACTGAGAAGCACTCCGGTAAAGATTCCGCTGAAAAAACCACCCCTGCCACTTTTATCCTGTAAATTATCTTTATTTTTCTTATCGTTCTCCGGGTTATTCTTATATTCCTCAGAATCATTGTTTAACTTATATTTCATGTTCTATCATCTCCAATTATTTACTCAAGTAGTTCCAGGGTGAAACATAACTTCCGTTTAAACGTACGCTGAAATGGAGATGGTTACCGGTAGAACGGCCTGTCGAACCCACCGCAGCAATATTTTGTCCCTTTGATACAAAATCGCCTTTTGAAACGTAAAGCGCGGATGCGTGCATATAAATTGTATACAACCCGTCGCCGTGATCAATCATAATATAATTACCCATGGAGCCGCTATAATCCGAAGCCACCACATTTCCATCGTATGCCGCCAGAATCGGCGAGCCCCCCGGTGCTGCCATATCCACACCGTTATGAAACTGCTCCACTCCGAGAATCGGATGGATACGGGTACCATAATCGTCACTGATTCTCGTATAGGAAGGCGCCGGCCAGCTAAAAATACCGCCATCGTATCTTAGATTGTTTTCTTCGGCCAGCTTCGCCTTTTCTTCAGCAACCACTTTCTCCAGCGCAGCTATCGTCTCGTTCTGTTCCGCAATATCGGCTTCATATTCCGCAATCGCAGCCTCTTTATTCGTTATATCGGTGGAAACCTCAGTAATCGTCCTTTCCTTTTCGCCTATCAGCTCACCTAAGGAGGCTTCCTCCTGCTCTACTCCCGCCTTAGCTTCCTCAAGATAATCTCTGTCTTCTTCAAGCTGCTCCTTATATAACTCAATCAGTTTTCTCGTTGCTACATATTCATCCAGCATCTTTCTGTCATAGGAGGAGAGCATCTCTATATACTCCGCCTTGTTCAGCATTTCACCGAAGCTGGAAGAAGAAAAAATCAGTTCCATGTACAGGTTATCTCCCTTTTCATACATGAACTTAATCCTCTTTTTCATCGCATCGTATTGATTTTCCTGATCTGCGACCGCTGCTTCCAGTTCTTGTTCTGTTACTGAAATTTCTTCTTCCTTTTCTGCCATCTTATCCTTCAAATCAGCAATTTTTTCCTGAATGGTCGTAAGCTGCCCGTCGAGCTGGGTCACATAAGCGGTCAGATTGTTTTTTGAAGCTTCCAGTTCCTCTTTTATCTTCTTAACATCCGTAAGATCCGACTGCAGTTTGTTTTTCAATTCCCGCGCGTTTTCTATTTCTTCTTCTTTTTGCTTGATGCTGTCATTTGTAAGCTCAGAAGCCCGGGCTTCCATCGAAGCCGGAATGAAGAAAAAAGATGCTTGAACGATGACAGGAATGCAAAGTACAGCGCACAGAATCTTCCTCCATTGTTTCATATGCAATATTCCCTATACTCTTAAGTGCTTTCTAACAGTTACGATACTTCCGAGGAAGCCGATTCCAACGCCCATAGCGATGGATACGGGGGCTAATGTATTGAAAATCGTCTCTACAGGTAAAAAGCTCAAAAGCTGCGCCAACATGGAAAACCTCTCCGTTACATAGAGGATAACATTATTGTATATGAAATAAATCAACCCTAACGGAACCAATGAGCCTATTATCCCGATCAGCATTCCCTCAATAACGAACGGGGATCTGACGAAAAAGTCCGTTGCCCCTATATATTTCATAATGTTAATCTCTTCCTTGCGCACCGAAATTCCTATCGTTACCGTATTGCTTATAAGAAATATGGATACCGAGAAAAGAATGCCGATAATACCGATGGAAACATAGGCAATCAAGGCGTTCACCCCACTTAAGGTAGTAGCCGTGATTTCCGACTTATTTATTCTTCTTATATCGTCGATAGATTCCAGATAAGTAACAAGAGCCGGCTGCAGGGATACATCGTTTAAATAAATCTCATAGTGCGCGGAATCCGCCAGAGGGTTTTCTGTAAAACCATCCGCATACTCCCCTAAGTAATCCTCCTTAAAGCTTTCCCAAGCCTCCTGAGCCGAAACAAATTTTACGTCTGAGACCTCCACTCTTTTCGCGATTATATCGCCGATTTCGGCAATTCTCGTATCGCTCACCCCTTCGTCGAAGAATACGGTAACCGACACGCCTTCTTCCGCCGTCTTCACAATATGCTGGAAATTCGTAATAATTGCATAGAACAAACCAAATAGAAACAAGCATGCGCCGATTGTGGCGATAGAAGCGAGGGAAAACCACTTATTTCTTATAATATTGCGGAATCCCTGTCCGATAGTATAAAAAAATGTACTAATTCTCATCGATATAACCACCTTTTTCCTCATCGCTTACAACGATACCACGTTTCATTGTAACGACTCTTTTCTGCATGGAATTCACAATTTCCCTATTGTGTGTTACCACCAGAACCGTTGTGCCATTTTCATTAATCTGTTCCAAAAGCTTCATGATTTCCCATGAATTCTTCGGGTCCAGATTACCGGTAGGCTCATCGGCAAGCAATATAGTGGGTCTGTTAACTAACGCCCTGGCAAGAGCAACCCTTTGCTGCTCGCCGCCGGAAAGCTGCTTCGGCTTCGCCTTATACTTTCCCGCAAGTCCTACCATAGACAGAACGCTCGGTACATTTCGTTTTATTTCTTTATTGGATACTTGAATGATGCGCTGGGCGAAGGCCACATTCTCATACACGTTCCTATCCTTCAAAAGCCGGAAATCCTGAAACACGATTCCCAGATTTCTTCTGAACTTCGGAATCTTACGATGTCTGATTTTCACCAAATCATACCCCATAACGCTGATGTTCCCTGATGTCGGTGTCAATTCCCTGAGAAGGAGCTTGATTAAGGTCGATTTGCCGGAACCGCTGTCGCCTACGATAAATACGAACTCTCCTTTATTAATATGTAAGCTGACGCCGTTTAATGCCGGCGCTCCTGTAGCATATGCTTTGCTGATATTTTCGAGGGTAATGATTTCATTCCCCAGATCAGCCTGCTTTTTCCCTCTTCGTCTCTTTCTTTCTTTTTCAGCCAAAGTTATTCACCCCTAATTGTTTTATCCTTTTTGTCTCTTTCTGATAATAGCTTAGCCGTTTTTGTTACTGTTCACTCCGTTCTCAGTAACGCATGATGTTCTGCAATGCAAACTTTTTGCATTTAAATTCGCTTCGCGAAGCAGAAATCATCTCTTGCAT
The DNA here is from genome assembly GCA_023412855.1 of Bacillota bacterium. Classification (GTDB taxonomy): domain Bacteria; phylum Bacillota; class Clostridia; order Lachnospirales; family Lachnospiraceae; genus Kineothrix. The sequence goes on along the minus strand of JAEZRJ010000081.1, from coordinate 50 downwards.
CACGTTCTTACGTAGCTTAACAGCAAGTGTCAAGCTACTGTGTAAACAGT
>JAEZRJ010000058.1 GCA_023412855.1 Bacillota bacterium | reverse complement strand
AACACATCATTTAATAAATCAAAGGAAAAGCGTGGTGAATAAGAATGAATATAGCAGAATATAAAGGAGTATTTGTCTTTGCACAGCAGGTAGATAACGAGCTTAGCGGTATCGCTTTGGAATTGGTCGGCAAGGGCAAAGAGCTTGCAAAAGATTTAGGAACTGAAGTTACGGCTGTTTTGGTAGGAAGCGGTGTGAAAGCGCTTGCGGATGAACTCGCAGCTTACGGCGCGGATAAGGTTATTCTTGTGGATGATCCCGAGCTTAAAGAATACAGAACAGAGCCTTACACACATGCACTGGCTTCTGTTATCGAGAAATATAAACCGGAAATTTTCCTGGTTGGCGCTACCGCTATCGGACGCGATCTCGGCCCCCGTGTATCCGCAAGAGTGCATACCGGACTTACGGCAGACTGTACAAGACTTGAAATCGGCGATTTCCCGATCAACCCTATTCCGGGGAGAGAGCAGCTGCACAACCAGCTTCTTATGACACGTCCTGCTTTCGGAGGCAATACTATCGCGACAATCGCATGTCCGGAATTCCGTCCTCAGATGGCAACGGTTCGCCCCGGCGTTATGCAGAAGGCTCGTAAGGATGAGAACGCGAAAGCAGTGATTGAAGAGTTCAATCCCGGCTTTACACCTAACAATAATTATGTTGAAATTCTCGATATAGTAAAGGCTGTTGCTGAGACGGAAGATATTATGGATGCGAAGATTCTCGTTTCCGGAGGCCGTGGTGTCTGCAGCGGTGAGAACTTCAAAATACTGGAAGACCTTGCTGAGGTATTGGGTGCTACTGTAAGCTGCTCCCGCGCGGCTGTTGATTCCGGATGGAAGCCGAAGGATTTGCAGGTAGGACAGACCGGTAAGACCGTTCGCCCTAATCTGTACTTTGCAATCGGTATTTCCGGAGCGATTCAGCATCTGGCAGGTATGGAAGAATCTGACGTTATCATCGCTATTAATAAGGATGAAACAGCTCCTATCTTCGACGTAGCTGATTACGGTATTGTCGGAGACTTGAATAAAATCGTTCCTGCACTTACGGAGAGATTGAAAGCAGAGCTCGCCGCTAATAAATAATTGCAGCAAGGATGATAAAATAGTAATAATATAATACAGTAATGAAATAATAACGAAAGCCGATGTGGTGCCATATAATGGATGCTGCATCGGCTTTTGTAATGTGGGGATAACTTTTCTTTGGCATATTCCTTTAACTTGTTTATTATATTTATATTGAGCTGGAACTCTGCTGTGAGGAAGAAGTAATAGTGAATAATCTAATGTAAAGAAGTATAGAAAAGAAGTTAAAGAGAAGAGAGTAAAGAGAAGAGAGTAAAGAGAAGAGAGTAAAGAAAAGAACATAAATAGAAGAAATAATTATGAAGGATTTAATGCAAAAATTTCTTTAGTATAGTATCGAAGGTAGGAAAATGACCATATTATTTCATGAATTTTTGGCACAATTCCTGCAAAACCCAATATTACGAATAACATCATTATTAATAACAAGTGTTATATTAGTAAATGGGTGGACGGATGCGCCGAATGCCATCGTCACTTGTGTATCTACAAAGGCGATGGACTTAGAAGGGGCCATACGGATGGCAGCGGTCTTTAATTTCGCGGGAATGCTATTTATGACTATGTTCAATTCAAAAGTGGCCTTTACTATTTATTATATTGCGGACTTTGGAGCAGATTCCAAGCTGGCGTTAGCTGCTCTCTGTGCGGCTATGACCTCCATTGTTCTGTGGGCAGCCGCGGCCTGGTGCTTCGGCATACCGACCAGTGAAAGTCATGCGTTGATTGCAGGGATTTCGGGGGCAGCTATTGCCTTACATAACGGCGTTGCGGGTATCAGCGGAGCGGAATGGATGAAGGTTCTGTACGGCTTGCTGATGTCTGTTATATGCGGCTTAGGCATGGGATTTATATGCGGTAAAGCGGTAGACTTGTGGGCGGCAGGACGATGGAAGGAGAAGAACTTCGATAAGGCTCAAATAGCCGGTGCGGCAGCAATGGCATTTATGCATGGTGCACAGGACGGACAGAAATTCATGGCGGTTTTTATGCTGGGAATATGTCTTGCCGGCAAAAGGGCAGGAAGTACAGACTTTGAAATACCCTTTTGGATGATACTCCTATGCAGTGGAATCATGGCGGCGGGAACTTCTATAGGAGGGAAGCGCATTATCAGAACGGTAGGGAATGATATGGTGAAATTAGAAAAGCCGCAGGGCTTCGCATCGGATATTGCAGGAGCAGTATGCCTGTTTTTCTCAAGTCTATTCGGCATACCCGTTTCCACTACACATATAAAAACTACAGCGATGATGGGAGTAGGAGCAGCACAGGATATATCCAGCGTGAACAAAGAAGTTGTGGAACGGATGATCATTACGTGGATTCTCACATTTCCCGGATGCGGTGTAATCGGATACCTGACAGCGAAGCTGTTCATAGCAGTAGTATGAATCTGATTGGATACTGTCTCATCCTTCAGGCTGTATAAAAGAAAAAGGCATAGCAGTTAAAAACTACTACGCCAAAAGGACAAACTTTTGATGTCATTTCACATTAGTGATATGGCTTTATTTATATTACATGGAGAAGTATTCTATGTATTTAAGAAAAGATTTTAACATTCTTCTTCGTTAAATCAGTAACAGTCTTGTCGATGGTATCGAGCAAAGCGATGACCTTCTTCGAGTCATCCTCCGCATGTGAAAGAAGCCGCCTCGCTTCTTGTTCCTCACCATTCCTAATGAGTCTGATAATCTTTTCGCCCGCATCATGTAAGTCCTTGTGAATAGGAGCAATTTTTTTCCAGTCCTCCGAAAGGGCAGGGTGGTCTACCTTTATCGTATGATAGAAATGCCCGAATTCACATTTTTTAGAATTGGTCTGTATGGGAACCGCTTTCATGTTTTCTGTCATGCTCGTAAGTTTTGCCACCCAATTCTCATGGGCCTTTTTTGCCTTAGCAATAGTGGCATGGAAATCTTCGTTGGTAACCGCGTGCCTGCCGCTGCGCAGACCTTCGTATAGCTGTGCGGAAACGAGAGATAGCTTATCATCGATAGCGGAAATGTTTTTCGAGAAAGCAACACTTGCATCCGCATCGTTATGAATATGCTGTGTCATCATTGCGAGCATCTCCGCATTTTTGCTGGAGGTCTCCATAGCTTTATTGATATTTGCAGCAGAGTATTTGACACCTTGCATAGATTGATTGATATCCGATACGCTCAGAACAACGCCGTTCAGCATATCGATATTGTTGTTGACCGTCTGGGAAACCAAATCGATTTTCTCATCCATCTGTGTTGTAGAGGAAAGGGTGCGTTCAATGCTGAGCTTTCCGTCCTGGGCGGCGCTGTGAATTTCAGCTACAAATTTCTGCATACCGCTTAAATTTTGCTTGGTATCGTCCGCCAGTGTGCGCACCTCGTCTGCAACGACAGCGAAGCCCTTGCCATGTTCTCCCGCTCTGGCAGCCTCAATAGCAGCATTTAAGGCGAGCAGATTGGTCTGATTGGCGATACTCTGAACACTTACTACTATTTTTTCCACTTCGTCTGCGAGAGTTACCAACTGAGTGATTTTTTCATTCATGTCGTTAGTATCTTGAATTACATTCTCCTTTAACGTGCTTACTTCGTGGAGTATCTGAGTGCTCTCGTTATTCTTAGCAGCAAGGGAAGAGGACTCTTCCGAAAGGCGCTCTAACGTATGAGCAGTATCGTCGATGGTATTGTTTACTTCATTCATCGCGGAGGTAGTCTCCTCCACAATAGCGAGGTTGGATTCACTTAAGTCAGCCAATTCCTTAGCGAAATGGAGCAGTTCATCTGACATAAATGTCATTTCTACGTCGAAGGAACTGATGGAGGTGGCAATCTCCAACACCTGTTTAGCGGCATCGGACATACGGCGTTCATTTTGCAGCAGCTTATCAAAATGGTTTATAATAGTACTGTGCAGCGGATAAGTGCTTTGTGGGCAAGGGGCAGTATCTATGCCGTTCATGGTATTTTCTACATATTCAGAAACACAAATCATTTCTGCACAAGAACCCTTCTTTTGAAACATCTGTAGTACCTCCAATTTTATTTTTATCACATTATGTTAAGTATATCAATTTAGCATGATATGGTCAATAAATTGTTGGGCTTACAGAAAATCCGAGTTTTGCAAGCGCTAAATACTGTGCAGCAGTATTTCTGTGCATTAATGGTTGCTATGAGCCATAGGCGGAATGATACCCATGAGTAATTTCACGGTTTACAAAGCATAAAAAGAATGGTACAAAGGTAGTAGACTTTAAGAAGAAGGTGGAATTGTGGCAAAGAATAAAGAAATTAAGACGAACGCAATGCGTATTCTGGAGAAAAATAAGATAGAGTACACACATTATACGTATGAATGCGAGGAATTCATCGATGGACTGCAAATAGCTGATATGCTGGGATTTCCTTATGAGAAGGTTTATAAAACGCTGGTGGCTGTGGGTGCCGGTAAGAACTACTTTGTATTTGTTATTCCCATTGCAAAAGAGCTGGATTTGAAAAAAGCAGCGAAAGCGGTAGGAGAAAAATCGGTTCAAATGATTCATGTAAAGGATATCAACGATGTGACCGGTTATATAAGGGGAGGCTGTACGGCAATCGGAATGAAGAAACAATATGTAACGAAGGTAGATATATCTGCGGAGAGATTAGAGAGAATAATTGTCAGCGGCGGAAGGCTGGGTTCCCAAATGGAACTTGCCCCGGAAGATTTGCTAAAGGCAGCTCACGCACAATATGCCGATATTACAGTATATGCATATAAATAAGTAAAGAAAAGAGAAAACAGACGGATGACAGATAAGAAGAATATTATGGAATATGAAACGGTCGCTTTGGACGATAATGAGACTTCCGTGGTAATTATCGACCAGACATTGCTTCCCGGAAGGACGCAGTTGATTCATTTAAAGACAGCAGAAGAGATATGGGATGCCATTTATTTGCTGAAGGTACGCGGAGCGCCTGCAATTGGCGTGGCAGCCGCTTTCGGTATTTACATACTCGCGAAAGGGATCGATACGCAGGACTATGCTGCTTTTTATAAGGAACTTGTGAAACAGAAGGAATATCTGAACTCCTCCAGACCTACTGCCGTTAATCTGTCGTGGGCGCTTAACCGCATGGAGGAGGTGTGCCGGGCGAATGAAAAATTGGCGGTGTCCCTGATAAAGGAGAAGCTGAGGGAGGAAGCCATAGCCATCAAGGAAGAAGATATATGGGTATGTAAAAAAATCGGGGAATATGGCCTTGACCTTGTAAAGCCGGGGGATGGTATACTGACTCACTGCAACGCCGGACAATTGGCGACGAGCAAATACGGTACCGCTACCGCCCCAATTTATCTGGGGCAGGAAAGGGGCTATAATTTTCACGTGTTTGCCGACGAAACGAGACCACTGCTGCAGGGAGCGAGACTGACCGCCTATGAGCTGCAGTCCTCGGGGGTGGATGTGACCCTTATCTGCGACAATATGTCGGCAGCCGTTATGCGAAATGGATGGATAAACGCTGTTTTTGTAGGCTGTGACCGGGTGGCTTCGAATGGAGATGTTGCCAATAAAATAGGAACCTCCGTTGTTGCAGCGGTTGCGAAACGCTACAATGTCCCGTTTTATGTCTGTGCGCCTACCTCTACAATCGACAGAAATACGGAGACGGGAGACGATATCCATATTGAACAGCGCCCGGCGGAGGAAGTGACAGAGATGTGGTATAAGGAGAGGCTGGCGCCGGAAAGCGTAAAAGTATTCAATCCTGCCTTCGATGTGACGGATCATGAGCTGATTACTGCCATCGTTACCGAGTATGGTATTGCCAGAGCTCCTTTTACACAGTCTCTGCAGGAGATTTTTGAAAAAAGCAAAGGCATGAAGTGAAAGAATAAAAAGAAAGTAAAGGCTAAAAGTAGAAAAGAAAAGGACAAGAGATATGGTATATATGACCCAAAAGCAGGCCCAAAA
>JAEZRJ010000074.1 GCA_023412855.1 Bacillota bacterium | reverse complement strand
ATACGACACATCAACTTGTGAAACGGTCAATAAGAGTATTAAAAGTGAAATATTTGCTATATAGACTCGAGAACCTGAATATCTGTAATGCTGAATAATAAAATGATTTTTCTGTCCTTAACAAACGAATTGCGATGCGGTTTGTCAAAGAGCGGGCATAGGAGAGGGAGAATGGCCCCCGTTAATCCAAGCACCCTCGAAAAGCGTCGAATCCGGTTATCCCGACTGAAAGAAGCTTCCATGACCCTCCGGCAGAATCGGTGGTTTCGGTGAAGAACTTTATGGAAAAGGAGAGCGAGGACGGAAGACTTTGATAGCGAACAGAAAAAACGCAAGGTAGGAATGATGTATATGCATTCCTGCCTTTTTTTATGCAATAAGAAACATATTACATAAAGAATCCTCTTGAAGAGGTGCGCATGCATAGACGGGAATGTATTGGCTAAAGTAAAGAGAGAGAGGGAATTGTTATGGAGAAATTACCCATGGAGGATGAAAACAGCGCTGCAGGGAGGCTATCGCAAGAGGAGGCTCCAATTTATGAAGCGCTGAAACGCTTTCGAAGAATGAGGATAGTACCCTTTGACGTTCCGGGACACAAACACGGAAGAGGGAATCCTGAGTTGGTGGAGTTGTTGGGGGAAAAGTGCGTGGGCATCGATGTGAATTCCATGAAGCCGCTAGACAATCTGTGCCATCCTGTTTCCGTCATCAGGGAAGCGGAGGAGCTGGCTGCGGAAGCATTCCATGCGAATCATGCGTTTCTCATGGTGGGAGGAACTACATCCGCAGTGCAGGCGATGGTGCTTTCCTGCTGCAAAAAGGGAGATAAAATCATCCTGCCCAGAAATGTGCATAGAAGTGTAATTAACGCACTGGTGCTCTGCGGTGCCAAGCCGGTCTATGTGAATCCCGATGTGGATAAGAATCTGGGAATTTCTCTCGGAATGAGGGTATCTCAGGTGGAGCAGGCAATTATAAGCCACCCGGACGCTGTGGCAGTGTTAGTGAACAATCCCACCTATTACGGCATATGCTCTGACCTTCGGACCATCGTGAAGCTCGCCCATGACCACGGCATGAAGGTACTTGCGGACGAGGCACATGGAACCCATCTGTATTTTGGCGAGAACATGCCGGTCTCAGCCATGGATGCCGGAGCGGATATGTCCTCCGTAAGTATGCATAAGTCAGGGGGAAGCCTGACACAGAGCTCTTTGCTTTTAATCGGCTCCAATATGAACGAGGGCCATGTGCGCCAGATCATCAACCTGACGCAGACAACCAGCGGCTCCTATTTGCTGCTTTCGAGTCTGGATATATCGAGACGCAATCTCGCTCTTCGGGGACGGGAATCCTTTGCCAAGGTCATAGAGATCGCGGACTACGCCAGAGGCGAAATCAATGCAATCGGCGGATATTATGCATTTTCCAGGGAATTGATAAACGGAAACAGCATTTATGATTTCGACAGTACGAAGCTGTCTGTTCACACGCTGGAAATCGGTCTGGCGGGAATCGAGGTATACGACATACTGAGAGATGAGTACGACATTCAGATTGAATTCGGAGATATCGGAAATATCCTCGCTTATCTTTCTATCGGGGACCGCAGGCAGGAAGTGGAGAGGCTGGTAAGCGCCTTGGCGGAAGTAAAGAGGTGCTATCAGAAGGATAAGGCGGGAATGCTCACGCAGGAATATATGGACCCCTATGTAGTAACTACGCCCCAGGAATCCTTTTATGCGGAAAAGGAATCTCTCCCCCTTGAAGCCACGGAGGGCAGAGTATGCAGCGAGTTCGTGATGTGCTATCCTCCGGGAATTCCGATTCTGGCACCGGGAGAAATGATTACCAAGGGAATTATAGAATATATACTGTACGCGAAGGAAAAGGGCTGTTCCATGACTGGCCCTGAGGATGCGGACATTGAATACTTGAATGTATTGAAACATGTGTAAGGAGGCAGATTATTATGGAAATGTGGTTTTCGGATGAGCATACGGACAATGTAAAGCTGTCGATTCGCGTGGAGCAGCAGCTTTTCAGCGCGCAAAGTGAATTTCAGAGAATCGATGTTCTGGAATCCAAGGAGTTCGGAAGGATTCTGGTAGCGGACGGCGATCTGATGCTGACCGAAAAGGATGAGTTCATTTATCATGAGATGATAACCCATGTTCCCATGGCGGTTCATCCCCATGTGGAAAAAGTGCTGGTCATTGGCGGCGGCGACGGAGGTATCGTAAGAGAGCTGGTAAAATATGACGCTCTGGAGAAAATCGATGTGGTGGAAGCCGATCCTCTCTTGATCGAGGTATGCCGTAAATTTTTTCCTCAGATGGCATGCAGCATGAATGACCCGAGGGTAAGTATTTTCAACGAGGACGGCCTGCGGTTCGTTCGCTCGAAATCGGATGTATATGATTTGATTATCATAGATTCGCCCAATCCCTTCGGGCCGGGCGAGGGGCTTTTTACAAAGGAATTCTATGGCAACTGCTACAATGCCCTTCATAGCGACGGAGTGATGATCAATCAGCATGAAAGCCCCTTTTACAAAGAAGAAGCTTTTCAATGCCAGCGGATGCACAAACGGATTATAGAATCCTTTCCCATCAGCAAAATTTATCAGGCGCACATACCATCCTATCCTTCGGGACACTGGCTGTTCGGCTTTGCTTCGAAGCAGTACCATCCGCTGAATGATTTGGATGGAGTGACCTGGACGTTAAAGGGGATACCTACAAGATATTATTTGCCGAGGCTGCATCAGGGGATGTTTGCGCTTCCGGCATATGTGGAGGAGTTGGTGAAGGATGTTGAATAAAAATATCGTGAATTTTATCGGCTGTGAAGCTGAATATGAGGAGGCGAAAATTGTACTGTTCGGATCGCCTTTCGATTCCACCACCTCATATCGTCCGGGAACCCGCTTCGGTCCGCAGGCGATACGAAACGAGTCCTATGGTCTGGAGACATACAGTCCCTATCAGGATAAGGATTTGCTTGATTGCCAAGTGTTCGACAGCGGAGATCTGGAGCTGCCCATTGGAGATACGCAGAGAGTTCTTGCAGCCATCGAGGAGCGTACAGAGACAATTATAAAAGACGGAAAGATTCCCTTTATGATAGGCGGCGAACATTTGGTAACGCTGGGGAGTGTGCGTGCGGCTGTCCGCCAATATCCCGATTTGCATATCGTGCATTTCGACGCTCATGCGGATTTGCGGGAAGACTATCTGGGAGTAAAGCTTTCTCACGCCTGTGTGTTAAGAAGGAGCTGGGAACTGCTGGGAGACGGGAAAATCTATCAATTCGGCATCCGTTCCGGTGACAGAGAGGAATTCGAGTGGGCAAAAGAGGGACATGTGGCGATGCGGAAGTTCGACTTCGATAATCTGACGGAGACAGTAACAAAGCTTAGGGGCAAGCCGGTTTATTTTACTATCGATCTGGATGTCTTAGACCCTTCGGTATTTCCGGGGACGGGAACGCCGGAGGCAGGAGGAGTAAGCTTCCTTGAACTTCTGAAAGCGATGCTGAAAACGGCGAAGGGTTGTCATATCGTAGGATGCGATGTGAATGAGCTAAGTCCTGCATATGACGCGAGCGGAGTCTCTACGGCGACGGCAGGAAAAATAGTACGCGAGCTGTTATTAGCTCTTTCCTGAGATAAAAAACCTTAGGGATAGAGCTGGGCTAAAGCCAACATATTGTGGAAAACTCCCCCCAAAAACACCGGCTCGGTGTAAAAAAGCAGAAAAAATTACATGTTTTACTATAAAACAATTATAAGAATAAAAGGAGATGATTATCATGGGAAAAGTATTGATTATTGGCTGCGGTGGCGTGGCCGGAGTAGCAATTCACAAATGCTGCCAAAACAGCGATGTTTTTACTGAAATATGCATTGCCAGCCGTACCGTGTCGAAGTGCGAGGCAGTAAAGAAGAAATTAGAGGGAACGACAAAGGCGAAAATCACCACGGCGCAGGTGGATGCGGATAACACGCAGGAGTTGATTGCGCTCATTGAAAAAGAAAAGCCTGATGTGGTGCTGAACCTTGCACTTCCTTATCAGGATCTCACCATCATGGATGCGTGCCTTGCTACAAAAACAAATTATGTAGATACAGCGAATTATGAGCCGGAGGATACTGCGAAATTCGAGTATAAGTGGCAGTGGGCTTACAGAGAACGCTTTGAAAAGGCAGGAATCACCGCACTTCTGGGAAGCGGTTTCGACCCCGGAGTTACGGGAGTGTTTTCCGCTTATGCCTTAAAGCATTACTTCGATGAAATCAATTATATAGATATTCTGGACTGCAACGGCGGCGACCACGGTTATCCTTTTGCCACCAACTTCAACCCTGAGATCAATATTCGTGAGGTATCTGCGAAAGGTTCCTACTGGGAGGACGGACATTGGGTAGAGACAGAACCGATGGAAATCAAAAGGGTTTATAATTTCCCGGAGGTGGGAGAGAAGGATATGTACCTGCTTCATCATGAAGAGCTGGAATCCCTTGCCCTGAATATGCCGGGAATCAAAAGGATCCGTTTCTTCATGACCTTTGGTCAAAGCTACCTGACTCATCTAAAATGTCTTGAAAACGTAGGAATGACCTCCATAGAGCCGATTATATATGAGGGAAAAGAAATAGTTCCTCTGCAGTTTTTAAAAGCAGTGCTTCCCGACCCGGCATCCTTAGGTCCCCGTACAAAGGGTAAGACGAACATCGGCTGCATCTTTACGGGAAAGAAGGACGGAAAAGAAAAGACTGTTTACATTTATAACGTATGCGATCATGAGGAATGCTACAAAGAAGTGGGCTCTCAGGCAGTTGCTTATACTACCGGCGTTCCTGCGATGATCGGCGCGGCGATGCTGATGACAAAGACATGGGATAAGGAAGGCGTATATAACATCGAAGAGTTCGACCCCGACCCGTTCATGGAGGCGCTGAACGAATTCGGCCTTCCCTGGCAGGTGAGTGAGAATCCGGTTATGGTGGAATAGTATAAATATATGGAGCAGTTATGAAGAGAGAAGAATTGAAAACGCCATGTTATATCGTGATGGAGAGTGCCTTGAAAAGGAATCTGAAGATTTTGCAGGGCATCAGACAGCGGACAGGCTGTAAAATATTATTAGCGCAGAAAGCTTTTTCCATGTACTCCTGCTATCCTCTGATCGGCAAATACTTGGATGGAACGGCAGCCAGCGGTTTATATGAGGCGCGGCTGGGTTCGGAGGAGATGGGAAAGGAAACTCATATTTTTTCTGCGGCATACAAGGAAGAGGATATGGAGGAAATATTGTCCTGCTGCGGGCATATTGTCTTCAATTCCTTTTCCCAGCTCAAAAAATATGGCGAAAGAGCGGCGAAGGCGGGGAGAAGCGTAGGAATCCGGGTAAATCCTGAATGTTCCACTCAGGAAGGACACGGAGTATACGACCCTTGCGCCCCTGGCTCACGTTTGGGAATTCTGGCAAAGGAGTTCCCCGACAGATTGCCTGAGTGGGTGGAGGGAATTCATTTCCATACGCTGTGTGAGCAGAATGCGGATGCTCTTGCAGTGACGCTGAAGGCTGTAGAGGAAAGTTTCGGTCCGTGGCTATATGGGATGAAATGGGTTAATTTCGGCGGGGGACATCATATCACGCGGGAGGATTATGACATAGAGCTTCTGGAAGGTTGTATCCGCCATATATCTGACACTTACGGGGTTACGGTTTATTTGGAGCCGGGAGAAGCGGTCGCCTTGAATGCGGGGCATTTGCTGACTACAGTTGAGGATTTGGTGCATGAGGAAACCATAGCGATTTTAGATTCTTCCGCAGCCTGCCATATGCCCGACGTTCTCGAGATGCCGTATCGCCCGCCCCTTAGTGCTTCCGGGCAGGAGGGGGAGAAAGCCTTTACACACACGCTGGCGGGGCCTACCTGTCTGGCGGGGGATGTGATAGGAAGCTATTCCTTCGACAAGCCGTTAGCGGTCGGCGACCGTCTGACTTTCGAAGATATGGCTATTTATACTATGGTAAAAAATAATACCTTCAACGGAATGCCGCTTCCCTCCATCGTGTGGGAGAGGGAAGACGGCGAATGTGAGCAAATAAGAAGCTTCGGCTACGAGGATTTTAAGGGGAGACTGTAGGCTGAATAATAACGGCTGTAGGTTACCTTCCGCTCTCTATGCGGATAACACCGCAGCCGATTTTATCACCGGAATCCCCCGAAGGTTGGGTTGTGAAATCATCGCGTTTCGAGTGGATAATAACGGATTTTCCGACAATATTATCTACGGTAAAACGTTTGTCATAAAAAGAGGCCCAGGCGTAGCCCTGATTGCCCAGAAGCGGGATCAGGTCTCCTGCGTGCTGAGGATGGGGCATGTTCGTCGGATTGTAATGTCCTCCGGTATTGGCGAAAGCATCGGAGCAGTCGCCGAATTCGTGGATGTGCATCGCATAGAAATCGGAGGCATCCTGTGTGTATACATTGGGGAGGCCGAAGACTTCCGCTTCTATGAGAACGCCTCCATAAGGAGTATCATAAAATTTAACCAGCCCGCTAAGCTGCGGGTTGTCGCTATTACCTGTAACCCATGCCATAGCGCGGGGTTTATTTTTTTCCAATATGTTTACGAATGTGAGACGGGGAGTAAATTGATACATAGAAACACCTTTTTTATTATTAGGTTATGCAGGGAAAGCGGATTGGTTATCGGGCACTATTGTTTTCCCGCTTTAAGGTTGCTTCCGTATATGCTATAATTGCAGGAAAAAGATGCACGAGCAACTTTATACCTGCGGCCTGAAGCTGCAGGTATTGGAAGGGCATGGTTACTAATATGGTGAAATATTTAGCGAATATCGAAACCGGCATCCTGTTTCAGGAAGATGGGGATAAAGATCAGGAAAGTAATTATTATAAAATATACCTAATGGAAGCGGAGGAGTTCGACGCGCTTCAAGGAGATTACTCTCATAAAAAGAATCTGAGTCAGGGGCTTAAGCAAATACAATACTGTAAAATTGAGACCTTCAAGGATTGCATTCAGGGGACGATGAAGGTTCCCAAGGGTGATAGAGAGCAGATTGCACTTTTTACCTTCGGTTTCTATGTAAAAGGAAACGAGCTCTTTTTCCTTGGGGAGAGAGCCTTGCTTGGGGACATGCTGGAGAAAATATCGGGAAATATATCTAACTGTACGCTGAATCAGATTCTTTTAGTATTGTTCGAGATGCTAATCGAGGAGGATGTCCTTTACCTGCAAACGCTGGAGGAATATTTGTCGGATATGGAGGAGAAGCTTCTTTTGAAGATTCCTGATCATTTTTATGAGACGATTATACAATATCGTAAAAAGCTAACCATTTTTCATTCCTATTATGAGCAGCTCATCAATATAGGCGACCAGATGCAGGCAAATGTGAATCAGGAGCTTAGCAGAGAGGAGTGTGCTGCGTGGCAGAATTATGCCAATCGTACGGAGAGGCTGCACAATCATGTGGAAGCGCTGCGGGAATATCTGATTCAGATAAGGGAGTTGTATCAATCTCAGATAGATGTAAGACAGAACAAGGTAATGAGTATTTTAACGATTATTACGGCATTTTTCCTGCCTTTGACGCTCCTCGTAGGATGGTATGGAATGAACTTTCCCGGTATGCCGGAATTCCGGTGGAAATATGGATATCCTGCAGTGATTCTCCTTTCCATTGTCATTATTTTGGCCGAGTTCATTTATTTTAAGAAAAAGAAATTGTTTCGATAAGAGTCAGTAAACGGCAGGATAGAAGAAATTCGTTAGAAATGGGAAGAAGCGATGAAAGCGAAAGTGAAGTTAATTGCTGCGATGTTCATATTTGGAAGTATAGGTATCTTTGTGAGAACGATTGGTTTATCCTCCGGGATATTGGCAATTGTAAGAGGGAGTATCGGAACTGTATTTTTGTTGCTTGCGTGGTTGGCGATGGGGAAGAGATTATCACTGCTGTCTATCAGGAAGAATCTTAAATTTCTTGTCTTTTCCGGAGCAGCAATCGGAGCGAATTGGATCTGCCTTTTTGAAGCGTATCGGTATACGACGATAGCGGTGGCTACCTTATGCTATTATCTGGCACCGGTGTTCGTCATCCTGGCTTCCCCCCTTTTCTTGAAGGAGAAACTGACGGCGGTAAAGGCCGGATGTGTTGCAGTATCGTTGTTCGGTATGGCGTTGGTGGCGGATATTTTTGGAAATGGTCAGGAAGCGGCAGGCGGATGGAAGGGAATTGCATTCGGAGTGACAGCGGCTTTGCTATATGCTTCCGTAGTGATCATGAATAAGTTCCTGAAAGAAATAGAAGCGGTGGATATGACGGTGTCGCAGTTAGGAATCGCGTCTTTGGTGCTGCTTCCATATGTGCTTTATACGGAAGACGGGACGGGGATAACACTTGGCGTGAGTACACTGTTTCTATTGTTGTATCTGGGTATTGTAAATACAGGAATTGCCTATCTTTTATATTTTTCTTCCTTAAAGGATTTGAGCGGGCAGACGGCAGCTTTGTTCAGCTATATCGACCCGGTAACAGCAATTTTGCTTTCCGCCCTTTTATTTCATGAAGATATGAGCGCAGAGCAGATAATAGGCGCGGTACTGATATTAGGCGCGACCCTCGTAAGCGAACTTGCAGGCGGCAGAAAGCAAGTGCCGGCGAATACTAATACTACGGTGCAAGGGTAGAAGAGAGCCTTAAGGGCTTTTGTGGCTTTCATTTTTATTATTTATATGTTTTTTGACCATCGTACGGAATTGGCTGATGGTGACTCCAAGTTCATCGCTGGCAGTTCGAAGGGTGTATTCTTTGCTTTTCCACTTCTCGTATATTGGATAGAATTCTTCAGGAATGGGTGAGGGGAAACGGCCCAGATGCCTCCCCTTTGCCTTGGCTATGGCAATGCCCTCTGCTTGCCGTTGCTTGATATTTTCCCGTTCGGCCTGCGCCACATAGGACAAAAGCTGTAAGACGATATCAGAGATTAACGTGCCGATTAAGTCTTTGTTAGTGCGGGTATCGAGAATGGGCATGTCCAGGATGACAATATCTGCCTTTTTTACTTTAACGATAACGCGCCATTCCTCTTGTATATCGCGATAACTTCTGCCGAGACGATCAATACTCTTTACGACGAGAACGTCTCCCTCTTTCAGCCTTTTCTTTAGCTTCAGATATTCAGGTCTGTTAAAGTCTTTGCCCGATAATTTATCACAATAAATGTTCTGTTCGATAATTCCCCATTTTAGTAATTCTAATTTTTGCCGATCGATATTTTGATCGGCAGTAGATACTCTCATGTATCCATAAAAATTCTTCATCTCTTTAGTCCTCCTATTATACGTAGTATGCCAGAAAGGCTAAACTTAATCCATATGTTTCAAGGCACCGCAAAAAGAGACAAGTTGCTATAAAGGTGTACCTTTTTAGCAACTTGTTTCTTTTGAATATACAAACAATTATATTGGTAATTGTATTACATTTTTTTGTAAAAAACAACAAAAAATGACAATAACAAGAAAATAAATAGATATGGATTGTGTGGTAAAAAAAGGTACACCTTTATGGCGATTTTTTCAAATAAATATAAGAAAGGAAAAGTTATGTTAAAGGTTACCAAAAGAAAAGAATCAATAGGGCAGATATTTTATTCAAGATTTTCTGTAATTGTGTTTATGGCCGGACTTCTCGTGCTGCTAATGGGAGGGAGTATTTTTTGTTTTGATTATGTTTTCAATAGTAGCGAGAAGATAAATGCGGAAAAGTCTGATTTATTGAGCTATGAAATGGCTCATTATAAATGGTGGATAAATCTTAGTTCAGCCGTTTATTATAATACGGAATTCACGGGACAGAGGGATGAGACGAAATGTGATTTCGGTATATATTTATATGGGCCGGATGTAAAAGACAATCCACAAATGAGCGAATTTTATGAGCAGGCAGAGCCCTTGCATAGAGAAATCCATCAGCTTGCAGACGAAGTGCTCAGCGTGAACGGGACAGACAAGGCACAGGCGGAAGCTTTATTAAAGGATAGTGTAGAGGTGAAAATCCACTCCTTGGTAAGCCTTTTGGATGAGACGATAGTAAAGAAGCAGGAGCAGATAGATAATCAAAGGAGAATGGTCATCGTAATGCTCGGCATCATATTCGTGGCTACTATCTTCGCCGCCTCCTTAACGGTGTGGTTTATCATAAAAACGTATAGATACGTGAAGACTAAGGTCATCGAGCCTATTGTAGATTTACAGCAAGAATGCGAGAAGCTGGCGGAAGGAAATCTAGGCTTAAGTTTTGAAGTGAATATGGATAACGAGATTGGAAATCTTGGAAAATCTTTGGATTTTGCGGTAAAGGAAATTAAGAAATACATCGACGCTATCGCTTTTGGTATGAAAGAATTCTCCTCCGGCAATTTTACTTGTGTCTGTCCGGTGGAATTTATCGGCGATTTCGCAAATATCCAGCGTTCTATCGAGAGCTTTCAAGAAAAGATGAATGACACTTTGTATGAGATGAGCGTGGCAATAGAGCAGGTGAGTGCAGGTACACAGGAGCTGTCAGCAGGAGCGCAGGACATCGCGCAGGGGGCGACGAACCAGGCGGGAAGCGTACAGGAACTATCTGATGTTATTTCTAATATTACGAGCCAGATAAGCAATAATGCAGAGTACGCCCAGAACGCCGATGAGTGGGGAGAACGGACAGGAGAGACTGTCATCACCAGCAAAGCGCGGATGGAACAGTTGGTGGCGGCAATAAACGACATTGCTGCAGCATCGGAGGGCATTAAGAATATTATTGATACCATCGACGCCATAGCCTCTGAGACAAATTTGTTAGCGTTAAATGCGGCAATCGAATCTGCCCGTGCAGGAGCAGCCGGAAAGGGTTTTGCCGTAGTAGCCGATCAAATAAGGAAGCTGGCGCAGGAATCCGCAGATGCCGCGAAGAACACTACTGGGTTGATAGAGGAATCCCTGTCCCATATTGAAAAAGGAAAAGTTCTCACAGGAACAACGAGTGAGGCCTTTGAGGAAGTCGCGAAGAATGCCCGGACCGTTTTGGAAATGATAGACAAAATCGCGCAGGAATCCAGGGCACAGGCTTTGGAAGCGGATAAAATCGCAAAGGGAATCGATCAGATTTCCAGCGTTGTGCAGACGAATGCATCGGTATCGGAGGAAAGTGCAGCGGCAAGTGAGGAGCTGAGTGCGCAAGCTATGGTCATGACAGATTTGATCAGTCAGTTTAAGCTTACTAGAAGCTAAAATACATAAACAAGGAAAAGTATACAATGCGGACTTTTCGTTACTGTCCTGATCCCAATAAAGATTTTAACAAGAAGAAGGCTTGTCACACGAGGAATACTCAGTGCGGCAAGCCTTCTTAATTTAACCTGAAACTGAAGGAAGGTTATTCAAATTATTGTCTTCCTCCCCATCGGGCAGGGACTTCAAATATTCCGTATCCTTTCTATGGGCGATTCCGACACCTTTGATTTCACCGCTCTTGGCAAGGTCTACTCCTTCCTGCTTGGAGACTGTGGAACCGTCGGATAGCTGGTAGCCGGTTACGCGTCCGCTGCTCTTTACGAGCCCTACGATTTTTTTGGCGTCGCTCTTCGCTTGGGGTATATCATCCAGAGTATTGATAGCGAGAGCTTCGCCGAGAGTAATTTTATCCATATCTGTCATAAAATAGCCATACCTTTCTCGTGAATGCAAACTTTTAGCTGCTTTTTTATAGTTTGCGCGGTATAGGAAATAATATGCGTCAGGTATTTTTTTTGTTTTGCCGCATTTGCATGGGAGTGCATCCGTAGGTGGATTTGAAATTTTTCATAAATAATTTGTAATTGGTACAGCCATTACGCTCCAGGATGCCAGTAATAGTCAAATCGGTATTCATCAAATCTTCATATACGTGGGCGAGTCGGACTTTGTTCACGTATTCGAGAAAGGTGAGTCTCATATATTTTTTGAAAAAACGGCAAAAATATTCGGGGTTCAGTGCAACGGAAGCAGCAGCTTCGTCCAAGGTGATGGGAGAAGCGTAGTTGGACTTTACGAAGTCCATGACATTCTCCAGCCGGCGCAGGTTTTTATCTGTTCTGATTTTTACGGCGGTGTCAATTTCTACCTTGTAATAGCGAAGGATGGAATAAAGAAAATCGTATAAAAGACTGGAGAAACGGAGGGAATATCCTTCCGTTTTTTCGTCGTTGATGTCTTTCATCTCCATTAAGATGGCGCGGACACGGTCATTTTTCTCTGAAGAGTTGGGAATACCTTCGAAACGGATGCTGTCATAATCGGAAATGCTTTTTTTCAAAAACTGATATGGTATCTGCAGCAGGATGACGAGGCAGTTTTCATGGCAGTAGGTGGAGTGGATGTCTGCAGAGTTGATGATTGTGAAATCGCCTGCGTTCAGGATGAATTTCGAGTTGTTGATGGTGACGTCCATGCAGCCCTCACAGATACAAATGATTTCCATGCTGTTGTGCCAGTGGCTGGTGATGAGGTGATTGGAATCGCGGTAGGTGTCAAAGCGAACTTGGATGTCTTCTCGGGTTTGGACTTCTTCGTGGAGGTATTTTTCCATAGGGGTGGGGGCC
>JAEZRJ010000055.1 GCA_023412855.1 Bacillota bacterium | reverse complement strand
ACCATCAAGTGGTAGGAGGTATAAACCAATCCACAGTATCTCCAACAGTATATCATACTGTTTTGTATAGCATACAGTCCTTGGAGAGGGACTATAAACACTACTACTTTATAATACGAGGAGGAATGGAGTATGGGAAAAAATAAAGAGACGGAAAATTCGGCTTCCAGATTGAACATGATTTCCGGAAAGACCAACATGTTTTTTAATGTTATTTTTGTAGTTGTTGCTTTAATGTGCGTCATACCGGTGGTATTCATATTTATCATATCCATTTCATCCGAGCAGTCCATTAAGATGAATGGATACCGTTTCATACCAGAAGCCTTTTCCCTCGACTCGTATCTATTTTTATTCAGGGAAGGAGAGATGATAATTCATGCTCTTGGTATCTCCATCCTCGTTACGGTGGTGGGTACGGCACTTGGTGTAGCACTTACCACACTGATGGGATATGTGCTCTCCCGAAGTGATTATAAGCTGAAGGGCTTCTGTACGATGATAGTATTTATCCCCATGATTTTTAACGGAGGTATGATTTCCTCCTACGTGGTAAATACACAATTCATGCATTTGAAGGATTCCATTTGGGCTTTAATCCTCCCGCTGTGTGTCTCTTCCTTCAATGTAATCATATGTAAGACCTTTTTTAAGACGAATATTCCTGACTCGGTAATCGAATCGGCACAAATTGACGGGGCATCACAGCTTACTATTTTCGGTAAAATAGCGATACCGTTGTCTAAGCCTTTGATAGCTACCATAGCGCTGTTTTTGACCTTTGGATATTGGAATGATTGGTTTCAGTCCTCCCTATATATTACGAACACGAAACTTTTTTCCTTGCAGGCCCTTTTGGACCATGTACAGAGGAACATTCAAATGATGGCGAATAATCCGACTCTGGGCGTTACGATGCAGCAATATATGAATTCCATGCCTAAGGAAGGCGCGAGAATGGCCATGGCGATTATAATTATCGTTCCTATCGCATGCACCTATCCGTTCTTCCAGAAATACTTTATATCCGGACTGACGGTTGGGGCCGTAAAAGGCTGATGAAAGAGATTGAAAACGCTTGCGTTTTATTTTCAGGGAACGAAAGTCTTCCTGAAAGAAACACTTTTAAATGATATAAAAGTAAAAGAAAAGGAGAGGTTGTATGAAAAAGAGATTAGTAGCAATGGCAATGGCGTGTGTCATGGGGATCGGCCTTCTTGCAGGATGCGGAAGTGCGAATGGAGCACAGACTGGCACAGACGAAACGACAACGGTTAAGGAAACTGCAAAAACGCCTGCAGCGAGTGAGGAAAGCGGCAATACCGGCGAAGTGGTTACGTTAAAATGGATTCAGGTAGGAAACGGAATGCCCACGAACTACGATGCATGGCTGGCTCAGATCAATCCTTATTTAGAGGAAAAAATCGGAGTTAACGTGCAGATGGAAATCGTACCCTGGGGCGACTGGGACAACCGCCGCAGCGTAATCGTTAATTCGGGAGAAGCCTTCGATATTCTTTTTACGGATCAGGCGAGATATAATTCGGAAGTGTCAACAGGAGCTTTCCTCGATATGACCGACCTTTTAAAGACCGCGGCACCGGAGCTGTATTCGATGATTCCCGAGGATTATTGGCAGGCAGCTTCCATTAACGGAAAAGTTTATGGAGTTCCTACCTATAAAGACAGCTCTGTAACCGAATATTTTATATGGGACAAAGCGGTAACGGATAAATACAATATCGATATTAATAAGGTAAATGATTTCACAAGCTTATATGATGCGCTTAAGACGATTAAGGACGGCGAAGGAAGTGAACCCTACTATATGTCGAAATCGGGAGCTGATTTCCTCGTAACGGCTTATTTCGATCAATTGGGAGCAGGTCTTTCCGCCCTTGGTGTCAAATATAATGACGACACGAAGACTGTTGTAAATCCGTTAGAGGATGAGGATATTCTGAAAAATCTTGATATTGTACACCAGATGTACAAAGAAGGAATCATTAACGGTGACGCTCCGACAGCGGACGATGCGAACAAATACAGAACCTTCTTCACAGCACAGGGCTGGAGCGGAGCAGCGGCTTCCACATGGGGACCGAATAACGGAATTGAAGACTGCGTAGCGGTACAGTATGGTGATACGGTAGTATCCAACACCTCAGTACGTGGTTCTATGAATGCTATTTACTCGGGCTGTGAACATCCGGATAAAGCGCTTGAACTTTTACAGCTTGTAAATACGGACTCCAAAGTACGTGACTGGTTATATTACGGTGTGGAGGGCGAGAATTTCAACTATACAGACGATGGCAAAATAGAGAAATTGAACTCCGAATGGAGTATGGCCGGCTATACGCAGGGAACCTTCTTCAACGTTTCCCAGCTTGTTGAGACGCAAGTAAATCAGTGGGATGAAGTAAAAGAACTGAATGCAAATGCGAAACCCTCCGCTATGCTCGGCTTTGATATGGATACCAGCAGCATAGAGACCGAGCTGGCAAGCTGCCGTGCGGTATATGAGAAATACAAATCTGAATTCTGGACCGGAGCCAGAGACCCGAGAGAATTGATTGAAGTAATTAAGGGCGAACTGGATGCAGCAGGCTGGGAAACCATCCGGGCAGAAGCTCAGAAGCAGATTGATGCCGTGGAGTAAAATATAAAATACCGAGCAACAGGCTTCGTGAATTGCTCTTATACTGACAAAGGAGCATTTTCAACAGCATTAAGAGAATGCTCCTTTTTAAAAAGTACGAGGTGTGAAATGTATCTGATTCCTGAACCGAAGATATTGACAATAAAAGAAGGATTTTATTATCTGCCTTACTGCGGAACCATTGAGATAGCTCCTTCTTGTTCACAAAAGGCTTATGGCTTTGCGAAGCTGCTGCAGGAAGATATTACAGGTGAGCTGGGATTTTCCTATGGGATTGTAAAAGGGGACAAAAAAGCAACGATTAATATCAGTGTAAGGGAAGCTCTTGGGAGTGAGCATTACCTGTTTAATGTCAGCGAAGAAGGCATTTATATACAAGGAGGAGATGAAAACGGACTTCTGTATGGAATCCAGACGCTTCGGCAGATTCTTCGTCAGGAAGGAGCATGCATTCCCTGCCTTTGCATGGAGGATTATCCGGTTCTTCCTAACAGAGGCTTTTTTCACGATGTGACGAGGGGCAGGGTGCCGACGCTTGAGTGGCTGAAGAAATTGGCAGATACGCTGAGCTTTTATAAGATGAATCAGATGCAGCTCTATATAGAGCACAGCTTTTTTTTTCCGGAATTCAGCGAGATGTGGAGAGATGATACGCCTCTATGTGCGCAGGACATCATGGAGCTTGATGCCTATTGCATGGAGAGGGGAATTGAACTGATTCCTTCCCTTTCTACCTTCGGACATTTGTATAAGCTTTTAAATACGAAGAGATATAGACATCTTTGTGAACTGACGGATGCGGGAAAGGAGCCTTTTAGTTTTATAGACAGAATGGCCCATCATACCATAGATGTCTCAAACGAGGAAAGTTTTTCTCTGGTCAGGCAAATGATCGCCGAATATATGCCCTTATTTTCCTCGGGGAAATTCAATATCTGTGCGGACGAAACCTTCGATTTAGGAAAGGGAAGAAATAAGGACAGAGCATTGCAGGAAGGCGTTGATGTCCTTTACATGGAATATGTGGAAAAACTATGCACATTCCTTGTCGAAAACGGCCGCATTCCTATGCTTTGGGGTGATGTGATGCTGGATTTCCCCGAGTTTGCCAATCGGCTGCCGGAGGGGACGGTATGCTTGAACTGGGGCTATGCATATAATCAGACGGAGGATTCCACCCGCATTTATGCGGGAAACGGAGTGAGACAATATGTATGTCCCGGTGTGGCAGGATGGAACCAGCTTTTGAATCTGCAAAGGAACTCCTATGAAAATATTTCCAGGATGTGTGGATATGCAATGAAATATAAAGCCGAAGGAATGTTTAATACAGATTGGGGAGATTTCGGACATATCAATCATCCGGCATTCAGCATTCCGGGGCTTATCTATGGCGCCGCAGCTTCGTGGAACGGCTTCCTTCCTTCTTATGAGGAAATGAATAAGGCTGTTTCTTCCTTGGAATATGGAGATTCCTCCGGCACTTTGCTAAATATAGCAGGACGGCTGGGGGAGCAGGAATGTTTTGGCTGGGGAAATGCTGTTTACTGGAAAGAAAAGGGTTCTAAAACGGATGTCTCCAAGAAGAAAGAAGTTCTGACGGAGGTTGTGGAACGAGTGAAAACCATACCGGAGAAAAATCGGGAAATCGATATCTGTGTACAGGAGCTTACGGGGCGCACGAAATTTATGGACAGCACAATGCGAAAGAGAATTTATCCCTATTTACTAGCGGCAGAAGGAATGAAACTGTTTAACCGCATCGGCGGAATCGTTGTGAAAGCCGAAGCGGAAGGCCGTGTTACAGAAGATGTATTTCAGGCTGCGGAAGAACTGGAAAAGTGGTATTATCAATATAAGCTTTTGTGGTACATGGTAAGCAGAGAATCGGAGCTTTACCGCATTGGTGAGGTGATTTTCTGGTATGCCGATTATTTAAGGGATTTGAAAGGATTGCAGGAGGAAGAATCATATGTGGTTTATCGATAAAAGGATACAGGTAATCTGTGACGAATTGAAGAGGCTTACGATTGTAAAGGCTTCTCCCATAGAAAATATCAGTTATAAAAAGGGCAGATATTTCTATCCGTCCGAGGTAGAGAAAAGCGAAGTTCCTTGGGAGGAATTCTCCCCTAAAACGATGAAATGGTACGGTCCTGACGGACACTACTGGTTTAAGGCAGATTATACCGTTCCCGAAGAATGGAATGAAAAGACGCTTCGCCTTCATGTAAAGACCCAGATCGAGGAATGGGACGACGGGAAGAATCCCCAATTTCTTTTATTCGTTGACGGAAAAGAGACGCAAGGTTTAGATATGAACCACCGTACCGTTTCGCTTGCAGTACGGGCCAAAGCGGGCGAGACATGGAAACTCGACCTTCAGGCATATACGGGAACCTTACATGCAGAGTTCGATATGATTATGGAGATGCAGCAGATGGATCTTGAAATAGAAAAGCTGTATTATGATTTGATCGTTCCGCTTCAGGCATTTGCCCGTATGGAGAAGGATGATAAGGTGAGAATGGATATCGAGACAGTGCTTAACGAAGCAGTGAATCTTCTGGACCTTCGCACCCCCTATTCAGAAGCCTTTTATGCGAGTATAAGAAAGGCTGACGCTTATCTGGAAAAGGCACTGTATGAAGATATGGGCGGATACGAAGAGGTCATCGCTACCTGTATCGGACATACTCATATTGACGTAGCTTGGTGGTGGACTGTAGAGCAGACGAGAGAAAAGGTAGGAAGAAGCTTTGCTACCGTGCTGAAGCTGATGGAAGAATATCCTGACTATAAGTTCATGTCCAGCCAGCCGCAGCTCTATGAATTCTTAAAGGAGCGCTACCCTGATTTATATGCGAGGATGAAGGAACGGGTAAAGGAAGGCCGCTGGGAGCCGGAAGGCGGTATGTGGGTGGAAGCGGATACCAACCTGACCTCAGGTGAGTCCTTGGTGCGCCAGTTTTTGTACGGAAAGAAATTCTTTAAAGAAGAGTTCGGTGTGGACTGCAGAATCCTGTGGCTGCCTGATGTATTCGGTTATTCGGGAGCACTGCCTCAGATTATGAAAAAGAGCGGCATCGACTATTTCATGACTACGAAGCTGGCATGGAATCAAATCGATAAGATGCCTTATGATACCTTTTACTGGAAGGGCATCGACGGAACGTCTGTATTTACTCATTTGATAACGACGCTTGGCGTAGGCCAGAGCAGCGACGACTTCTTTACCACATATAACGGAATGCTTCATCCTGACGCGATTATGGGCGGCTGGAAGAGGTACCAGAATAAGGAAATAAATAACGACATCTTAATTTCCTTCGGCTACGGAGATGGCGGCGGCGGCCCTACGAGAGAAATGCTGGAAACCTCTATAAGAATGGAAAAGGGAATCAAGGGCATACCGAAGGTGCGTCAGGAATTTTCCGGCACTTATTTCGAGGAGCTGTTTGCACGGGTGAAGGATAACCGAAGGCTTCCTACCTGGGAGGGTGAGCTGTATTTCGAATATCACAGGGGGACCTATACCTCTATGGCAAGAAATAAGCGGGCTAACAGAAAGAGCGAGTTTTTGATGATGGATCTGGAGCTGCTTAGTTTATTAGCCTCATGGAAGGGGGTAGCCTATCCGAAAGAAAAAATTGATGAAATGTGGAAGACGATACTTCTCAATCAATTCCACGATATTCTTCCGGGTTCCTCCATTCATGAAGTATATGAAGTGACGAAGAAGGAATATGAGGAGTTGGCTGTAACGGGAAATGAGCTGCTTACAGAGAGAATAAAGGCGCTTGCCGGAGAAGGAAAAGCGGTTACCGTACTCAATACTCTTGGTTTTGACAGAAATGATATCGTACGTCTTCCCAAGGAGTGCGAGGGTGTATTAAAGGATGAACATGGCCATATATATCCGATTCAGAATATGGAAAATGAAGCAATCGCTTTCCTTGCAGATATTCCCTCTAAAGGCTTCAAAAGCTTTGAAATGGCGGAGGGAGAAGCTGTCGAAAGTCCCTTTAAACGAACAGGCGGAAGCCTGGAAACGCCTTATTATAAGGTAGAGCTTGACGGAGACGGTCTCTTTACTTCTATTTATGATAAGAAGAACGAAAGGGAAGTACTGAAAGAGGGCGAAAGAGGTAATCTTTTCGAGATGTATGAGGATAAGCCGATTTATTACGATAACTGGGATATCGATATTTACCATACGGAGAAAAGCTGGAAGGCAGAAGCGCTTACGAAGCTGGAATGGCTGGAGGAAGGACCGGTTTGTGCGGTTCTTGGGATAGAGCGCGAGGTGAGCAATTCCTTGATAAAGCAGAGGATTTATTTCTATGCAGACAGCCCGAGAATCGATTTCGAGACATATGTGGACTGGAAGGAGCACCAGCATCTTCTAAAGGTGCATTTCCCGGTGGACATCCATACGGATGAAGCGTCCTTCGATATCCAGTTCGGCAATCTTACGAGAAAGATACACACGAATACGAGCTGGGATATGGCGCGCTTTGAGTCATGCGGGCAGAAATGGATGGACCTTTCGGAAGGACATTATGGCGTCAGCTTATTAAACGATTGCAAGTACGGGCATTCGGTGAAGGATTCCGTTATGACACTGACCTTGATCAAGTCCGGCATTGAGCCGAACCCGGTAACGGATCAGGAGGAGCATTTCTTTACCTACTCCTTATATCCGCATGTGGGCAGCTTGAGAGAATGCGATACGGTAAAGGAAAGCTACTGTTTAAATGTGCCGCTTTTATCTGTGAAATCGGGCACGGCAGGCGCTTGGGAATCCCTTCTTTCGGTGGATGCACCAAATGTCATGATAGAGACGGTGAAAGCGTCTGAAGACGGAGAAGGAATCATCGTTCGTATGTATGAATATGAAAACGCAAAGACCCGCGGCACGGTATCCTTTGGCATGGGTAAGACAATAAAGAAGGTTTACGAATGCAATCTTATAGAAGAGAAAGAAGAGAATGTGGTAGAATATACGGACAAGGAATTCCGGTT
This sequence comes from Bacillota bacterium, assembly GCA_023412855.1. Lineage (GTDB taxonomy): Bacteria > Bacillota > Clostridia > Lachnospirales > Lachnospiraceae > Kineothrix. The sequence continues at coordinate 12,555 of JAEZRJ010000055.1, read as the reverse complement.
TACCATAAAGCCCTTTGAGATTAAGACCTACAAGGTGATTTTGGCAAAATAAGCGGTCTGCGAGAAAGGCATGGTATTATGGTGCAAGAGGACAAAGTATTTCAGACCGGAAAAGAGGTCTGTTATAAGGACGCATCACGTCCCGCAAAGGAAAGAGCGCTGGATTTGTTAGGCAGGCTGACCCTCAGGGAAAAAGTAGGACAGCTCAACCAACGGCTTTACGGCTTTAACGCCTGCCTTCGCAGGGAGGAAGATGTGAAGCTTTCCGATGAGTTCAAGCAGGAGGTGGAGCTGTGGGGAGGGCTGGGATCGCTTTACGGGTTGTACCGGGCCGATCCATGGTCCGGAAAGGATTATGAAAACGGACTTTTTGGAGAAATAGCAATTAAAGCCTATAATCTGATGCAGGAATATGTCATAGCTCATTCCCGTTTCGGGATTCCTGTGCTCTTATCCAGTGAATGTCCTCATGGGCATCAGGCCTTGGATGGATATTTGCTTCCGGTCAATCTGGCGATGGGGGCTACCTTTCATCCGGCGCTGGTGGAAGCCGCATATCATATCTGCGGCAGACAGATGAAGGAAATGGGGGTGGATATTGCGCTCATTTCCATGCTGGATGTGCTCAGAGACCCCAGATGGGGAAGGAGTGAGGAATGCTTTGGCGAAGACCCTTATCTTGCCTCGGTTATGGCGGCGGCAGTGGTGAGAGCCGTACAGACGGAGGGAGTAGGGGTGGTGGCGAAGCATTTCGCGGCCCAAGGAGAGACTACCGGAGGAGTGAATGCCAGCGCGGCGCGCATCGGCGAAAGAGAGCTTCGGGAGATTCATTTACCTGCGGCAAAAGCCAGTGTGGAAGAAAAGGCTGTGGGAATTATGGCGGCCTATAATGAAATCGACGGGATTCCCTGCCATGCCAACGACTGGTTGTTAAAAAAGGTACTGCGGGAGGAAATGGGTTTCGGTGGAATTGTTATGGCGGACGGCTTTGCGGTGGATCGCCTGAATATGCTTACCGGCGATACGGCGAGTTCCGGCGCAGCCGCCCTTATGAGCGGTGTGGATATTTCCTTGTGGGACAACGGCTTTACTTTGCTGGAAGAAGCGATAAGCCGTGGAATGGCTGAGGAAAAGAGGTTGGACGAGGCGGTGCTTAGGGTACTGACGCTGAAGTTCGAAAGAGGGTTGTTCGAGCATCCTTATCTGGCTGAAGAAAAAAGAAAATTCGATTTTTCATCTTGCCCTGAGAACCGGCGTCTTGCAGAGGAGTCCGTCATTCTGTTAAAAAATGACAGCCGCCTCCTTCCTCTTAGTGAGGACAGAATAAGCAGTATTGCGGTAATCGGCCCTAATGCGCTGGACATTTATTCCCAGATGGGAGATTACACTCCGCCGTTAAGACCCGGAACGGGATCGAGTGTTGCGGAGGGAATCTTACAATATGCAGAAAAAAACAGAAAAATACATGTCACAGTGTGCGAGGGCTGCGGAGAAAAAGACAATGAAAAAACGCTTTCATATTGCGGCGAGCCGTATTCCAACGGTGATGGATTGTTCGCTCAGGCAATAAAAGCTGCGCAGGAAAGCGATGTGACGCTGTTAGTGCTCGGCGGTTCTTCCAGCCGCTTCGGGCAAGCGCAGTTCGATAAAAATGGCGCAGTCATAACGGATCAGGCGAAGAGGGCAAAGATGGACTGTGGCGAAGGCGTGGATTTATCCTCGCTCAAGCTTCCGAAAGAGCAGCTCGCGCTGGCGCAGGCCGTATATCGCGTTGCGAGAAAGACGGTAACAGTTGTGATTGCTGGAAGACCCTATGATCTTCAAGGAATTATAGAGGAAACGGACGCTCTTATGTACGCGTTCTATCCCGGACCGGAGGGGGGAAGGGCACTTGCCGGACTTTTGTTCGGCGAAGTATCTCCTTCGGGAAGGTTGCCTGTTTCCATTCCCCGAGGAGCGGATAGGCTTCCGGCATATTACAATTACAGAAGCTCCTATGAAGCCATGCATTATTGCGACGGAGAGGATGGACCGCTTTTTTCTTTCGGCTATGGACTGGGATATGGGAACGTAAAGTATTCGGACTTCAAATTACAGCCGGATGGAGCATGTGAAGGCGATATGGTGCTGGAATTTGATATGGAAAACGACGAAGAATACGCTGTATGGGGCGTGCCGATGGTTTTTGTAAGCCGTTTCGGAGGAAACGCTATACCGAGGGCTAAGGAACTGGTTGCCTTCGATAAGCGGAGACTTGCGCCGGGAGCGCGGGTACGGGTGGGGATTCACTTGGGAAAAGAATCGTTTTTTAGCTGGAACAGGGAAATGGAATACAAGGCGGATTCCGGAAGGGTCCGCATAATGCTTAGGGACGGCAAAAAAGACTTATGGAGCGGGGATATCGAATTAGGATAACATATCCAGGATAAAATGTTCGGGATATATCATCCAGGATAGAATATCCTTGGGATTGGAGATAAGGAATGAAGAAACAACAATTAACGACTGGCTGGCAGCTATTATGGAACGGTAAACTTTTGGATACGCAGGTCCCTTTTTCCGTGTATTCGGACTTGTTTTCCCATGGAGAAATAGAGGATCCCTTTTATAGGGACAACGAGAAAGAGGCCCTGCCTCTGTCGGAAAAGGATTATGTATACAGGCTTGCCTTCGATGCCGAGAAGGAACTTCTTTCCTGTGGGAAACAGTGGCTTAGCTTCGGGGGAATCGATACGCTGGCTGAAATATATTTAAACGGAGTTTTCTTGGGAAAGACCTTCAACATGCATAGAACATGGGAATTTCCCTTAGAAAATATACTGAAGGAAAAGGAAAACCTGCTGGAAGTGCGTTTGTATTCTCCTACGCGCTATATGGAGGAGCAGATTGCCCTGTACGGAGCGATTCCCTGCAATACGGATACGCTGGACGGTTTTCCTTTCCTTCGCAAGTCAAGCTGTATGTCCGGCTGGGATTGGGCGCCTAAACTTCCCGATATGGGGATTTTCAGGCAGGTTACCCTGCTTGGAGGGAAAAAGGGAAGGCTTTCGGACGTGCATCTGCGCCAGAAGCATGAAGATGGCAAAGTATGGCTTTCTTTTCATGTGGACATGGAGGTGTGGAATGCTGCAGAAAGCAGTTACCGCATCACTCTCATCTCCCCTCATGGAGAACATGTCGTATTGGAGGATTCGCCGAAGGAAACGGAAATCCGCAATCCTTCCCTTTGGTGGCCCAGAGGATATGGGAAGCAGGACCTTTATACGGTAAAAGTAGAGGCTGTAATAGATGGAAAGACGGAGGATATCTGGGAACGCCGCATCGGTCTCCGAACGATGAAGATGCGTCTGGAAAAGGATCAGTGGGGAGAGAGCTTTGCTCATGAAGTGAACGGAGTAGCGATATTTGCCATGGGAGCAGACTATATTCCCGAGGATTCTCTCCTGCCAAGGATCAGGGAGGAGAAGACGAGGAAGCTTTTGGAACAATGCGCCCTTGCCAATTACAATGCCCTTCGCGTATGGGGAGGCGCATATTATCCCGATGACTGGTTTTATGACGCTTGCGATGAACTGGGAATTATTATATGGCAGGATTTCATGTTCGCCTGCTCTACGTATTTGCTTACGGAGGAGTTCGAGGAAAACATTTCCCATGAAATAGAGCAGAATGTCCGTAGAATCCGCCATCATGCCTGTCTCGGGCTTTGGTGTGGAAACAACGAAATGGAGGATATGATACTGTGCGGCTACACAGAGACGCCGAGGCTTCGCGGAGACTATACGCGAATGTACAGCTATGTCATTCCCAAGATAGTGAAAAGGGCGGACCCGGACACCTTCTACTGGCCCTCCAGCCCGTCCTCAGGAGGAGACTTCGACGAGCCGCAGGATGAGACAAGAGGAGATGCTCATTACTGGCAGGTATGGCATGGCTACAAGCCCTTTCCTGATTATAGAAAACATAACTTTCGTTATGCGTCGGAATTCGGCTTTGAATCTCTTCCGTCCTTAAAAACTATCGAGACCTTTACTCTGCCGGAGGATAGGAACGTATTTTCCTACGTGATGGAGAAGCATCAAAGAAGTGAGAATGGATATGCCAAAATGATGGTCTATATGTCCCAATATTTTAAATATCCCAAGGAATTTTCTTTGCTGGTTTATGCCTCCCAGTTGATGCAGGGGCAGGCGATGCGTTACGCGGTGGAGCATTGGAGACGGCAAAGGGGACAGTGTATGGGTGCTATCGTATGGCAGCTTAACGACTGCTGGCCGGTGGCATCGTGGTCCTCCATCGACTACTTTGGCCGCTGGAAAGCACTGCATTATTTTGAAAAGCGGTTTTTTGCTCCGGTTATGATCTCCTGTTGTGAGGAAGGGCTCCTGACCCAGAATCCCAACCCGAATGCACGGCCCTACGAGGTGGAAAAAAGCATCCATCTGAACGTAGCAAACGAGACGAGAGAGGATATAAATGTTACCGTATGCTACAGCTTAAGAGACAAGTATTCTAATATCATTGGAGAAGAGACGAAAGCGGAGTTGTATGTTCCGGCACTGAGCAGTGTGTGGATGGAAAAAGAGGATTTGCCTCATGCAAGATTGTACGGGGATCATGTATTTTATACGTGCGTGCATGGGGGAGGGGTAGTTTCGGAGGGAAGCGTGATCTTTTCCATGCCGAAGTTCCATGAATATGCAGATCCCGAACTTACAGCTCGTATAGAAGGAGAAGAAATCGTTGTAACTGCGAAAGCTTACGCCGCTTCTGTAGAGCTTTTGAATGAAGAGGAAGACTGGGTGCTGTCCGATAATTATTTCGATATGGAAGCAGGAGAAAAGCGGGTACGTATTTTGTCCGGCAAGGCGAAGACTGTGAGAGTACGCAGCATTTACGATATCGGTTGATAAATATAGAAGAATATAAAAGAGAAAACGGAGGAAAGAAAGGTATGAAACGTTCGGAAATCAATCAGCGCATCAAAGAGATGGAAAAGCTCGTAAAAGAAAACGGATTTCATCTTCCGCCCTTTTGTGACTGGACTCCTGAGGAGTGGAAGGAAAAGGGACATGAGTATGATGAAATAAGGGACAATATGCTGGGCTGGGATATAACGGATTACGGTCTCGGTAATTGGGAAAAAGTAGGATTCGCTCTGATTACGCTAAGGAACGGCGGACAGGATAATCCGAAATATAAAAAGGTGTATGCGGAGAAACTGCTGATGCTCAAGGAGGGCCAGCATTCCCCTATGCACTTCCATTGGAAGAAATCGGAGGATATTATTAACAGAGGCGGAGGCATCCTCATTATTCATGTGTACAACAGCGATGACAAGGAGGATCTTTCAGATACTGACGTATGCGTAAACTCCGACGGACGCTCCTACTATGTTCCCGCGGGAACCGGTGTGGAACTTAAGCCCGGAGAAAGCATCACGCTTTGGCCTCACCAATATCACGACTTCGATGTAAAGCCTGGAACCGGGGATGTTTTGATCGGAGAAGTGTCAATGTGCAACGATGACAATACGGATAACAGATTTAATCCTCCGGTAGGGCGTTTTCCGGCTATTGAAGAGGATGAAGCTCCTTACAGACTTCTTTGCAACGAATATCCCGAAGCGAGATAAATAAAATATTGATAAAATGTAAAAAGCATCGCCAGAGGTTACGATATCTAAGATATGGCGGTGCTTTTGCTTCATTTTAGTCGTTTGTCGAAGTTGAACCATAGGAAATAGAGCATAAAATTCTGGATTTAATTAGCCGAATTTTGAATATTTTGTTGATACATTTGCCGGCTTGTGATATTCTAGTAAACGTGGTACTTTGATTTCGGCAGTAGTTTTTTTGCTGAATATTGTATGCTTGTTCAGGGGAATTATAACAACATATACAGCATGATAAGGAGAAGTAATATGAACATTGTTGACTTCATTTCGCAGGTCGTACAAAATCCCATTCTTTTGATTACCGTTCTTTTAACCTGCGGTGTGGTATTTGTAAACGGATGGACAGATGCTCCGAACGCAATCGCAACATGTATCGCGACACGCGCCATACCTCCCCGGGCAGCGATTATGATGTCCGCGGTGTTTAATTTTTGCGGAGTATTTGTTATGACACTCATTAATTCCACGGTGGCCATGACGATTAAAAACATGGTTAATTTCGACGGAGCTACGGACGAGGCCATTCTTGCTCTGTGTGCTTCACTATTTGCCATTATCCTTTGGGCTGTAACAGCATGGTATTTCGGAATACCGACCAGCGAAAGTCATGCATTGATTGCCGGTTTATCGGGAGCTGCCATCGCACTGCACGGCGGGATCGGCGGCATTAACGGCTCCGAATGGATGAAGGTTATTTATGGACTTGTTCTTTCTACCATGCTTGGATTTTTCAGCGGTTTTCTATGCACGAAGCTGACAGAGTTCTTGTTCCGGAATGCGGATAGAAGAAAGACAGTAGGTTTCTTTCAGGGGGCGCAGGTATTCGGAGGAGCAGCTATGTCGTTCATGCATGGCGCACAGGACGGTCAGAAATTTATGGGAGTATTGATGCTCGGTATTTTTCTGGCAAACGGAAATGAGACTACGGGAAACGTACAGCTTCCTATCTGGATGATGATACTTTGTTCTTCATTAATGGCGCTTGGGACCTCTCTTGGAGGCTATAAGATTATAAAGTCGGTAGGTATGGATATGGTGAAGTTGAATACCTATCAAGGTTTTTCCGCTGATTTGGGCGCAGCTCTTTCTTTGCTGGTGGCATCGCTCACCGGTATTCCGGTCAGTACCACTCATACGAAGACTACTTCAATCATGGGCGTAGGTGCTACGCAGAGGCTATCGGCAATTAATCTGGGAGTGGTGAAAGAGATGGTATTCACATGGATACTGACATTCCCGGGGTGCGGTCTTATCGCATATGTAGCAGTGAAAATTTTTAGTTTGTTCGGTTGATTACAAAAGGAGGATTTAAAGTGGCAAAGGCAAAAGACAGTTTTTATTTTCAAAATTTTTTGGAGAGTATCCGCGTTTCTAAAATGGCGGCCGATAAGCTGCAGGACATTATAAAAAATTATAATCACAGCGTTATTGAAGAGGATGTAGCTGCGATTCATGAGATTGAGCATATGGGTGATTCGAAGAAGCACGAGATGACGAGGGAAATCGTTAAGGCATTCATAACTCCCATCGATCGTGACGATATCGTAAAGATAAGCAATTGTATCGACAACGTGACAGATTCCATCGAAGATATCATTATCAATTTATATACATGGAATATTAAGGAACTGAGACCGGACGTGGTTCCCTTCGCAGAGCTTATTTCCAGCTGCTGCGATGCTGCAGAGGGCCTTTTGGGAGAGTTGCACGATTATAAGAAATCCCAAAAAATCATGAATCATATTATTGAACTCAACCGTCTGGAGGAGAAGGGTGACGATCTTTATATCCAAGACATAAGAACGCTTTCCATAGAGAACGCGGATCCTTATACGGTAATGGCTTGGAGAGAGATTTATCGTTCTTTCGAAACGGTATGCGACTGCTGTGAGGATTTAGCGGATGCGGTAGAAGCAATTATTATTGCCAATACGTAAGAACGTGATTTAAGAGATGATTTCTGCAATGCAAAATTTTTGCATTGCAGAAATCATGCGTTGCTGAGAACGGAGTGAACATTAATTAAGAAACTGCTTAAATAAGCCTAAGCTCTCATTGACGTTGCCATGTAAAGCATGTTAAAATATTTGTATTGAAATAATAAAATATATTTCAAAAACAAGGAGGAAAGTTTTATTATGAAGAAGAAAGTATTGGCTATGCTTCTTACGGGAGCAATGGTTCTTTCGTTAGCTGGATGCGGAAGTACTCAGACAGCCCCTGCGGCTGAATCGGAGACGACTGAGACGGCAGAAACTACAGAGCCGGCAGAAGTGACCGAAGAAACGACAGAAACTGCAACCGAGGAATCGGCAGGCGGTTATGAACTCGCATTGGTAACAGACCTTGGAACGATTGATGACAAGTCCTTCAATCAGGGCGCATGGGAAGGTCTTACCCAATATGCAGAGGAAGCGGGCATTACCTACAAGTATTATCAGCCTCAGGAAGCTACCACAGATTCCTATGTAGAGACCATCGGCCTCGCAATCGAGGGCGGAGCGAAACTTATTGTATGTCCCGGATATTTATTTGAAACACCTGTGTACATAGCGCAGGAGCAGTATCCCGATGTAACCTTTATTCTGTTGGATGGTGAACCTCACAATGAGGATTACTCAGACTACGTGACAGCAAGCAACACTATGGCTATTTTATTCCAGGAAGACCAGCCGGGTTATCTGGCAGGCTATGCGGCTGTAAAGGACGGAATGACGAAGCTCGGTTTCATGGGTGGTATGGCTGTTCCGGCAGTAGTTCGTTATGGTTATGGCTTCGTTCAGGGTGCTGATGCGGCTGCTACAGAGTTGGGTGTTAAGGTAGACATTATGTATCATTATACGGGCGCGTTCGCAGCTACTCCGGAAGCACAGGCTATGGCAGCTTCCTGGTACCAGAACGGAACTGAAGTTATCTTCGGCTGCGGCGGTGCGGTAGGTAACTCCGTAATGGCAGCGGCAGAGGAAGCTAATGCAAAAGTAATCGGCGTTGACGTAGATCAGTCTTATGAATCCGACACGGTAATCTCTTCTGCTATGAAGAAGCTTTCCGTTTCCGTATATGACGGAATCAAGGCTTTCTATGACGGCAGCTTCCCGGGTGGTTCCACAACTGTTTTCTCCGCAGAGAACGACGGTATCGGACTTCCTATGGATACTTCCAAATTTACCAACTTCACACAGGCCGACTATGATGCAATTGTTGCAAGTCTTGTAGACGGTTCCATTACGATCAGTAATGATGTATCCGATACTACGACAGCAGACCTTACTTTATCTTCGGCAAAGGTTACCTTTGTTGAATAAACTTAAGTGTTGGGATATTTAAAGGAAGTTTAAGTTATAGCCAAAAGGGTGCTTATCGGAATAAGCACCCTTTTTCTACCAGTATACTGGTTAGACCGGCCATATGAACAATCTGATTTTAGATAGAAATATTCAGAAGGAATGGATGAGGGAAAACATATGGACTATGTAATTGAGATGATGGGGATCACGAAGGAGTTTCCGGGGATTATTGCTAATGACAATATTACCCTGCAATTGAAAAAAGGCGAGATACACGCACTGCTTGGAGAAAACGGTGCGGGAAAGTCTACCTTGATGAGCGTGCTTTTCGGTATGTATCAGCCGGAAAAAGGGGCTATCAAGGTAAAGGGGCAAGAGGTTAAGATAAAGGGGCCGTTGGATGCAAATGCCCTGGGAATTGGTATGGTACATCAGCACTTTAAATTAGTGCATAATTTTACGGTGCTTCAAAATATCGTGCTCGGTATTGAGACCGTGAAGGGTGGTATCCTCCGCATGGAAGATGCCCGCAAGAAAGTAGTGGAGCTGAGCGAAAAATATAATCTGTTCATCGAGCCTGATGCTCTTATTTCCGATATAACGGTGGGAATGCAGCAAAGGGTGGAGATACTGAAGATGCTTTACCGCAATAATGAAATTATGATATTTGACGAGCCTACGGCGGTACTCACTCCTCAGGAAATCGATGAGCTTATGATCATCATGAAAAATCTGACGAAGGAAGGAAAATCAATCCTTTTCATTACCCATAAATTAAATGAAATAAAAGCGGTGGCGGACCGTTGTACGGTGCTGCGCCGGGGCAAATATATAGGAACTATCGATGTGGCGGATACGGACAAGGAGACGATGTCCGAGATGATGGTAGGGCGTAAGGTAAATCTGACTATCGATAAGCAGCCTGCGAAGCCGAAGGAGGTAGTGCTTTCCGTAGAGCGTTTGTCGGTTAAGACCCAAAAGGAAGGCCATACGAAGGACTTGGTAAGCGATGTGAGCTTTGAGGTGCGCAAAGGTGAAATCGTGTGTATCGCCGGAATCGATGGTAACGGTCAGTCGGAGCTGGTTTATGCGATTTCCGGTATCGAACGCATGAGTGAAGGCAAGGTGATGATAAACGGCGAGGAAGTGACGAACAAGAGCATTCGCTATAAAAATACCCACGGCCTTTCCCATATCCCGGAAGATAGACATAAACACGGTCTGGTGCTTGATTATAATCTGGCTTACAACCTTATTTTACAGCAATATTTTCAGCCGGAATTTCAAACGGCCGGCTTCCTTAAGAACGAGAAAATATATGAATATGCGGATAAGCTGATCGAACAGTACGATATCCGAAGCGGAGAAGGAACGGCAACGATTGTCAGAAGTATGTCGGGAGGCAATCAGCAGAAGGCCATCGTAGCCAGAGAAATTGGACGAGGTCCTGATTTGCTCTTGGCGGTACAGCCTACAAGAGGTCTGGATGTTGGGGCAATAGAATATATCCATAAGCAGCTGGTCAAGCAAAGAGATGAAGGCGCGGGAATTTTATTGGTTTCTTTGGAGCTTGATGAAGTTATGAACCTGAGCGATAGGATTCTCGTCATATTTGAAGGAAGTATCGTGGCAGAGCTGGATCCGAAGAAAATCACGGTTCAGGAATTGGGGCTTTACATGTCGGGTTCTAAAAAGCAGGTAAAAGAAGAGGAGGCGGGGATGTAATGAAAAAGAAGAGAAATATAAATCTGACCGGACCGATATCTTCGGTATTTGCAATTACCATCGGACTTTTGTTCGGGTTTATCGTATTGCTGTTTTGTAATGCTTCCCAGGCAGTTCCGGGGTTTTTAACCATTTTGACGGGAGCCTTCACTCATGGGCTTAAGGGAGTGGGACAGGTATTCTATTATGCCACGCCGATTATTCTTACCGGTTTATCCGTGGGATTCGCATTTAAGACCGGGCTTTTTAATATCGGAACACCGGGGCAGTTTATTGTAGGCGCTTTTGGCGCGGTGTATGTAGGTATTGTATTCACCTCTTTGGGGTCCGTGCACTGGATTGTGGCGGTGCTGGTCAGTGCGGTGTGCGGCGCGATATGGGGCGTTGTTCCCGGCTTGTTGAAGGCATTTTTCAACGTAAACGAAGTAATTGCTTCCATTATGATGAACTATATAGGCATGTATGCGGTCAATTGGAGCGTAAAGGCAAACAAGGTGCTGTTCAACAGCATGCGGAACGAGTCTAAGAATGTAGCGGTAAGCGCTCAGATACCCAAAATGGGAATGGACAAGTTATTTCCCGGTTCCAGTGTAAATGGGGGTATTTTAATCGCTATTTTGGTCGTATTAATTATTTACCTTGTTTTAAACAAAACTGCTTTCGGTTTTGAACTGCGTGCAGTTGGTTTTAACAGAGAAGCGAGCCGTTATGCGGGTATCGATGAAAAGAAGAGCATTGTTTTCTCCATGATGATAGCTGGTATGATCTCGGGACTTGCGGGAGGACTTTTGTACTTGGCCGGTACCGGCAAACATATCGAAGTCGTGGATGTATTGGCATCAGAGGGCTTTACTGGAATTTCAGTAGCCCTGTTGGGACTCAGCCATCCTATCGGTGTTTTGTTCGCGGGAATTTTTATCGCCTATCTGACCGCGGGAGGTTTTTATTTGCAGCTATATGAGTTTTCCACGGAGATTATAGATATTATTGTAGCCGTTATCATTTATTTCAGTGCCTTTGCTTTGATTGTGAAATCCTTCATGGCTAAGACTGCACGACGCAGACAAGCGAAGAGTGAAAGAAAGGGAGGTAAGGGAGAATGAGTGTAGTATATTTTATTTTCCAGCAGACAATGTTTTTTATGATCCCTCTTCTGGTGGTGGCTCTGGGCGGTATGTTTTCCGAGAGGAGCGGCGTTGTCAACATCGCTTTGGAAGGAATTATGACGATGGGCGCATTTACCGGAATCCTTTTTCTTAATTTGACGGGAGGCAGTATGAGCGGGCAGGGGCAGTTATTGATTGCCGTTATCGTATCTATGGTGACCGGGGCGATATTCGCGTTATTTCATGCCTATGCCGCAATCAATATGAAGGCGGACCAGACCATCAGCGGTACAGCTCTTAACCTTTTTGCACCTGCCTTCGCTATTTTCGTGGCAAGGGTTATTCAGGGCGTACAGCAGGTTCAATTCTCCAATACTTTCCGTGTTGCTAAGGTGCCTCTTTTGGGAGATATACCGGTAATCGGCGATTTGTTTTTCAAGAACACATATATCACTACTTATTTGGGCTTTGTAGTGTTCGGTATATCGGCGCTTGTTCTGTATAAGACGAGGTTCGGGCTCAGGCTTCGTGCCTGCGGAGAGCATCCTCAGGCAGCGGATGCGGCTGGTATCAACGTGTATAGAATGCAGTATGCCGGCGTTGTCTTGTCAGGAGCATTGGGCGGCCTGGGGGGACTGGTATTCGTAGTGCCTACTTCCACGAACTTCAACGCTACGGTATCGGGGTATGGATTCTTAGCCCTGGCGGTACTCATATTCGGACAGTGGAAGCCGGTGAAGATTCTATGGGCCTCCTTGTT
>JAEZRJ010000053.1 GCA_023412855.1 Bacillota bacterium | reverse complement strand
ACCATCAAGTGGTAGGAGGTATAAACCAATCCACAGTATCTCCAACAGTATATCATACTGTTTTGTATAGCATACAGTCCTTGGAGAGGGACTATAAACACTACTACTTTATAATACGAGGAGGAATTGATGTGAAAGCTGAACTAGATAGAAGCGGATGTATTTCCTGCGGCTTGTGTACCAGCATTTGTCCTGAAGTTTTTCGGATGGCTGATGATGGTATTGCAGAAGTATACGTAGAGGATGTTCCGGTGGAATTAGAAGCAAGCGCCGTAGAGGCGCAGGACGGATGTCCGGTAGCAGTTATCAAAGTAGAGTAATTCATACGAAAAAGCCATATCAGTATCATAAAAGCGGCGCCGCGTAAACTTAATCAGTTATACGCGGCGCCTTTGTCTATCATATGAAGGGGAGTAAATAATCTTATAGCGTAAATCAATAACTTATCTTAGAAGAAAAGCTTAATATCATCCTCTACCGTACCGATTCCTGCAATCCCGAAGTTTTCTACCAGCACCTTAGCCACATTGGGAGAAAGGAATGCGGGGAGTGTAGGTCCTAAGTGAATGTTCTTCACACCCAGGTAAAGCAGCGCCAAAAGTACGATAACGGCTTTTTGTTCATACCACGCGATATTGTATGCTATGGGAAGCTCATTGATATCAGCAAGCCCGAATACTTCTTTAAGCTTTAAGGCAATTACGGCCAAGGAGTAAGAGTCGTTGCACTGTCCTGCATCCAGAACACGAGGAATTCCTCCGATGTCTCCCAAATCCAATTTATTGTATTTATATTTCGCACAGCCTGCTGTGAGAATTACGGCATCTTTAGGTAATGCCTCGGCGAAGTCAGTGTAATAATTTCTCGATTTTGCCCTGCCGTCACATCCTGCCATAACGACGAATTTCTTGATCGCTCCGGATTTTACGGCATCTACCACTTTATCTGCCAGCTGGAACACCTGATGATGAGCAAATCCTCCGACTATTTCGCCTTTCTCGATTTCCGTAGGCGGCTGGCAGGTTTTCGCCTGAGCGATAATCTCGGAGAAATCCTTCTTCTCCCCTATCTCGCCGGGAATGTGCTTGCAACCCGGGAAGCCCGCTGCGCCGGTGGTGTAAAGACGATCCTTATAGCTATCCTTAGGAGGAACAATACAGTTCGTAGTCATGAGAATCGGTCCGTTAAAGCTTTCGAACTCTTCTTTCTGCTTCCACCAGGCATTTCCGTAGTTTCCTACAAAATGGGAATATTTCTTAAATGCCGGATAATAATGGGCAGGAAGCATTTCGGAATGGGTATATACGTCTACACCGGTTCCTTGTGTCTGCTCCAGCAGCATTTCCATATCGCGCAGGTCGTGACCGGAGATAAGAATACCGGGACGGGTTCCAACGCCAATGTTGACCTTGGTAATTTCAGGATTACCGTAAGCGGAGGTGTTGGCGTTATCCAAAAGAGCCATGCCGTTTACTCCGTATTTACCGGTTTCCAGAGTCAGAGCGATTAAGTCTTCCACGCTCAGACTATCATCCAGCGTCTTAGCAAGAGCGCTTTGCAGGAAAGCATCCACTTCCTCATCGTCCTGAAGCAAAGCGTTCGCATGCTTGCTGTACGCAGAAAGACCCTTTAAGCCGTATGTGATCAGCTCGCGCAGGCTGCGGATATCTTCGTTTTCTGTGGACAGCACGCCTACCTGCGCTGCCTTTACTGCAAATTCTTCCCTGTCAGAAGACTCCCAAAGAGCTGCTGCAGGAAGGTCATTTATATTTTCAACCTGATTTAACAGATTTTTCTTCACTTCCAAGGTTTCCATGATGCGGGCAACGATGGCCTCTTCATCAAAGTTCGCATTAGTGATCGTTATAAATAAGTTGCGTGTTACCATATGATTTACGCTTGCATCAATTTCCTTGCCCTCAGCGCGTAACTGTGTAGTAACAGCTGACAGTCCCTTAGTGACATAGATGAGCAAATCCTGAATACCCGCTACCTCTGGGCTCTTTCCACAGACACCGACTTGGGTACACCCCGTGCATCCGGCAGCCTCCTGACACTGGTAACAAAACATTTTATTTTCCATACTGCGTTCCTCCTTTATGATTTTCATAAAAAAATTTATATTTGCAATTTACATGCTTCTTCTTTATGTCTATCATAGCAAGAGTATATAAAAAAATCCGTAACATTTGTTACGGATTGAAAATTCTATAAAATATCTTGAAATTGATTTTTATCTGCAATAATAATCTTCTTTTTCTTAATAAGAAGCAATCCTTCTTCCTGCATCCTCATTAATTCTCTGGACAATGACGGTCTCGCTACATTAAGAAAGTCTGCCAGTTCCTCACGGTTCATGGAAAGCTCTATGCTTCCGTCCTCAAAGGAATTCATAAGCAACACTCTGGCAATCTTCTGCCGCAAAGTGCCGGCTGACATAATCTGAAGCTTTTGATTCAGATAATACGCTTTCCGCGCAAGAATCCCCATCAGGTTGGAAATCAGCTTCGTATGATAATCACAGTTCTCGCCGCAGGTGTGATATAGAAATTCTTTCGGAATCAATAATACCGATGTATCGGCTGCAGCCTGCGCATAATGGTCATATTCTCCCTTACTGAGAAACAGAAAAACTTCTCCAAACAAATCTCCTGCTCCGCCAATCGTTGCGACGATGTTCCGCTTGCCGGAAACAGAGTCGTTGCAAATGACTACCGAGCCCTCCAGTAACACATGGAGTTTATTCGGCTTATCGTGCTGCGAAAAGATAATCTGGTCTTTTTCGTAGAAAATGATTTCCGACCGGCTGCACGTTAAGCAATTCTGAATTTCTTCATCACTCATATTGGAAAATAAAGCACTTTTATTAAGCTGAAAATTCATGTTCCGCCTCTTTTAAAGAAATGAGGGCTTTGTCGGATTCTTCCTGCTCATTGTGTGCCTTTTCCCTATAAGCGAAATATATCGGAACTGCGAAAAACAGTGAACCGCCCACGATATTACCGATCGTTACGGGAAGCAGATTGACCACGAACATATTGCCCCAGTTCAGCGCAGAAAGCTGTGCTTCGGTATAACCGTACAGCTCCATCGCCTTTGCTACATAATTTTTGTTCGCTAATGCTAAAATACCTGCAGAAATATAATACATATTGGCAACGCAGTGCTCGAAGCCGCAAATGACAAATACAAAAATGGGGAAGAAAATTGCCCAAATCTTACCCGCCAAATCTTTTGCTCCCGCCGCCATAAATACGGCAGCACAAACGACGATGTTGCAAAGGATGCCGGAAATGAAGGCTGTAACGGGGTTGAGTGTAGACTTGGTAAGGGCTACCTTTATCACATATGCACCTAATGCGCCGTGCGAAAATTCGAACTGGCCGCTGTATGTAACGAGGACCGCCATAAGAACAGCTCCCGCTAAGTTGCTGACAAACACAAGCGTGAGATTTTTGGCCATCGTGGGCCACGGATATTTCTTATCTAATATTCCAAAAATAACGAGACAGTTACCGGTAAACAATTCTCCGCCAATCAAAACGATGAGCATGAGGCCGATGGGGAACACCGCTCCGCCGATTGTTCTGGCAACCCCTGTGTTCTCTATTCCATACATGGAAACGCTGCTGGCTGCTGCGCCGATGCTGATGAACGCACCCGCTACCACCCCCATAAGGAGCACTTTCCAAACCGGATAAGAAACCTTATTCATACATAACTTTATATATTTTTGCAATATCTCCTTCGGAGTATATAAATTTTCCTGCATTTTTACTACCTTCCCACTTTTGGACCCATTTTCAGTAACATGAGAAGTGTACCAAATTTTTTATCATTTGAACAATATAAAAAAGGCATGAACGTATATCATTTTTTACATATTGATATGCCATATCGCTGCTATTTGTACTCTTTGTATGCCACTTCATCTCTGGCCAGGTACAGCCGTTTCTTAAACTGTTCATCCAATTCCCCGAGTTCGTATTCATTTCTATATATGAGGACATCTTTGTAACTATTATTTGGAATCGCACATTTTCTTTGCACCAGCCCATACTGTTCCAAATATACTTCGGGAATCGGAGACACCCACATATAGGTGGTGGGAACCCTCGTCAACAGGTCAAACTGGCAGCCCCTGTCATAGACGTAAATATGCTTTCCGGCCTTCGTCTGCTCCTGCGGCTCCACGCTTCTCCTGTCTACATAAGGAATGATCAGGTCCGCATGGGACAGCTCGATATGATGAAACAAATCCTCGGCCCTTACAGACGGCGCCGCTGCCAGCGGATGCTCTCTGGACATCACCGCCAAATATTCGAACTCCCATACGAGCTCATGGCTCAGACCGTTGCTCCTTACAAAATCCAAAAAATAATTTTCATAAATGCTCTGATAGCGTATGATTCCTAAATCGAATTTTTCATAGGCAACGTTACTGATCGCCTGCATGGAATTGGTTTCCTGAATGGTAATCTCCATTCCCCGCGCTGTATCCAGTTGTGCGACAAATTCTGTAAAGCCTTCGGCAATATAGCTGCCTCTCGGTATGGATATGCGAAGCCTCTGGCTATCCGCCCTCTCGTCTAAACCTAATGATTCCAGCTCCTCCATATGCTCCATAATACTTTTCGCATGAATGAGGAAATTGCGCCCTTTCTCAGTCGGTACGATTCCGGCTTGTGCGCGCTCGAAAATCTCGTACCCCAGTTGCTTTTCCAACTCCTTTATGGCCTTGGAAAGATTGGGCTGGGCCATGAAAAGATTATGCGCCGCCTTGGTAATGGAACCGGTTCTTTCTATTTCTATTGCATAACTGAAAAATTGTGTATTCATGGAAAACTCCTTTTTTCATAGTGCTTATTTATAATGAAAGTTGATTCTTTTTAAGATTAGTTATTTTAAAGATAATATAAAAAACAACTTTTAATAGTATAAAAACCAATTTTTGTTTCTTGACGAAATATAATAAAACTACTATAATGATTTTTCGTGAGCTAAAGATGGCTTTCTTTATCTGTCACATTTATCGTTACTATTTACAGCTTTTCTGTTCATAGCAATTGTGAACAGCAACCATTTACCTAATATTTTCCTTACGGAGGATGAAATGTTAATCAAAAATTATACTACACAATTAAAGGATGAATTCAAAGGATACAACGGGACTGCTCTCATGCAGGATCTGATGGCGGGCTTAACTGTTGCTGCCGTAGCTCTTCCCCTCGCTCTCGCCTTTGGTGTCAGCAGCGGCTCCACTGCGGCGGCAGGTTTGGTAACCGCTATCGTTGCCGGTTTGGTCATCGGAGCTCTTTCCGGCGGCTTCTACCAAATATCGGGACCTACCGGCGCTATGGCTGCTATACTGATATCCATCATTGCCAAATACGGCATACAAGGAGTCTTTATCGCCGCTTTTATTTCCGGTATCCTCCTCGTACTCTGCGGAATCTTTCATATAGGCAGATTGACCAGTCTGATTCCTGCTCCCGTCATTACCGGATTCACCTCGGGCATCTCGGTAATCATCGCCCTCGGGCAAATCGATAACTTCTTCGGTGTGACCTCCAAGGGTACGGGTACGATTTCCAAGCTGCTAAGCTATGGACGTCTGGGCTTTCCCATTCATATGGAATCCGCCCTTCTCGGGCTGCTTGTCATTCTGTTCATGGTTTTCTTTCCTAAGAAATGGAACGCTGTAATTCCAGCTTCTTTCCTTAGTATTATACTCGCTACCGTCCTGTCTATCGCACTGCATATGGATGTAGCAACGGTGGGCGCTATCCCTAAGACTCTTTTTCTGGAAACCCGCTTTACCTTGAGCTCTTTGAATATGGAAAATATCAAAGGCCTGTTCGGCCCCGCCGTCAGTATCACCATGCTGGGCATGATCGAAAGTCTTCTTTGCGGAGCAAGTGCAGGTAAAATGGCTAATGTGCGTTTAAACAGCGATCAGGAGCTGGTAGCTCAGGGTATCGGCAATATGATCCTTCCCTTTTTTGGCGGCATCCCCGCCACGGCTGCCATCGCCCGCACCAGTGTCGCCTTGAAATCAGGTGCACGCACGCGCCTTACCGGAATCTTCCACGCGCTGGGACTTCTGGCCTTCATGCTCGTGCTCGGTCCCATCATGGCTAAGATACCTTTGCCGGCTCTCGCAGGAGTGCTTATGGTCACCGCCTTCCGCATGAATGACTGGGAAGAAATTAAATACATTATCACCCATAAATTTAAAGGCGCTTCTATGAAATACACGGTTACCATGGGAGCTACTATCGTCTTCGACCTTACAACTGCTATTATGATAGGCATTATTACCGCTTTGATTCTCCTGGTAAACCGTCTGTCCAATATCGAGATCAATTACGAAGAAGTAGATATGAACCGCATCCACAACAACGATGCCGCTCTTGCAAAAAGGTATGAGAATGCCATCGTTGCTTATCTCACCGGCTCAGTGCTCTTCGCTAACACTCAACATATCGAAGATATGGAACATCATGCGGAGGACTACAATACGGTGCTTCTGTCCATGAGAGGAGTTTCTTATATGGATATTTCGGGAGCCATCGCATTCATGCACGTGCTGACCTCCCTGCAAAACCAAGGGAAGAAAATCATACTATGCGGCGTTCCCAATAAGACTATGACTATGCTTCATCGCTCCGGCATTTATGAAATAGTTGGTAAAGAGAACTTTTACTGGAGCGTGGAACGCGCACTTTTACATAATTAATTTACCACATTTTCCAGCTTCCATGTTGCAAAAAATGAAAACAAGAGAACAAAAGTGTGCTTTACACACTCTCGCGGCCAAGTACTTCAACAGCACAGCTTTTGTTCCGCGCGCGCAGCTGCGCATCTATCTTTCTATAATAGGGGCACTTTCCTATTTATAGAACAAAAGTGTGCTTCACACTCTCCCGCGGCCAAGTACTTCAACAGCACAGCTTTTGTTCTGCGCGCGCAGCTGCGCATCTATCTTTTCTTGTAATAGGAGCTCTTTCCTATTACAAGAAAAAAGCTCCGTTTGCACGGAGCTTTTTTCTTTATTTTCTTATGAGGGGGAGATAGTGAATTCAAATAGTGAGTTCTTCAACCATCTAAGTACATCTTAAAGGATAAATGTGTCTTCCATGTGTATAGTTCTTAAAAAAGCTATAAACTTTCCGAAGCATTTATAAAGTAAAAATTAAAAAAAATTAACATTTTATCAATACGATCCATATACCTCGAATTCCGCCACTTGTGCTCCTGCTCCTCCTGTATTGGAGGTAAATTCCAGTTCTATATATTTGGCATCTGTCTCTTCAAAGTTCAGTATTGCTTCATTTCCCCTGTCAGGATCGAAGTCATATGCCTGAAGCGGAATCAGCTCTTCGTAGTTTATTCCATCCTCACTTATTCTCACCGCAAATTCCTGCGTGCGTTTTCCCCATATTTTCTGCGGGCACAAACTTACCCTTATCGCATGGATACCCGCCGGTTGAGCCAGCTCCAAGGTGAGGATATTCGAGTAGCTGTTCCCGTCTCCCTCCCAATAGGAGGGGCCGGCGGTCTTGCCGTCAATGGCTTTCTTCGGCACGTAAACATCCGCAAATCCGTTTGCCTCTATTTTTCCTTCCAATGCGAGGTTATCCCCCTCCGGTACCTGTGAAATATATTCTTCTTTCAGAAATGCTTCATGCTCCATAGGCGCCGATTGCTCCGGAGCCTCCACTATCGTCACGTTTGCCTCAGGCATCTTCAACGCCTCTCTTTCGCTGATACGCATATCGTAGACGAGAAGAGCTGCCCATGATACAAGCATAAGGGTGAGCGCTATAATTCCTCCTTTTTTCATACCGTCATTCCCCCTCTGATATACTTATATTTTCGGTGGTCGCTTCCTCTATTTGGAAGCCTCCTTGTTCGAAACTGCTGATCTTCTTACCAAGAACCTCAATATTGGAGATTTGAACATTTTTGATTTTATGTTTGTCGTCGAAGCCTTTAATTCTGGAAGGGCTTTCTTTTCCTGACATTACTGTCACATTATTTATGGCCACATCCTCAATGGTTCCCCGTTCCTTGGTACTGGACCAGTTCCCATTTTGAGCGATATGTATATCGATCAGGTAGGGCATCTCATCACCATCTCCGCTTCCCATCTGAGCGTTCTCTACCACAATATTCTCAAAAAGCACTCCCGTCACAAGGGCATCGTCCGCATTGTGAATGGATATCACCGGCTTATGGAAATTGTTCAGCACCGTAATATTTTGAAATGTTACATTCCTTATTTCTGCGTTTTCCTTTTGTCCCTTGTTGGTTTCATATCCGATTTCCATGGACTGCGCCAGATCGGTCCATAGCTGGATATTCTCGAACCGGATATTTTCTGTGTTTTCATCATAATTTTTTACTACGAGGGAATCGTCCCATGAACGTATGAAACAGTTGGTCACCGTATAATCCTTGCAGGATTGCAGGCTGATTCCGTCGCCGTTTGGCCTTGCTGAGATGATTTTCACTCCGTCAATTTCCCCGTCCCGGGAATCAAAAGCCTGACATACCCACGCATTGGGATTTAAGACGATGACATCTTTAATTTTAATATTGCTGCAGTGATCGAATTTCAGAGGGATATACGCTTCCTTTCCCTTCCAGCCTCTTAAGTTCGAACAGTCGATGATACCCCTTCCCGTGATCGTGATATCCTTTCCATAGTTAGCGTTTATCACTCCATGCACTACCGCGCCGCCGGATAAATAAATCGTCTGTCCGTCCTCCGGTACGATGGATTCTATATCCCATTCACCAGGGCCTATGTAGATGACCTTTTCATCGTTAATATCCGGCTTATCCGTTTCTATACTTCCTGCAAATATATGCACTGCGCGTTCCGGCGCATCGTTGAAAGTAACCGTATAATTATCCGGCTTTGTCACCAAAAAGCTTACCGTATGCGCCTCTTTATCGATTTCGGCTTCTATGCCGGCAGAAAGCGGACTTATTTTCACCGAATCAATTTCCCTTCCCGGTACTTCGACTTCTATCTTAGCTGCACCTTCGAAATCGAAATAAGCTACCGGTGTCCTCGACAAGGGAGGCAGGTAATTTTCCACCCACTGTCTCGTGTGATTGACATTAGTGTCATATACATAGCACTCATATCCGTTTACGCGCACTTTTGTATCCGTACAATGCATAAGCGCCATATCCCGCCCTTCTTCCGAGGTATTCTTCAAATCCTCCTCCGAAGCATCCTTCAAGGACTTAGGCCCCTCATACAAAACCAAAGCAGATTCTTTCAACATTTTCTCCTCCGCACTTTCTTTCTTCTTAAATCCGATATCCGCAGCAGTCCCCAAAATTCCAACCACAAATACCGCCCCCACAACGATTTGCACAACTGCCCAAACCCGTTTTTTACTTTTCATACCTTCCCTCCTCATTCAATCTCCACTATGAAACTTCAAACTTCTCAGCCCCCGTGCTTTGCTGACTTAGTATTTCTTTTCACATCTTACCAAGCACGCTCTCCCAGTTAATGGAGGCAGTCAGGTTCTCAGCCATATAATCTGCACCCAGGCTCAGATAATAGGGCCCTACACCGAGTGCCTTCATGCCTGCAGCTTTCGCCGCCTGAACACCAGCCGCGGAATCCTCTACTACGAGACAGTCTTGCGGAGGAAGTCCCAGCTTATCTGCTGCCACGAGAAACACCTCCGGATCCGGTTTGGAACGGGTAGTATCCAAGCCGCTGCTTATCTTATCCATATAGGTCAGCAAGCCGATTCTCTTCAAGATATCGGGCGCATTCTTGCTCGCCGAACCTACTGCAGTCATAATGCCCTTTTCCTTTAACAGCCTTATGGTCTCAAGCGCACCCGGCAAAACGGCACTGTCATTTAGTTCCTCAAGCATTTCCTTATAATAATTATTCTTGCGTTCCGCAAGTTCCTCTTTCTCTTCTTCCGCATAGCTTTTATTTCCTTTATCGAGAACGATCTGCAGGGATTCCATTCTGCTCACCCCCCGCTGCTTCTCGTTATCCTCTCTTTTAAAATCAGCGATACCGATTTCCTGTGCCAACTTTTTCCACGCCTTATAATGCAGTTTATCCGTAGATACCAGCACTCCGTCCAGGTCAAAAATAACTCCTTTAATCATATGAATAACCATGCCTTTCTTACCGTTTGTTTTTTTATTGTTTTTATGTTAGAATCGAATTAGTTTAAGGTTAAACCTTAACTAATAAACCTAAGAAATATAGAAGGGTCGTCGTATATGGCTACAATAAGAGATATTGCCCGCGTTACCGGGGTGAGCTGCACCACCGTTTCCAATGTGATACACGGCAAAGATAACCGGGTATCCGCGGACACCATAGAAAAAATAAATACTGCAATCAAGGAACTGGGATATATTCCGAATATGTCGGCACGTTCCCTCGTATCCAACTCCTCCAAGGTGATAGGGTTCGTGAATCACGTCATCACCCGCAAGGATTCCAATTTTATGGAAGACCCTTTTCATTCCGCATCTATCGGTGCCATTGAGCAGGCGCTTCGAGAAAACGGATATTATTTAATGCTGCGCACCATCGAGACTTCCGAAGAGCTGTTGGCATTTCTGCGCAACTGGAATGTGGACGGACTGTTTTTTACCGGCATATTCAAGGATCACTTTTTCGACGTCCTTTCAAATCTTCACATTCCCATCGTCCTTATCGACAGCTATACGAACCAGAGCTCCTTATGCAATGTCGGTCTGGAGGACTTTAAGGGCAGCTATAACATTACTAAATATTTGACCGGGCGCGGTCATAGAAGGATTGCCTTTGCTTCTCCCGATATCAAAGACGGCGGAGTTCTTCAGGAGCGTTTCCTCGGCTATAAAGCAGCCTTGACCGAGGCAAATATTCCCTTCGACAAGTCTCTCGTCTTCGTTCAGGAAATGGATGTGGCCTCCTGCCGCTTAGTGAGCGAGGATATTTGCCGTCACCCGGATATTACCGCTGTAGTAGCTACTGCCGACGTTATGGCGGCCGGAATCATGACCGGTCTGCGGGAACGGGGAAAACGAATTCCTGATGACATTTCTGTCGTTGGCTTCGACGACATCAGTCTATGCCAGATGGTAACGCCGCCTCTCACTACGGTCCATCAGGACATCAATCTGAAGGGCCGCCTTGCCGTAAATATGATGCTCCAGCTCTTAGAAGGAAATGAGGCAGAAGAGGACCACCTCATTCTGCCCACCTCATTAGTTGAGCGCGAGAGCGTACGTTCTCTGCTCACATAGGGAGGATTACCGCTTCGTCCTTCGTAATCTCTATCCGGTATTCCTTTCCTGAATAATGAATCTGAAACCTCATCTTCTTCCATGTATCAGGAAGGTGAGGGTTTATTTTTATTGCGCCATTCTCGATATACATTCCGGCAAAGCCTTTGACTGCCGTCATATAGGCTCCTCCCGCCGCTGCCGGATGGGTGCCTCCTATGTAGACCAAGCCGGCCCATTCTTTGCCTCCTCGCGCCAAATCTGCGGAAGCGGATTTCAAAAAGAAAGGGTAGGCCTTCTCCGGCATTCCGAGGCGACATGCCAGTATGGCATACATGCAGGCACTTAAGGAAGAGCCATGCTCCGTGCGGGGCTCATAATAATCCCAGTTCTTCTTCAAAGTATCTTCCGGAAAATCCTCCGGGAACAAATTCAGCCACGTCACCACATCTGCCTGCTTGATTACTTTCGTATGAGATGCTACCCCGTAAGCCCCGCCCCAATATTCTTTTTCATGAAGCAGCCGTTCCTCCACCTCTTTGACTGTTACATCTTCGAGTTGGGAATATCCCTCAAACTGTTCTATGATTCCGTTTTCATCCGGCTGCGGAATATATATTTTCTCCGATGCATCCTTATACTTCGCTTCCAAAGAAGAAAGGTCTGCTTCGTTTGTCTTACCCGCGCCAAGCGTTCCTGCCATAAACAGACTTACCGTCTTCACCGCACTTTCGAAGGTGTATTTCGCCATGCGGTTGGTATAGCCGTTGTTGTTAATTCTCTCATGATACTCGTCGGGGCCGATACAATCGAGAATCTCATACCTCTCCCCGCCTACCCTCTTGTATAACAGACTGTAGTAAAACTTAGCACATTCCAGTACCGTTTCGGCGCCGCCTTCTCTTAACAGTGAATAATCTCCGGTCATTTCTGTATACCGCATGATTCCGTATACCACCGCCGCGGAAATATGATACTGCTTATCCCGGAAAAAAGTGCGCATGGGACGGCCGGTAAACACGTCTGTCACATTATAGTCGCTGCATGCATCAAATCCGCCTTCTTGGCTCTCCCAAGCGTAGAAGGCTCCTTCATATCCGTATTGCTTCGCCTTTTTTCTTGCCCCGGGCAGAGTATCGATGCGATATTTCATAAGGCTTTTGGCAACCTCCGGCTCGGTATTCAGGAAAAAGTCCAGCATAAACATTTCGGTATCCCAGAATACCGCCCCCTTATACGTCTGCCCTGAAAGCCCCCTCGCCGCTATGGATAAGCCCTCTTTGTGGCGCGGTGCAATGCAGTGCAGATGGTACAGCGAATAATTCAGCGCCTCCATGGCCGCATCGTCTCCTTCAATGTACACTTCGCAGTGATCCCATCTCTTTTCCCAACAGTCCGTATGCTTCTCTTTTGCTTCTTCGTAGTCTTGCATAAGACAGCCTGTTGATGCTTTATAAAAAGCCTCGTCCCTATAAAAGGCTTCATCCTTACAAATAGGGTTCTCCTTATCAATGCCTTTTTCACATCCGCCGATATCCGCACTCGTATAAACACTCACCCATTTATCCACGGTATAGTCGGTATTACAGTCTGTCACGAAGATAATTCTTCTCAGAATCTCATTCTCCTCCTGCTTAAGCTTCACCTCCGCCGGAAAATTCCACGCGCAGCGTTCGGATACCCATACCCTTTCCCCCTTCTCATGGGTAATTGCTTCGGCGCTTAATATCCCGTC
Source organism: Bacillota bacterium (assembly GCA_023412855.1). Lineage (GTDB taxonomy): Bacteria > Bacillota > Clostridia > Lachnospirales > Lachnospiraceae > Kineothrix. The sequence continues at coordinate 12,610 of JAEZRJ010000053.1, read as the reverse complement.
TTTTTCCTGAAATTCTACAGCGTCGTAATGGGGACCATGAATATCCCATACGCCACCGTCAATTCCCGTTACAATTTCCACATCCGCGTGGAAATCTGCCGTAACGGTATAGCGCAGTCCGATTCTATGTATGTTCACAGCATCCGCAAATTTCTCACTCCTTACCACCACATTCCCTCTGGGAGTTCGAAAGAGCGTCTCCCGTGTGAAGATACCATGACGGTAATCCAGCTCGCACTCATGTTTTTGCGGCTCCTTTTCCGGCAGCCTATACATGGTCCCATCTACCTTCAAGTAGGTATACAGGCCATTTGGAGCATTCAAAGGCTCTCTCCAGCCATCCCCTACCTTATCGTAGATTCCGGCCAGATTCACCGCAGTAAGCTGTTCCTTGCGGTATTCCTCCAGGGTTCCCCGGATTCCCATATATCCATTGCCTATCAAAAATCGGTTGCCGGACCACGTAATTTCCTCCGGATCATATCCTTTTTTCCTTATATTCCAATCCATCTCATCTATCCTCTCCATGCGGCGGGAACTGTAATTTCCTTCGGTTCTTTGCCTACCGCAACCGACTTCCCATATAAATCGATATCGATGGCCTTGCCCTCTAAGGTGGATAAGCATACCTTTTTTCCATCTACTTCCACCAAGAGGACATCTTCCCTATAGCCGATGCGGAAGGAATAGCTCTTCCACTGCTTTGGCATCGAAGGACAAAGGCTTATATTCTCTCCGTCCGAACGAAGCCCTCCGAAACCGTAGACGATATTCATCCATGCTGCCGCAATGGAAGTAGTGTGAAGCCCTTCGCTGCTGTTTCGATTATAATTATCCAGATCCATCCTCGTAGCGAACTGGAAGAAACGATAAGCCTCCTCGTGCTTCTTGAGCTGTGATGCTAAAATGGAATGCACCGACGGCGATAAAGAGCTCTCGTGAATGCACCGGGGCTCGTAGAACTCATAGTTAGCCCGAAGAGTATCCTCCCCGAAGGCGGAATTAAACAGAAGCATGAACATCAGCACATCCGGTTGTTTGATCATGTCATTGCGATAGATTCTGTCATAGGACCAATGATTATAAAGCGGGAAATCCTCAACCGGTATACGGTCCACATCCACGTGCGGAAGCTTGAAATACCCCTCGTGCTGTTCGTAAATTCCCGTCTTCTCATCGAAGGGAAGGAACATATTCTCTTCCATCTCTTTCCACTCCCGGCACTCCTCCTCAGTCAGATTCCTTTTCAGGTAAAGAGCTTCCATCTCCTTCGGCTTCTCTTCCTTTAGCCTCCGGCAGACGGACAAAGTATAGGAGAACGTGAACTTCGCCATATAGTTAGTATAACAGTTGTTATTTACCATCATCTGGAACTCGTCAGGCCCCATAACTCCGTAATATCCGAACTTCTTCCTGTCTTCGGTAAAGTCTCCCCTGTCCGCCAGCATCCTGCATATTTCTATGAGCATTTCCATGCCGTACTCCATGAGAAATTCTATGTCCTGAGTGAGCTTCTCGTAGAACCATATACCGTATGCCACCGCAGTGGAGGCCTGAAGCTGTAAGCTGGCGTGCTGCCAGAGATTGCAGCATTCCTTTCCGCTGATGGTGGCTACCGGATAAAAGGCGCCCCTGCAATCCAGATCTGCTGCCCTCTCCTTCGCCTCCTTTAACGTCAGATAACGGAACATAAGCAGATTTTTAGCTGCCTGCACATCATTGAACAGGAAAAATGGAAGGCAATACGTTTCCGTATCCCAGAAGGCATTTCCGTTGTAAGCCTCTCCGGTCAGCCCCTTGGCTCCAATGTTCGTGCCCGCCGCTGCTCCGTGATAGGTCTGGAACATTTGAAAGATGCAAAAGCGGATGCCCTGCTGGTTCCACTCATCTCCTTCGATGGTAATATCCGCTTTCCTCCATACATTTTTCCACCAGCAGATATTATCTTGAAGCACCCCCTCGAAGCTTACGTCTTCCAGTTCTTTTATTCCGCTGCCGCACTGGGATAAAAAAGATTCCATGCTCCCGTGTTTATGTACTGCGTTATATACTTTTTTTGTTACAGTAACGGCTTTATTTTGGTCAAGCCTTATTACCAGCGCTCTGGCAACCCTTTTTTCCCCGATGATCGACGAAACCGCAGGAGCTTCGCCGCTTTCCGTATCTATGGAGCAGGAAGAATATACATGCTGTCCGGTTCGCACCGTCTCACCCATAATCGCCAAATGGGAGCCCTCGCACTCCTGCACGCTGCACTTCCAAAGAGATTCCTTTGCCGATTGATGCACAGTGTCAAAATCTATACCTGACACAATTGTCACATCCCCGTCAAAATTCAATGCCTTTACTGTTATTCTCTGTACCGCTATTTTATTTTTGTTCATGGAAAGAAGCCTTTCGAATGCCAGTTCCAGCTTCCTTCCGCTTTTCGTCTCCCATAAGAAGGAACGGGTGAGAAGGCCGGATCTCATGTCGAGCGTTCTTTTAAAAGAACTTATATTACAGGACCCGATATCCAGCGCTTCCCCATCCAAATTGATTCTCGTATAGAGAAAGTCCACAGCGTTCACCATGAATTCCGTAGTATCGACCACACCCTTATAGCCTTGACTTCCTTGTTTTTTCTCTTCGTATATGCCGTTAAAATAGCTTCCCTGCATATGCGCTCCGGTATAGCCCTCCTCGAAATAGCCGCGCACTCCCATATATTCGTTCGCCTGAGAGAATACCGATTCTGCCACCTCACCGTATTCCGGGTCAAAACCATCTTCTATAATTTTCCATGCATCAGCAAGAAAATATTTATCTGCAAATTTAGCCATATATTCACCCGTCTCCTATCCCTTTACGGCGCCAGCTGCCGCGCTGTCGGTAATCTGCTTCTGGAAAATCGCAAACAATACAGTGGGAGGTATGATGGAAAATACTACTGCCCGCAAAACGCTCACCGCATCTGTAGGCGTATCTTTGAAGGCGAAGAGCTTCACCATAACCGTTTCTTTTCCCGAGCCGTTCAACACCAGATATGGGAAAAGGAAATCCGACCATGCCGCAGTAACCGCAAATATAGCAACTACCATGATAATGGGCTTACTAAGAGGCAGCATTATTTTTACGAACACCTGCAGCACGCCGCAGCCGTCCAGCCTCGCAGCCTCCAAAAGCTCCGATGGAAGCCCTTCGAAAAATTCCTTGAACAATACTACATAGAACGCATTCGCACCGAAAGCCAGCCAGATCGGGACAAAACTTCCCTTAAGTCCTATCAGGCTTATATTTCTTATAACAGCTACGATACTGGTGGTCGCCGGAATGAGCAGGCTCCACATAACTAACGCCCATGCGATCTTATAGCCCCTGGGCTTCAGCACTGCGAATCCATAAGCCAAAAGTCCGTTGAAAATAACGGCGCATATAGTACTCCCGCCTACGGCAATCGCTGAATTGATGTAATACTTTCCGAATTTGAAAGCTTTCCACGTAACCCGGAACTTTTCAAAATCGAAGGTGGTGGGCCAAATAGTAGCGTTCCTCGTGAATTCCTTGATATCCTTAAACCCTGCCAGCATAACCCATACTGCAGGAAATACGCAGATGAGAACAATCAAAAAGCACACCAGCAATATAACAGCCGCAAGGACTTTTACCTTGGGAGATTTTATATCATAGCCTCTGATGGCACCGTCTTTTTTATCCGTATAGCTTTGAAACAACATATCCTCTCCCTCCTAATCTTCTTTTTTTCTCGTTGCGACCGTATAAATACCGCTGAGTATGATGAGTACAATACAAATCATAACGGACAGCGCTGCGCCTGACGGGAAGTCAAAGTCACGGAATGCATAGCGATACATAAGCATCATCAGCGAAATGCTCGCGTTGTTCGGTCCGCCATTGGTCATGACCATAGGCTCGTACAAGATCTGGAACACCGATATGATCTGCAGAAGCAGCAGCGTTTTTGCCAACGAAAATACGCTGGGCAGGGTAATATGCCTGATTCTCTGCCTGATACCCGCGCCGTCTATAGTGGCCGCTTCATACAAATCCGGACTGATGCTGCTTATATTCGCCATATAGATGAGCGCTGTGGCTCCGGCACTTTTCCACGTCAGGGTAATGATGATGAGAGGAATCGTCCAGTGAGGATTGGTAAGCCAAAGCTGAGGATCAATTCCAAACTTCGATAAAATTATATTCAAAACTCCCGTCTTGCCCGGATTGAAGAAAAAGCTCCAAATCCATACGGTCGCCAGGCCGGGGACAATATTGGGAAAGTAAATTCCTACTCTGAAAAGACCTTTAAATCTCACGGTCTCCGAAATTAATATGCCCAATGCGATGGGCACCAAAAATCCTATGACTAAGGACCATAGCGTATAGCTGAACGTATTCTTAAATGCCGCTATGAAATCCGGGTTGTTGACCACCTTTATGTAATTGTCGAAGGCTACAAATTCCTGCAGCTCATATCTGACTGCGCTGAACATGGACAGTCTGACGTTCTCTAACAGCGGCTCCCATACATAAAAAGCAAATAACAGCAATGTAGGAAGCATTACAAGCCAGCCCAGTAAGTCTCTTTTTTTAAATGATTTACGTTTGCGCATTATGCGAAACACCTCCTCGCTTTTTGTGGGAAGCTCCCATCATAGAAACCGGAGAAAACCGTTTTTCGCGGTTTTCTCCATAGTTTTATGCTTTATGTTAATACCTTCCCTTTATATTTCCTTTAGTTTGCCGAATTAGCATCGTCAAGCAGCTTCTGATAGTTGTCGTTCGCTGTGTTCATAAGTGCCGTTACATCGGCATTCTTATCCGTAATAACGGACTGTAACACCTTGGTGAGCTCGCTGTACATATCCTGCGTTAAGCCGGGTTCTTCCGAGCGAAGACCTTCCGAAGAGGTAGCGTCGAAATAAGGCTGGAACATCTTTGTATCCACATTACCATACTCTTCGATAATTTTTGCTTCCGCATCCAGGATAGCCTGATCGGTCCAGCAAGGGAATCTGGGAATAACAGGAACTCCTGCTGCCGATTTATTCTCGGCGTCTGCCTGCATACCGGCTATCGCATCTTCCGATACGGATGGGCCTTTGCCCATTACTTCGATATAATCCAAAGCGGCGTTGATCTGTTCCGGAGTCGCGTCTTTAGAGAACATATAAGGAGTACCGCCGAATAGGGAATACTGACCGCCGGGGCCTTCCGGAATCGCACACATCGCCAGTTTATCTACGGGAAGTCCGTTCACCTGCGTAGGCTGGTTTACCGCATCGTTAGCTGCAATATACATAGCCGCATTGCCTGTTCCGAGCTGTGTAAAGCCCGTTCCCCAATCTTCGTTGGTAGGATCTGCGGTAAGCACGTCATAATCCCATTTCAAAGACTTCACGAATTCCATCGCTTCGATGGCTTCCGGGGAGTTCAAGTTAGAGGTAAAGCTTCCGTCACCGTTATCAATACAGAGTGTAGCACCGAAATTCCATGCTATATTGGAAAAATGCCATCCGCCTGCTCCGTCCTTTGCTAACAATACGAAACCTGCTGCTCCGGTCTTGTCTTTGATGGTCTTAGCTGTCTGCGCAAGCTCCTCCATCGTCTTAGGGTAAAGGGGATAACCATCTGCATCCACCAGACCTGCTTCTTCGAAAAGCTCTACGTTCAGCATAAGTCCCAGCGCATAACCGTCACGGGGAATTCCGTAAATGTTGCCGTCCTTGTCGGACAATAATTCCTTGATGGAAGGATTCATGGAATTCAGCCATCCTTTTCCATCCAATTCGGAGGTTATATTTGCAACTGCCTTGCTGGCAATCAGCTTCTGGGGCTCTGTGAACCATGACTCAAATACGGTAGGGCAGTTGCCGGATTCTACCATAGGCATGAACGTATCCGTAGCATATTTGTAATATGCCGGGGTGTATGTAGCATTCGGATTCTTCGCTTTCATCGTCTCAACAAAGCCTTCGTGCATCGCGATATCATCCGCCAAAGTATCCTCCGGCCAGATTCCAAGGGTTACTTCCACAGGTTCTGCTTCTGCAGGCTCCTGCGTCTGCACTTCTTCCGTCTTCGTTTCATCTGCCGCCGTTGTTTCCTGCTGCGTCGCTTCCGTAGCTGTCGTTTCATTGGAGCTTCCGCATCCGGCAAGCATGGACATCGTCAATGTCATACAGCATACAATGCCCAAAATTCTTTTTACTGCTTTCTTCTTCATTTTTTGCTCTCCCTTCTTTAATTACATTTATAGTTTAACGTTAAACTTCAAATATATATATTTTTTTACATTTTCTTACATCATATTTTTGATAAACGCCCTTTTTAAGCCTATTCTATATTTAATGTAAATAGTTTTTATTAGTTTAACGTTAAACCTATTGTACCATTCAAAGTTTTAGCTGTCAATATTAACAATATCGTCAATACTAACAAATTTTTTTATCCAAAATATAGGTGTTTGCGTTTATCCCTTTGTGCACTTTTTACAATTAATGTATTTTATGGTTACCCTCCAGATAAAAGCTGAACTGTAACATATTAAGAATTTCCTTCATATGATTTCCTCCACTCCTCCATCTTTTCTGAACTGAGCAGGGGACACCCCTTTTATCTTCTTGAATACCTTGGAAAAATATTTCTCATCGCGGAAGCCTACCTTAAAAGCAATTTCATATATTTTCAGCCGGTTCTGCTTTAAATAAAAGCAGGCATGCTCTACCCGTATTCCGTTCAGATAATCTATGAAGCAGCAGTCCATACTTCCGGAAAAGAGCGCCGAAAGGTAGCTCGCCGTAATATCCACCTGATTTGCTACTCCGACGAGGGTGAGATTCTCGTTATAGTGCTCCTTGATGTATTCCGCCGCCCGGTTGACGAGGTAGTTATCGGTCACATCCTCTCTGGCACTTTCCTTCCTCTCCTTCCCGAGAACAGAATCTACCGCTTCGTTGACGAGACGAAGTATCTCTGTGGAACGGCAGGGTTTGAGCACATACTCCTTTACCCCGTATTTCAAAGCGGTCTGGGCGTATCTGAATTCGTCGTAACCGCTTAAGATAATGGTAACAGGAAGAATATCCAGCTCACTTGCCTCCTTCATGACTTCCAATCCATTCTTTCCGGGCATCTGAACATCCAGAAGCATCAGCTCCGGACGATAGCGCAGAATCAAGTCGATGGCTTCCTGCCCGTTGCATGCGGTATATATGTGGTCGATTCGGTCGCTGTGAAGCCTTATGTAATTGGAGATTCCATTTCGGATGTTATCTTCATCATCTACGACCAGTAATTTTATACCCATAAATTTCTCCTTTTGTTTATGTAGATATCAGACTCTTCAGGATAATAGTGACCTCGGTGCCTTCCGAAGGGCGGCTGGCAATCGTCAGACTAAAATTCTCCCGATATTTCAGTTCCAGCCTCTCTCTTACATTTTTAATTGCATAACGCCCGATTCTCTGTCCGGCATAACGCTTTGAATCCTCCACATTCCAAATGGCGGCAATTTGCTTCTCTGTCATTCCGATTCCGTTATCCCGGATGGAAAAGACTAAATTATCCTCTTGACGCTTTCCGGTTATTTTAAGAAAGCCTCCTTTTTCTGAATTCTCGAAGCCATGGATAATAGCATTTTCCACGAAGGGCTGGAGAATAAGCTTAGGAATGGATTCCTCCATAATGTCCTCGTCTATATCGATTTCGTATTCCAAACGTTTATTGAAACGCATTTTCTGTATATGGAGGTAGTTCGCGATAAGATCCTTTTCCATTCCTACGGATATGATCCCCTTCCCCTGCCCCAGTACAAGGCGGAAAAGCTGGGAAAGAGCCAGAATATCCTCTGCCAGCTCTTCATTGCCCTCACTTTGGGTACGCCAGTAAAGGGAATCCAGTGTGTTATATAAAAAGTGGGGGTTAATCTGAGCCTGAAGGGCGCTGAGCTCGCTCTCCTTCTCTCTCAGTGCCATGACATAATTGCGGTCGATCAGTTCCTTGATGGATAAAACCATCTGATTGAAGCAAGCGGTCACTTCCCCAATTTCGTCCTGGAATTCTACCGCCACTTGCTGATTGAAATCGCCTCCCTGGAATTTGTCCATAGCCACGCAGAGACGCTGCAGAGGTCTGGAAATAATGTTGGAAATCAGCTTCAGAAGCGGCCAGAGGCCTACGAGCATTCCTATAAGCATTAAAATGGGAGCGATGATAATATTGTTAAGCTGCTTGTCGCTGTTGCTCTTTGGCACCATCTTGCAGACGATAACTCCCTTTTTCTGCTCTTGGCTGCAAAATACGTTGTAGGAACCATGCTCGAAGTAAACGGCTCTTTTCTTATGGTCCTGCTTCAAATATTCCTCGCCGGATATATAGGAAAGGATTTCCTCGTCTACCGTACCGTAGCGGGTCAGCTCGCTGCCCTCGCTGCTTAGGATAACGATACCTTCATTTTCCTGCTGAATGGCATTTTTACATAAATCAGTATACTTTTCCTCGTTAACTCCCAGTACCAGATAGCCTAGCTTTTCTTTTTTGGACATATCGAAGATTTCTCTGCACATTACGATTTTATCCGCATAGTTGGCCTGATAGATGCTGCCGGTTCCTTGACCTACACGCTTCCAGACAATGTCCCCTCTCATCTCCACCGCCTTTTTATAGGTATCGGTCTGCCTTACCGTCCCGCTGTCCGAAAGGTGTACGCTGGAATCGATGCAGCGAAGGTAAGCGTTCACACCGTTCTCCGGATAAATAGCCATCGTCTTGATATAACCCTTCAGGGCGATGATGTCCTGAATAATTTTCATTGGCGCTCTGTTATACCACAGCCTGGAATCCTCGTTGAGCTCCTCCGGATGGCTGCTTGTAAGAATCGCTCCAATGTCGCTGTTAATACAAATATAAACCGATAAATCGGATAATTCTGTCTGGATAACGCTGATGCTCTTATCCAGACTTCTTACCACGTTGCTATCGGCTTCTATCTGCTGGTTCTTCGTATCTTTATAATTGCTGATCAGAATAAAGGTAGTAATTAATATAAGTATCGGGCTGATTACCAGATACACATAGAAAATAATTTTCTGCCTTATATTGAAATATACTGTCAGGCGAGCGATTTTTCTCATCGCTGTTTCTTTTATTCTGATCATGATTGCCATTGTCCTTTCAAAGCCCGGCGGCTTCCGCCATCCCACCGCCGAATTTAAGGAATGCATTTCGTTTTCCTTTCTTTTAGTTTATCCTTTTACAGCTCCCATGGCTACCCCTTTTGTGATATGTTTGTTCAAAAGGATGTAGACGATGACTGCAGGTGCCGCCGTCAGCGACATGACTGCGAACTGCACCGCATAATTGGAGGAATACTGGCCGGTAAATTCCAATACTGAGAAAGGAAGGGTCTTCCACTTTGGCGAGCTTAAATAGGTGCTGGCCATCATGAACTCATTCCAATTGTTCAAGAAGGTCATAATAGCTACCGTTGCGATAGATGGTTTAAGAAGGGGCGTTACAATCCCAAATACGATGCGATAGATACCGCAGCCGTCCACTACCGCCGCTTCCTCCAGTTCCACAGGTACCGCTTCTAAAAAGCTGGTCATAAGGAATAAGCCTTGTGGCAGTGAAAAAGCCACATAAGGAATGAGCAGTGCCCAGATAGTATCCGTCATGTCTATTGCGTTGTATATCTTGTAGTTAGGAAGGAGCGTTGCATGGATGGGAATCATCATGCCTATGAGCAGCAGCGTCTTTACCGTTCCGGCAAGTTTCCAGTTCATTCTTCTGCAGGCAAAAGCAGCCATGATGGATATGAAAATAACTAACAAAACAGCGAGGCCGTTAATCAATATACTATTTTTCAGATACAGAAGAAAATGTCCGTCCACAAAGGCTTTCACGTAATTACCCCACTGGATTTTCTTCGGTATGATCAAAAGGCCTGTGGTAAACATTTCATTGCTGCTGGCGAGAGAGAAGTCCAACAGCCAGATCAGCGGGAATATCTGCACGACCGCCACCGCGATGAGGATAACCCATAAGAAAGTCCTTTTTATTGCACTTCCTATCGTCTTTTTTTCTTTCATTATGTATCAGCCTCCTTTTTATGCCGGTTGTTTGTCTGCAAATATTTTATTTAAAAATACTGTTACCAATAGGCAAATGATAATGAACACCACACCGATGGCGTTTCCGTAGCCATAGCGGAAGGCCTTGAATGCCTGCTGGTATAAGTAATTCGCCGCAAACTGCGTGCTGTTGCCGGGTCCTCCGTTGGTAAGCAGATATACAGTCTCCATCTGCTTTAAGGCGGAGATAATGGCCATAGTCACGTTTACCTGAATAACGGGTTTCATGAGGGGCAGCGTAATTCTCAGAAAAGTGGATACTTGATCTGCTCCGTCAATAGATGCCGCTTCATATAGAACAGGGTCGATATTCTTGATTCCGGTATAATAAATCAGCATGCCCCAGCCGAATCCGTGCCAGATGAGTACGACCAACACGGACCAAATAGCTGTATCGTTGCTGAACCAGTTAATTTTACCCTGATAGCCCAATGCTCTTAGCGCGTTATTTAACAAACCGAAATCCGGGTTATAAATAAATTTCCACAGATAAGCAATAACGGCCACAGAAATAACATTAGGTATGAAATAAATGCAGCGAAATACACCTTCCGCTTTTCCCTGCAGTTTATCCAGAACAGCCGCAACTATTATAGCAATGGGATGCTGGATAAAAATAAAACCTATGGCAAGAAGAAGGGAGTTCGTGAGAGAACGCCCGAAATTCGCATCGTGTAAAAGTGTCTTATAATTTTCCCATCCAATCCACTCCGCCTGCCCCATCCCCGAATACGACGTGAAGCCGTAGTATACGCTTAGGCAGATGGGAGCCAGTATCGCAAAGAGAAATACCAGCAATCCGGGCAATACCAAAGAAAATATCACCAATTTATTGCTATATAGTTTTTGCATTCCTATTCCTCCGGTCCTTATCTTAACTTTTATAATCTTTTTATGAAACAGGGCCGGCACATGAAGAGAAATCATTCTTTATGTGCCAACCCGGCATTTACTGTTTGCTTATTTTATTTGCAGGCATTTCCAATGGAAGTGAGGAACTCCTCTGCACTTGTAGTGCCGTTGGAAGCATTCTGGATCTCGCTTTCCATCACTGTTTTGAATACGGAAGGTCCGCAGTCATTAATCGGTGTTCCGGAAACGCTGGTAGCGTTGTTCAGAATATCCATGAACTGCTTCTGCAAATCCGTCTCGCTGCCGCTCATGTAAGCGGTCTGATCCTGAGCGGACATACCAACACCATTTTCCCAGCCATACTTGGATAATTTATCGGGCTGATATAAGTAATTTAAGAATTTAATCGCTTCTCCCTTTACCTCGGAGCTTGCGGAAACTGCGTAGCCACCGCCGTTCCATGCTGCGATATCCGTAGCCTTACCTTTGCCGCCGTCAACTACGGGCATGGTGAAGGCTCTGATATTGGTGCGAATGTCTTCGCTGATGTCCTGGTTGAGAGCCATGGAAGATTCCCAGCTTCCCATGTAGAACATAGCCGCCTGACCATTGGTAAAAAGGTTCATCGCCGTCGCGTAATCCTGAGAATCATATCCTGTCTGGAATAATCCTGCCTGAGCGGATTGTGCAAAAAGTTCTGTCGCCTGTTTGAATACCGGATTAGCAAAATCAGCGTTTGCAATCGCTTCGGAAACGATGTCGCCATGCGTACCGTTAATCTTCACGATCAGGTCCGTGAGGTAAATTGCCATCGGCCATCCGTCTCCCCCGTCCATAGCTACCGGCACGATGCCTGCCGCGTTGATATCATCCGCTAATGCCAACAACTCGTCGTAGGTAGCAGGTACTTTCCAGCCGTTGTCCTCGAACATTTTCTGGTTGTAATAAAAGGCCATAATATCTGTGTTTCTCGGAAGTCCGTAGAGCTTTCCGTCCTTCTTGAAGCCGTCCAGGGAACCGGAAACAAATCCGTAATCCGCATAATCTGCTTCATTCAGCTCTGCAAGAACGCCTGCGTTAAGTACATCGTCCAAGAAGGAGGGCTGTCCCCAGATGCTCACTACATCCGGCATACCGTCCATGGCATATGCTTTGAATTTTGTCTTGTAGGCTTCTTCATCGAGAGCCTCCACTTCGATGGTCACATTGGGGTTAGCCGCCATGTACTCGTCAATGACCATTTGTTCTATCAATCCCTGACCGTTCTTTCTGTCAGGAAGGTTAGAGAAAACTTTCAGTGTGACGGGATCTGTAGCTGCCGTGCTATCCGCCGTATCTGCGGTTTCTTCTGCGGGGGCTGCTGTTTCTTCTGCTGCAGTGTCAGCTGCAGGAGTCGTAGCATTCGTAGAGGCGGTGCTGCCGCAGCCTGCGAGCATGCTGATCGTCATGGCTGTGGTGAGTAGCGTTACCAGTAATTTTCTTTTCATTGTAATCCTCCCTTTGTTTTATGTGTTCTTATTGACTGATTTAAGTATATTACCCCGAGACTACTTATTCCAGATAACAGATTTTCAAAAAGGTGGATTATTTTTAAATTTTGGGGGGAATGAATGGGGAAGGTTGTGAGG
>JAEZRJ010000045.1 GCA_023412855.1 Bacillota bacterium | reverse complement strand
ATCTCCAACAGTATATCATACTGTTTTGTATAGCATACAGTCCTTGGAGAGGGACTATAAACACTACTACTTTATAATACGAGGAGATTTATATTATTATGAAAAAATTATTTACAATGTTCCTATTGTTGACCGGACTTTCTCTGTTCGCTTCCTGCGGAAAAGATACTGCCGATAATACTGCGGCTAACGAAAAAGAAATTGAGGAGTTAACTGTCGGCATCCTTCCTGCGGAATCTTCCATTCCTCTGATTCTGGCGCAGGAAATGGGCTTTTTCGAAGATGCCGGTTTAAAAGTGACCTTGCAGTCCTTTTCCTCTCCTAACGACCGGAATGCTGCGGTTCAAGCCAGGTCCCTCGATGCAGCCATCGGTGATGTCATGACTGCCGCGTCCTTTGCAGATAACGGTATTCCCATGAAAATCACCTCGGACATCAGCGAAGATTTTAAAATACTTTCTTCTCCCAATTCCGGAATTACATCAATGGAGCAATTGAGCGGAAAGAAGGTTTCCCTCGTTCCCAATTTTATTTTGGAATATATCATGGATGAGTTTGCTGCTGAATACAACTTTTCGTATGAAATCGTAGAAATCCCTTCCTTCTCCGGCAGATCCGAGGCTTTGATGTCTGATCAAATCGATGGAGTAGTATTCACGGAACCTCAGGCCGGAATGCTGGCAGCGCAGGGCGCTCATCTGCTCGGCAGCTCGAAAGAAGCCGGTATAAAGGGCGGTGTCATTATGTTTACCGAGGATACTATCGCAAGCAAGCCGGAGGCGATAAAAGCATTTTATTCTGCTTACAATGCTGCTATCGATTATATGAATGAAACCGATGCGTCTAAATACAGTGATCTGCTCGCTCAGTACCAGTTCCCGGAAGCGATCAGCGGTTACCTCACAAGTCAAAGCGGAACCTTCGCCTATGCAGGCCCTATTGTGAAAGACCAATTCGATCATATCATCGAATGGACCAGAAATAAGGAGCTGATCGGTAAAAGCTATACTTATGAAGAGCTTACCGACTTTTCCTTTCTCCCATAATTAAGAATCCTCTCAGCGCGCCGCGGCATTTTTCTTTAGCCACGGCGCGCTGAAACGTTCTAATGAATCTAACAAATCGAACAATATGATTCCCAAAAAGCCGATTGCCAGAATCCCTCCGAACATTTCCACATAATTCATTTTCGTCCATGCGCTTAAAATATAATAGCCGATGCCATATGTGGCCGCATAATTTTCCGCAAAAAATAAAGAAGCCAGCGTGATTCCAATACTAATGCGCAGCCCCGAGAAAATCTGAGGAAGAATCGCCGGAAGAATCAGATAACGGTATCTTTGTCCGGACGTAGCACAAAAACTGTTCATCACTTTAAAATACACCGGCAAAATCTGCTCTACGCCATCCCTTACCGATAAAATCATTTGAAATATGATAATCCAGATCATGAGAATTATCTTCGAAGTATTGCCGAGTCCGAACAAGAGCATAAAGATTGGAAGAAATGCAATTTTCGGCATCGGATAAATAAAATATAAAAAAGGAGACAATAGCTTCCTGCACGTCTCATTCACACCCAGAAGCATACCTGCCGGAACTCCTATTATGAGCGAAATACCAATTGCCGCCAGCACTCTCAGCATGCTGGCACCGCAATGAAGCGCCAGCTTTCCCGGAACTGTCAGTATATACGCAAGAGTTTCCAAAGGAGATGGAACTGTATGAGTATTTAAAAACAGATGGCATATCTCCCAGAAAATAAGAAAGCTGACAAAGCCTAAACCTTGATTCTTAACAAACCTCCCCGTTCTCCCTCTGGTCCTTTTTTGAATAACCATATACTCTCTTTATCCTTCTTTCTCCATTTTTAACAACTGTCTCAATTTGATGCATTCCTCATAAAATCCTAACTGTTCTCTGGCATCCTTGGCAAAATAATAGGGATTCTCCCTTTTCTCCACCTCGCCGTTCTCTTTCAAGGTGAGAACATACTGCCCCAGCCGCATTGCCTCCTCCACATCGTGGGTCACGAAAAACAGCGTCGTCCCCCGCCTTTGCTGCTCATCACGGATCACTCCCTGCAATTCCTCCTTGGTTACCGCATCCAAAGCGGAAGTAGGCTCGTCCATCAGGATAATATCCGGGCCTCCGATCAATGTCCTGGCAAGCGCCACTCTCTGCTGCTCTCCTCCGCTCAACTCCTGCGGATACTTGTTCCCGTATTTTTCAAGTCCCAGCTTCTCAAGCAGGCGATAAACAGACTCCTTCACCTCCTGCTTCCCGCCTCTCAGTTTGAGGGGCATGGCAACTGCTTCCTCCACCGTCTGCCATGGAAAAAGTCCCAGCTCCTGAAAAAGGAATGCGGTTTCCTTCCTCGGCCCTGACACTCCCATGCCGTTAATGCTCACGGTTCCCTTGTCGGGCTTTAAAAATCCGGCAATTAAATTCAGTATCGTCGTTTTACCGGAACCTGATTTTCCAATTAAAGCGTAGGAAGCACCTTGCTCCAGCGAAAGGCAGACCTTCTTCAAAACTTGCTGCCTTCCAAAAGAAAAGGACACCTGGTCCATCAAAATAAAATCCTTTTTCAACCTCTGTCCTCCCGGCATTTTTATACCGCACAAAATGTATCATCTTACAAATTAAATTCTTTTTTTAATATCCGCTCCATCACATCCACGGGCGCTTTCACGCCTGTCCAAAGCCTGAAATTCAGCTCCAATAATCTTTGATGCGGGCGAAAGTTCATCGAGATACTTGAGTACCTCTGCCTTATACGGAATCGTCAAATTGATTCCCCTTATCTGAAAAGCCTTTACTATACTTTCTAAATATTATAACATTATTCCATAAATACCTCCTACCCTTTTCCACCGGTAAGCTCATAGCTTTCCTCAATCATCCTCTGAATGTCCTTATCCGGCACCGTTCCGTTAAGTATAATGGAATTCCAATGCTCTTTGTTCAAATGATAACCCGGCAGCACGGCCTCAAAGGCTCCCCTCCAGAAATCCCTCCACTCCGGGCTGCACTTGACGTTAATCCATATATGCCCGTCCTTTTCATATATCCAGGCAAATACCTTTTTATTTTTCTTATGGCGCATTACCGTCCAATTAGGATCGTGAAAGGGATAATCCTCGTACACGTTCTTAAGTTTACTGCAAAATGCAATTGCCTCTTTTCGTTCCAGCATTTCTTATCCCTCCTGTGCCTAAACTTAATTTATCTTTCACTACTCCAATTCAAAGGCTCCCGTATACAACTGATAGTATTTACCTCTCTGCGCAATCAACTGCTCATGGCTGCCTCTTTCCGCAATATGCCCCTGCTCCAGAACCATGATCACATCGGCATTTTTTACTGTAGAAAGTCTGTGCGCTATTACAAACACAGTACGCCCTTTCATCAAAGCATCCATTCCCCGCTGAACGATAGCCTCCGTACGGGTATCGATGGACGACGTTGCTTCATCCAGAATCATAGCCGGCGGGTCCGCTACGGCCGCTCTGGCAATCGCCAGCAACTGTCTCTGTCCCTGCGACAGGTTCGCCCCGTTACCGACAAGAAGCGTTTCATATCCCTGCGGCAGACGAGTAACGAAATCGTGGGCTCCTGCCAGCTTAGCCGCTGCTTTGCACTCTTCATCCGAAGCATCCAGTTTACCGTATCGTATATTTTCCATAACAGTTCCGGTAAACAGATTGGTATCCTGCAAAACGATACCGAGGGAGCGGCGAAGATCCGCTTTTTTTATCTTATTTATATTTATGCCGTCGTAATGAATCTCGCCCTCCGCTATATCATAAAAACGGTTAATCAGATTCGTAATTGTCGTTTTTCCGGCGCCGGTAGCACCAACAAAGGCAATCTTCTGCCCCGGCTCCGCATACAAGGTAATGTCGTGAAGAATCGTCTTGTCCGGAACATAGCCAAAGTCTACATCCTCCATTCTCACGTCTCCGGCCAGCTTCGTATACGTAACGGAGCCGTCACCGTGAGGGTATTTCCATGCCCACATGTTTGTACGTTCAGCGCATTCTACGATTTCTCCGGCCACTTCTCTGGCATTTACCAAAGTCACGCTGCCTTCGTCCGGCTCCGGTTCCTCATCGATCAGCTCAAAAATTCTGGAGGCTCCCGCCAATCCCATGACAACTGCGTTAATTTGTTGAGACACTTGGTTAATATTGCCCGCAAACTGTTTGGTCATGTTCAGGAAGGGGACAACAATGCTAATGCTGAAAGCCAATCCTGAAAAGCTCACATTAGGCACCTTGGCAAGTAAGAAAAAGCCTCCCGTCAAAGCTACCACTACATAAAGAACATTTCCGATATTATTCAGGATAGGCCCCAGTGTATTGGCATATTTATTTGCCCGCTCCGCATCCGAAAAAAGCGAATCATTGATGCGGTCAAATTCCGACTTGCTTTCCTCCTCATGGCAGAACACTTTCACGACCTTCTGACCGTTCATTATTTCTTCCACAAAGCCCTCTACTCTACCGAGCGCCACCTGCTGGCGCAGGAAATATTTCGCGGAGCCTCCGCCCACCTTTTTTGTAACCTGATACATAATGACTACACCAAGCAAAACCACAAGAGTCATCCAAATGCTGTAATACATCATGATGCAAAACAAGGTCATAACTACAATGCCGGACATCATTAGCTGGGGAATACTTTGTGAAATCATCTGACGAAGGGTATCGATGTCGTTGGTATAGTAACTCATAATATCTCCGTGATTGTTAGAGTCAAAATAACGAATCGGGAGGTCCTGCATTCCGCGGAACATTTTCACACGCAGCTTTTTCAAAGAGCCCTGAGTGATAACCGCCATCATCCGGTTATAGGCAAAGGATGCCGCCAGCGAAAGAAGGTAGCAGACTGAGAGCAGTAGCACAAAACCGCCAATCCGGCCTGCTACCGACTGCCAATCGCCATTTTGCCAGGAACGTTCCACAAGGGCGATGATATTTTGCATGAATATAGATGGAATGGAAGAAATTACTGCATTGAAAATAATGCATACTACTACGATGGGCAGCATGACCGGATAAAACTCGAACATTATTTTAATCAGACGCTTCAGCACGCCTTTTTTTACAATTCTATTATTCTTCATTCTGCTCACCTGCCTTATTCTGGGATACATAGACGTCCCTGTATACTTCATTGCCTGCAAGCAATTCCTGATGGGTACCAATAGCGAGCACTGTGCCGCCCTCCATAACGATAATGCGGTCCGCATCCTCTACCGATGCTGTCCTCTGCGCGATAATAATTTTTGTCGTCTCGGGAATATACTCCCTAAGTGCTTTTCGAATCAGCGCATCTGTCTTTGTATCCACTGCGCTGGTGGAATCATCCAATATGAGTATCTTGGGCTTCTTTAGCAGTGCTCTTGCAATACATAGGCGCTGCTTCTGCCCTCCCGACACATTGGTTCCACCCTGTTCGATGCGAGTATTATATTTCTCGGGGAAGTGAGATATAAATTCGTCAGCCTGTGCCAGCCTGCAGACCTCTTCCAGCTCCTCGTCCGAAGCATCCTTATTTCCCCATCGCAGGTTTTCTTTTATCGTTCCTGAAAACAATACGTTTTTCTGCAATACGACCGCCACTTGATCTCGAAGCGCTTCCAGGTCATACCCTCTTACATCCGCTCCGCCTACCTTCACAACCCCCTCCGTTGTATCATAGAGGCGGGAAATGAGCTGAATCAGAGAAGATTTGGAAGAACCGGTTCCACCGATAATTCCTATGGTTTCTCCTGATTTTATATGCAGATCGATTCCCTCTAAGGCCATGCGCTCCGCTTCCTTAGAATATTTAAAGCTCACATGTTCAAAATCCACAGATCCGTCTGTTACAAGAGTCAGCCCTCCCTCCGGGCTTTTCATCGTACTCTCCTCGTTTAATACCTCCACAATACGATGTGCCGATTCTCCGGCGATAGTTATCATAACGAACACCATAGAAAGCATCATCAAGCTGCTCAAAATCTGAAAACTATAAGTAAGCAGGGCAGAAAACTGTCCCACATCCAGATCCAGCCCCCGCGAGGTTATAATGGTATAAGAGCCGAAATACAGCACAAATATCATAACCGTATAGAGACAAAACTGCATCAGAGGACTGTTGATGGCCAGTATTTTTTCCGCTCTGGTAAAATCCCCGCAAACATCCTCCGCCGCTCTCTCGAATTTTTCTTTTTCATGATCCTCCCGGACATAAGACTTTACCACCCGCATCCCTGCTACATTTTCCTGAATAGAATTGTTCAGCGCATCGTATTTGCGAAATACCTTCCGGAACAAAGGTATCGTTTTACGGATGACCAGATACAAACCTATTCCCAGCAAAGGTGTTACAAACAAGAAAATAAACGCCATCTTCCCGCCCATAATAAAGGCCATAGCAAACGAAAATACAAGCATTAAAGGACAGCGTATCGCTGTTCTGATAATCATCATGTAGGCATTCTGTACGTTGGATACGTCCGTCGTCATCCTCGTTACTAAAGAGGACGTAGAGAATTTATCGATATTTTCAAAGGAATAGGTCTGAATCCTGTAAAATAAATCCTTTCTTAAATTGCGGGCAAAGCCGCTGGAGGCGGTGGCACAGGACATTCCTGCAAGCGTTCCGAAGGTCAGGGATAACGCGGCCATAATCACCAATACAAGACCATATCTTGCAATTACCCCGAATTCACCCCCCGCTTTAATCTGATTTACCAGCATCGCTATAATAAATGGTATGATACACTCCATTACCACTTCGAAAGAAACATATACGGGCGCTTTAATAGAAGGCGTTTTGAATTCCCGTATACTCTTCGCAAGAACTTTATAAATTGGCATCTTTAACACTCCTTTTTGTTACCTAATCACATTTTTCAATATTTTCTGACTGTCTCCAGGCAGGGACCCTGCCGGAAAAGAAATACACCACCGCAAACAGTAAAATCCAGCAGTCAAGGATAATACCGCTGCGCATATCTCATTCATCATATTGAACTATTATAACTCATTTCTATTATTTTGGCTCAGTATTTTTAACATGTATTTTCGAACCTGACCTTATATTACACAAAAAATATCCCTCAATAGCCTGGTTTTTTAAACCTTCTATTGAGGGATAAATAATAAAGAAACTATATACCCAAAGCGTATATATTAATAAGATTACGGCAGAATATTCCCCGCTGCACGATAAATCTCGTACCACTCCTCACGGGTCAAATAAATATCGGCTGCCTTAATACAATCTTTTAACCGTTCAGGATTCATCGTCCCTGTTACAGGCTGCATATGCGCAGGATGACGCAGTATCCAGGACAACGCAATCGTGGTATTAGTCACTTCATATTTAGCGGCAATTTCATTGATCTTGGCATTCAGTTCCGGAAACTTTTCATTATCTAAGAAAACGCCTTCAAAGAATCCGTATTGGAAAGGTGACCACGGCTGTATCGTGATATCGCTTAAACGGCAGAAATCCAATATACTTCCATCACGGTTAACTGCCGGCTCGTCCAGCATATTGACGTGGATACCTGACGAAATCATAGTGGCATGGGTGATGCTAAGCTGCAGTTGATTTGCTACAATAGGCTGATTCAGCGATTTTTGAAGCAGCTGTATTTGCATGGGATTGTGATTGGATACACCAAAGTTTCTAACTTTTCCGCTGCTATAGAGCTTATCGAATGCCTCTGCAACCTCCTCAGGTTCAACCAATGCATCCGGCCGGTGCAGGAGCAGAACATCCAGATAATCGGTTTTCAGGCGTTTCAAGATTCCATCTACCGACTCTAATATATACTCCTTGGAAAAATCAAATGTATTCTCCGCCTTCCTGATTCCACACTTGGATTGCAGGATAATCTTTTCACGCACAGTATCGTTCATATGAATGGCGTCCGCAAATATTTCTTCGCTGGCTCCCCTGCCATAAACATCCGCATGATCAAAAAAATTAGCACCATTCTCCAAAGCTGTCTGCACCAAATGCTCAGCATCTTTTTTATTCAAATCTTTCATGCGCATACAGCCGACCGCAATCACAGGCACTTGTAAACCTGATTGTCCTAATTTAATAAGTTTCATGATAGCTTTTCTCCTTATATATTAATATTTTATTTAGCGAGCTTATAAATTTCAAGCACATCCTGCCAGTATAACTTCTTCAAGTTGCCAAGGGGCTGCTCGGAGCCGTAAGCATCTCCTGTTGCTTTTTTTGCCATCACTTCCAGTTTGCTTTCATCAATACCAAGCTCCGAAAGAGTAGACGGAAGCCCCATTTTTTTATAGAAATCGCGCAGGCGTGCAATACCTTCCATCACAATGGCATCCGGGTCGCGATAGCTGCCTTCCACTCCCATTACGTTTACAGCAAACTGGACGAACATGTTAGTATTCGTTTTATAAACGTACTCCATCCATGCGGGAGTCAATACCGCCAGTCCGGCGCCATGAGCTACATCATAGATAGCGCTGAGTTCGTGCTCCATACCGTGGCAGGCCCAATCCTGCTCACGGCCAAGTCCCAGCAGATCATTATGAGCGATCGTTCCTCCAAATCCAACCTGACACCATGCATCATAATCATGAGCATCGGAAAATACCTTCACCGCATTTTTCATAATAGTTTTCAGAGTCGTCTCACATAATCCGTCCGTCAAATCGGTTTGTACCGTATTGGTAAAATAGCGCTCAAAAATATGGCTCATCATATCTGCCACACCGTTTGCTATTTGATTTTTGGGTAATGTAAAGAACAATTCCGGATTCATGACACTGAACAAAGGACGCAGATGAATGCTTCCATACCCGAGCTTCATCTGTTTTTCTTCATTGGTGACTACTGTACCGTTACTGGACTCACTGCCTGCCGCCGGGATTGTCAGGATCGTTGCAACCGGCAGGGCTTTTGTAATTGACTTTTGCTGTTCATAGAGTTCCCAAACATCACCTTCGTAGTAAACACCCATTGCAATGGCTTTCGCCGAATCGATGGCACTGCCCCCACCCACAGCGAGAATCAAATCCACTCCTTCTTTTCTGCAAAGGGCAATTCCTTCACGCACTAAGGATAACCGGGGATTGGGGACCACTCCGCCAAGTTCAATAAATTCCAGATTGCTCTCTTTCAAGGAGGCAGTTACTGCATCATACAGACCGCTCTTTTTTACGCTGTTTCCCCCGAAGTGAAGCAACACCTTCTTAGCATAGGGCTGTAATAAAGTACCAATTTCTTTGTGTGTATCCCTGCCGAATAAGATACGCGTAGGGATGTGTAAATCGAAGTTCAACATCACATATATTCCTCGTATTATAAAGTAGTAGTGTTTATAGTCCCTCTCCAAGGACTGTATGCTATACAAAACAGTATGATATACTGTTGGAGATACTGTGGATTGGTTTATACCTCCTACCACTTGATGGTTTCAGAAAGGCTCCAACCACAGTCTCTTTGTATATTTGTTAATCAGTTAGATACCGCATGACGGTTTATTTAGAACGAGGTTACAATCGCAAGGAGTACCAGTGGTTCCAAACAGTATCAAATACATTTCAAAGGAGTATTGCTATGATATACGCAGGAATTGATGTTGCCAAGGATAAGCATGATTGCTTTATCACTAATTCGGATGGTAAAGTGCTTTTCAAACCATTTACCATTCCAAACAACCGAGATGGTTTTGATGAACTCTATCAGAAGATTCTATCCGTTACCGATGATTTAACCAAAGTAAAAGTAGGCCTTGAAGCCACTGGACACTACAGTTATAACATCTTGGGTTATCTTCTTGATAAAGGTCTGACCACCTTTGTTATCAATCCGTTACATACCAATCTTTACAGAAAAAGTCTAAGCCTTAGAAAGACCAAAACGGATAAAGTGGATGCCCATACGATTGCTACAATGCTTACGTCTGATGTGAACTTAAAGTCCTACTCAGACACATCTTATCACAATGAGGAATTAAAGTCATTAACCCGTTATCGTTTTGACAAAGTAAAAGAACGGGCAAAACTGAAATCCTCGGTTTCACGTCTTGTAACAATTCTCTTTCCTGAGCTGGAGAAACTTGTTCCTACACTTCATATGGCATCTGTTTATGCATTACTATCTGAATTTCCAAGTGCATCCGCCATTGCTGATTCACACCTTACAAGGCTAACCAATCTCTTGTCTACTGCTTCAAAAGGCCGCTATGGAAAAGATACTGCCATCCTTTTTCGTGAAGCCGCAAGGACTTCTATTGGCTCTCATATGCCAGCTAAGTCTCTGGAACTAAAGCATACCATCAAACTCATGCGGGAAATCACTGCTGAGATTGATGAAATCGAAGCTGAAATCAAGTCCATAATGGATCGTATCCATTCACCAATCTTAACGATTCCTGGTATCAGCTATCGGATGGGTGCCATGATTATTGCTGAGATCGGCGATTTTAGTAGATTTGACTCTCCAGATAAGATTCTTGCTTATGCCGGAATGTCTCCTTCTACCTATCAATCAGGGCAGTTAGAATCCTCGTATTCCCATATGGAAAAACGTGGCTCCCGCTATCTTCGCTATGCCTTGTATAATGCAACAAAGTATGTTTGCCATTGGGATCCAACCTTTGCTATCTACTTGGAGAAGAAACGCTCTGAAGGTAAGCATTATAACGTTGCCATTTCACATGCTGCCAAAAAACTTGTCAGAGTGATTTATCAGCTGGAAAAATCAGGGCAGCTTTATCTTAAAGCAGCTTAGTTTTTGATATATAAATATCTCCTTTTTAAGCACCTACAAAGATGCTCTATTTGTCATGCAGTTTTCAATGTTCATTGAACTTATTCCAAGTTTATTATTTATCTGAAATGCATTTCTGCAATTCATTCATAAAATATCAATTTAGGACTTGACTTTTAATAGTTAGTCTTTTTGTTTTGCTCGTTTTCTGTATTAAGTCCCCCGGTAAAATTTATTTGCTCAGCAAATTTTACTCCGTAACTTTAATTTAATTATATTTAACTTTATTTTTTATTCATCATCAATTCTTGTTTTTAATCTTTAATTCTTGTTGTATTTGTATATTTATTCTTTTTATACAATTTTTATGTTGTTTTTTTATGCACTTTTTATAAATATTCTTTCTTGCCAAACCTCCAGAAACTCGCTTTCATCATTTATTTAGTCGTTTTTATCTTTTTATTACTTTTTTATTTAAGTAAATAATTTGTAATTTACATGTATTTATGGTATGATTGTCGCAGGAATAGCAAAGACCCCCTTCCTCACTCACAGACAGGAGGTTCCATATGAATTTTACCGATGATTTTGAAAGCTATCTGGCCGCTTTGCCGCGCCTTTCTCCCGATAAACCCACGGACTTTTTTCTGGGCAGCAGATATGAACTAAATGAGGATACCGGCAAAGAACTGATATCCATCCTTTCCGGAGGCACCCTGGAGGCGTCCTTCCCATATTCCTTCAACCTGAATCCGCTTAACTGCTATTTGCTTCTATATACAGAGGATGGATATGGGAAGCTGCACTTTGAGAGCAATATTTACTCATTGGAGAGCAACACTTTGTTATTTTTAAAATGCAACAAGAGATTCAAGCTGGAAATTGCTGTATCTCCGTGGAATTACAGCGTCTTTTTTATCAAGGGGGATATTCTGGATTTCTATTATAATTTATTGTCCAGGTACGGCTTTCCGCTTTATGCACTGCCGGATCATTCCACTATCATACGAAATATTCAGAAGCTTTCCCTTAACAGTACAACCGGCAGTGTCCGCAACAAACTATATGATTCCCGTTTTTTGACCGATATCATCTGCGATCTTCTTATGGAAAGTATGGAAGCCGACAATCCTGAAACGAAGGTGCCGGCATACTTGCAGGAAATGAAAGCCCTCTTCGATATCGCCTATCAGGAGAATTACTCGCTGGACGAACTGGAAACCCACTTTTCTATCAGCAAGTATCGGCTATGCCGGGAATTTCATTTTCATTACGGAGAATCACCGCTGCAATATTTGAATGGAAAACGTGTAGAAATCGCCAAAGATCTTCTTCTCACTACAGATTACCGCGTTCATGAAGTGGGCAGCTTAGTGGGCATTGACAACACCAACCATTTTATCTATTTATTTAAAAAAGAAACGGGCATGACTCCTCTATCCTATAAAAAGAAGCTGCCGGGCATTAGCTGCAGTTCGGCCTTCGGCTAAACTGTAACAGATATTACCTGTAAACAATTTCTGCCTCTGTACATAGAATGAAAAAGACGGTACAATATCAGTATCATTTTATTGCAAAGGGGTTCTACGCATGATTACAGCATTAGCAGGAGAACATTTTTATCTTTCCATCGTAATAAGGCTTATTATCGCCATGATTATGGGCGCAATCATCGGTTTTGAGCGGGCATCCAAGAAGAGTACGGTGGGACTGCGCACCTTTTCCATCGTCTGCGTGGCTTCCGCCCTCACCATGGTCATTAACGAATATTTAATCAGCCTCTACGGCGCAGGCGACGCAGCCCGGCTCGCCGCACAGGTCATAAGCGGCATCGGTTTTCTTGGCATGGGCAGTATTATACTCACCTCCCGCAACCAAATCCGCGGTCTGACTACGGCTGCCACCCTATGGGCTACCGCTATCCTCGGTATCGCAGTCGGCGCCGGGATGATCATTCCAAGTTGCATTACCTTCGTTATCATGATGTTCATCATCACCGCTCTATCTCATATAAGCACCCATCTCGAAAAATACAACCGGATCATGACCATTTATCTGGAAGTCGATAAAAATGTAGGGTTACAGCATATTGTCGATATCTTTGCGGAAAACGGGTATGAGGTGGCTCAGCTCGTGAAGCATAAGAGCTCTCCCGAAGGGGATCTGACAGTACAGCTCGACCTGGACTTGAAGGGAAAATATTTGCATTCGGATATTATTTACAGGCTTAGCCAGTTGGAAAGTATTCATTATATTGAAGAAGTGAAAAAGTTTTCAACATAAAAACCACGCTTTGGATAGAAATGAATTTTATCCAAAGCGTAGTTTTTCTTTAAAAGAAAAGTGCGCCTATTAAAGAAAGATAGATGCGCAGCTACGCGCGCCAAGCAAAAGCGGTACTGTCAAAGAGCCTGGCCGCAAGAGTGCACAAAGCACACTTTTGTTTAAGATATTTTATTCCTCTTTACGCTGTCCTTGAGCACAATATGCCCTTCTACAATCGTTATTCCCTGCTTATAATATTCTCCCGATATTTTCCTCAAAAGATTGTTGATGCTCTTTCGCGCCATTTCCTTCATATCGACCTCGTAAGTGGTTATTTCCACATCGCACAAACCGGGATAAAGATAGTTGTCAAAGCCTACCACAGAAATATCCTCCGGCACGCGGTAGCCGTTTTCCTTCAGCTTTTTAATAAGCTGACTGGCCGCCAAGTCGCAGTTGCACGCGAACGCCGTAGGCATCTTTTCCGGAAGCTGCAATTCAAATCCCAGATCCGACCTGCCCGTAACCGGGTCTCTGTCTTTTACTATCCATTCCTCCCTCGTGTTCTGTCCATGCTCTAACAGCGCTTTCGCATAGCCGAAATAACGATCCGTTATGCTCCCTGTATTCAGCAGCGTTCCCACGTAGGCAATTTGCGTATGCCCCATATCGAAGAGATAATTCGTAAGCTTATACATTCCATAATAATTATCGGTTATGATGGCATCGCATTCATGCCTTTTATCGTAAAAATCAAGATAGACCAGCGGCGTTTTTACCGAACTTCCGAGCATTTCCAAGTAATGGTCACAAAGAAGACCGATGACAATCATACCGTCCACCTTTTCCTCCTGCAGGAGCTTGGGAAGGGTTAACGACTTTTCTTCTTCAATTCCAAGCACCTCCAGCATGGTAAAACAATCCTTCTGCAAGGCTCTCTGCGCTACCTCCTGATACATCTCCCAATAGAAGGACTTATATTTATCCAGAAAACGGTCAGATACAAGCACTCCTATATTATAGCTCTTACGGCTCCTTGCCAATTTAAGCGCCGAGGGCTGCTTATAACCCATCTCCTCCGCCAGCTTTACAATCTTCTCACGGACCTCTTCGCTGACTCCCTTTTGCCCTGACAATGCCTTGGATACCGTAACCACGCTGACGTTCATCATCTCCGCAATATCAGCCATTTTAACCGTCTTTGCCATTTTTCTGCTCCTTTCATTCCCTTACAGAACTGCTTTCAAATGATATAATCTCCCTTTAAAATCTCCCCCTAAATTCTCCGCCTGCATTCCCGCTTTCATCAGGGTATCTCCGTAATACTCCTCTTCCTCCCCCTCTATGCGGTATTTCATATTCGGGTCCAGACCCTTTAAATATATTCTGCGGCTATGATAATTGGGACAGTTCAGTACTTGTATGTAAGTAACCAGAGCCTCCTTTTTATCCTTGCTCACCACCGCATAACAATCATACCGGTGATTTTCTCTGTAGGAAGCGATCCGGTAATAATCGCCGCTGCGTACCAAATCGTTGTATTTATGGTACATGGCTACCTGAGAGGGAATCATCTTTCTATCCTCCTCCGGTATCCTCGTCACATCCAGCTCGTAGCCGAAGGTTCCTGCCAGCGCAACGTAGCCCCTCGTTTCAAAAGGGGTGATTCTTCCTACCGTATGGTTGGGACAATCGGACACATGAGCTCCCATGGACGAAAGAGGATATATGAGTGCAGTTCCCTCCTGAATTTCCAGACGTTCTATGGCATCCGTATCGTCGGAGCACCATATTTGCGGGCTGTAATAGAGCATGCCGGGGTCAAACCGCGCACCGCCGCCAGAGCAGTTCTCTAACAGCAGGTACGGGAATTCTTCCGTCAGGCGGTTTTGTAATTCATACAGCGCCAGCACATAACGGTGATATATCTCTCCCTGCCGGTCGGCGGGGAGCTTAGCGCTTCCAATATCAGAAAGAGGACGGTTCATATCCCATTTCACATATTCGATATCAGCGCTTCTGAGGATTCCTGCCACGCATTCGTACACATAATCCCGAACGTCCTTCCTCGTTATGTCAA
Source organism: Bacillota bacterium (assembly GCA_023412855.1). GTDB lineage: Bacteria > Bacillota > Clostridia > Lachnospirales > Lachnospiraceae > Kineothrix. The sequence goes on along the minus strand of JAEZRJ010000045.1, from coordinate 31,925 downwards.
GGACATACTGGTTCCTCGCAAGCGCGGCTCTTCTGCCAGGTATTGCAATTGCCCAGTCCGGATGGCTTCTGTATAAATCGGAATCGGGAGAAATCATCTCCGGTTCGAACCATATACCGAATTTCATCCCGAGCTTGTTCACTTCCTTTACGAGAAAGTCCAATCCGCCTTTTAATTTTTCCTCGTTTACCTGCCAGTCACCCAATGCCCGGTTATCACTGTCTCTATTCCCGAACCAGCCGTCGTCCATAACGAGCATCTCTATTCCAAGCTCTGAAGCCTGCTTCGCAATGGATAATAATTTATCCGTATCGAAATCGAAATAAGTAGCTTCCCAGTTGTTGATGAGTATAGGCCTCTTTTTATCCTTATACTCTCCTCTTATCAGATGATTCCTATATAAGTCATGGAAGGTGCGGGTCATGCCGCCGATTCCGTCTTCCGAATATACCAAAACAGCCTCAGGTGCCTGGAAGCCCTCTCCCGGGCCAAGCTTCCAGCAAAAATCCCCGGAATTGATTCCTATTGTCAGCCGGACGCTGTCAAATTGGTTCACTTCCTCCTGAACGATAAAGTTGCCGGAATAAACAAAGTGTACCGCATAGACCTCACCCGCATCCTGGGAAGCGCCTTCCGTCATCAGAGCCATAAACGGATGCTCCTGATGCCCCGGTTCTCCCCGCAGGGAAGAAACGGCATATTTGCCGAAGCCGATTTTCTGTCTTTGAATATGACGTTCTCTCGCCCATGAGCCATGAAGCGTTATTCGTTCAAATTCTTTGTTATCCATATCCAGGCAAGCCGACAATACCTTGGTCAAATAGACTTCCTTTTCAGAAACGTTCTCCACATAAACGCTTCTCGTTATCACATCTACATCCTCAAAGGCAGTATACATAAGCGTTACGGCAAGTCCCAGCGCTTTATCCTCGCATAGGATCTCCAAAGTGGTGCATTCCTGCTCTCCCCCGAAGGTGGCCGGCAAGCCGGTAAGACTCGGCTTCCCCGCATATATTTTGTGAGAAATTGCGGAAAGGCTCACACCCCGGTGCCCTTCCTGAGAAACCACATCGATACAGCCTTCTCTGTAATCCCCCAAACCGTGCCCCGGATATTCCATAGGAAAGGAGTCCATAAAAGAACACTTATCTCTATCGTTTCCCGATGGTACAAAGGGAGCTTCTTTCGTCCGGAGCAGATAAGTTACATCATGATCTTTCAGCCTGCTTCCATAATATACATGTCCGAGAAAATTATCCTCATCCACTACTGCCATAACATAGGAAGTATTCGGTGTATCTAATTTAAAAACGCGCTTCGCCGCATGAGCGTTCTGCGGCTCCAAATCATAATGTCTTATTCCCATAATGTTCTCCTAAATATTTTTAAGTTAAAATAAAGTAATTTTAATTAAATTATAAATTAAATATGGGCAATGTCAACCTTATTTCACATTATTTATTATTTTTATATTACCATTCGTTGCTGTTCACTCCGTTCTCAGTAACGCATGATTTCTGCAATGCAAATTTTGCATGTAAATTCGCTCCGCGAAGCAGAAATCATCTCTTGCATCACTTTCTTACGCAGCTTAACAGCAAGTGTTAAGCTACTGTGTGAACAGTAACTATCATTCAGCATTCCATACTGTGGCGCCAAAATTGTGACTCTATGCACTTTTGCAAGGGCTGCAAGCGCCAAAATGCTGTTTCATCGCATTTTGTGTGCATACATGCTGCAATTTAGCCGAAAGCTGAACTGCAACAATTTTATTCGTTATCGCTATAGGCCAGCGCACAGCGAACCGCTTTCTTCCATCCCTTTAACAATTTGGCTCTTTCCTCCTCCTGCATAGACGAAAGAAATGTCCTTCCCATCTGCCAGTTTTCACGAATCTCGTCTTTATCCTTATAGAATCCGGTAGCCAGCCCGGCCAGATAAGCCGCACCCAAAGCCGTAGTCTCAATACATTTCGGCCTGTATACCGTTGCATCGATAATATCCGCTTGAAACTTCATCAGGAAATGGTTGGCACAGGCCCCTCCATCCACCTTCAGCTCCTTCAGCCGTATTCCCGAATCTTCTTCCATGGCTCGCAGTACATCCGCCGTCTGGTAAGCGATGGATTCCAGGGTCGCACGGACAAAATGCTCTTTTTTACACCCCCGCGTAATACCAACTACCGTCCCTCTCGTATACTGATTCCAATAAGGAGCGCCTAATCCTGCAAAAGCAGGGACGATATATACTCCATTGGTATTTGGCACCATATCCGCATATTCCTCAGACTGTGAGGATTTCCCTAACATCCGCATCTCATCCCGCAGCCATTGCACCGCTGCTCCGGCCACGAATACACTTCCCTCCAGTGCATATTCCACTTTATCCCCGGTGCTTGCGGCAATCGTGGTAAGCAGTCCGTGCTTCGATACTGTAGCCTTATACCCTGTATTCATCAGTAGAAAACAACCTGTACCATATGTATTTTTCACCTGTCCCGATTCGAAACAGCACTGTCCGAACAAGGCGGCCTGCTGGTCTCCCGCCGCACCGGCTATAGGGATATTTCCTCCCAGAATTCCTTTATCCGTATAGCCGTAAATACAACTGGAGGGCTTTACCTCCGGCAGCATAGAGGCGGGAATGTTCAGCTTGGCAAGCAGTTCCTCATCCCAGCAAAGCTCGTGGATATTAAAAAGCATGGTACGGGACGCATTGGTGTAATCGGTAATGTGTACCTGCCCTCTGGTCATGTTCCAAATAAGCCAGGTATCCACCGTACCGAAGAGAAGTTCACCCGCCTCCGCACGTTTTCTCGCACCCTCTACGTTATCCAGTATCCACGTTATCTTCGTCGCGGAGAAATAAGCGTCGGGAATGAGTCCTGTCTTCTCCCTGATAATGTCTCCATACCCTTCTTCGTTCAGCGCATCAATTCTGTCCGCTGTCCTTCGGCATTGCCAAACGATCGCATTATAGACGGGCTCTCCCGTCTTCTTATCCCAGATAATCGTAGTTTCCCGCTGATTCGTAATTCCTATGCCGCTTATCTCCTCTGCATTCACACCAAGCAACGCCATAGCCTCCGTAGCAACGGCTAACTGCGAGGACCATATTTCCATAGGATTGTGTTCTACCCAGCCGGGCACCGGATAAATCTGGTTAAATTCCTTCTGCGCAATGCTGCAGATCTTCCCTTTCTTATCGAATAAAATACATCGGGAACTGGTCGTCCCCTGATCCAATGCCATCATATACTTTCCCATACGATACCTCTCTTTTCCGGTTCAAAATAATTAAAATATTTAAAAAAAGCGCGGCACACACTTTTCTGTTTTAATCGGTCCCAGACCTATCCACACTCTTCGTTGCGACAACGTCCACTCCCGTCCCCGCCGCATCAGATAAAATAACCGCTCCCATAAAGACCGGAGCCTCCACTTCTACCGACTTAAGTGCCTCCATACATTCCATAACTTTTCCTTTGGGAATATCATACTTAGTCTTCACAGACACTACCGCCTGCCTGCCGCCCCGCACACGAACCGTAGTCGTTACGATTCTCGTGGGGTCCGTCAATTCCTTGCGGGCATATTCCTCCCCCCTGCCGCATGAGTTCCCCTTCACCTCCAGCGTGCCATCCTCCTGAACCGTTACCGTGAGCATACATCCCACCGGGCACCGGACACATATCAATTCCTTCTTATCCAAGCCTTCTATCTTTTCAAAACCATCTTCCCTTTCAAGCCCGTCTGTTTTCTCCATATTCACCCACCCTTTACAATATTATGCCGACCTTTTTCTTAAAGCCTTCCTATCCAGCCCGCCGAAGCAGCGTCCCCCTCCCTATTCCGCTTCTATTGACACAGTAATCGATTTTAAATCAGAAAATTTCTCTAACTCACTTTTCTTTAATTTGATCTGCTCCATTTCTCCCGGAAGAAGGACACGTTTTTTCTGTTTTATGGCAATCGTGTCATTATAGTAAACCGTCAGAAAAACATTCCGGTACACATTTCCCACACGGAATCTAACCACCTGCTCCTTTTCCATATATTCCACCCGCAGAAGGGAGGGTACAGTATAACGCACACCCCCTTCGCATTTTATAGCCACAGCTTCTGCCCTTGCAGAACGCTTTTCTTTCACATAAGCGGCAGCATGCTCTCCGGCGCCGTAAGCCTCCTCCGATACATGATCCACCAGATCATGTACGTGAAGCACATTTCCGCAGGCAAACACTCCTTCTACGCTGGTCTCCAGGCTTTCGTTCACCACAGGGCCAGCCGTCACAGGGTTCAGCACTACTCCCAAGCCCTCTGACAGCTCGTTCTCCGGTATAAGTCCGCAGGAAAGCAGAAGAGTGTCGCAGCTTATATATTCCTCCGTGCCCGGGATAGGCTTCCTATTACCGCCCACTTCTGCCACGGTCACTCCCTTTACTCTTTCCTTCCCGTCTATATCTATGACCGTATGGCTTAGCTTAAGGGGAATGTTATAGTCCTCCAGACACTGCACGATATTCCTCTTAAGGCCGCCGGAATAGGGCATCAGCTCCGCCACCAGCTTAACCTTCGCTCCTTCCAGCGTCATCCTTCTTGCCATAATCAGGCCGATGTCACCGGAACCAAGTATCACAACTTCCTTCCCCGGCATCCTTCCTTCCATATTCACATAGCGCTGGGCCGTCCCCGCCGAGTAGATGCCCGCCGGACGATACCCCGGAATATTCAAGGCTCCCCTGGAACGCTCTCTGCATCCCATGGCCAGAACCACTGCCTTCGCCTCTATTGTAAAAAGGCCGTCTTTCTTATTCATCGCAGTGATGAGTTTCTTATCCTTTTCAGCAGAAATATCCACAACGATGGTGCGTAGCAGGCAAGGTATCCCCAACGCCAACGCCTGACCGATATATCTTTGTGCATATTCCGGTCCGGTCAGCTCCTCCTTGAAGGTGTGCAGCCCGAATCCGTTGTGGATACACTGATTCAGGATTCCGCCTAATTCTTCATCCCGCTCCAGCACAAGAACATTCTCTATCCCGGATTTGCGGGCCGCTACTGCCGCCGCCAGCCCCGCCGGTCCTCCGCCTACGATTAAAATATCCGCCTTTTTATCCATCCCTTCTCATTTCTCCTTCCACGCTCTAAGCGCTTCCTATGTCTTCTTTGTCATATCCTGTAAGGAATCTGGATTCTCCGCCTGATTTTGTAATCTCTCCCGCATCCGCTCCTAACTCCCGCGCCAGAATCTCCACTGTCTTCGGCGCGCAGAATCCGGACTGGCAGCGTCCCATACCCGCTCTTGTACGCCGCTTTATACCGTCCAGCGTAGTTGCACCCAGCGGCCTGTGTATGGCGTCCATAATCTCTCCTTCCGTGACCAACTCACAGCGGCAGATTATATTGGCATATGCGGAGTTTTTCGCTATCAATTCCTTTCGCTCCCCTTCGTCAGCCTCCGCCATTGTGCGGATTCCTTGCCTATACACCTTAAAGTCCGCCTTTTTGGGCACAGGCAGAAGCTCCTGCACAATTCCGGCAACGTATTCTCCGATGGCCGGCGCACAGGTGAGACCCGGCGATTCAATTCCCGCTGCATCGACGAAGCCGGGGGCACCCTCCGCTTCTCCGATCACGAAGTCTCCAGCGGCTTCATGAGCGCGCAGCCCTGCAAAGGAAGTGATGACCTTCTCCGCAGGCACCCTCTGAATACTCAGCCCGCCTTTTTTCAGCAAATCGCCGAGCCCATCTCCCGTAGTATTCGTACCTTCCTTATCTCCGATATCTACGGCCGTAGGCCCTATCATCAGGTTGCCATGCACGGTAGGCGTTACCAGCACACCCTTTCCGTACCGGGTGGGAAGCTGGAAAATAGTATGGGAAACATAGCCGCCCGCTGATTTATCGAACAGGCAGTATTCTCCTTTTCTCGGTATGATATTCAGCTTCCTCCCACTCACCATGTTATGAAGCGCGTCTGCGTAAAGTCCTGCAGCGTTAACGACGATTCGGCTTTCGAACACTCCTTTAGAGGTCTTAAGCAAAAACCCCTCCTGTATTCTCTCTATTTGCAGAACTTCTGTATTCAAGTGGAATTCCACACCATTCTCGCAAGCATTTTCTGCCAGTGCGATAGTAAGCCCGAAGGGGCATACGATGCCGCCGGCAGGAGAGTACAAAGCCGCCACTGCCTCATCTGAAATATTAGGCTCCATAGCCCGCAGCTCCTGCGCCTCGATGATGCGCAGCCCTTCCACGCCGTTTTGCTGTCCTTTTTCCAGAAGTCTTCGCAGTTTATCCCTATCCTTCTCATCGAAGCAAAGCACCAGCGTGCCATTCCTCCTAAAAGGAAAGTCCAGCTCCCTGGAAAGCTGCTCCATTTTCCTATTTCCCAAGACGTTCAGCCTCGCCTTAAGCGTTCCCGGCTCCGCGTCATGTCCTGCATGAACGATTCCGCTGTTGGCCTTGGAAGTACCTTCACAAATATCAGACGCCCGTTCCAGCACCGCTGTTTTCCCTGCATACTCATAGCGGGACAATTCTCTCGCGATGGCCGCACCGGTTACGCCCGCTCCTATTACAATGACATCATACATTTTTATACCCCGTGTCCGCTTTAGCGGATTAAAAATCAATAGTTGAAAGCACTTTTCTTTCAACCTTCTTCCTCCGAGTTCCCTTTCCTCATAGTCTTATCATATCATTTTCGGTGCTATTTTTCGATACTATTTTGACAAAGAGATATTCGTATGTTATCCTTCTATAGGATTTTATTACGTTCCCAGCTAAGACAAAACATAAACTAAGGAATTCTTAATATAAATTCCAGAAAATAGAAAGCGCATGGCACTATGAGTATTGAAATCGTATTACAGCAAATGGCAATTATCTTTATCCTTATTATGACAGGAGCGTTGCTTTACCGCAAATCAATGATTTCCGACGAAACCTCCAAACAGATATCGGCGCTAATCATGAACCTCTGCAATCCGGCACTGTTAATCTGCTCCGTTTTTGATGCCGGACCGAAGGCCTCGAATTCCGACCTCCTTACGGGCACTTTCATCGTGCTTCTGGCATATGCCGTACTTATATTGTGCGGGCATCTGATTCCCCATATCCTGCGTGTTCCGGGCGAAGAGCACTTTGCATACAAACTGATTACCATTTACGGCAACGTAGGTTTCATCGGCATCCCGCTCGCCATGGCCCTTCTTGGCTCAGGCTCTCTGATTTACGTATCCCTGAATAATCTTGTATACAATATACTTATTTATACCCATGGCCTTTCCACCATTAAGACCGCCGCAATTGAAAGCGCAAGCCGCAATCTTTCCGGCGATGCTTCTCCTTTGGAACCGGAAAAGAAAATTGCAGAAGGCTATGCCCGGGCTCTGCTTAAAGTAACGAAAAAATTCGTGAATGCAGGTACCGTTTCCGCCGTCATAACTATCGTTCTCTATATAAGTGATATCAGCATTCCTGTCCTCCTTTCGGACACTCTTACTCACGTGGGACGCTCCACTACCTTCTTATCTATGCTCATACTGGGAGTATCGGTAGCCCAAATGCCTTTGTCCGATATTTTTTCTCATAAAAAACTATATGTCTTCGCTGCGCTGCGTATGGTCATCATTCCTATACTCTGCGTATTCTTGTTTCGGCTTTTTACGGACAACGTTCTCATTATCAGCACCACTGCTCTGATGCTTGCGGTGCCCGCAGGAAATATTCCGCTCATACTATGCAAGCAGAATAATATAGATAGTGCGGTCATTTCCAGAGGTATTATTCTTTCTACTCTGCTTTCCTTTTTAACGATACCTATCGTGACTTTGTTCGTATAAAACTGTATCTCTATATAATTTGGACTATCCGGTTTAGTTCAATCCGGAGTATAATTCCTTTGTCTTCAATCCTTACGTTTTACATCGGCGATATCAGTATCTATTTCACCCTCTTTCGAGGAATACTCAGAAAAAACCGCAAGCTCGTACAACCTCTTTTACTATTTCAATACAATTTTTATCATGCGAAAAATGACGAAAATTGTAATTTTATGGCAACAAAAAGAGTAACTTACATATTATATAATTGAAAGAGGTGATTTTATGCTGAACAAGGAAAAAATCAAAAGACAATTCGAAGGAAAAACAGAAGAAGAATCATTAAAAATACTAGCTGAGCAATATAATATATCATGGGCGGCTCAGCCAACATCATGTAAACTTTGGTTCACTAAAGTTTTCACTTATTGTTCTGACAGTCAATTAGAGTATCAATTAAATCTTTTTTTATGGTTTATTAATTTTATAGTTGTCCCTATTACAAACGCTTGTTTCAACGAAGAGGCCACTGTTTCCCTGGGATGCACCTGCCCTTGTGGTCATAAACAGACAATCCTTTATTTTACACTCTCCCCTAATGCTTAGTAAGTCACGAGAGGGGCAGGTTACTTACCTGCCCCTTTCTAATTTCCGGTTTGGCAACTCGGGCAGCTTCGGTATCGTTCCAATGGCATCTTTTCGCATTTGGTTAAATTGAAAATAGACAACCGCCTCTCAAAAGAGGACGATTGTCTACTGTATTATTATTAGTTTTGTTCTGTTTCTTTTTTTACTCCTGCTTTCTTACCGGTTACCACAAACAGTATAACACCTGCCGTTACGGTAAAAATAGAGATGAATTGCGAAGTGGACAGCGTCCCTACCGTTCCTCTGATCAAATCGCCTCTGTAATATTCTAAAATGAATCTGCCGATACTGTACAATATGAGATATAAGGCTCCGACCTGTCCGTCAGCTTTTTTCCTCTTTGCGAACCATATCAGTATGAGGAAATGAATAAAGTTGAGACCGCTGGATATCAACTGTGTGGGTACGAGATTCACTCCGTTAGGCGCATATCTGGATGTATGGAATACGATGCCGAGAGGGCTGTTCGTCTCATGTCCGTAGCAGCAGCCTGCCAGCAAGCACCCTACTCGTCCGAAGCCCTGCGCTAATGCTACCGAGGGAATCAGCAAATCGAAATAAGCCAGAAATTTCAATTTCTTAATTTTACAATAGAGCATAGCCGCTAAAATTCCACCGATAATTCCGCCGTATACTACCCAGCCGTCAGAAAAATCCAGCAGAAGGCTCGGATCAGCGATAATACTCTTTATACTGGTCAGAAAAAACAAAAGCTTGGAACCGGAAAATCCTCCCAGTACGCACCATATAACAAAGTTAAATATGTGCTCAGGGTCCAGCCCCTTCTTCTTGGCTCTGTATTCTCCCACAAAATATGCCGCCAATATACCAATGGCTATCATCAGACCATACCCATATACCGTGACCGGTCCTATAGAAAATAATTCATTTTTCATTCTTCTTAAACGTCTCCTATTCTGTCGTTATTCCCTCACCTCATAAGATTGCCGCGACTTAAGAAAATATTCTTGTGCTCTTTAGTGTAACACAGTTAGGACAAGGTTTCAACGTAACTTTATTTGTACAGAAATAATTTGCGGATTTTCTAACATAAAACCTGCGCCTTGTACCAATTTGGAATAATCGTTACAAGGCGCATTTCTTATTTTATTTCTATGAATATTATTGAATGAATCATTCCACGATTAATTCTCTCGTGGAGACCTTTTTTATTTTTCCCGCAACCATATAAGAGAACAGGAAAAACACAGCAACAACAATTGATACCGGCACTGCAATTGTCATTAGATTATATTTCGTACGGAATACGCTAATTCCCATCTGCTTAAGAACAGCTACCATCATAGGATCATTCAGCCATAAATTCAAACAAATTCCGACGGCTGCACCAATCAAAGAGACAAATACAAAGCGCAGTGCAAATTGTATTCTCAGCATGCTCGTTGTAAAGCCGCCGGCTTTATATATCCCAATATCTTTTCTTTCCTTTAAGAAAGTTCTGCCGCTTACCATAATCGAGGACACAGCGATCACTGCGATTGAAATAACATAAATAATGTAGAATATTGCCTCTATCGCGGCAATAACGACCACCAGCATAGGAGCAGTTTCTTTTTCTGAATTATCTGTAAATGTGATTTCTCCCACATAGGAAGCATATTTTTCCTCCAGCTCAGAAACAATGTCCTTCACAGTGCTGCTGTCGGAAAGCACGTAGTCATAAATATTATATTCATAATCCGGTTGTAAACGTTTCATACCTTCCGTATTCATACAAAAAATTTTCCCCACATCGTTGACGCATTGATAAGTTCCTACGATCAGGTAATCAGCCTCTTCTTCTCCATATCCTATAGTAACTTCATCTCCTATCCCTTTTCCCAATATATCTGATACAAGCTCCGTCACAACAATCTCATTCTCATATATGGGTATCCTTCCGTCAATTATCGTATCGAGCCTTTGCGCCCTTCCATCAACCCTGCCTGCAAAGTTGTATCCATCTATCAAGAAATAGTACTGATTCTTATTTTCGTATTCCTCTATTCCCCCTCGGTCCGCTATCACTTCTTCAATCTCTTTTTGCAACTCGGGATAATTCCCATAATCCACGATAATATCTGCATTTATCCATCCAAAAAGCCTATATAGCCAATCCACATTCGCCATTTGCCCGAAGGCCGTGACTGCAATCATGAAAAAGGTCAGAATACAGCTAATAATGCCAATCCCGATATATTGCTTCGCATTAGAGGTAAGCTGCCGAAGCGCCAGTCTGCTTTTAAAGCTTCTTTTTGTCTTCCCCGTTACCGGCATCTGCATCCTAGCCGAGAAATAAATGCTATCCCTTCCTCCTGAAATTGCCCTCACAGGAGAAATGGACGCAAGCTTCTTCGTCTTAAGCAATACATAAAAGCAAGCCAGCGCAAGCACGAACATGAGCAACGGAATACTTATGCCAAGATTCAGCTTCCGAGAGGCAAGAACCCCGGAAATAGGGGTAAAAATACCGATTAAAAATCCGGTCGCCGGTATGCTCGCTGCTGTACCAAAAACAATTCCTGTTACTCCCGAAAGCACATATTGCAAAATCAATATCAGCCGCAATTTCCACTTTGTAAATCCTTGGGACTTTAAAACACCAAAAGAAACATATTCCATTTCTATGGTGGATACTACGCTGTGCCCCATAATCACTAAAACGACAATAAACAAAAGCACGGAAAACAACACCAGTATTCCTGCTAATATGTGATTCAGAAGCATTGTATAGGTTCTGGATTCCCCTATGGTCAGCGCTACGTCTGCGGCGCTCATAAATCCCGATACATCATCAATATTTTTTCTCAGCTGGTAAATATCATCTTTCCATTCTTCCTGTGCATGTATATAAATGCATTGGTATAATATTATTCCTTTTTCCGCTCCCTCTGCTATATCCTCAGAATGAAGCCGTTCTTCATAAAGTTCTTTGAAGTCCTGGCTATTCATAAGAGCATTTTTTATACCCATGATGAAAGCTCCCGCAAAGGGCTCTTCAATAAACCCTGCTATTTTGAATTCCTGCTCCTTACCCTTCACCTCGATATGTACCATATCGCCGACCGCACATCCGTAATGCTGCACGAAGCTTACCGGCAAAAGTATTTCCCCTTTCTCAGGCGTCCGGTTTTCTTTCAAAAACTTATCCAAATCTTCACTGTACTGATTGTAACGGTGTTCTTTGTTATCATAATCTAAGAACAGAATTCTGTCGGCACGTTCTCCGTCAATAAATACCCCGGTAGAATAAAGCGCCTTTAGAACTTCTACCGAGTCCACGCCTTCACATTCTCTGATCGTTTCCGCAATATCTTCCGTATAATCATCTTCTTTTACCGCAGACATGCTATCCGGCATGTTCACTTCCTGATAGGCTTCCTCCAGGCGCCTATCGGAATTGGTCACAACGCCGATCACTGTGGTAAGCACGAGAGAGAGTATAAAAATCAATACAAGAGTACTGATAAAATTTCCTTTTTTATTCCTTATATTCGCTTTTAGCAGTGTGAAAATTTCCATCGCGCACCTCCTACCATGACATGGAGGAAAGCCATGCATTTACCTGCTTTTCCCTGCTCTTAAATTCTTCATCCGAAATATTCTGCTTATATCCGGGCAGCGAAAGCTCCCCTAACACCTTGCCGTCTTCCAGATAAATGATCCGGCTGCCGCGGACGGCTGCGCGGATATCATGCGTTACCATTAATACGCTCTGCCCTTCATTGTTTATCGCAGTAAGCAGGTCAAGCACCTCTCTGGAAGTCCTTTTGTTCAGCGCTCCCGTAGGCTCATCCGCAAACAAAAGCTTAGGATCATTGATCAAAGCTCTGGCAATTGCTGCCCTCTGTGCCTCACCGCCGGACACCTGTGAGGGAAGCCTCTTGAACGCTTCGTATATCCCCATTTTCTTTAGCAGCTCCTGTGCATATTTATTGACCTGCGGCGCCGTTCTCTTTTTTCCAAGATAACCGGGAACTGCTACATTTTCAAACATGTTCAGATTACTCACGAGATGAATCTGCTGAAAGACAAAACCAAAATCACCGTGCCTAAGTCTCGTTAGCTTATTCTCATTAAATTTGGCAATATCCTTTCCTTCATAAAGTACTGCGCCGGCAGTGGCCCTATCCATCCCGCTGAGGCAATAAAGAAGTGTGGACTTCCCCGAACCGGAAGCTCCCATGATAATTGTAAAATCGCCTTCATATATGTCCAGATCTATTCCGTTCAGCACATGGTTCTGGGTACCCTCACTGGCATAGCTTTTACAAAGTCCTTTTGTGCTCAGAATTATTTTTCTTTCCATAACTTTCCTCCATAAAGAATTTCTTTGCTTCTATTTGTTTTATCATTCTTACTATAAAGCAAAAGTTATTAAAAAATCCTTAAGGCCTGATATTTACTCTATTAAAGGAAACTTAATCTTCACTTCCACTCCCGGATACCTGTTAACAAGCGTTACGCTGCCGTCCATTTGCTCCGCCACATATTTTACAATGTAAAGGCCAAGGCCCGCTCCGTCTTTTCCTTCCGTATTCTTTCCTCTGTAAAATTTATCGAATACAAAGGGCATATCTTCATCCGCGATTCCCTGTCCAAAATCCCTTACGCTGATAACCGCTTCTTTCTCTTCCTGCTCCAGCACGACTTCTACCCTGCTGTTCGGCGCATATTTTACCGCATTATTTATAAGGTTCTCTATCATCTGTTCAAATCGCTTTTTATCCAAAAGAACCTTGTTATGTATCCCTCTGTTCTCATAAAAAATTGTACGCTCTCCCCCTGTCAGTATCGTTATCGTCTCTTCCAGAATTTCCGCAATGTCTTCTTTTTCCAGATGCATTTTCAGCTTGTCCATATCCGCCAGAGAGTGCAGAAACAAATCGTTGGTCAGAGCGGTTACTTCATCACATTTTTTCATAATCACGGAGGTATAACGGGCTCTTCTTTCCGGATTATTATCCATGTTTGACTGAAGTGCTTCCGCATAGGTACGTATAGAAGCTATTGGCGTCTTTATATCATGAGATAAAGTAGCAATTGCTGTCTTATTATTAGCAATCGCTTCCTTCTCACAATTTCTTGCCTTGCTTATTTCCTTTCTCATATGGTCAAATGCCCATGTGAAAGCACCGAAATAATTTTCTCTTTCATAGTCAAGAGAAACATCCAGATTCCCTCCGGCAATTTCGTATGCGAAATTCTCCAGTTTCTCAAAAGGTTTTACAATCTTCCTATATAAATAAACAAATACAAAGGTAACAAAGCCGGCTGCCGCTGCATATACGGCAATAAGCTTTGTTACCTCCATTTTGTTCTCATAAAAACCTGCATCCCTCAGTTCTTCCTGAAGCACATGGATTTTCTTATCCATCTCTTCCTTTTTGTCTTCCGCATAAGAAAGCTGCTGTATTTCATTTAACGCTACGATATATACGCCGTTTTCTCCTTCTAACCGCGGTTTTTGCATATTTATATAGGAAAAGAGGGCGATTGATGTCAAAACAAGCATAAACCAAATAAAAATCTTTACCATTTTTTTCTTCATTTCACTTTGTCCTCAAATTGATATCCTATTCCCCAGACAGTCTTAATATATACCGGATGCGCCGGGTCTTCCTCCAGCTTTTCTCTCAGCCATCTTATATGTACCGTTACCGTTGACATTTCTGTCTCCGAGTAAATTCCCCACACTTCTCTAAGCAATTCTTCCTTGGATAAGGCTTTATTCTTATTTTGAGCCATAAAACAAAGCAAATCGAATTCTTTCAAGGACATGGAAATCAATTCACCATTCTTCTTGACTTGCCTTGCCACAGCATCGATTTCCACTGGGCCGCAGACTATATTTTCTTTTCCGTAACCGTAGGTCCGCCGCATAAGGGCATTGATTCTGGCTAACAGCTCTTTGAGCGAATAGGGCTTTGGAAGGTAATCATCCCCTCCCATATTAAGGCCCGTAATCCTATCATCTTCGGAAGTTCTGGCACTGGAAAAAATAATCGGAACACCCGATACCTTGCGAAGCTCCAGGCACACTTCAAATCCGGTGCCAAAAGGAAGATTGATATCTAATAAAATCAGGTCAAACCTCCGGTCTGCAAGAAGCTCATAAGCTTCCTGTCCGTCTTTTGCATGGACCGCGCCATATCCATAGTCCGCGAGCATATCCGAAACAATCATGGCCAGATCCATATCATCTTCTATGATCAATATTACTTTTTTCTTCTCTGTTTTCTTTTTCATCTGTTTTAAATAGCTCCTATCCCGCCGTTATTCCCTTCACTAATTTTACTGTTTCCACAACTTAAGAAAATATTTGTACGCTTTTTAGTGTAACACAGTTGCAGGTACGATTCAATTTGGAAGAATTGACATTGGAAAGAATTTATATAAATATGGAACAAAAGTGTGCTTCGTACACTCTCGCAACCAAGTATTTCTACAGCACAGCTTTTGCTTAACACGCGTAGCTGTGCATCTATTGTTTCTGTAAAATAGGCGCGTTTTCTATTTACAAAACAAACGAGGAGAGACCGCTAAAGTCTCTCCTCGTTTATGTTTCTTTTAAGTTTATCCTTCAATGGCTATAAGCTTCTTCTCTTCCACTTGCTTCGCTTCCTTTTTAGTAACGTAAAGCTGCAAGATACCATCTTCAAATTTTGCTCTGATATCTTCCTCGGTAACCTGTTCACCGACATAGAAACTTCTGGAGCACTGGCCGCTATAGCGTTCTCTGCGAATGTATCTGCCGCTTTCTTCATCTTTTTCGTCTTTTTCCAAATTCCTGGAAGCGCTGATGGTAAGGTATCCCTTTTCCAGTTTCGCGGAAATTTCCTCTTTCTTAAAGCCTGGTAAGTCAACAGCTACTTCATAGGCAGAGTCTGTTTCTTTTATATCTGTCTTCATTAAATTTCTCTCGCCTTTTCCATACATCGGATTGCGCCTTCCGAAGAATTCTCTTTCGAACGGAAAATACATAAAATCATCAAATAAATTTTCTCCAAAAATACTTGGCATTAACATAAATCATTCCTCCATTCTTCATTAATATACATTATGCCGTTTATAACCCCAAACTCCGGGCTGTGAACTCTGGGATCATTTCTTTTCCCTCGTTCTATATGTAATATAACACCCGTTGTTAGCACTGTCAATAGTCGAGTGCTAATGAAATTATAAAAATTTTGTGAAGGCGTCCAAATGCTTGATTTTACGTACGTCACACCCTTTGAGCTCTCGGATTTTTTCTTACTTATAGGCGGCTATGATATTATATAGTACCTTTCAAGCATTCACATGCCCCTTAGGTATTTCGTCTTTTGGAATAGCAAGGTACTTAAATACTGTACTTACTAACAAATGTAATAATAGTGCAATATCATTGATCGTATAACCTTCACCACGTTTCGATTGAGCAAAACGGATTCATTCTGAACGATTGCGTGTATTATAAAGGGCCTGCATTTTTGGGCTTTGCGTTGCTACGGTTGCTGGGATTTCCAGACGGGATGGAAAAGACGACGCATATATTTTTCCACCGCTTCAGAAAGATTTTTTAGCAGATCAAATCTATCGCTAATCGGTAAAGCATTTGGATGAGTTTTTAACCACTCAGCAACCACTGTAATTTCACGAGAATCAATTATATCTATGATACGGCGGCCTCCAGATCAACCATTACCGAGCTATAAGGATATCTTTTTCGAAAAGCAAAATCATCCGCGCAAACTATTTTACAGTTGATTTATCCACAGTGGATGGCATTTTTTTAAGCAGCTCACAGATGCTGTTTTTACACACTTTAAACGAATTTGATTTTCTTATTCTGTATCGGTAGATCTTTAATTTCACGCTGATATACAGAGTGTACTTTAGATGAAGGTCTATTGCAATACGGGCAAATAACCTATTAAGCTCTTACTTTTAAACTATACTTATTTTTATCTTATTTTAAAATAGCATTCTTCAAGTCGACTTCGTTCAAATTTACATTAAGCAAATCAACCTCTCGCAAATCTGCTCCACTTAAGTCAGCCTTACGTAAATCTGCTCCGCTCAAGTCAGCCTTGCGCAAATTTGCTTCTCGCAAATCTGCTTGCCTTAAGTCTGCTCTACGTAAATCTGCTTCTCGCAAATCCGCTTCGCTTAAGTCTGTTTCTTGCAAATTCGCTCCGCTTAAGTCCGCTTTTGCCAAATAAGCCTTACGCAAGTCCGCCTCTCTCATATTTGCTCCACGTAAATCCACTTTAAAAAGGTTTGTTCTTTCTAAATTAGCCTTAAAAAGATTAGATTTTGACAAATTACTCCCATGAAAGTCAACTTCCGTTAAAAGGGATTCACACAGATTAACTCTGCATAAATTGGCTCTCGACAAATTAGTTTCACACAAATTAGCTCGATTTAGGTTAGAATAATTCAAATTAATATATTTTAAATTTGTTTTGCTTAAATCTAAGTATGATAAATCAATATCTTCATTATCATTAATTAACTCCTTAACATATTTATTTTCTAAATAATAATTTATACAATTAATGTCTATGACATCTAGATTATAGCAATGTAAAATACCCATTAAATTATAAAAAATATTTTTTTCTGAATTAAGCGCTTGTTTAACATTTAAATTAACATTATATAACATTCCATTTATAAGCATAAATTTTATTGTTTTTGTAAATATAATCATATCATCGCACAAATTACTATTATTGATTCTATAAGATAAAAATTCTATCACTTCAGAACTCAATTTGTTTTTATGTAACATTTCTCCCAAAATATTATATTTATTAATATTATAAGTTTTGTTTAACTCACATAAACAAGAAAAAATATATTCTGAAACAAAAAATTCATAAATGGAATTATGCACAAATTTAACTTTCTTATCGTATATCTCACTTAAGTTAGCTAATGGAAAATCAAACGCTAATTCTCTATGTTGATTATCAATACAATTTTTATTAATAATATCTTCATATTTACTAAATGAAATTTCAAACTCTCCATATTCGAACATAGCAAAAGCTAATTCGCTTAATATTCTCAAAAAAATTTTTCCAATAATTTCTACTCTATGCGTTACACCACTATCAAACCCATTATTATTTTTACTTCGCAATTTACGAAAGATTCCTCTATCTATTGAAAAAATAGTACTATAAATTTCTGGAATTGATTTTTCATCAGTTATATCGATTTCTGAAAATAAAGCCATATATAAAATAACTGGTATTCCTATAACTTCAATATTTTTTACTTCTTTTTCTAAATACATATCATATAGTTTATTATAAAATATTTTTATTTTATCATTATTAAATGGTTGCAAATATATCGCTTCTTCTTTCATAAGTATCGTATCTGAAATATAATTATGTCTTGATGTAATAATCCATTTAAGATTTCTAATCTTACTGATATCATATTGAAAATTATTCAATAAATCTTCCTTATTTCCATGATAATCTAGTTCATCATATCCATCCATTATAAGAATTTTATTTTCCAAGTCTTCATCAAGTTTATAAAAAATTGCATTTAATAAACCATTATGCAATTCATTATCTCTTAAATCTCTAAACTTAATAATTAATATATTGTTTTTTTGATACTCATTAATTAAAAAAGCTACTATACTACTCTTCCCCATACCCGGATGACCAATAATAAACATATTTCTATATTCCGATTTGGTAATAAATATCTTTAAATGTTCTTTTAAATTATCATAAACTAGAGTCTCTTCATCATATAATTTATAATCCGGCATAACAAATGTATGTTCAAGTGTAATACCTTCACCTTTATGAAGAAATAATTCATCCTTCCATTTTCTTACAAACTCTGCTTTTGTATCTTCAGCATAAAACTTTTTAACTTCTTTATTAGGATTATCTTCAATCATTTTATTTTTAATATTATTGATATTATCTCTTACTTCTTCTAATACTACATTTTGCTTGTTAATATCTTGTACAATTTTTTTTGTATTATCATAACTTTTTTTGTTCCAATGAAATGATAATACATGTTCTAATTCTTCATCTTTTATAATATGCCTTACTAATATATCTTCAAAATCTTTCGCTTTTATGGTATTATTTGAATACTTTGAAATTAATGCACTATCTGTAAAAGTTACTAAACTTAATACATCCTCACGCTGCCAACATGTCATTAAACTGTTAGCACAATCATATAATACATCCATATTATCTTCATATCTATTACTAGTAACTTCTTTCATTGATTCTATGAGAGCAGTATATAACCTTGTTGTTAAAGATTTATGACGATTTTCATAATTCGTGTATATGTTTTTAATTTGTTCAATACTCAACTCTATACACTTGTCGCCCAGTGCTCCAGCCAGTGTCCCATAAGTTAATCCAATTAATGTTTCTATGTTTTTTTTAATCATAAGGTTATTCCTCTTTACTGATATAGTTTTCCAATTACATTTATGGAACTTGGTTTTTACAAACATAACGCAATTCTCAATTAATTTATTATTTTTTCCAGTAGCGATAGCTGAAGACTACGATAATCATTAAAGCGAAAATCAGTTACTTCTGTTGTTGAAATATCACCTTGCTAAATACATTATGAGGATTATAATTCTTAATAATCTGCCGATTTTTTTGCCCTGAACTCTAAATCTAAAATATATTGGTAAACCCGATAATGTCAATTCTTTTGAACAGTCAAAAAAAATTTTAGTACCTCCATATTTGTTTTCAATTATAATATCATGATCTTTATCCCGGCAATAAATATCCATGACCAGGGGCCATTAATACTATTTTCCTTAATTATCTTAGTACCACCGGCATATAAAACAGAATAGTCTTCATTGAAATACACTACATAATAATTCACTCGTTTCTAATGAATCTCCAAGATTAAATACATAATGTTTATCAATGTATTGGAATTGTAACTTATCAATCTTTGGAAATTAACTTTTGCTTAGGGGATGTGTCAGATGTGATACCACACAAAGATATTGATGTAAAAATTACAGATAATAATACTATATATATTTTCGCCATAAAATTCCCCCATAATATTCTGTAATATAATAACATATTTTAATGAAATATACTATCGCTTTATGACAAAATACCACTAAACCAAATTAATAAAAGCACTTGGATATATTATTTATCGAAGGTAATAACTAAAATAAGCGCATCCAGATATTTAAATATCTAGTGCCCTTATTTTATCATCATCCCTTTTCTTTACTTTACAAGAAAATCATGCCAGTATCTGGCATGTATTCATCAGCTTCACCTCTCTTTTTTCACAGCTCTCAGCAATTAGCACGGGGCAAATTAATAGAAATAAACTATAAAACTATCGTTTTACTGCTTCTTCTCCCAGATAACTCCATGTCACACCTTGATCCGTGGATTCAAAAAGTCCATTGCAATAGCCTTTTTCCCCATAATAGTCTCCATCAGGCCCCTGTCCGACTAACAGATACATTTTTCCTTTTTCTTCCCAGACCTGTTCCGGCATCACAAACGGATTGTAAATAGTTCCATCCGAAAGCAAAGCATTAGCCGAAGGATAGGTAACTTCACGGAAGGTCTTGCCGCCATCCCCTGTCCGGAATAACAAGCCATAGCTTCCGCCGCTGTAAGACAGGCAGGAGAATCCGATTTGTTCATCCTCTAAAAAGCTTATCCATTTAGCTTCCCCACCCTGCCCCAAATAAGGGTCCATATTTATTATTTGCAACGTGTTTCCCTTAACAGCCGTTAAGATATAATAACTGCTTCCGCAAGCCCTATCTACCGGCAACATATTGTATGCGGTTCCGTCTTTCATTTTATAGCTCGCATCCGGTTCCAGAGACTTATAATACTCCAGGATTTCTTTCGTTATTTCGAACGAAAAAGCTTCGCTTTTGTTTGTACTATAGGAATCCCCGTTCGGAATTACGTCACTCTCCGTTTCAACGGGAAAAGTTTCGCTTCGGTCTGTATCAGTTGCTTCCGGATAATCTGCGTCCGGGGCCTCTTCTTCCTCAATCGCCCTGAGAGATGTCTGTTCGAGCTGTTCATATACCGCATTATACAAGGCATTCCTGTTATATGGCTCCAGATAGCCTTTCAATGCAAAAGTAAAAGTCTGTTCTTCTATGTAATAAATGAACTTATCGAAGGGTACTTTTTCGAAGCTCTCCACTAAATCACATACCGCATTACAGAAACTTTCTATTTCTCCAGCTTGCCTTCCATTAAAGCCTACAGTAGGAATATATTCTGAATTGTCTTCTTCAAAATAGATAGCTCTGCTATGTGTTTTTGAAAATTGTTCGCTATACCATTCATAGTAAGCATTTTCATAATTGTCCGTTAAATGAAAATCCTTCTGCACTTCAAACCCGAAGTCACCCGTATCAAAGGTATATGTATTATTTTGTTCCGATGCAAACCGGACTTCACTTCCGTATTTTTTCTGTATCCATGCAGTTGCCTGTTCTTTGGTATATCCTTTGAACTGACCGCTCTCGTCATAATAAATCACATAGGTTTCATTTTCCTGCTCACTTCCCGAAATAATAATTTCCACCCCTGCCGGGTACCAGGTTACATACCAGTTTGAATCACGAAACGTCCCTCCATCGTCCAGGATCGTTAAATCTGTTTTCTGAAGCTGTTCGTCATTTGCTAAATCATTTACAACAAATCTGCCTGCCGTTGCCCCAAACGGCCACTCCGGCTCTCCTATCATCTGAAAAATCACTTCATAATTTCTATCTGCAGATTGTTCTCTTCCTACTTCCAGTACACGATATTTGGTTATATAAATAAAACTACCTATCAGGACCGTTATTGCACTAAAAATCAGCAGAAAAATAAGTCCTATTATTTGTATGACTTTTTTCATCTTATATTTTTCTCCTATATGTCCGTAAGGTCAGTATTACTTAATCTCAAAATTTTGATAGGATTCCGATAACATTGCTATAATTTGTTCCGTACTAAGCCCTTGTAAATCTTTCACATCCATCCAGCCGAAAGAAGCTGTTTTCTTCTGCAAGCCAAGTTTTTCGAAATATGTCTGCGCAAAATTATCATAATCTTCTTCTGTTATTTTTTCTCCTTTATAGTCTGTATACACTGTTTTCCCCGTATAATCTGCTCCTCCATATAGAGTATCCTTATTCGCCAGCGGCATCTCCATCACCACATTCTTCTCTATATGCAGGGCTCTTATATCTTCATGGTACTCATCCGGTCCGGCCTTTAGAAAGTCACCGAAAATATAATAGTCCTGTATGCCGTCTGCTGAAAAAGAACTATAAACAGTTGCTTCATCCGTTATGATATCTGCCTGGGAGTTTCCTTCTATGAAATTCGTCTCAAGTTCCTCCATATTTCCTTCCGAATTGATTTCATAAAAATGATTATAAGAAAAACTTCCCGTACCTCCGCAGTTCGATACGATCAAGTCTATCATTCCATCGTAGTCTAACTCCGTCAGCGCAAAACAATACAGGTCGTCTGCATACTCGATATCAGCCGCCCATTTTCCGACCTGCTCGGCAAATATCTCTATCTGCCTGCCGACGCTGATTTCTCCATTCAAACCTGCAACATATTCCGCATAGCCCTTCCATGTTCCCATTACAGATGACACACTATCTGTCAGACCTTGCTTTTGAAGATATTCCTCCAGAAAAAAATCTCTGTAAAAGGCGGGACCGTTTTCTGTCTCTCGTTCTAACAGATATCCCTCCAGATCATAATCCAGATAAAACATATTATCTGCATTTTCCTGCAAGAAGACCTTAGCCTGATTCCATATATTTTCCCCATCTTTGTACTGCACAATGGCAATGATATCCGTTTTTGCATCCTCGTTATAATCTTTAAAGGTCACTGCCAACACTTTGCTGAAATTATCTGTTCCTTTTTCCGGGAAGGAATAAGTTTCCTGCCCATTTTTCAGCAGTTTAAATGTAACATCCTTCTCTTTTTCTCCATCCGGAGCAATTGCCGCAAAAGTGACCTCTCCCCAGTTATCTAAGATGACTTCAAAAGTCTGCTCTTCTATGATACGCGCCATATCATTGGTCTTTTGTGCGTCCTCCGGCGGATTCTCATGTAATATATCCTGTCCCGTTTCTTCCTGTATGTCAGTCGTTTCCTGCCCCGCACTCTTCTCATTACCACAGCCGGTCAAAGTTAATATAAGTATAAAAGTATATATAATTTTTTTCATATTTTCCCCACGATTCCTATTCATTACCAATATAAGTTATGCCGCTTAACGCAAGGTATAGTATATCATATCCATGCATAAAGCGCCATAAACCCAGACCGCACATCATGGTACTTCCGAATTGCTGAGGCGGTATGAGCTTCCATGCCATAGAGATTACAGAAAAAGCCCCTTCTAAATGGCACTCTCGCGCAAATCGAAAATATCATCAAAAGCAATCTTCGTATTGACAATCACCAGTATTCCGGCCGTCTCTTCTATCCGCGACACCATTCCGGTCATTTGAACATACTCATTGTTTCGAAAGAACTCTACCGTAATCACATCCATTTTTTGAATCTTCCGCAGCTTCCAATCCAGCTCCTCCTTCTGCTCCTCTGACAATTCCCGTTTTGGAACAATAATACGTTCTTTCTCTGCCAGCACTTCCCGGAATCCTTTTAAAGCATCAAAGGGCATAAATTGCTTTGCACGATTTTCATGGTCCATTTTTTCCCGCTTACTCCCCACTTTTGTGTCCTCCAATCTGGCGGTTACGCTGTATGGTGGTACCCGCCTCTTGCAGATCCATTCCTCGCACAAGTGCGTTCTGTCCATATTTTCTTTTGATTTCCAAAGCCGCTTTCTGTATTTTTCGGTCCCGCTCCAACTGCGCCGGATCAGTAAACAGGTCATATTGCTCATAGGCTTCGTCTATGAGGTTATTGCAAGAGAGGCCGAGTCTTCGTATCGGCGTATTCCGATCCGCAATGCGTTCATAGAGCACATTCACATAGGGAATTATCGCGCGGTAAGAATTGGTAGTGATGGACATTGGGGCGGTTCCCGTTGCAGGCTTTAACTCAAGCCGGTTAGAATATCCGATCATAAGAGAAATAGAATCAGTAACCAATCCTTTCTCTGCCATATCCAGACAGAGCGCATCCGTCATTTCTTTTACTGCCAGTCTGCATTCCTCAAAGCTGTAATCTCTCGGAAGAATCTGCCCGCTGGACATAGAGCTGTTTTTGGGTTTGTATGCCTTGATATCAGCCATTGTGGCCGACTCTCTGCCCCATGCATGGTCTATCAAAAGCTCTGCATCTATCCCGAACAAGCGATAGAGCATATCTTCATCGGAACAGGCGATTTCTCCCATGGTAGTAATTCCCGCACCGGCGAGCCGTTTTACCGTACCGGCTCCTATTCGCCAAAAGTCGTTCAATGGTCTATGGTTCCACAAGGTTATCTGATAGGTTATTTCATCCAAATATCCAATGTTATCTCTTGTATGCTTTGCAGTAATATCCAGCGCAATTTTAGCCAGATACAGATTGGTTCCAATTCCTGCCGTGGCGGTAATTCCTGTTGCAGTCTTTATGTCCTCCATTATCCGGGTCGCCAGACTTTTTGCATCCATATGATACATGGGAAGATAATGGGTCACGTCAAGGAACGCTTCATCTATGGAATAGACATGGATGTCTTCTTTCGCGACATATTTTAAATATATGCTGTATATATTGGCGGAATACTGAATGTAGAGCTTCATCCGCGGCACCGCCATGATATAACGAACACCATGAGGTATCTGAAATACCCGGCATCGATTCTTGATGCCAAGAGCCTTCATGCTCGGGGAAATCGCAAGGCAGATCGTTTTTTCACTTCTCTCCGGATCGGCTACCGCCAGATTGGTCGTCAGCGGATCGAGCCCGCGCTCTACACATTCCACGGAAGCGTAAAATGATTTTAAATCGATACACAAATATGTTCTGTTCTCCATTCCCGAAATACCTCCGTTGTTCTGATTACTATTTCCTCGATCAGATTTATTATATCACTCGAACCTATGTTTGTGTATGGGAATTTTTACAAATGCCAAAAAGCCGCCGCATCATACTGTTTCCAGCAGACGCAGCAGCTTTTTAGGTAATGGAGTGTTTTATTGCTTTTATTGTAATTATCCTTTTACTGCTCCGGCAGTCATTCCGTCGATGAAATACCTCTGGAAGCAAAGGAATACAACAAACACCGGGATGATACCGAACATAGAGCCGGCAATCAATACATCGTAGTTGTTTCCGTAGGGCGTTAACAAGGTATTAAGGCCTATCGGGAGTGTGAACTTGCTGGCACTTCTATATACCAGCATCGGCCAAAGGATGTTGTTCCATGCACCCATGGCGCAGAGAATGGACATCGCCGCAAAGGCGGGCTTTGTAATCGGCAGCATGATCTTGAAGCAAATGCCGTATTCGGTCGCGCCGTCTATACGTCCCGCATCCAGAAGCTCTTTCGGCAGTCCTATCATATACTGCCGGAAGAAAAATATGGTGGAAGCGCCGCATATGCCCGGCAGCACGACGCCTGCGGTGGTGTCGATGAGTTTCAATGTAATCATTTCTTTATAAAGAGGAAGCATCAATATTTCAAAAGGTACCATCATCGTAGCGATTACCATGAAAAACAGAATTCTTCTCAGGGGGAATTCATACATGGATAATCCATAGGCTACCAGGTAGCAGATTGCCAGCGTTCCCACTACTGAAATGAGCGTAAGGAACAAACTGTTCTTGAACCACATGAAATATTTCTGTGAATCTACGTTCCCGCTGAACAAATATATATAGTTATCGAGCGTCATCGTAGTGACATTCAAGTCTACGCTGAGCCCCTTTCGGATCAGCTCCTGACCGGGGCGGAAGGAAGCGAGCAAACCTGCAAAAATCGGAAATACGATGATGAAGGAGAGCAGCACGAACCATCCTGTGGCAAAAACGCTCAATATTTTATTCTTTTTACTCATACCCATTTGATCGAATGAAGAGGATTTTGCGTTTGACATATTATTTTTCCTCCTTCTTGAATGTACCGCTCAGCACCAACTGAACAACGTTGATAAAAAGTGCGATTACCAAAAGTACGAGACCTACCGCGCTGCCGTAGCCCAACTGGTTCTTGGCAATACCGCGTTTGTACAAGTATCCTACGATGGTAAGACCTATGTTGTTCGGTGAATCCGGGCCCGCCCACAGCATGAAGCTTTCCATGAACATCGCCAGACCGGCATAGATACTGATAGTAAGTACGTAAATAGTGGTTGGTTTCAAAAGAGGTATCGTTATGAAACGAAACTTCTGAAAGCCGGAAGCACCATCGATTTCAGCGGATTCATATAACGCGCCGTCAATCGATTTCAGACCGGATAGGAAATAGAGCATATTCACGCCGGTCCATCTCCAGCAGCAGACCAATACGAGGGCGAAAAGTCCGGTCGCTTTTACTTTCAGCCATTTAAAGGTTCCAAGTCCGAGGATACTGGTGATTACGTTCAACTGTCCTGTGCTGTATTCCGAGAACATCAGACGGAACAAAGTACCGGAAATAACTACGGATGTCAGTGCCGGAAGATAAAGAAAAGCCTTCCATACACCTTTCGCCTTTACCAGTCTGGAATCCATCATTACTGCGAATGCCATCGGGAACGGTATCAGCAATACAATCGTTAACAACATATACTGAAAGCTGTTCAAAATCGCCTGATGAAAAGTGGTATCTATCAACAGCTTCTTATAATTCTTCAGACCTATCCATTCGGTTCCCGTAGGAAGAATGTCTTGAAAGCTCATTGTTATCGTACTGCAAAGGGGATAAATCCAAAAGAAACAAAAACTTAGTATAAACGGCAGCACAAACACATAAGGTGCCACTTTCTGTGAATATAAAAACTTTCTTATTTTCATATGCAATCACACTCCTTACCTAACAACCCCATTAACCCATTCATTTATAAAATATAGCTTTTGTTCCGCGCGCGTAGCTGCGCACCTATCTTCTATGTAATAGGAGCACTTTCCTATTTACATAAAAGGGATTGCCCAGGAAGTCACTTCCCTAAGCAATCCCCAGTAGTTACTACTCTTCCAAGCTGATTACATCCTGAGCGGCCTGTAACGCTTCATCTACATCCATTTTATTCTCTAATACATCGTTCAATGTTACGTTGCACATCTGCTCGTTGATCGTAGGGCTGATAGCTACAACGCTGATCTTGCCGATTTCGTCTTTTACTTCGTTAAGAACGTCGTAAGGATTCGTTCTGAAGAATTTAACATATTCATTGTTCGCATCATGTGTGATAGACTCGTCGGTCCACATTGCACTGTTGCAAACGTCAAATCCTAAGGTTTCCCAGATTCCTTTAGCGCCTTCTTCCGAGCACTTCGCATAAGAAATGAAATCTGCTGCCAACTGGGTATCTACAGACTGATTCGTAACAACTGTACCTGTACCACCGATACCTACGGAGCGAGGCTGACCTTCTTCAAATACCGGGCAAGGAGCCAAAGCCCATTTTCCTGCTTCTTCAGGCATATAGTTAAGGAAGCGGCTCATGTACCAAAGTGCCTTCGGGAAGGAAGCGATGTTGCCGTCCAAAATGTTCTGGAAGCCTGCTTCAAGGTCAACGTGTCCGTCGGGAGATACCATGGCAATACCGGAATCCAGCCATCCCTGCTGCATTGTCAGCATGTTCTTAACAGATTCAAGCTGTACGTTTGCAGAACCGTCAAAACCGCCGGTCCAGTCTTCGCCGTACTCTGCCATTGCTACCCACATCCAGTCAACGCCTGCCGTATCAACGGAGGTCATCATAACTTTGCCATCGGAAGCTTCTTTCAGTTTCTCGCCTGCTGCGGTGTAATCATCCCATGTCTTGATCGTCGTATAATCGATGCCATAGGACTCAAGCAGCTCTGCATTGTAGTACATAACGGTAGCACCAACGTGTGTAGGAGCTCCGTAATGCTTGCCGTCAGCACCGGCATAGGTATCGAGACGAGCCTGTACTAAGTCAGCAGCGTAGGGTGCAAGCGCATCATCCAAAGGATAAAGCCATGTATCCATACCTGCTACAACGTTAGGGAACTGTCCAACTTCTACGTCGCAAAGATCCGGAGCACCGGTACCTGCATTCAAGGATGTTAATAATTTCGTGTGCATATCCGCATAAGGATATGTAGTAAATGTGATTTCAATTGTTCTGTCCGGATTCTCAGCATTCCATTTCTCCAACATGCTCGCATAGAACGTATTGTGTAATTCAACGAAGGACCACATCTCCATGTGCGTACCGTTAGGATCTCCTACGGTCGTAACTGCTGCCGGAGCTGCTTCGCCTTCTGCAACTTCCCCTTCTTCCGTTGCTGCAGCATCATCGCCTGCTTCTGCCTCAGTCGTAGTCTCGGCTGCCGCATCTCCAGTGGTTGTTCCGCTTGTGCCGGCATTGGAGCCACAGCCTGCTAACATGGATGCTGTCAAAGCAACGCTTAAAATTGTAGCTAATAACTTTTTCTTCATTTCCCTACCTCCTTTAATTGATTAGAAACATTGGACCGCCTGGTTTTACAATTGCGCAAATTGTCAAATAATTTAGTAAAATATATAATTCTACTTTTTATACCCACCAGTTGATTAAGCACTTTGTATGCTTTTCTTTTATTTGCGGTTATCTTATGTTCATATTGTACAATACATTAATATGTATGTCAATATTATTTTAAAATATTTTAGTTTTTACTATATAAATAAAATAATTCATTATTTTAGATTTTTTCAGGCTGCCATTTTCCGTAAGGACAAGCCTTTTTTCGCATCGCCGCACGCAGTTCCACATAGCATCCGCACGCCCTGCACATGCCGTCTGCAAGCAGATCGCAGCTTTTGCAGACGGCCAGCCTTTCTTCATACAAAGATGGCTGTGCCTTAATATCTTCATCCAGGTTGACAATATAAGTATGAAGGTTCTCGAAATATTCCTTCTCATCCATATCCGCAGTGAGACATTTCCGGCATATGCGCCTTGATTTTTCTTCCATTCTTTTCCGCCTATTTAACGCGGAAGCTGATCACGCTGCACGCAGGAGCAGTAAAGCGGATCGTTCTTCCCTCTATGGTATATTCTGTGAATTCGACCTCTTTCACCCTATCAGGCTCTTCAAAGGTATTATGGGCATGCATTTCTTCCGTGAGAATAGTTCCCTGAACGGACGACGGCTCAAGCTGTGCGAATACCATTTCTACCGGCACGCTCTCAGATACGGACAGATTGCTTATTGTAACGTTTGCATAGCCCTGCGCATCCACGGATACAGACTCGCTAAGGTGTGGAACCTTATATTCCTCCTCCGTTCCGATGATGCCGTTTCCTTCCACAAAGCTTTCCACAAGCTCCGCATCCTGATGGGGTTTGTACATATGGAATACATGGTAGGTAGGCGTAAGAAGCATTTTTTCGCCCTCCGTAAGAATCACGGACTGAAGTACGTTGACCATCTGCGCGATACATGCCATCTGTACTCTGTCACAATTCTTATTGAAAATATCCAGCGTAATGCCCGCTACCAAAGCATCTCGCATAGTGCTTTGCTGATACAAGAAGCCCGGATTGGTACCCGGCTCTACCGTAAACCAGCAGCCCCATTCGTCTACGATCATGCCAATCTTCTTGTCGGGATCGTACTGATCCATAATTGCACCGTGACGTGTTACCAGTTCCTCCATATACTTCGCCTTCGATAGCGTCTTATACCATACCTTATCGTCGAAATCTGTAGCGCTTCCCTTGATTTCCCAGCCTTCGGGATGTACATAATAATGAAGGGAGAGACCATCCATGTAGCCGTGCATAAAATCGGGATGAGGCGGTGCAAAGCAGGTTTTCAGCACATCCTCCGTCCAGAAATAATCTGCGACATTAGCTCCTCCGCATATCTTTTTGATCGGCCGGTCTGCATTGTACTGCCTTACATAAGTCTGAAATCTCCTGTATAGATTCGCATAATATTCCGGCGTCATGCTGCCTCCGCAGCCCCAGTTCTCGTTGCCCACTCCGAAGTAATCAATTTTCCAAGGCTTTTCCCGGCCGTTTTGCTTACGCAGATCGGCCATAGGGGATACGCCTTCGAATGTCATATACTCCACCCACTCGCTCATCTCCTGAACCGTACCGCTCCCCACATTTCCATTTACATAAGTCTTACAGCCAAGCTGCTCGCACAGTTCAAAAAATTCGTGGGTACCGAAGCTGTTGTCCTCGACCACTCCGCCCCAATGGGTATTGATCATTTTCTTTCTCGTTTCCTTGGGACCGATGCCGTCTTTCCAGTGATACTCGTCTGCAAAACAACCGCCCGGCCAGCGAAGAAGCGGAATTCCCATTTCCTTAAGGGCATCAACAACATCCTTCCGCATGCCATTTACATTTGGAATCTCTGAATTCTCCCCCACATACAGACCTTCGTAAATACACCGTCCAAGATGTTCCGAAAAATGTCCGTAAATCTCAGCATTAATATGCCCTTTTTTGTTCTTTTCATTAATAAATAATTTAGCCATTTCAACCTTCTCCCTTCGCTTTTCTTATTTATATCATTTCTATTGTTTCTTCTATTATTTATCCCTTATTCCTCTACTGCCGCCAGTCCGCTTCCCCAGACGGCTACGCCGTCTTCAGACAACACAGTAAAGCCTATTACATATTTTTCTCCGAACTCATCGTATTGCTTGCAGAGTACACCGTCATAACTTTCCTCGCCCAGCACGATCTTCAGGTGATTCTCTTCCGACAGCTCCCAGCTTCCTTCATAAGCTCCGGTCACCGTTCCGTCAAAGTGCAGCGTAATGTCTACGGATTCCTTCATCTGAGTGGTAATCTGACGGCCATGCTTGATCACTTTGTATATACCGGCAGCTTCTTTCTTCTCAAACTCACCTGCAGTCTCGCCCGCATAGCGGTAAGGAGCGATTACCGGCCAGCCTTCTTCGTTAAAGAACATCTGGTGTACGCGTACCTCATGATTCTCTCCCTTACTCTCGAAGCGGGTATGGAAAATGATAAAATATTTTCCGCTTTCTTCATCATAAATGGTGGAATTGTGTCCCGGAGAAACGATTCCTTTTCTCTTCTCTCCGTTCTCTCCTTCGTGCCAAGCCCATTTATAATTGCCCATAAGCTTTACGCCGTAAAGCTCTGCCGCCCTGTCATCAAAAAAGCTTCCGTCGGGGCCTGCACATTCGATCATATCCTGACCCTGACTGTCGTAGTAAGGCCCGTCAGGCGTCTTCGAACGGCATACTCTTATGTTATAAGCTCCGTCCGCAGCCAAACCGCCGAACGACAAGAACATGTAATAGTATTCCGTCTCCGGATTATACTGTATGTACGCACCCTCGATACGGAGATGATTCCCTCCTAACAGCTGTTTGCCGTAGCCCGATTCCATCGGAAGCCCGGTATCCTTATCCAACTCCAGTATAAATATCCCTCCGGAATAAGAGCCGTAAACCATCCATAGCTTTCCTTCCGCATCATAGAACACGCAAGGGTCTACTACATTGGGCTGCTTAGTCGCATCATAAGTATCCCCGTTTTCACTGGGTTCGCTCACCATGCCTGATTTCAGGAAAATCCCCAAGTCCTTATAAGGTCCCTCTATATTATCGGAAACCGCAAGTCCCAGGCAGGACAAGGGCGAACTACCCTCGCAGTTACAGTAGTACATATAAAATTTACCGTCCCCCAATTGTATCACATCAGGAGCCCAAAAAGTGTCCGTTTTCGCCCATTCAAAAGCTTCCGGCATTTCATTTTTGGCATCCGGTATAATCGGATTTCCCTTCGTTACTCCGCTGCCTATCAGCGTCCAATCCATTAAATTATCCGACTTTGCAGCCGCCAGGTGGGAACCGAATATGTAATAGGTCCCGTCATACTTTACTACAGACGGATCGTGGACGGAAACGTCCTTAAAGGATATGTTTGTCTCCTTCGCAGATGTAAGGGGAGCGTTGTCGAAATTCTCCTCCGCCTGTCCACACCCGGCCGTCAACGCCGCAAGCAGCATAACCGATACTAACTTTTTCCCATGTTTCACTTATCATACCTCCCTTATTTTCATTCCCCGAAATCGAATACCGGCATTCCGTCTTCGCGCCACTTCACCTTCATGAGCATCGCATGACGATTGGGATTATAAAGCGGATTACCTACAATCTCGCTTTCCGTCCTCGCATGATATACGAGTATATCGCTGCCCTCTTCATCCACCGTAAAGCTGTTATGTCCCGGGCCGTAAATTCCTATTTCCTCCTTCGTCTGAAGAACCGGATTCCTTTCTTTTCTCCAGGACAAAGGATCCAGCAAATCAGAATCTTCATC
>JAEZRJ010000031.1 GCA_023412855.1 Bacillota bacterium | reverse complement strand
AATGATAAGAGCCGTATGAAAGGAGACTTTCACGTACGGTTCTGTGAGAAGTTCGAGGTGCAAGTCCTCTTACTTACTCGACTGAGAGGTCGGGAAATGTATTTAAATTTCCCTCCTACTCGATTATCATAGGAAAAACCTTGTTGCCTTAACGTGTGAGAGTATTTCCTCCTATGATATAAACACAAGTGGAAAACGCTCGTGCTGCCCTCCAGGCAAACAATGCACAGCTATGCGCGTCAAGCAAAAGTTGTGCTGCCGAAATATTTTGCTGCGAGAGTATAGGAAGTATACTCTTGTTCTGAGCCCAAAAGCACTTTTTGCATATTTTTAGGCAATGATTACAATATATATGGCAAAATATATGTGTTATACTAATAAAAACTTTTGAAGTTTCTATAATGAGTTTCTATGATAGAGATGAAGGATAGAAAGCGGCGGGCCTGCCTGTCGGAAGGGAGCGAGAGCATGGAATTTACGAAGATGCACGGATGCGGCAACGATTACATTTATGTGAATGGTTTTACGGAGGAAGTATCGGCAAGGAAAAAGCCTGAGCTGGTGCGAAGGCTGAGTGACAGGCACTTTGGAATAGGCGGAGACGGGGTCATTTTTATTAACCGGTCGTCACAGGCGGATTTCGAAATGGAAATGTATAACGCGGACGGCTCCAGAGCGGAGATGTGCGGAAACGGCATTCGTTGTGTGGCGAAATATGTTTACGATAAAAGCCTGACCGATAAGACTTCTGTCAGCGTTATCAGTTCCGGGCAGATAAAATATTTGGATTTGCTCGTAAAGAATGGAATGGTAAATGCTGTGAAGGTCAATATGGGAAGCCCCATACTCAAAGCGGTTGACATACCTGTCATTTCAGAAAATGAGGAAGTAATTTCCGAAATGATAGAAGTAGAGGGTAAGGCTTATGAAATGACATGTGTGTCGATGGGAAATCCTCATGCGGTAGTCTTTATGGAAGATGTAGAAAATCTGGATATAGAGAAAATCGGGCCTTATTTTGAGAATCATGTTCGTTTTCCCAATCGGGTTAATACTGAATTCGTAAAGGTAATCGACAGAAATACCGTGCAGATGCGAGTATGGGAACGCGGGACGGGAGAAACTCTGGCCTGCGGCACGGGAGCCTGCGCCACGGTAGTAGCGTGTATATTAAATGGTTTGACGGAGGAGGAAGTTACTGTTAAACTATTAGGTGGCAAGTTGCATATACGATGGGACAGAAGAGAAAATCTTGTATATATGACGGGGCCTGCAGAAACTGTTTTCGAAGGTGAAATCGAGATATAAAATAAGAAATACGAAATGCGTGAGAGGAGAAACAGAATGTTCAAGATCAATGACAATTATTTAAAATTACCGGGAAGCTATCTTTTTTCCACAATAGGTAAGAAGGTAAACGCCTATTCACAGGCGAATCCGGATAAAAAAATCATACGTCTCGGCATCGGTGACGTGACCCAGCCTTTGGCGCCGGCCATTATCGAGGCACTGCATGGAGCGGTGGAAGAGATGGGAAGTGCAGATACCTTTAAAGGCTATGCGCCGGATTTGGGATATGAATTTTTGCGAAGCGCGATTGCGGATAACGATTATAAGGCGAGAGGCTGTGATATAGCAGCGGATGAAATTTTCATTTCGGACGGAGCGAAATGTGATTCGGGAAATATTCAGGAAATCTTTAGCTTGGACAATAAAATTGCGGTATGCGATCCGGTATATCCGGTTTATGTGGATACTAACGTAATGGCCGGCAGAACAGGTGTTTACGATGCGAAGAAGGAGACATGGAGCGATGTGATTTATATGCCTTGTCTTTCGGAGAATAATTTTGCGCCGGAGATTCCCAAAGAGACACCGGACCTTATTTATCTCTGCTTCCCGAACAACCCTACCGGCTCCACCATCACGAAGGCACAGCTTCAGGAGTGGGTGGATTACGCGAATAAGGTAGGTGCGGTCATTATCTATGATGCGGCATATGAAGCCTATATTTCGGAAGAAGATGTACCTCATACCATCTACGAATGCGAGGGTGCAAGGACTTGTGCCATCGAGCTGCGCTCCTTCTCCAAGAATGCCGGATTCACGGGTGTACGTCTGGGATTCACAGTGATTCCTAAGGATTTGAAATGCGGGGATGTGATGCTCCATTCCCTCTGGGCGAGACGTCACGGTACCAAATACAATGGAGCGCCTTACATCGTACAGCGTGCGGGAGAGGCTGTCTATTCCAAGGAAGGTAAGGAGCAGTTGAAGAAGCAGGTCGATTATTATATGAACAATGCACAGTACATCTTGAACGGGTTAAAGGACGCCGGTTATACGGTATCCGGCGGCGTGAATGCCCCTTATATCTGGCTGAAGGCACCGAAGGGAATGACTAGCTGGGAGTTCTTCGACTATCTTTTGGAAAATGCCAACGTGGTCGGTACGCCCGGATCAGGTTTCGGCCCCAGCGGAGAGACATATTTCAGACTGACTGCTTTTGGCAGCTATGAGAACACGGTTGCGGCGGTGGACCGGATCAAAGCGCTGTAGAAAGACGCAGAAATTGGAAAGGGCATGGATATAGCTATGAAGATTTATGATATTTCTCAGGAACTGTTCACAAGCCATGTGTTCCCGGGAGATTCTGCACCCTCCTATGAGAGACGTTTGCAGATTAAGAACGGCGACATCTGCAATTTGACCGAAATTTCCATGTGCGCGCATAACGGCACTCATTTGGATGCCCCGTATCATTTTTATGACGACGGAAAGAGAGTGGATGAACTGGATTTAAGCCGCTGTGTAGGAGAAGCCACTGTGGCTGCCATGGAAGGGAACATAACTGCCGGACAGATACGTCAGATAATGGAAGGCGTTAAATGTCATAAACGCCTGCTGATAAAGGGAAAGGCAACGGTAACCTTAGAGGCGGCAGAGGAAATGAACCGTCAGGGAATTCTGCTCGTGGGAGTGGAATCCCAGACCGTGGGCCCTGAGGACGGCCCTATGAAGGTACATTATGAGCTGTTAAAAAAAGAAGTGATTCTGTTGGAAGGTCTGGTGTTAAAAGACGTGCCTGAGGGCAATTACTTACTTAGTGCAGCGCCTGTTAATCTTGGCGGTGCAGACGGAGCACCTTGCCGCGCGATACTTATTGAAAGAGAATAGAGCAAGAACAAAAGCGTGCTTCGGCAGCACCGCTTTTTGTTCCGCGCGCGTAGCTGCACATCTATTGTTTCTGTAATAGGAGCACTTTTCTGTTACAGAAAAAAAGCAGTACATTCATCGGTGAATAACCGACTATGTACTGCTTTTTTGATTTTGAGCAACGGGCCATTCACGAAGAATACTGCCCGTTGCCTGTAGTCCAGCTATATATTGTTCGGTCCCACATACTGAGTCTTGCCGAAGCCAAGAATCAACATAAAAATGGTGGATAAGAACAATAAGCCGAAACCGAAGGCAACACCCTGCCCAAAGGCTTTTGCCAGCTTGAAATACATCATGATACCTACTACGATGTTTACAAGCGGAATAAGCATAAGTAAGAACATCCAGCCGTTACCAAAAGAAATGTCGAATAAGCAGTAAATATTGTAAATCGGAACAATTGCAGCCCAACCCGGCTTACCTGCTTTTGCGAACATTTTCCACATTCCTACGAGCGTTATAACTGCGATTACCAGGATAAATACAAGGTACGCTGAAATAAAAGCCATGGCTGCTGCATAGGATGCCTGATCATAATAAATTTCGTTATTCATTTTCATATCTCCCTCTCATAAGTATTCCTTATTATACTAATTGAGAAACGCTATAAAGTCAACTCAATTTATGGAAAAGTTTAAAAACAGTTATAATAAGTTCTGTATCCAGTGTCCTTTATCACTGACAATCAGTCAAACTTCACTGTTTATGTTGCTGTTGGCTGCGAAGCGTACAGTTTCTTTGCATAGAGCAAAAGAGTCAACATAGTTCAGATAAAGACCGATGGTACAGAATGTTAGCTTGTCTTTGTGATAATTTTTATCAATTAAATTGTTATAAATGGTATGATAAATAGTATGTTTCGTCTACTCTGGCAGCCAATCGCTTCGACAGCACGTCTTATATTCCTTGCACGTAGCTGCGTATCTGTTAGGGTGTGTCTGAAAACTGCGGAATAATTCTATATAAAAAATATTTGCTAAATCTGACGAAAGGATTATAATGATAAACATTATATAACCTGACGCAGGATTATAAGAAACTTAAGCTAAGACAGGAGTACTGATGATGGATGTAGAAATGATAATTAGGGCGGCAAAGGCGGAGGACGCAGCACATCTGCTGGATATTTATACTCCTTACGTGCAAAATACGGCGATAACCTTCGAATATGAAGTTCCTTCTGTGGAAGAATTCAGGAATAGAATGGTGCATACGATGGAAAAATATCCTTATCTCTTGCTGCAGCAGGGAGAGGAAATCCATGGTTATGCCTATGCATCCGCATTTAAAGGGCGTTCTGCTTACGACTGGGCGGTGGAAACTTCCATTTATGTAAAAGAAGGAGCGCATGGGAAAGGCATCGGCAAAAAGCTATATGCGGCGCTGGAGGAAATTCTTGCAGCCCAGCATATCATAAATGTCAACGCCTGCATCGCTTATCCTAATCCGGAAAGTATTTCCTTCCACGAGAAATACGGATATAAAACGGTAGCTCACTTTACGAAATGCGGCTATAAATTGGGCAAATGGTACGATATGATCTGGATGGAAAAAATGCTGGGTCACCACCCTGAGAAACCGTTGCCCGTTTTAAATGCATCAGAGGTGATGAATGTATGCAATAAGTTACTGTTCACACAGTAGATTAACACTTGCTGTTAATCTACGTAAGAACGTGATTCAAGAGATGATTTCTGCTTCGCAGGGCGAATTTACATGTAGAAATCATGCGTTGCTGAGAACGGAGTGAACAGTAACTACAATAATACAAAATTTTAAAAGTTTTGATAAAAGGTATTGCATTTAAAAAAAAGTTGTGATAGTATGTGGCTATTAAAAGATTATTGAAATGCATTGAAAGAGACTCTTGTTATGAAAAGCGACAGGAATACGGCGTCACCGACTGAGAGCGCTGTTTGCGGGAAATAACAAAGGGAACACTCTGGAGCAGATGTTCCGAACTGCCGATGAAGGCACTAGGGAGATACGTTAACACGCGTTAAGTGTAAGAGTGGGCAAGGCGGTTCACACATCTTGATAGAGATGTCGGCTTGTCAATGCGGGTGGTACCGCGGATTATTTTAATTATAATTATCCGTCCCGGAATGCAGGAGACTGTGTTCCGGGACTTTTTTGCGCGTATAAGCAGAGTAAGGTTGCCGGAACAGGGAAGAACTGCTTGCAGTTATGCCCTGTTCCGGTAATCTTACGAGCAACGCGAACTTTAAATTTCTCTGCAAGAGGAATTTAAAGTCTGCTTATGAGGCCAGCCAAGAAAGGCTGCCGAAGCAGGACAGAACTGCTTGCAGTTATGCCCTGTTCCGGCAATCTTACGAGCAACGCGAACTTTAAATTTCTCTGTAAGAGGAATTTAAAGTCTGCTTATGAGGCCGGCAACCCTTAAACGTGTAAAAAAGTCCCGGAACGCCAAAAAAAGAAAAATGAGTAAAGAACACTCATAAGGAGAGAGTATTATGATGACTAAAAACATTTACAGAGACATCACAGTAAAAGAAATCGACGAATCCTACATCGGAAAAACAGTAAAAGCGGCGGGATGGGTAGAAAATATCCGGGATCACGGAGGAGTATCCTTCATCGATTTGAGGGATATGCACGGTGTATTGCAGGTGGTAATCCGTACCCCCGAGCTTTTGAAGGACATTACGAAGGAAGCCTCCATATCGGTGGAAGGCTTCATAGAAAAAAGAGACGAAGAAACTTATAACCCAAAGATACCTACCGGAACCATAGAGCTGGAGGCCAGATCTATTGTCATTCTGGGCAAGGTATACAAACAGCTCCCCTTTGAGATAATGACTTCCAGGGAAACGAGAGAAGACGTTCGTCTGAAATACCGTTATTTAGACCTTAGGAATACCAAGGTAAAAGAGAACATCATTTTCCGCTCTCAGGTAATCTCTTTTCTGCGGGAGAAAATGACGGAAATGGGATTTCTTGAAATACAGACTCCTATTTTATGCGCTTCCTCGCCGGAAGGAGCAAGGGACTATATCGTTCCTTCCAGAAAATATAAAGGAAAATTTTATGCGCTTCCTCAGGCGCCCCAGCAATATAAGCAGCTTTTGATGGTGTCGGGATTCGATAAATACTTTCAAATTGCTCCATGCTTCCGCGACGAAGATGCCAGAGCAGACCGTTCGCCAGGCGAGTTCTATCAGTTGGATTTTGAAATGAGCTTTGCAGAGCAAGAGGATGTATTTCGTGCAGGAGAAGAAATTTTAAGTGCCACCTTCGAAAAGTTTGCGGACGAAGGTTTTGAGGTAACGAAAGCGCCTTATCCGGTTATCAGCTATAAACAGGCAATGCTCGAGTTCGGCACGGATAAACCGGATTTGCGCAATCCCCTCAGAATCATAGATGTGACGGAGTTTTTCCAGGAATGTACCTTTAAACCGTTCATCGGAAAGACAGTGCGCGCCATTAAGGTACATGGGGAGATGACCAAGGGATTCCACGAAAAGCTGCTTAGCTTTGCAGTTTCCCTCGGTATGGGCGGCCTCGGATATCTGGAAGTGGAAGAAGGCCTGACCTATAAGGGACCCATCGATAAATTCATCCCTGAGAATAAGAAGATGGAGCTGCTTGAAAAGGCTGGTCTTGCTGTAGGGGATACCATTTTTTTCATCGCAGATAAAGAGGATAGAGCTAATTATTATGCCGGACAGATCAGAAGTGAGCTGGGCAGCAAACTTGATTTGTGCGAGAAGAATGCGTATCGCTTCTGCTATGTGAACGATTTTCCGATGTTCGAGCGGGATCAGGAGACAAAACAGATCGGATTTACACACAATCCCTTCTCTATGCCTCAAGGCGGACTAAAGGCGCTTGAAGAAGAGGATCCTCTTGATATATTGGCGTATCAATATGACATCGTATGCAATGGAATCGAACTATCCTCGGGAGCGGTGAGAAATCACGATATGCAAATAATGGTAAAGGCTTTCGAAATTGCAGGATATGATGAGGAAACCTTGAAAAATAAATTTGGAGCGCTCTATCAGGCATTTCAATTCGGCGCACCGCCTCATGCAGGAATGGCTCCGGGTATCGACCGCATGCTTATGCTGCTTCGCAATGAAGAGAATATCAGAGAAGTGATCGCTTTTCCCATGAGCGGCTCCGCTCAGGATTTAATGTGCGGTGCACCGAATGACGTGACGGAAAAACAGCTTAGGGAAGTGCATATCAGAATCAGAGACTAAATGATCAGTGACTTAGGATTTGAAAGGAGCAGGTTCAAAATGGCAAATACAATAAACGATGAGACAATTGAATATATAGGAATTCTCGCCAAGCTTGAGCTTTCCGCAGAGGAAAAGGAGCAGGCGAAAAGGGATATGGGAAGAATGCTCGATTATATCGATAAGCTGGGCGAGCTGGATACTTCTCTGGTTGAGCCCATGTCTCATGTCTTTTCTGTTCAGAATGTTTTTAAAGAGGATGTAGTTACAAACGGCGATATGAGAGAGGAAATCCTGAAAAACGCACCGGGGGAAAAGGACGGCATGTTTATGGCACCCCGGACATTCGATTAGGAGGCGCGGCTATGGGTATTTTACAATGGACGGCTGTGGAACTGGCGGCTGCAATAAAGAGAAAAGAAGTGACGGTAATGGAAGCGGTAGATGTAGTGTTAGACAGCATCGAAAGCCGCGAAGGGCGGTATAACTGCTATATTACGGTAGATAGAGAAGGCGTATTGAAAAAAGCCGGGGATATTCAAAGAAGGATTGAAAACGGAGAACTGGCCGGACCGCTGGCCGGAGTACCGATGGCAATTAAAGACAATATGTGCACGGAGGGAATATTGACCACCTGCGCATCGAAAATCCTTGGTAATTTTGTTCCTGTTTTCTCCTCAGAGGCGGTATTGAATTTGGAAAAGGCCGGAGCGCTCATGATAGGCAAGACAAATATGGATGAATTTGCCATGGGCTCTACCACAGAGACATCCGCCTACGGGGATACGAAGAATCCCTGGGATGAAAGCAGGGTGCCCGGAGGCTCTTCCGGAGGCTCGGCCGCTGCGGTGGCAGCACAGGAATGTTTTTTCGCGTTAGGTTCGGACACCGGGGGTTCTATTCGCCAGCCCTCTTCCTACTGTGGCGTGGTCGGAATGAAGCCCACCTATGGAACCGTATCCCGCTATGGACTGATCGCCTATGGTTCCTCTTTGGATCAAATCGGGCCTATCAGCAAGGACGTAACGGATTGTGCAGCCATTCTGGAGGCGATCGCTTCCCATGATGAGAAGGATTCGACCTCCGTATCCAGGGATACTGATTTCACCGGAGCTCTGATAGAAGATGTGAAGGGTATGAAAATCGGTGTTCCCAAAGATTATCTCGGAGAAGGTCTGGATGACGAAGTGAAGGAAGCAGTTTTAAAAGCGGCGCAGATACTGAAAGAAAAAGGCGCTATAGTGGAAGAATTCGATTTGAGCCTGGTAGAATATGCGATTCCCGCCTATTATACCATTGCGGCAGCGGAAGCCAGCTCCAACCTGGAGCGCTTTGACGGCATTAAATACGGACACCGGGCCCGGGAATATGAAGGGCTGCACAGTATGTATAAAAAATCCCGCTCCGAGGGCTTTGGGGCAGAGGTGAAGCGGAGGATCATGTTAGGTTCCTTCGTGCTGAGCGCCGGTTATTATGACGCATATTATCTGAAAGCGCTGAAGGTAAAGGCTCTTATGAAAAAAGCTTTTGATGAAGCTTTTTCCAAATATGATTTGATTCTCGGCCCCGTTGCCCCCACTACGGCTCCGAAGCTGGGAGAGAGTCTGTCAGACCCCATCAAGATGTATTTGGGAGATATTTATACAATTTCGGTGAACCTTGCAGGACTTCCGGCCATCAGCGTTCCCTGCGGGATGGATTCAAAAGGGCTTCCAATTGGACTGCAGCTTATCGGAGATTGCTTTCAGGAGAAGAAAATCATTCAGGCGGCTTACACCTATGAAAAGGCAAGAGGTGTCTTTGACGCTCCAACTATAGAAAACGAAGAAAAATAAGGAAAGGTGGTCCAGGATATGGCGAAGCAATATGAAACGGTCATCGGTCTGGAGGTTCATGTAGAGCTTTCTACCAAAACAAAGATTTTCTGCGGCTGCTCCACCGCCTTCGGGGGTGCGCCGAACACACATACCTGTCCGGTCTGCACCGGTATGCCGGGGTCTCTTCCGGTGCTGAACAAACAGGTGTTGGAATATGCCATAGCGGTAGGGCTGGCTACCGAATGCGCGATCACACAGTATAGTAAATTTGACAGAAAAAACTACTTTTACCCCGACAATCCTCAGAATTATCAGATATCCCAGCTCTATCTTCCTATTTGCAGAAGCGGTAAGGTGGAAATCGAAACAGAGGATGGAAATAAGACGATAGGAATACATGAAATCCATATGGAAGAAGATGCGGGCAAGCTGATTCACGATGAATGGGAGGAATGCTCTCTCGTGGACTATAACCGTTCCGGCGTGCCCCTTATAGAAATCGTATCCGAGCCGGACATGCGAAGTGCGGAGGAGGTAATAGCATATCTGGAAAAGCTTCGTCTTACGCTTCAATATCTCGGTGTTTCCGACTGCAAGCTTCAGGAGGGTTCCATGAGAGCAGACGTGAACCTATCCGTCATGGAAGCGGGTGCGAAGGAATTTGGAACGAGAACGGAAATGAAAAACCTGAATTCCTTCCGCGCAATAAAACGTGCCGTGGAGGGTGAGAGGGAAAGACAGATAGACCTTCTGGAGTCGGGAGCTGAAGTAACTCAGGAGACGAGACGGTGGGATGATAGCAAAGGAGAATCCTATGCGATGAGAAGCAAGGAGGATGCCCAGGACTACCGGTATTTTCCTGACCCTGACCTCGTTCCCATTTTGGTCAGTGATGAATGGATAGCCCGGATTAAAGAAAGGCAGCCGGAAATGCGGGCGGAGAAGATAACACGGTATAAAAAAGAGTATGATATTCCCGATTACGATATAGAGATTATTACCGGCTCCAAACACATGGCAGATATTTTCGAGAAGACAGCAGCTCTTTGCGGGCAGCCGAAAAAAGCGGCGAACTGGCTTATGGTAGAAACGCTTCGTTTGTTGAAGGAAAATAGTATGGAACCGGAGGACATCCGCTTTTCTCCCGAGAACCTGGCAAAGCTTATCGGGCTTACGGAGGAAAAGGTAATCAATAGTTCCGTAGCGAAAGAGGTATTTGAGATCATGTTCGATACCGATATCGATCCGCAATTGTATATAGAAGAAAAGGGATTGAAGACGGTAAACGACGAAGATGCACTGCGAAGGACGATAGAAGAGGTAATAGGCGCCAATCCTCAATCAGTCGAAGACTATCGAAGCGGCAAAGAAAAGGCAATTGGGTATTTGGTGGGACAAACGATGAAAGCGATGCATGGCAAAGCGGAGCCGGGTATGGTGAATAAACTTTTGAAAGAACTTTTGTAGAACGATATGAAATAAAAGCAGCCGATTGGTTAATAAATGACCGGTCGGCTGTTTTTATGTAATAGGAAAGTGTTCCTATTACATAAAAGATAGATGCGCAGCTATGCGCGCGGAACAAAACCTATGCTGCGGAAGTATTTGGCGGCGAGAGAGTGTGATTTTTTATTCTTCCTATCGGCATAAGGACTTATAGTTGCCAGAAATACCCTGAAGCACATATCTCTGCAATGTTGATAGTGCTTTGTATACATGCTAGAATATTATCAATACATTTACCGCTTTTCATATGCAAAAAGGAGTAAAAATTCATGGATTTAAAACGTGAGCTCGTATTACCTAATGATGACCTTCCATTTAAAATGTTTATATTCGAGGGAAGAAACGGCAACTACCGTGTGACGAAGCATTGGCACGACAGCGTGGAAATATTCCTTGTTTTCGAAGGGGAAATCGACTTTTACATTAATACTTCTTATTACGGTCTGTCCAGAGGGAAATTCATTATCGTCAATTCCAACGAAGTGCATTCCATCGATGTACCCAAGGAGAATTTCACGATCGTCCTGCAGATACCGCCGGAGGAATTCCACAAATATAAGGAAGAAGAATATCTTCTTTTCCGCCATACCTCCGACGGCTACAAGGAAGAGGACGCTCAGTTCGTGCGGCTGATTCGCCGTATGTACACGGCATATGCAGAAAAGCGATATGGGTATGAGCTGGAAGTGCTAAGCGATTACTACAAAATGATGCATTTCCTTTTGACACGTTATCGGGAAAAAAATGTGGATAAGGAGAGGGTAAAGCAGAGCAGACAGATGGAAAAGCTGTTCAAGATCACTTCCTATATACAAGAGCATTTCAGGGAAGATATCACACTGGAGCATGTGGCGGAAATCTTCGGATTTTCTTCCACTTATCTGTCCCGAATCTTTAAAAAATATGCCAATGTGAACTATAAGACTTACGTCTTAAACGTACGGGTGGAGTATGCCTTTAAGGAGCTTTTGAATACTGACCGGTCGGTAAATAAGATTGCAGAGAACAACGGCTTTCCCGATGCGAGAAGCTTTGCGAAGGCTTTTTCGTCTCGTTTTGGAATAACTCCGGACAAGTATAGAAGAGAAATGCAAAAAAGGCAAGAAAGTGCTATGAAATAGACAAGTTATTGGTAGAAAAGAGCAAAAAAAACTCCTATAATGAGAGCTATAGTAAATACCTTTATAGAAGAATAGGAGGAGTGATACAAGGTGAAGATTCAATCGATCATGGATGAGGCATATAAAGCTTACGGACGGGTTTTTGATGAATTTGACGTTGCACAGCTTATAAGCGCTATGAAAGAGACGGATGCGCCGACAGATGCGGTCGTATATTATCCGTCGATCGCGGAGCTTGAGAAGCTGCCTATAGCTGATGACATCAGAAACAGTCTCTTCGGAGGACTGGA
This sequence comes from Bacillota bacterium, assembly GCA_023412855.1. Lineage (GTDB taxonomy): Bacteria > Bacillota > Clostridia > Lachnospirales > Lachnospiraceae > Kineothrix. Next base: position 26,829 of record JAEZRJ010000031.1, on the reverse strand, counting down.
GATACAGCTTGGATATTGCAACGGCACGAACAACAAGCTGAATGCGGTGGAGTATCATCGTAATTCGGAATTCGGAGTCGCTGCATCCGACCTTATTTTATTGCTTGGAAAACAGCAGGATATAGAAGAAGACTTTTCCTATGAGTCTGCAAAAGTGGAAGCCTTTTTCGTTCCCGAAGGCACGGTATATGAAATGTATGCCACGACGCTGCATTATGCACCGTGCAGCGCCTCCGGAAAACCCTTCCGGAATGTGGTGATTTTGCCGGCGGGAACCAATACGGAATTAGAAGCCCTGCCCGGTGCACAGCCGGAGGACAAATTGCTCACGGCAAAGAACAAATGGCTGATTGCCCATGCCGAGGCCGGTATTGAAGGAGCGGTAAACGGCATTAAAGGCGAAAATATTGAGCTGTAAAGCAGCAGAAAGAATGGAGGATAAGATTATGTTTGATAATTTACCTAAGGTTAAAATCGGTATCGTAGCGGTAAGCCGCGACTGTTTTCCGGAAAGCCTCTCTGTAGAGAGAAGAAAAGCGCTCATTAAGGCTTATGAAGACAAATATGGTAAAAATGATATTTATGAATGCCCCATCTGTATCGTAGAAAGCGAGATTCATATGGTACAGGCGTTGGAGGACGTTAAGAAGGCGGGCTGTAACGCTCTCGTCGTATACCTTGGCAACTTCGGACCGGAAATTTCCGAGACCCTACTTGCAAAGCATTTCGACGGACCGGCTATGTTCGTAGCGGCTGCGGAAGAAAGCGGAGATAACCTGATCGGCGGAAGAGGCGACGCTTACTGCGGTATGCTGAACGCAAGCTACAATTTGAAGCTTCGTAATATTAAAGCTTATATTCCCGAGTATCCGGTCGGAACGGCAGAAGGATGTGCGGATATGATCCGCGAATTCGTTCCCATTGCACGCGGCATTATCGGCTTATCCGATCTTAAGATCATCAGCTTCGGCCCCAGACCGTTGAATTTCTTGGCATGTAATGCGCCCATTAAGCAGCTTTACAACCTCGGCGTAGAAATCGAAGAGAACTCCGAGCTTGATTTGTTCGAAGCCTTCCATAAGCATGACAACGACCCTCGTATTCCCGATGTAGTTAAGGATATGGAGGCAGAACTGGGTGTAGGCAATCAGAAGCCGGAGGTTCTTCCTAAATTGGCTCAGTACGAGCTGACTCTGCTCGATTGGATAGCGGAGCACAAGGGCTATAGAAAATATGTCGCTATCGCAGGAAAATGCTGGCCGGCATTCCAGACACAGTTTGGATTTGTTCCTTGTTATGTAAACAGCCGTTTGACGGGAATGGGTATTCCGGTATCCTGTGAAGTTGATATTTATGGAGCGCTCAGCGAATTCATCGGCACATGTGTGAGCGAAGATGCGGTTACGCTTCTTGACATCAATAATACCGTACCTGCAGATATGTACGAAGAAAGCATCAAGGGTAAGTTCAATTATACCCATAACGATACGTTCATGGGCTTCCACTGCGGAAATACGAACTCGAAGAAGTTGTCTTCCTGCGCTATGAAATATCAGATGATCATGGCAAGAAACCTTCCCGAAGAAGTAACGCAGGGAACCTTGGAAGGAGATATCTTACCCGGTGAAATCACTTTCTACCGCCTGCAGAGCACGGCAGATTCCAAGCTGCGCGCTTATATCGCACAGGGCGAAGTGCTTCCGGTAGCTACAAAATCCTTCGGAGGCATAGGTATCTTTGCGATTCCTGAAATGGGACGCTTCTACCGTCACGTATTGATCGAGGGTAACTATCCTCACCACGGTGCTGTTGCGTTCGGACATTTCGGAAAATCTTTGTATGAAGTCTTCAAATATATCGGCGTGCCGGTAGAAGAAATCGGCTACAATCAGCCGAAGGGAGTAAGATATCCTACGGAGAATCCTTTCGAATAACATTAAAATATTGCTTGGGAAGCTTAAGATCGGGCTTTCCAAGCAATAATTGATGCTTTGGCATCGTATTTAGATCGTATAGGAGGAAATAAACATATGCTTTATATAGGGATAGATTTGGGAACATCAGCCGTTAAGCTTCTGCTTATGGAGGCGGATGGAAAAATAGAAAATATCGTATCCAAAGAATACCCGCTTTTCTTCCCGCATCCAGGCTGGTCTGAGCAGAACCCTGAGGATTGGTGGACCGCGGTTGTGGAAGGCTTGAAAGAGCTGACCGTCTCCTGCGATAAGTCGCAGGTGGCAGGAATCAGCTTTGGCGGACAGATGCACGGGCTTGTTATTTTAGACGAGAAGGATGAGGTCATCCGCCCTGCAATTCTTTGGAATGACGGAAGGACTACGAAAGAGACTGATTATCTGAATCAGGTAATCGGTAAGGATAAGCTTTCCAAATATACGGCGAATATCGCGTTTACCGGCTTTACGGCTCCGAAGGTACTCTGGGTCAAGGAAAACGAACCGGACAATTTCGCCAGAATAAAGAAAATCATGCTGCCTAAGGATTACATCGCATACAAGCTTTCCGGTACGTTCTGCACGGATGTATCCGACGCTTCCGGTATGCTGCTCTTCGATGTGGAGCATAAATGCTGGTCTGAGGAAATGATGGAAATCTGCGGAGTGACGAGCGAACAGTTGGCCGGCATATATGAAAGTGCGGATGTAGTAGGAACATTAAAAGCTGATGTGGCGAAAGAGCTGTCTCTTCCTGAGGCGGTAAAGGTCATCGCCGGTGCCGGAGACAATGCAGCAGCAGCAGTGGGTACGGGAACGGTAGGAGACGGAATGTGTAATATTTCCCTCGGAACATCGGGTACGATATTCATCTCCAGCAACCAGTTCGGCGTAGATAAGAACAATGCCCTGCACGCTTTCGCTCACGCGGACGGCTATTATCACCTGATGGGATGTATGCTCAGCGCAGCTTCCTGCAATAAATGGTGGATGGATGATATCGTAGGAGAGCACGATTATGCGAAAGAGCAGTCGGAGATTACGAAACTGGGAGAGAACAACGTGTACTTCCTGCCTTACTTAATGGGAGAGCGTTCTCCGCTCAACGACCCTTATGCACGAGGCACCTTTATCGGTCTTACGATGGACACGACACGGGCGGATATGACCCAGGCGGTGCTGGAAGGTGTGGCTTTTGCCATTCGTGATTCCTTCGAGGTGGCACGTTCTCTCGGTATCAATATCGAACGCTCCAAGATTTGCGGAGGAGGAGCCAAGAGCCCTCTCTGGCGTAAGATCATCGCTAATGTACTGAATATTAAGATTGACAGGATAGAGAGCGAGGAAGGACCGGGATACGGCGGAGCTATGCTGGCGGCGGTAGGCTGCGGCGAATACGCGACAGTCGAGGAAGCGGCGGCAAAGCTTGTGAAAATCGTGGACACGATAGAGCCGGAACCGGAGATTGCAGCGAAGTATGAGGAAAAATACCGTAAATTTGCAAAAATATATCCGACGGTAAAAGAATTATTCCGTCAGATATAAGAGTATAGTATGAAATATAAATAATATTCCGGGGATCAGAACACTTTCGTTTCTAGTCCCCGGAGTTTTATTTAAGGATTTTTATTTGCAAAAAAAAGAATCACGTCTTCCATTTGAGATGTCATACTGGAAAAGAGCATATCTGTAACAGTCAGTGCTGCCATAGCTTCAACGACGACCACGGCTCTCGGAACAATTACGGGGTCATGGCGCCCTTTTACGTTTATGGAAATGTTCTCTTTGTTTTTGTTCACTGTCTGTTGGGTGGCGGCAATGGAGGGAGTAGGTTTTACTGCGGCCCGGAATATAATATCGCAGCCGTCGCTCATTCCGCCCGTAATGCCTCCGGCATGATTGGTAACTTTTTTAATGTTTCCTTGTTCATCAGCCTGATAACTGTCATTATTTGATAATCCGGTGGCCGAGGAAACCAAAAAGCCGTCGCCTATTTCAAAGCCTTTTACGGCACCTATGGAAAGGATCGCTTTTCCCAGATTGGCTTCCAGCTTTTCGAATACCGGATCGCCTATGCCTGTGGGCATACCGTGAATGACACATTCGATAATACCGCCGGAAGAATTCTTCTCCTTCATACATTCCTCCAGATACTTGGCAGCCTTTTCGGCAGCAGCCATATCCGGCATGTAAAGGGGATTGCGCATGATTGCATCCCTGTCAAAATTGTCTCTGTCAATGGAGACGGGACCGATAGACAATGTGTAGGAGGACAAGGTAATACCCAGCTGCTTTAAAATCTTACAGGCAATAGCTCCTGCTGCCACACGTCCGATTGTTTCGCGTCCTGAGGAACGGCCTCCGCCTCTATAGTCCCGAAATCCGTATTTTGTATCGAAATTGAAATCGGCATGTCCCGGGCGGTAATATTCGGCAATCTCATTGTAATCGGCAGTGTGCTGATCCTTATTATAGACAATGAGCGAAATGGAAGTCCCTGTAGTCTTTCCTTCAAAGACTCCCGACAGAATTTCTACGGTATCGGATTCTCCCCGCTTTGTAGTATATCTGGATTGTCCTGGTTTTCTTCTGTCGAGATACACCTGAATGTCTTCTTCCGAAAGAGAAAGACCGGCAGGGCAGCCGTCAACAATAACTCCCAGACCTTTGCCGTGCGATTCCCCCCAGGTAGTTATTTTAAATATATTGCCAAATGATGAACCAAACATAAAATATCTCCTTTGTTTATATATTATATACTAAAACGTCTCTGACATCAGAGAAGTATGAATAATCGGAGGAAATGAAAAGTGGGTTTTATCCGTCTGCTCCTTGAAAAAATAGATATTGGTCTATTTCATATTATGATAAAAATTTGAATGTTTCAACAAAAACATTGCGTGCGGACTCAAAAACGTAAGAAATTACATGAAAAGGCAAGACATATATAAAGGGAAAGCCAGACGGTGTGTCTGACTTTCTTCTTTATGCATACTGTTATCAACAAGAGTTGCAGAATGCTACAATCCAGTTATCAAATTTTCAAATGGAAACTTCAACAGTAAAACTTCCTTTAGCATGTTGAGGATTGGCGATGTACAGGTTTCGATGATGTGTGTTATCCGCCACATGACCAGAGCGGATGTTATCGAGATACATAGGGTCTTTGCCGGTCTTATCCGCTTTAATGTCGAAAACAATATCTGCTGCTTCCAACTGCGTGGGCATACCGTAATCGTAATAGGCCCTAAATGTCAATCTGGAATCTTTTCCGAAATCCGCTGTAGTAAAATTGTTGCTTGACCTTTCGTTCTGGCCTTTCTGCGGTCTGCTTTCACTGACGATCGTAATCTTTTGGCTCATAATATAAAATTCCTCCTTAAATTTTTTATATGGAGGGGGAGAAGAATCTCCCGCATACCATTTCAGATGGTTTTACTTCTCTTTTCTTACGCCGTTTCCATCGACCTCATATTTGCCGATTTTGGTGCTGACCGCCAGGGTTCCGTCCGAATTAAAGTAGTACCAGTTGCTGCCGCCGTCATCCTTCACCCAGCCATACGCAGTGTCAGGGTCAATGGTCAGCTTGATATACCTATGCAGCATTGCGGAAACCTCGGCACGGGTAGCGCTGGATTTCGGGTTGAAGCGGTTGTTTGTACCGCCCATCATGATGCCTGCCTGCTGCATCGCCGTTACTGCTGTTTTGTGCGCGCCGCCGATGTCGGAAGCGTCCGCATAGGCCGTCGCCTTACGGGTCACGGGGAGGGTATAGCCGGCAGCTTTTGCATAATTGGCGAAGACAGACGCAATTTCCTCGCGGGTGATTGCTTTATCAGGCTCAAACTTGCTGCTTCCCGTACCCTGAAGGATGCCTTTCTTGTACGCCCATTCAATGTAAGGACGGAAGGCGCTGTCGGCCTTTACATCGGTGAAGCTGTTGGTAGTGTATACTTTGATATCCACATCCGCCAGTTTTCCCAGGGCTGTTACCAGCATTTCCCGTGTCATGGCGGCATCGGGTGCAAAGGTAGTTTCTGTTGTGCCGGAGAGAAGCGCTCTGCCTGCCACATAATCAATACTTTCCTTTGCCCAATGCTTTGTGATATCGGTGAACTTCGCGGATGGAGCCGTATAACCGATGCCATACAAGGAGAAGTGTGTTGTAGTGAAGATTACACAGCCGCTGTTTACATCGTAAGCGGAGCCTGCGATACGGGTAGCATTGCCCGTTGCGTCTACGTAGACGGCATACAGACCGCCGGAGGCTTCATTTTTGCCTGGTGTATAGGGAACCGCAATCGTAGCGGCACCGCCGCCGAAGCCGGAAACGGTTTTCCCGCCGCCTGAAATTGTCAGGTCATACATAGGCCTTTTGCCAATCAATGCTTTTGCCGAAGCGGAAAGGCTTGTGTCTGGAGCGATGGTTATGCTTACCATTCCGGTTGTCTGCTTCTTGATTTCTGCCAATGCCTTCCGGTCGAAGCTGACAGATACGGGAGAACCGTTAATCGTAAGGCTGGCCGCTCCTGCATTTACAAGGCTGTTTAGCGAATCCCTGGTCAGGGTGGCCGTCAGGGAAGTTCCTCCCTTTGGCATGGTAACATTCAACGCTACGGAAATGCCGCTTGCGGTCTTCCCCTGGGCTTTCGCGTCAGCCTGTGCCTTTGCGATAGCGTCGGTAATAGCTTTATCGGAAATATCTGCGCTGGCCGTGCCATTTGCTCCGGCTGTTGCCGTAACGGAAGCTGCTACTATTACCGGCTGATTCAGATTTTTCCCGGCATTGGCTGCAGCCGGGGCAGCCGTACTTGTGCCTGCGGACGAACTGTCACTTGAGGACGAACTGCCACTTGAGGACGAACTGTCACCGGAAGAAGAACCACCGCCTGAGGAAGAGCCGTTGTCCGTGTCACTGCTGTTTTGACTCCAGTTTGCCTTAATGGTCAGATTGGAAGTTACGTTGTTAAATTCTTTGTCCCAGCCGGTAAAGGTGTAGCCGCTGCGGCTGACCTCAGGAGCAGAAGCAAAGCCTCCCGCTGTCACTGTCTGCGTCTGTGCTCCGCCCCCTGTGCGGGTACCGCCGTTCAAGTCGAAAGTGACCGTAAAAATTGTTCCGATTACCGGGGCAATGGTGATTGAAAAGTCCTTGGAACTTGCGCCTGCCCGGTTACTGACTTCCACCTTGAAACGGAACGTACCCGCTGTCGTAGGAGTACCGGAAATCCTGCCTGTGTCTGCGTCGAGAGACAAGCCCTCAGGCAGGCTGCCGTCTGTAACGCTCCATGCAAGAGGAGCTGTTCCTGAAGCGGAAAGGGCTTGGCTGTATACCGTGCCTGCAATGCCGTCAGGCAGAGCAGTAGTGGTAAGCCCGGGGACATCATAGCGGGCTATGGTAAGGGAAAGGGTCTGTGTTGCATCGGGAGTTGTGCCGTTGGAGGCCTTAACTTTAAAGCGGAACGTGCCAAATATATTCGGCGTTCCGGAAATTATGCCATCGCTTGAAAGACGCAAGCCGTATGGCAGGCTGCCGTCTACAAGGCTCCAAGTAAGGGGCTCCGTACCTGTGGCGGTAAGAGCCTGACGGTATGCGATCAGGGCCGTACCCTCCGGCAGAGTAGTTGTGGTAATTACAGGTGCAGTGCCACTGCCCGGATAAGCATATACACCGCCATAGTAGTCGCTTGTCAGAGACCATGGGCTGATGCCGTAGGCGGTGCCATTTCCGCTGGCCTGTACGCGAAATGTGTAGCTTCCGGTTCTCGCTGCCTCTATTGCGGAGGTGAAGTCATATTCTGCGGCAGCGCTGGTGACAGGGCTTCCCTGAGGTGTACCGCCTTTATAAAGCTGTATGCTGTAGCTTTCAGCATTTGAAACCGGACTCCATAGGGCCTTGCCGGGGAGCGTGCTGTCCCAGAAAAGATTGACTGGCGAGTCAAGCGACTGTAAATCGGCAGCTACCACTGTCAGCGTAAAGGTACTGTCTTCATACCAGTCCCCCCCATTAACGGTTAATAGGATGTCTTCCTGTGTACCGGAGGGCTTACTTGCTGTATTGAAGTACAGTTTCCATGTTCTCACTCCATTACTAATATTCAGTACAGAATAGGGATTAGATACCAGACTGACTGCACCTGACTGATAGGTATAACTCATGTTGTAGTCAATATCAGGCAGGGTATAGCTATTGAATGCTGTTTCCATGTCGGGGAGCACATAGACGGTAGCCGATTGCACACTATCATATGTTGCTTTTGTGGAGGTTACGGATGTTCTATCGCTTGTTACCTCGGGGCAGCCTTCTGCCGTTAATACACAGTAATACTCGTAGTTCGATCCGGGAATATGGCCCGATGCAAGGGTGTAAGCGGCCGCCCCGTCTCCAGTCGATACTATCGCGTGACTTGATGCAATATACACATACCACTGGTAGGTAATGGGCGCTCCGTTGGTGGTGGCGGCTGTGACGGAGACGGTACCGGGACTTTGGTTCCAGGGTGACGTCAGAGCCGCCGGGGGCTGCTCCAGAATTTCAATCGTTCCTGCGACAAATCCCGCAGGAGCTGCTAAACCGCGCATCATCGCCGCAGGTGCTTCTGCCGCCGCGACAGCTTCCGCTTCCGGCTTCGGAACCTCCGGCGCCAGTGCATTACTGTCCGTCTCCGTTTCCTGGTCCCGATTCTCCGGTATCGGTGCACCGTTGTCCTTCTCTGCTTCATTAGAGCTTACAGGCGCAGCTATTACAGGATCGTTGTCCGAGGCTGCGGGCGGAGCGTCCGGCGGATTCCCATCACTCTTCTTCGTCTCGGTGTCCGCCGCCTGTTCGTGCACTTCGGCGTCTGCTTCCGCGGAGCCGGCGGATTCACCGTTGATCGCGGTCGGCATGCCGGAATCCGCTGCCACTGCTTCGGCATACGCCGCTGCCGGCAGCATAGCCAATATGATGCATACTGATAGAAACATACTGCTGATTCGTTTCCATGTTCGTTTCATTATTGATATTTCCTCCTCATTCATTGTTTGCTTGAACAGATAGCCAGTGCAGGATGTCCTCCAGTGTAATCAGGGGTCCGCCCCGCCAGAAAATACTCTGTCCGTCGGTATTCGGGCGGGGCAGGGTATCCAAATCCCGCAGGCTGTCGTAACCGTGATTCGCTTTCGGCAGACGCTGGGTATCGAACAGAATCATGTGCCCGTTATTCAGTTCGATATCAAGTGTCTGGCCGTCCAATATGTCCACCCGGGTAATTTGCAGCATACGTTTTCACCTCATTTCGGCCGGTTCCATTTTTACGTTCCGGCATAATCCCAGCCTAGCAGAAAAATTTTCCGCTGTGCGGAAGGTTAAGAAATCTTGACCGATTTCCCCAAAAACTTTGGGGCTTTTCATTTTGGCATAAAATATAGTAAAATGATTTCAGAAACGGAGGTGGCAGAATGAAAATAGCAAGGCTCCTGCTGGTGGAGGATGAAGCCGACGTATTGGAAATTAATCGGGAATACTTTGAAGGGAAGGGGTATGAAACAACTTGTGCGGCCACTCTTGCACAGGCGCGGTTTCAGATGGAAGAACACGCCCCCGACTTGATTCTGCTGGATGTGATGATGCCGGACGGCTCAGGTTTTGACTTCTGTGCCGAACTGCGGCAAAAAACAAACGCTCCCATTATCTTCCTGACGTGCAGGAATGAAAATGAGAGCGTGATAAAGGGTCTTTTGCAGGGAGGGGACGATTATGTCACCAAGCCCTATGACTTGAATGTACTGAGTGCCCATGTAGCGGCACAGCTTCGTAGAAACGGGGTTATGTCCGCCGGGAAAATCGAGCTTCCTCCGCTGACGGTTGATTTTCTTGCGGGAGAAGCCACCTTGGACGGAAACCGCATTCCGCTTACGCTGAAAGAGCTGCAGCTTTTAGGCTGTTTCGCCCTGTTTGCCGGACAGCGGCTCAGCTTCGATGAAATTTACCGCCGCGCATGGGGAGAGCCGTCTCCGGGAGCAGCCGGAACCATCAAGACCCATGTGGCAAATCTCCGAAAGAAGCTGAAATTGGACGAAAACGGCTGGTTTGAGTTGGTGAGCTCAGGGAAAAGCGAGTATATTTTCAGCAAGGTGCAGTATTAGCAGCTGCAGCTATGGGCAGAGTGAAGAAAACGGAGGTGCCGCGGCCTTCCACGCTTTCCAGCCAGATGGTTCCGCCGTGCTGTTCCACGATATGCTTGCAAATATATAATCCAAGTCCGGTGCCGGTATCCTGACCGCCGCCGGATTTTTGTTTTTTGGTGTAGCGCTCGAAAATATTGGGAAGACGTTCCGCTGCGATTCCAACACCGGTATCTGACACACAGACTAAGATATGAGGGCCTTCCCGCCTTGCGGACACGGTGATCAGACCGTTTATCGTAAACCGTACTGCGTTGGAAATCAGGTTGACGATAACCTGAGAAATTCGTACCGGGTCAGCAAGGACGGCGGGGAGCCCGCTCTCGATGCGGATGTCGAGCCGGTTTTGGTTCTTGTTCAGGATGGGGTAATGGGTTTCAACGGCGGCATGGATGATTTCATCCACATAGCAGCGCACCGGCTCCATAACCATGCGGCCTTCCTCCATGCGGGTCACCTCCAGAACCTGCCCCACCATCAGGGAAAGCCGCTCCGCCTCAGCGGAAATAAGGGTCATCCGACGGGAAACCTCGCTGCCTTCCAGCGTGTCCGGATTTTGGGCAAGCCGTTTGGTGGTCTGCGCATAGCCGGACATCACTGTCAACGGAGTTTTCAGCTCGTGGGACACATTGCCCAAAAACTCTGTTTTCAGACGGTTGACTTGTTCGAGGGCGACGTTTTCCGCCTCCAGCTGCTTTCGTGCCTTTTCAAGCTCACGATGCTGTTCGTCGTAAAGTCGAAACTGAAGGTACATGGTGGCGCCCAGAGAAACGCTGACGACAATCAGGCCGACAATAATGTCAATCACAATGTTCCATTCCGCTTTGTACCAGATGATATATTGAGGGAAAAAGTAGGCAAATAAGCAAAGTCCCGTATAGGTAAACAGTTCGATTCCTGTCATGACAAACATTTTTTTCCCGTCCAGCATAAACGCAGTGAAAATAACTGCGAAAATAAAGTACATCGGCATGGAGCCCCGAAATCCTCCGCCTGTGATAAAAACGATCGGAAAGACAACCAAAAAGACCGCAATAACGGTGATCATGTAACAAAGTTGGTATTTACCGCTCCGGGAGGAGTAATATAACAAACCGATGGCAAGCAGCGTTGAAAGATAGCAGAAGGGTGCGGCTTCCGCGCCGGCATCCGTTATTAAAGCCAGAGTGGCCACTCCGGAGCTGACCAGAATTCCCGCTATTGCCAGTATATTAAACAGCCGGACACGCAGGCCAAGCTGTTTATTCAAAAATTTATTTATGATAAATTGTAATGTTTTTTTCATTTGCCTACCATCCTTTCATGTAATCAATATGGACTTTCCGGCGGCCTGACCGGCAGCCTTTAGGGTACAGGCAGAGTGAAAAACACGGATGTGCCGCGCCCTTCCTTGCTTTCAATCCAGATTGCTCCGCCGTGCTGATCCACGATATGCTTGCATATGTATAACCCAAGTCCGGTGCCGATATCCTGCCCAACCCCGGATTTTTGTTTTTTATTATAACGCTCAAAAATATGGGGAAGCTGCTCCGCCGAGATTCCAACACCGGTATCTGACACGCAGACTAAGATATGAGGGCCCTCCCGCCTTGCGGATACAGTGATCAGACCGTTTGCCGTAAACCGTACCGCATTGGAAATCAGGTTGACGATAACCTGAGAAATTCGCACCGGGTCAGCATGGACGGCGGGAAGGCCGCTTTCCATGCTGATATCCAGCCGGTTTTGGTTCTTGTTCAGGATGGGGTAATGAGTTTCAACGGCGGCATGGATGATTTCATCCACGTAGCAGCGCACCGGCTCCATGACCATGCGGCCTTCTTCCATGCGGGTCACGTCCAAAATCTGCCCCACCATCAGGGAAAGCCGCTCAGCCTCAGAGGAAATAAGCGTCATCCGGCGGGATACCTCCGCACCATCGAGCGTGTCCGGCTGCTGTGCAAGCTGCTTCGTCGTCTGCGCATAGCCGGACATTACCGTCAGCGGTGTTTTCAGTTCGTGGGAGACATTACCAAGAAACTCGGTTTTCATCCGGTTGAGTATTTCCAGCGCATTCTTTTCCGTTTCCAACTTCTGCTCCGCTTCTTTGGCCTCCGTCAGCACCCTGTTGTTCATCAGGAACAAGAAAACCGTCTGCGCCAGCACGAATACCAGCATGGCTATTTCGGAGATGGGCGCGTTGGGTCCGTCGCCGAACAGGTCGCTGTACATGATGATATCGGATACGGCAGCAAGGTAAAACACCGCGATGCCGTATAGAGCGGCAGCTTGCTCTTTTGTTGGGCGGCGCATGTTCCGGAACAGTCCGGCAATACCCGGAACAATGCACAAAACCAGCAGTGTCTGATAATATTTCAGCACTGAGGTATAGAAGATAGAATCCCCAAACAGTACGCATATACCATAAACGCAGGAGCCGAGAATCGCCGTGTATTGAATGCCCCGCAGGAAGCGGCTTGTTGCGTATTGTCCGAGATACAGCGAAAGGAAAATCGTCAGAAGCACTACGCTCATATATTCCAGCATGAATGAGAGATTTCCGTTTATGGGGAAGTATATCCATGCCTGGCTTTGCAGACATTCCCGCAATGCCATGGCAATGCAGGCCAAAGCGAAATAAAGGGTCATTCTTGTGCGGGACAGCAGCAGGTAAATGCCCAGCAGCAGCGTCGCCGCGCACAAAAGCGCGCCTGCGACGGCGATACCCTTGATTCGGTCAAAAACGAAGGGATTGGAAGCGGTTCCTGCTTTGCTCAGGTTCAACGACCCGAGAGACGCACCTCTTTTGGCGTGATAGAATTGTGCGCTGTGGAAGATGATTTCCATTTGGCCGCCTGAAGCTGCTGCATTGAAGGTGATATTGTTTTCCCATACTTCAGTGTTTTGCTTGGTCGTGCCGGGATGTCCGGCCACCGCCGTCAGTTTGCCATTCACATAGACGCGCATGGCATGACGTCCGGAAAGGGTAAAGGTCAGGGAGTATACATCGGTATTATCCGGGAGCAGCAGAATAAATCGCTGGGAGAGGTAATCGGCGCGGATTTCGTCAAAACGTCCGGTGCTTTCGGGAATAGCAGTGCTGACATCCTCCGGGAGCAGATAGGTGCCCGGATAGTAGGTGGTGCCGGGGGCAAGCTGAATGACGGAAGTGCCTGCATTAAATACTTCGGTCAGGTCATACACGCCGTTTTGCTCCGTGACTGTGATGCTTTCGGATTTCTCAGGCAGCCTGACTAAAAGCATGGTGGCAAGGACAGTAAGGAAAGCCGCTGACAGGATAAGAAACAGCTTGTGCTTGCGTATTGCCCTTGAAATGCGGTTGTGAGTTCTTATTTTATCCGGCATAGCGACCTCCTCCTTTCGACACTCTTTTGGAAAAAGTATACCATAGTTTATGAAAAGTTGTAATCTGATTCACAATGCAGGCTGTCAAATCAGAAATGTACAAAGCATTCGAATCAGCAATGAACAAATTATCTTTCCGTTTCTGATATTCCTGTTCCCGTCCGGCAAACCGCGCTGGGTCTGCCGCAATAAATTTACGGCGGAAAAGGCCATACCAAAAGAAGCTCGGGAATTGACTCTTGGAATGGTGCGGTAGTTTAAAGCGAAAAACTTCATTTTTAGATACGGCGAATCAATATTGTTTAGTAGATAAATAATATTGACTTTTTATTTGTCAGGACATATACTAAAGTCGAGCAAAGGAATAGGAGGCATCCGCAATGAATTGTAAAGTGACAGAAAAAATATTTGAAGTAATGAATATGCTTTTGGAAGAACAAAAAAAGCCGCGGGAGTATGGCGGACAGCTTTTGTACCATTCGGAAGTTGTCTTTTTAGATGTTGTCCATAGGTTTCCGGAGCTGAATGTCAGTGAAATGTCCAGCTTTTTGCGAATTACAAAGGGAGCTGTCACCCAATTTTCAGTGAAGCTTTCTAACAAAGAGCTTTTGGAAATTTATACGAAGGCCGGTAATAAGAAAGAAAAGTATTTCCGCCTGACAGAGGCGGGAGAAGCAGTTCGCAAAGAACATTTAGACTTTCATGAAAGCTCCAACAGAAATTTGTGCAATTATTTGAAAACGTTGGATGTGAATGAAATAAAGACGATATTTGATTTTTTAGATCATTTGAAAGATTGTGTTCCGTTTTGTGAATTTGATTGTACATGCAATTCCGGAAATGAAAAAGGAGGAGAAAACGAAAATGAGTCAGACATTGTTGAACATAAACAATTTATATGCAACGCTTGAATCGGACATCGAAATTATCCGCGGGCTGGATTTAAAAATTGACCTGGGCGAGACCCATGTAATTATGGGCCCTAACGGCGCGGGAAAGTCGACGCTTGCCAATGTGATTATGGGACATCCGGATTACCTTGTGAAGTCCGGCAGTATAAACTGGCAAGGCGAGGATATTGTAGGTCTGCCTACAAATGAGAGAGCTAAAAAAGGCATTTTCCTATCATTTCAAACGCCGGAAGAAATCGACGGTATAACTATGAGAGATTTTTTGAAATCTGCGAAAGCGGCCACGGAAGGGAAGCTGATGCCTATGCTGGCATTCAGAAAACAACTGGAAGACACATTAAACATGCTGCAAATGGATAAGGCTTATGCCGATAGGTATGTAAACTTTGGATTTTCCGGCGGTGAAAAGAAGAAAAGTGAAATTTTGCAGCTGTTGATGATGGATACCAAGCTTGCCATTTTAGATGAAACCGATTCAGGTCTCGATGTGGATGCGGTAAAAACGGTAAGGGAAGGAATCGTCCATTACAAGAATCAGGATAAAGACCATTCCCTTTTGATCATTTCTCATAGTACGAAGCTGTTAAAGGATTTACCGGTGGATTATGTTCACGTCTTGGTAAACGGTAAAATAGTCCATACCGGAGGAAAGGAACTGATACAGAAAATTGACCGAGAGGGATTTGCAGATTTCCTCCAAAAGTGAGGTGAACCAGGTTGGAAAAGAAGAAAACACAAATAGAAGAATTTGAACGTAATATTTATGACATATATGATACAGATAATATTGATTATCAGGTAAAACGCGGACTTACCGAAGACATTGTGACCGAAATTTCAAAAAATAAAAATGACCCTGAGTGGATGCTTGCGCTACGCAAGAAATCTTTAAAGATATATAACGAAACGGAGCTTCCAAAGTGGGGCCCCTCACTGCATGAACTCGATATGGACAACATTGTAACTTACGTGCGTCCAAAGGCGGCCATGACCGATGACTGGAAGGAGTTACCGGATGATATCCGCGGCACATTCGAGCGTCTGGGCATTCCGGAGGCAGAATGGAAATCTCTTTCGGGCGTGGGAGCGCAGTATGATTCTGAAGTGGTTTATCACAGTATGAGAGAACAGCTGCTGGAACAAGGTGTCATTTATACGGATATGGAAACCGCGCTGCGCGAATATGAAGACATTGTAAAAGAGTATTTTATGAAGCTTCTTCCGGCGACGGAACATAAATTCATGGCCCTTCATGGTGCGGTATGGTCGGGCGGTTCTTTCGTATACGTTCCGGAAGGCGTTAAGGTAAATATGCCTTTACAGTCTTACTTTCGCCTGAATGCGCCGGGGGCCGGGCAGTTTGAGCATACCTTGATCATATGCGAGAAAAATTCCAGTCTGCATTTTATCGAAGGGTGCTCCGCCCCGAGGCACAATACGATAAACCTCCATGCCGGCGGTGTAGAGCTGTATATAAAAGAAGGAGCCACACTTCGCTATTCCACCATAGAAAACTGGTCGAAAAATATGCTTAATCTAAATACAAAGCGGGCGCTTGTTGAAAAAGACGGCAAAATCGAATGGGTTTCGGGAACCTTCGGTTCGCACATCACCATGTTGTATCCGATGAGTATACTGAAAGGAGAAAACGCCAAGAGTGAATTTACGGGAGTCAGCTTTGCAAGCAGTAACCAGTATCTCGATACGGGGTCAAAGGTAGTTCATGCGGCGCCGAACACATCTTCCACGATTTCTTCCAAATCCATTTCCAAAAACGGCGGAAATGCTACTTACCGCAGCTCGGTGACCATAATGCCGCAGGCGAAGAACAGCAAATGCAGCGTTATTTGCGAGTCGCTTATGTTGGATGATAAGTCGCGCTCGGATACCATTCCCGTTATGGATGTGAGGAATGATAAGGCAGATATCGGGCATGAGGCTAAAATAGGAAGGATAAGCGAAAAGTCTATATACTATTTGATGACCCGCGGACTGAGTGAAGAAGAGGCAAAGGCCCTTATTGTAAGAGGATTCGTGGAACCCGTAACAAAAGAACTGCCGCTGGAATATGCGGTGGAAATGAACCGCTTGATCGGACTTGAATTAGAAGGAAGCATTGGATAAAGGAGGAAGGACGTTGGGGATTTCATTTGCAAATATTAATCAGTTGCCGGTACCTACATGGAACCAGCTTAAAATAAACAGCGTTTCTCTCGATGTTGCAGAGAATGGCTTGAACAGTTATTCGAAGGAAGCCAAGCTTACCTTGCCGGCAAAGGTGCAGGCCGAGCGTTTTTTTGTCGAACCGGAATCTATAAAAATTCCCGGTTCCATGAAACAAAATTATGATTTTATCTCAAAAAATCATAACAGCGTCTTCGCATTAACGATTCCGGAAGGTACTTCACTGGATTCACCGGTTATCATAGAGTATTCTTTGGATAAAAACAACAGCTTGTTGAATGATTATATATATATTAAAGCGGAAAAGGACTGCGAGGTTACAGTTATCATAAAGTATGGCAGCAATAACTGCGAAAATGCTTTCCACTGTGGCTTTACATTTTTGGAAGCGGGAGAAAACGCGAAGGTTAAATTAATAAAAGTACAGACGCTGCCTAAGAAGGCCAATCATGTTGATGCGGTGGCGGTATGGTCTAAAGACCGGGCGGCGGCAGATATCATACTGAACGAATTGGGAAGCGAGAGAACGGCCGCTTCCTGCAATATCGTTTTGAAGGGCGAACAAAGCAGCGGGAATTTGGGTGGAATATATATCGGTAAAAAGCAGGAAGAAATGGATTTAAGCTACCGCATTGAGTTTGCAGCGAAAGAAACAGAAGGAGAAATCACGGTAAGAGGAACTTTGGCGGATTCCTCCAAAAAGACGCTGAAAAGCACCCTGGATTTTATGACCGGAGCTTCCGGATCAAAAGGAAGCGAAGAAGAAATCGTACTCACACTCAGCGATAAAGCCGTTAATCTTTCCGCACCGCTTTTGCTTTGCGGTGAGGATGATGTAGAGGGCAGGCATGCGACTTCTACAGGAAGACCCGATCCGGGCAAGCTGCATTACCTTATGTGCAGGGGATTTGGCAGAAAGGAAGCCGAGCGATTGCTTGTAGAAGCCTCCTTTACGCCTCTGTTAAATAAAATTGAGATACCGAAAATCAAACAGGAAATCAAGGAATATATTGGAGCGAGCATTCATGGATAATAATTATAGAAAAGACTTTCCTCTGCTGCTCACCCGCGAAGAAAAGGGCAGGCGGCTGGTATATTTAGACAGTGCGGCAACCAGCCAAAAGCCTCTTTCTGTGATAAAGGCAATAGAGGGATATTATGGAAATTATACTGCAAATCCGCACAGAGGAGCCTATACTCTGAGCGAGGATGCAACCGGATTATACGAGAAAGCAAGAGAAAAGGCAGCACATTTTATCGGCTGCAATGATCCGCAGGAAATTGTATTTACCGCGGGAACGACAGAGGCTATTAATATGGTCGCCCTATCATATGGCAGAGCGGCTGTAAAGGAGGGTGATGAGATATTGATCACTGTTGCCGAGC
The DNA here is from genome assembly GCA_023412855.1 of Bacillota bacterium. Taxonomy (GTDB): domain Bacteria; phylum Bacillota; class Clostridia; order Lachnospirales; family Lachnospiraceae; genus Kineothrix. The sequence goes on along the minus strand of JAEZRJ010000031.1, from coordinate 8,888 downwards.
ACCATAGCAACCTCTTGCCCTGGCAGCGTCTGGCAAAGGAAAAGAAAGCGGTTTTGCGCTATGTATATGGAGACGAACGAGGGCAGATATCCCTTGGGGAATGGGAAGAAAAGATAAACAGCCGTACAAAGATTGTAGCTTTGGGGCACATATCCAATGTGCTTGGAGGTATTAATCCGGTAGAAGAGATTTCCCGTATGGCGCATAGACATGGAGCTGTTGTTGTGCTGGATGGAGCGCAGAGCGTTCCCCATATAAAAATAAATGTAAAAGAACTGGATGTGGACTTCCTGGCGTTTTCCGGACATAAAATGCTGGCACCTGCAGGAATTGGCGTATTGTATGCCAGAAAGGGCCTTCTCGACTCCATGGAGCCTCTTATGCTGGGAGGCGGGATTGTAGAAGAGGTGGGGGAGCAGTCGGTAGTTTTTATGGATGCGCCCTGGAAGATGGAGGCAGGAACCCCGAATGTGGAAGGTGCCGTAGGACTTGCGGCAGCGATAGATTATTTGGATCAGGCAGGGTGGAAAAATATCCATAATATAGAAAAACAACTGCTGGAATATGCGCTGGAAAGATTGAACGGGCTGAACGAGGTGGAGGTGTATGGTTCCAACCATCCGGAAAACAGAGCGGGAATCCTTGCCTTCAATGTGAAAGATGTACATCCTCACGATGTCGCCAGCATTTTGAACAGCTATGGAGTAGCGATTCGGGCGGGACACCATTGTGCCCAGCCGCTGATGAAACATTTAGGCGTTTCTTCGACATGCAGAGCCAGTTTTTACCTCTATAATACATTGGAGGATGTGGATATTTTTATCGATGCTTTATCAAAGGTAAGAGAGGTGCTTGGATATGGAACTTAATGAATTATATTCGGAGGTAATAAAAGAACACAGCATTTCAGCCCATAATAAAAGACATCTTCCTTATGCAACTATTGTGGCACCCGGCAGGAATCCCAGCTGCGGAGATGAAATAGAACTTGAACTACAGGTGGAGAATGGTATAATAAAGGATAGTGCTTTTACCGGAGTAGGATGTGCAATTTCACAGGCATCTATTTCGATCATGATAGATTTGGTGCGTGGCAGGACTGCCCAGGATGCCAGGAGACTGGCGGAGCTGTTTCTGAAAATGGCGCTTAGACAGCCTCTTTTGCCCGACGAGCTGCAGGAACTGGAAGATGCGGCAGCATTACAGAACATTTCCGATATGCCGGCGCGGGTAAAATGTGCTACTATGCCATGGCATACTCTGTTAAAAGTATTGGACAGCATTTGATAAAAGGAGATTACTAAAAATGGAAGTGGTAAGGAATATTACGCAGGATACGATATGGGTGGGCGGCGGCGATGTACGTCTGGCTCTGTTTGAAAACATGTTTCCGCTGGAAAACGGGGTGAGCTACAATTCTTTTCTCATATCCGATGAGAAAACGGCGCTGGTCGATACGGTAGATGAATCGGTAGGAAGGCAGTTTATTGAAAACATAAAGGCTTCACTGAATGGCCGGACACTGGACTACCTTATCATAAATCATATGGAACCCGATCATTGTGCGAATATTGATGAAATTTGCCGCTTGTTTCCTGAGGCTCAAATTGTAGGCAATAAGAAAACCTTTCAAATGATAGAACAGTTTTATGATATCGATATAACGGGACGTACGCTCGAGGTTAAGGATGGGGACAGCCTTACGCTGGGTGTACATACTCTTCGTTTTATCTTTGCGCCGATGGTTCACTGGCCGGAGGTCATGTTTACCTATGACGCTTATGACAAGATACTTTTTTCGGCGGATGCGTTCGGTACCTTCGGCGGATATACCGGAAATCTGTTCAGCGATGAAACCGATTACGAGGAACTGTATTTAAACGAAGCGAGAAGGTATTATGCGAACATTGTCGGTAAGTACGGCGTGCAAGTACAGGCTGCGATGAAGAAAACGGCAGATTTGGATATTCAAATGATCTGTCCTCTGCACGGCCCGGTACTGCGCGGGGCACAGATGAGCAAATTGCTGGACAAATATGCTGTCTGGAGTTCCTATCAGCCGGAGGAAAGAGGTGCATTACTGGTGTATGCCTCCATGTATGGCAATACGGAAAATGCGGTAAGACTATTGGCAAATTTTCTTGCGGGGAACGGTGTTAAAAATATAAGGATTTACGACGTGTCCAAGACACATTTTTCCACGATCGTGGCGGATGCGTTCCGTTTCAGCCATTTGGTATTCGCATCTCCCACCTATAACCTGAAGCTTTACGGGGCTATGGAAAATGTGATCAAGGATTTGGCAGCCTTAAATCTGCAAAACAGAGATGTCAGCGTCTTAGGCAACGGTTCATGGGCGCCGGCAGCAGGCAAAGCCATGGGGTGTATGCTGTCTGAAATGAAGGACATGCGCCTTATCGGTGATGTCTTCGAAATAAAATCTGCGCTGAAAAAGGAGCAGTATTCTGAGCTGGAGAACTTGGCAAAATCAATTTCAACATCAGTTTTATCTGCGGATAGGGAGCCGGCATAAGCCGGTAACTTATATGTTACTGTTCACCCCGTTCTCAGCAACACATGATTTCCGCAATGCAAAAATTTTGCATGTAAGTTCGCTCTGCGAAGCAGAAATCATCTTTTTAATAGGAAAGTACGCCTATTAAAGAAAGATAAATGCGCAGCTGCGCGCAGCGTGAGAAAGACACTCGCGCAGAACAAAAGCTGTGCTGTTAATGTATTTGGCTGCTCAAGTACGCGGGCACACTTTTGTTCAATCATGTTCTTACGTAGCTTAACAGCAAGTGTTAAGCTACTGTGTGAACAGTAACACTTATATCCACACGGCAAATAAATATTTTTTTAGTATTGATATATAAGATGTTTTTTGATATAATGTGGTTAGTTATAACTAACTTAAAAAATTATTGATATTAATATGTAAATGATAAAGGAGGTTGCTTATGTATAAACAATACCAATTAACCTATGATTTTAACTCTCTGGAACCCTATATTGATGCGCTGACCATGGAAACGCACTATTCCAAACACCATGCAGCATATACGAAAAATCTCAATGATGCTGCTGAAAAAGCAGGCATTGAAAACAAAAGCATAGAAACACTGCTCGCTTCTCTGGGACAGATTGGCGATGATGCACTGCGTACTGCAATCCGCAATAATGGCGGCGGATTTTATAACCATAATCTTTATTTCTCAACAATGAGCCCTAACGGGGGAGGAGAGCCTGAAGGAGATTTAGCGAAAGCGATAGCCGATAGTTTTGAGAATTTCTCTTTATTTAAAGAAAAGCTGACTGCTCTTGCATTAGGTCAATTCGGCTCCGGATGGGCATGGTTATCTGCAGGGCCGAATGGTGAACTGAAACTTTCTGCCAGCCAGAACCAGGATAATCCGATAATCGAAGGCAGCAGTTATACTCCTATTTTGGGAATTGATGTATGGGAGCATGCTTATTACCTGAAATATAAGAATGTAAGGGCCGATTATGTAAAAGAGTATTTTAATGTTATCGATTGGAAAAGTGTGGCAGAATATTATAAACATGCAAGGAATATTTAGGACAGTTTGTGTAAAACATTAAAACCGAAGGAGGTATGAATATGTCGAATAAATTATATGAAAAAATGAATCTATATCTAGCTAATCAAGAAGTAAATTATTTAAAGCTTTTAAATTTACATTGGTATGTAAAAGGCCGTAGTTTCTTTACACTGCATTCGAAGCTGGAAGAGCTTTATGGCCATACGGCATCTGTTATAGACAGTGTTGCTGAACGACTGCTCGCCTTAGGGCAAGCGCCTGTTGCAAACCTGCAATCAGCACTGAAGGCAGCGACTATAAAAGAGCGCAGCGATACGCCTATTTCATCGGATGAGACGGTTGAACTCTTAATTAAAGATATCCGGTATTGGATTAACGATACACAGGAAATTGTAAAACTGGCAGAGGAAGCCGGTGATGGTGTTACGGCAGACCAATTTAATGATTATTTGGGGGAATACCAAAAGTTATTGTGGATGCTGGAATCCTATGTTTCATAAGCAAATAGCTACAGACCTGATGCCCCGGTACATGCCGGGGCATTAGGTTTGTGTTGTATTATTTGGAAATTATTTTAGAAAAAGTTCATATTTTTTATTGCCTTATTTTGTGTAATATGCTACAATATCCTTCGTCGACACACAAGTGTCCGCGTGATAAAAACACTCAAATACAAGTGTATTCATTGGACGGACACAAAATTGGAAACGAAGGATGAAAGGTGTTTGTATGGATACGGCAAATGGGTATTTTGTTGTTAAAAAGAAGGCAATCCCGGAAGTGCTTCTGAAAGTGGTAGAGGCGAAACGCCTTTTGGAGACCGGAAAGGTACAGAGCGTGCATGAAGCCACGGAGCAGGTTGGTATCAGCAGAAGTTCCTTCTATAAATATAAGGACGATATCTTTCAGTTCCATGACAATGCGCAGGGAACGACGATTACGCTTACGTTTCAGATGGATGATGAACCGGGACTGTTATCGGATGTGCTGAAGGTGATCGCGGATTTCAAAGCGAATATTCTTACGATTCACCAGAGCATTCCCATCAATGGAGTAGCGTCTTTAAGCATCAGTGTACAAGTGCTTCCGACAACCGGCGATGTGTCGGAAATGCTGGAGACGCTTGAGAAAAAGCAAGGAGTCCATTACGTAAAAGTATTGGCGAAAGAATAAAAGTCCGAAGACAGGACAGAGCGGAGGAGATCAAATGATAAATGTAGCAGTTTTAGGATATGGTACGGTAGGCAGTGGGGTTGTGGAAGTAATTGGTAAAAATAAAGAGGAAATAAGTAAGAAAGCGGGAGAAGAGCTGAGCATCAAGTACATTCTCGACCTTAGGGAGTTTCCCGGTGACCCTTATGAAGATAAAGTTGTACACGATGTGGATGTTATCTTGAACGATCCGGAAGTCAGCATTATTTGCGAGACGATGGGAGGCATAGAGCCTGCGTATACTTTTTCCAAAAGGGCGCTTATGAACGGTAAGAGCGTATGTACCTCCAACAAAGAACTGGTGGCGAACCACGGGCCGGAATTGATCCGTCTGGCGAAAGAAAATAGCTGCAACTATTTGTTCGAAGCCAGCGTCGGCGGCGGTATTCCGATTATCCGTCCCATGAACTATTCTCTTACGGCGGAGAAGATCGATGCCATTACCGGTATTTTAAACGGTACGACCAACTATATCCTCTCCAAGATGGCGGCAGAAGGAGCTGATTTTGAAGATGTGCTGAAGGAAGCGCAGGAAAAGGGATATGCGGAGCGTAACCCTGAAGCGGATGTGGAAGGCTATGACGCATGCCGTAAGATTGCAATTTTATCTTCCTTGATGACCGGAAAAAATGTAAGATATGAAGATATATATACAGAGGGAATTACAAAAATAACAGCGACAGATTTCGTATATGCCAAAGCTATGGGACGTTCCATTAAGCTATTGGCTCTCAGCAGGGAAAACGGCGGTGATTTTTATGCGATGGTGGCACCCTTTATGATTCCGGTAAGCCATCCCCTTTACAGCGTAAACGACGTGTTCAATGCGGTGTTCGTTCACGGAAATATGCTTGGGGATTCCATGTATTACGGACGCGGTGCAGGTAAGCTTCCTACGGCCAGCGCGGTGGTATCCGACGTGGTGGACTGTGCACGCCATGCTGGCAAGACCATTATGTGTTTCTGGGATACGGAGAATGTGAAACTTACCGATGTGGCGCAGGTGAAGCATAAATTCTTCGTCCGCACGAAGGCGGAGCTTGAGAAGAAGGCCTTGGAGGTATTTGGTTCCGTTGGAGTAATAGAAGCGGATGTGGCAGGAGAGTTCGCGTTTGTAACAGACGAAATGACGGAGAAGGAATTTGCGGGGAAAGCGGAAGAATTAGGCTGTGTGCTTAACAGAATCCGCATAGAGAGCTAATAAGAGCATTGCTCGCCGGAATACGTAAAAGAAGAGAGGATTCAGAAATGAAATACATTATCGTTCTGGGAGACGGTATGGCGGATGAGCCCATAGAGTCTTTAGGGAATAGGACTCCGTTGGCTTATGCCGATACACCTGTTATGGACAGGCTCAGTAAGAAATCGGAAATTGGAATGGTACACACGATACCGGAGGGAATGAGCCCCGGCTCGGATACGGCGAATCTATCAGTACTTGGCTATGACCCGAAGATTTATTATTCGGGAAGATCGCCGTTAGAGGCTTTGAGCATCGGTGTTCCCATGATGGATACAGACATCGCTCTCAGATGCAATATCGTAACGATATCAGAAGAAGACACCCCCTTTGAGGAGAGAACGATTATAGACCATAGCTCCGGCGAAATCAGTACGGAGGACTGTGCGGTTCTGTTAGAAGCCGTAAGGAAGGAGCTGGAGACAGACCTTTATAAATTCTATGTAGGAACGAGCTACAGGCACTGCCTGATTTGGGACAAAGGGACAGTGGTGGAATTAACGCCTCCTCACGATGTACTTACTCAGGTCATCGGTAGGTATCTTCCGGAGGATGCCGTTCTGCGCGAGATGATGGAGAAAAGCTATCATATTCTGGTAAACCATCCCATCAACATAGAAAGAAAAAAGAAGGGGCTAAATCCGGCCAATTGCTGTTGGTTCTGGGGAGCAGGGACGAAACCTATGCTCACCTCCTTCGAGGAGAAGACAGGGAAAAAAGGAATGATGGTATCCGCCGTGGATTTGCTTAAGGGAATTGCGGTGGGCGCAGGAATGGGAGTCAGCATCGTAGAAGGCGCCAATGGCGGTTTACATACGAATTATGAGGGAAAGACGCAAGCTGCCTTGAAAGCCATTCTTGAGGACGGATATGACTTCGTCTATATTCATATTGAAGCGCCTGATGAAATGGGCCATCAGGGAAGCACAGAACGCAAGGTGTTAGCGATCGAATATCTGGATGAGAAAGTGCTTAAGCCCCTGACGGACAAGCTGGATGAAGAAGGAACCGACTACCGCCTTATGGTGCTGCCGGATCATCCCACTCCGGTCCGCATAAGAACCCATACGTCGGACAGTGTGCCTTATTTGCTCTATGACAGCAGCAGACCTCTTGAGTCGGACCGGAAGTATAACGAAGAGGAAGCGAAGGCCGGCGGCATCTATATTGCGAAAGGGCATGAACTGATAAATCATCTCTTTGAGCAATAAGAAGGCAAGCAGTTAGGATATTATTTATTCCGCATCAGCGTAGACGATGTTCAGCAAATATGGATTTCCATAGAATATATTATCAGGGTAAATGCAAGTAGGTTTATCCTGATATTTATGAGATATGAGCTTTATAATAAGCATAAAACGAGGAGAAGAAGAGATTATGACGAAGGTAGTGAAGTTTGGCGGAAGCTCTTTGGCCAGCGCAGAGCAGTTCATGAAGGTAGGGGATATCATCCGTTCCGATGCGGAGAGAAAGCTTGTGGTGCCGTCAGCACCCGGGAAACGCAATTCCAAGGACACCAAGGTAACGGATATGCTCTATGCCTGTTATGCGGCTGCAGAGGCAGGAGAGGATTTCAAGGCTCAGTTGAAAGCGATAAAGGCACGATATGAAGAAATTATCAAGGGATTGCGTTTGGATTTGTCTTTAGAGGAAGAGTTCAAGGCTATCGAAAAACAGTTTAAGGAAAAAGCAGGTGATAATTATGCGGCTTCCAGAGGAGAATACTTGAACGGTATCATCATGGCGGCGTATCTTGGCTATGAATTCGTGGATGCGGCAACGGTAATTTTTTTCAATGAAAACGGCGAATTTGATGCAGAAAAAACTAAAAAGGTTTTATCAGAACGCTTAAAGAAAACGGAAAGGGCTGTTATTCCCGGATTCTACGGAGCATATGAGGACGGAAGGGTGAAGACATTTTCCAGAGGCGGCTCCGATATTACGGGTTCTATCGTAGCGGGAGCGGTAAAAGCGGATGTATATGAGAACTGGACGGACGTATCGGGATTTCTTGTGGCGGACCCCAGAATCATCGATACGCCGCCTGGAATCGATACGATTACTTACAGGGAGCTGAGGGAACTTTCTTATATGGGAGCTACCGTTCTTCATGAAGATGCGATTTTCCCGGTACGAAAGGAAGGTATTCCGATCAATATCCGTAACACGAATTCCCCCCTCGATGAAGGAACCTGGATTGTGGAAAGCACCTGTCAGAAATCGAAATATGTAATTACGGGTATTGCAGGAAAGAAAGGCTTCTGTGCGGTTAATATCGAGAAAGATATGATGAACTCGGAAATTGGCTTCGGAAGGAAGGTTTTGCAATCGTTTGAAGATAATGGAATTTCCTTCGAGCATGTTCCTTCGGGAATCGATACGATGACGGTGTTCGTTCATCAGGATGAATTCATGGATAAGGAGCAGAAGGTAGTAGCGTCACTTCACAGGCTGGCTGATCCTGATATGGTGGATATCGAATCGGATTTGGCGTTGATTGCGGTAGTTGGACGGGGAATGAAATCTACGAGAGGAACTGCGGGCAGAATATTCTCGGCGCTGGCACATGCGAATGTGAATGTAAGGATGATCGATCAGGGGTCCAGCGAGCTGAATATTATTATCGGAGTTTCGGATGAGGATTTTGAGAGCGCGATACGGGCTATATATAATATTTTTGTGGAAGTGCAGTTGTAAAAAAAGTGTCCGAAGAAATCAGACCTTGCGGTTTGCTTTCCCCGGGCACTTTTTTTATGTAATAGGAAAGTGCTCCTATTACATAAAAGCCCTTCGGGCAAATAATGCGCAGCTGCGCGCGCGGAACAAAAGCTGTGCTGCCGAAGTTCTTGGTCGCGAGAGTGTGAGAAGCACAC
>JAEZRJ010000015.1 GCA_023412855.1 Bacillota bacterium | reverse complement strand
TACTGTTTCTATCAAAAAAATTTAGAAATCTTTTATACATGGTAAAATATTTTCATAATTATATTATTGATTTATCGAATATCAGTCTCTATAATGGAAGAAACGACGATTTACGAATAGGAGCAGGAATGGAAGATAACAATTTGAACCAATACGATGACGGTGGATTTAACAACGGCAATCGCGGCGGTAATAAAAATAATAATAATGGTAACAGAGGGCCCGGCGGAAACGGCGATAGCCCTAAGAGACAGAGCATTTTCCTGTTGCTCATCGCAGCGCTCATCACTCTGCTGTGCATGAGTTATTTCATGAAGGCGATGACCGGCGGCACGGAGAAGGAGATTACCTATAACGAATTCATTAAGATGGTCGAAGACGGCGAAGTGGAAAGCGTAGTGGTGGAGACTGACCAGATCACCATTTATCCCAAGGATACGGAAGAGACCTCTACGAATATATACGGAATGCCGGTGATTACTTATTATACGGGAATCATGGAGGATAACGATACTCTGACGGCCCGTCTGATCGAACATAATGTAGATGTGAACAAGAAGGTGCCGGACGGTTCCGGGATGCTGCTTTCCATCCTTTTGACCTATGTGTTCCCTATCCTTCTTATGTGGGTGCTTCTTAGCTTTATCTTCCGCAGGATGTCCAAGGGCGGCGGCGGTCCCATGGGAGTGGGTAAGAGCAATGCCAAGGTATACGTGCAGAAGGAAACAGGGGTTACCTTTAAAGATGTGGCAGGTGAGGACGAAGCGAAAGAATCCCTGCAAGAGGTAGTAGATTTCCTGCATAATCCGGGAAAATATTCTAAGATAGGAGCTAAGCTTCCTAAGGGAGCACTTTTGGTAGGCCCTCCGGGAACCGGTAAGACCTTGTTAGCCAAGGCGGTGGCGGGCGAAGCGCATGTGCCCTTCTTTTCATTGGCCGGCTCCGACTTTATCGAGCTATACGTAGGTGTGGGTGCTTCGAGGGTAAGAGACTTATTCAAGGAAGCGACGAAGAACGCTCCTTGTATTATATTTATAGATGAAATCGATGCTATAGGAAGAAGTCGTGATTCCAAATACGGCGGCGGCAATGAAGAACGGGAACAGACGTTGAACCAGTTATTGTCCGAGATGGACGGTTTCGATACTTCGAAAGGTATTCTCATTCTTGGAGCGACCAATAGACCGGAGATTCTGGATAAGGCGCTGCTGCGGCCGGGACGCTTCGACAGAAGAATCATTGTAGATAAACCCGACCTTAAGGGGCGAATTGAAATATTGAGGGTACATGCGAAGGATGTTCTGATGGATGACAGCGTGGACCTGGATGCCATAGCGCTTGCTACCAGCGGCGCGGTGGGTGCCGACCTGGCCAATATGATAAATGAAGCGGCGATTACTGCCGTACAAAAAGGGCGCAATTATGTGTGCCAGCACGACTTGTTCGAGGCGGTAGAGCAGGTGCTCGTAGGAAAAGAAAAGAAAGACCGCATCATGAGTAAGGAAGAGCGCAAGATTGTTTCCTACCACGAGGTGGGTCATGCACTTTTAAGCGCTTTGCAGAAGAATTCGGAGCCGGTGCAGAAGATTACAATAGTACCGAGGACCATGGGAGCTCTCGGCTACGTGATGCAGGTGCCGGAGGAGGAGAAGTTCCTCAATACGAAGGCGGAGCTGCACGATATGCTGGTAGGCTATCTGGGCGGACGCGCGGCGGAGGAAATCATATTCGATACGGTAACCACCGGAGCGGCCAACGACATTGAGAAGGCGACGAACATCGCCAGAAACATGGTAACCAGATTCGGAATGAGCGAAAAGTTCGGGCTTATGGGTCTTGCCACGGTAGAGAGCGAATATCTGGATGGAGGAGCCAGACTGACTTGCAGCGATGTGACGGCGGCGGATGTGGACATCGAGGTAAGGGAGCTGTTAAAGGAATGTTACGCAGAAGCGAAACAGCTTCTTGGCGAGAACAGAGAGCTCATGGATAAAATTGCCGCATACCTGATAGAAAAAGAAACTATCACCGGTAAGGAATTCATGAAGATATACCGTGCGGAAAAAGGGCTTCCTGAGCCTGAGGAAAAAGCGGAGGGAGAATCCGAAGTAAAAAGCTCTGAGAATAAAGTGAAAAAAGCGGAAGCGGAGTCAAAGGACTCTGAAGCGGAGTCAAAAGCTTCGGAATCAGGAATAAAAGATTTCGAAACAGAAGACGGAAAAGTTATTATAAAAAAGGATAGCATGGTTTTATCACCGGAATTCGAAGCGAAGAAGGCGAAAGAGGAGAATGAGAGGGAACCGGAAAAAGAGGTACCTGCTTATGAAGGTCCGGTAGGACGTTTCTCCAATGCGTCCGGAGAATTTGTAAAGAATGGCGATTCCATCAAGAACGGTAATTTTGCCGAGGAGCTGCAAAATAAAATAGACGAACAGAAATAAAAAACGCAAAAGGTTCTAGGTGAGTGTTCTGCACTCATAAAAAAGAACCTTTTTGTGCGTTATTTATGTTGTGGGTGAGAGATGTTTGATTTTGATGAGGAATTGAAAAAACTGCCGGTGAAGCCGGGCGTATATATCATGCACGATGAGAAGGATGTCATTATCTATGTGGGGAAGGCAATCAACCTGCACAGCCGTGTCAGATCGTATTTCCGCAAGAACATAGGGCGCGGGCCTCAGATCGATAAGATGGTGACTCAGATAGCCAGATTCGAATATATCATAACCGATTCTGAGCTGGAAGCCTTGGTGCTCGAGAATAATTTAATAAAAGAATACAGCCCCCGCTATAACACTATGCTTAAGGATGACAAGACCTATCCTTATATAAAGGTGACAGTAGGAGAGCCGTTCCCCCGCATACTTTTTTCCAGAGAGATGAAAAAGGACCGTTCCCGTTATTTCGGGCCGTACACAAGTGCGGCAGCAGTGAAGGATACGATCGATTTGATCAACAAGCTCTATCTCCTCCGTACCTGCAACAGAAATCTTCCAAAGGATTGCGGGAAGGAAAGGCCTTGCTTGAATTACCATATCAAACAGTGTGCAGCCCCCTGTCAAGGGTATGTGACTCAGGAGCAGTACAGGGGGCAGGTAGATAAGGCGCTGGATTTCCTGAACGGAAATTATAATCCTATTTTAAAGGAGCTGGAACGAAAGATGCAGGAGGCTTCCGACAGCATGGAATTCGAGGAAGCGGTAAAATACAGGGATTTATACAACAGCGTGAAGCAGGTGTCACAGAAGCAGAAGATTACGGACAGTTACGGAGAGGATAAGGACATCATCGCTCTCACTCTGGATGAAAACGATGCGGTGGTGCAAGTATTTTTTATCCGAAATGGGAAATTAATAGGGAGAGAGCATTTCTATATGACACATGTGTCAGGAAATGGGAAGTCTCAGGTGCTTCTTGATTTCGTAAAGCAGTTCTATGCGGGAACACCTTTCATTCCCAAGGAGCTTATGCTCCAAGAGGAAATCGAGGATATTGAGGTGCTGGAAAAATGGCTGACTGCAAGAAAGGGCAGCCGTGTCTACATCCGCGTACCCAAAAAGGGTGCCAAGGAGAAGCTGGTGGAGTTAGCGGGAAAGAATGCAGCCCTCGTCTTGAGCCAGGATAAGGAAAAGATAAAGAGAGAGGAAGGCAGGACTCTCGGCGCGGTAAAGGAAATAGCTTCGTTGATCGGCATGGAGGGAATCGTCCGAATGGAAGCATATGATATTTCCAACATCAGCGGATTTGCCAATGTAGGCTCTATGATCGTCTACGAAAAGGGAAAGCCTAAAAGGAGCGACTATCGTAAATTCCGCATAAAATCGGTATCGGGCCCCGACGATTATGCATGCATGAAAGAGGTGCTCACCAGACGTTTTGTGCACGGAATGGAGGAGCAGAAGGAATTAGCTATGAAGGAAATGGAAAAGGAATTCGGCAGTTTCACCAAATTCCCCGACCTGATACTTATGGACGGCGGAAAGGGACAGGTGAATATTGCCCTGGAGGTGCTTAAGGAGCTGCACATTTCCATTCCGGTCTGTGGTATGGTAAAGGACGATAACCATAGGACAAGAGGGTTGTATTACAATAATGAAGAGATTCCTATTGACAGAAGCTCCGAAGGGTTTAAACTGATTACGAGAGTGCAGGACGAGGCTCATCGTTTCGCCATAGAATATCACCGTTCCCTGCGCAGCAAGTCTCAGGTAAAATCGGTGTTAGACGACATCCCCGGAGTGGGGCCTTCCCGTAGGAAAGCGTTGATGCGCCACTTTAAATCCATTGATGAGATTAAGTCTGCCGATGCAGCTACCCTTTCTCAGGTGCCTGAGATACCACCCCATATCGCGGAAGGTATCTATGAGTTTTTCCATCAGGAATAGGCAGATTACTGTTCACACAGTAGCTTAACACTTGCTGTTAAGCTGCGTAAGAACATGATACAAGAGATGATTTCTGCTTCGCGCAGCGAATCTACATGCAGAAATCATAGGTTACTGGGAACGGAGTGAACAGTAACGTTTTCCGAGTTCGTTTATTGATATTGTCGAGTTTCTATGTTAAAATTTATAGAATATTAAGTATTAAGATATTATAAAATACTATATTGATGAAAAAGGAGAAGGTTATGGCAAGTGTAAGTTTAAAAGAGATTATAGACAAAATGAAGCTTGAGAATCTGACGCCGGAGCTGGACATTTCGAAGGTGAAAATCACCCAGCCGGACATCAACAGACCGGCTTTGCAGATGGCAGGTTATTTTGAACATTTCGAAGCTACCCGTCTGCAGATTATCGGATTTGTAGAATATACGTATATGCAGGGGTTGACGCAGGAGTATAAAGAAGAGGTTTACAACAAGCTTCTTTCCTGTGATATTCCGGTCATTGTTTTCTGCCGTGAGCTGCAGCCTGACCCCTTCTTTTTACAAGTGGCGCTGGAGCATGAGGTACCTATCCTGATGACGAAGAAGGCGACCTCTAATTTTACTGCTGAGATTATCCGATGGCTGAATGTGAAATTGGCACCGTGCATTTCCGTTCATGGTGTTCTCGTAGACGTTTATGGCGAGGGAGTGCTGATTACGGGCGAAAGCGGTATAGGTAAGTCGGAGGCGGCGTTGGAGCTGATCAAGAGAGGGCACCGTCTTGTGACGGACGATGTAGTAGAGATAAGAAAAGTAAGCGATGATACTTTAATCGGCTCTGCCCCTGATATTACGAAGCATTTTATAGAATTGCGGGGAATCGGAATCGTCGATGTAAAGTCATTGTTCGGTGTATCCAGCGTAAAGGATACCCAGAGCATCGATTTGGTCATCCGGTTGGAAGAATGGGATAAGGACAAGGAATACGACAGGCTTGGATTGGAAGAGGAACATACGGAATATCTTGGAAATAAGATAGTATGCCATAATATTCCCATAAGGCCGGGACGTAATCTGGCGATTATCTGTGAATCGGCAGCAGCTAATCACAGACAGAAGAAGATGGGCTATAATGCGGCACAAGAGCTTTATACCCGTGTGCAGAACTCTCTGGCAAGGCGCAGAGACGAAGATGATGAGGAATAATTAAGAAGGGATAAATTGGGATGAGTAAATATGTGTTTGGCGTAGATGTGGGAGGAACCACGATTAAATTAGGACTTTTTGACAAAGACGGAGAGCTTCTGGATAAATGGGAGGTGCCCACAAAGACGGAAAACGGAGGGGAGAAAATTCTTCCTGACGTAGCTGCGAGTATCCAGCGAAAGATGAAGGAGAAGAGTATCCAGAAGGACGAGGTCATCGGTGTAGGGCTTGGAGCTCCCGGTCCGATCGATGCGGAGGGGACGGTATATGTTGCCGTGAACCTCGGCTGGGGTACCTTCAGTATCCGCGATACGTTGTCGGGTCTTCTCGGCATGAAAGTAAAGGCAGGAAATGATGCCAATGTTGCCGCTCTGGGCGAGATGTGGAAGGGCGGCGGAAAAGGTTGTAAGAATCTGGTTGCCGTAACGCTTGGAACGGGCGTGGGAGGCGGAATCATCGTAAACGGAGAAATTCTGACGGGTGCTAGCGGAGCGGGCGGCGAAATCGGACATATCCACGTGCAGGATGGTGAAACAGAGATATGCGGCTGCGGCAATACCGGATGCCTGGAAGAATATGCTTCCGCTACCGGTATAGTAAGGCTGGCAAGGAGAGCCCTGGGGGCTACTTCTGAGCCTAGCATTTTGAGGAACAGACCGGTGGAAACGCTTTCGGCAAAGGCAGTTTTTGATGCAGTAAAGGAAAACGATGCGGTAGCCATTCAGATAGCGGAAAAATTCGGGGAATATCTGGGAAAGGGTCTGGGTGTTATCGCAGGAGTGGTGAACCCGGAAATCTTCGTTATCGGAGGCGGCGTATCGAAAGCCGGAGATATTTTATTCGATTATATAAAGCCATACTTTGACAAAACAGTATTCAAAGGCAGTAAAAACGTGGAGTTTGCATTGGCGACGCTGGGGAACGACGCCGGAATTTATGGAGCGGCCAAGCTTGTATTGGAATAAGATGGCAGTCAGCTACATACCATAATAAAAAACAGGCAGGGGTCTTAAGGTGAATTCATCAATATACAATTATATAAAGCAGATAGTGCCTCAGGAGAACATATTATTCGATGAACCAATGAGCAGTCATACTACTTTTCGCGTAGGCGGAAATGCCAGATGCTTAGTAAAAATAGAAAGCAAGGAACAGCTGATAAAGCTGGTGCCGATTTTGCAGGCTACCGGACAGGACTATTTCATACTTGGAAACGGCAGTAATCTGTTAGTAGGAGACAAAGGGTATTCGGGCATTATCGTTAAGCTGGGCAACGAGATGGGAAATATATCAGTGGAAGGGGAAAAAATGCGGGTTCCTGCGGGAGTGCTCATATCCAGAGCAGCGGAGGAGGCGCAGGCCCATGGACTGACCGGCATGGAGTTCGCTTCAGGAATACCGGGAACAATCGGCGGCGGCATTGTAATGAATGCCGGAGCCTATGAGGGTGAGATGAAACAGATCGTAGAATCCGTGGAGGTCATGGATAGAAACGGAGAAATACTGACGCTGGATAACGATACGATGGAGTTCGGCTACCGTACCAGCGTAATCAAGAATCGCCCCTTTATCGTTACGGAAGTGGTACTTAAGCTTTCGACGGGCGATAAGGAAGAAATCAGGAACAAAATGGAGGATTTGGCGGCAAGGCGTCAGGAGAAGCAGCCTTTGGAATTCGGCAGTGCGGGAAGTACCTTTAAGCGGCCGGAGGGATATTTTGCAGGCAAGCTGATCATGGAAGCAGGCCTTAAAGGCTATCGGATAGGCGGAGCGGTAGTATCCGATAAGCACTGCGGCTTTATCGTGAATACGGGAGACGCTACCGCGGCCGATGTGCGCGAGCTTATCGAGACCGTGCAAGAGCGCGTGAAGGAGCAGTCCGGTGTGACGCTGGAGAGGGAAGTCATTTATTTGGGAGACTTTTAAATACGGAGGAAAAGCATATGAGATTCGTGGTAGTGACCGGAATGAGCGGCGGCGGAAAAAGAACGGCTCTTAAGATGCTGGAGGACGCAGGCTTCTATTGTGTGGATAATCTGCCCGTTCCTTTGATAGAAAAATTTGTAGAATTAATTGCTACTCCCAACTCGGAAATCAATAAAGTCGCGTTGGGCTTGGATGTCCGTGCGGATCAACCCTTTGAAGCGGTCTGGAAGACGCTGGAAAACCTGAAGAAAAACGGCTATGTGTATGAAGTCCTTTTTATGGATGCCTCGGAGCAGGTGCTGTTAAAGCGCTATAAGGAGTCGAGGCGGATGCACCCCCTTTCTCCGGAGGGGCGGGTAGAGGACGGCATCCATAAGGAGAGAGATATCCTTAAGACGGTAAAAGAGCATGCGGATTACGTGCTGGACACCTCGAATCTGCTGACCAGAGAACTGAAGGAAGAAATCGATAGGATTTTCGTAATGAACGAAGAATACAACAGTCTTATGGTAACGATTCTTTCCTTCGGCTTTAAAAATGGTATTCCGGCAGATGCGGATTTGGTTTTCGATGTCCGTTTCCTGCCGAATCCGTATTATATTGACGAGCTGAAGCACCAGACGGGTAACGACCCGGCGATTCAGAGATACGTCATGGGGTTTGCCGAGGCAGCGGAATTTTTACAGAAGTTGGACGATATGATCCGGTTTCTGATTCCGAATTACGTAAAGGAAGGAAAGTACCAGTTGGTAATAGGAATCGGCTGTACGGGCGGAAAGCACAGAAGCGTAACGCTGGCGAATGAATTGTACAAGCGTATGAAGAATCAGGGAAATTACGGACTTAAGATTTATCACAGAGATGTGAAACAGGGGGCGTAATTATGTCTTTTTCCGCAGAAGTAAAAGAAGAGCTGGCAAGGACTGTCAGCGCATCCAGACATTGTCAGTTGGCAGAACTGGCGGCGATCATCAGCTTTTTTGGCAAATTGGAAGTCGGTTCGGAGTCGGATATAAGCCTCTGCCTTCAGACAGAAAATGAGGCAGTTATTAGAAAGGTCTTTACATTATTGAAGAAAACCTTTAATATATATACTGATATTGCTTTTAAAGAGCTTTTGGAAGAATATAAAAATCATACATATGTTACATTAATTACAGGAAGGGAACGGGTTGACAAAGTTCTTCAAGCTGTTAAAATGTATGAGGAAGGCGGAATTCAAGAGGCCACGCGCGGCGGAGTAAATCCGCTGTTAATCAAAAATGCCTGTTGCAAGAGGGCATTTCTGCGGGGAACTTTTCTCTGCACGGGTTCCATGAGCGACCCGGAAAAAAGCTATCATTTAGAATTTGTCTGTTCCTATGAAGAACAAGCTGTTCGCCTTCAATCTCTGATACAGAGCTTTCAAGTGGAGGCGAAGATCGTAATAAGAAAGAAATATTATGTGGTGTACTTAAAAGAAGGCGCCAGTATAGCAGACTTATTAAATATTATGGAAGCCCATATTTCCCTTATGAATTTTGAGAACTACAGAATCATAAAAGAAATGAGAGGTTCCATCAATAGGAAGGTAAACTGCGAAACGGCTAATATTACCAAGACGGTAAACGCATCATCCAAACAGATAGAGGACATCCTCCTGATTAGGGATCATTATGGATTTCAGAATCTACCAGATAACATAAGAGAAGCGGCACAAATAA
>JAEZRJ010000013.1 GCA_023412855.1 Bacillota bacterium | reverse complement strand
TTGCCTGAATTTCCAACTGCCTCGTTGTCGTCAATCGACGTAGCCACCGCTACGCCTCATTCCTCCGCCTTGCAGTTTGAAAATTCATTCGGCGCTATTTTGCTGAAAGTCAATGAGACAGTACACTGGATACTAATATCATATAAATAAAAATATCATAACAAATGTTACAAATGTCGTCAATATGAGAAAATGTAATAAAAAGAGTTTGGGGTTATTGTGAATTAGTAACAAAGATGGTGAGTTTGATTAAATATAATTGACTATACTGCACAGCAGTGATATTCTATGGACAGGGGAGTTACAAAAGTAATATGGCGTTACAAATGTAATTATAAAGTTTAAAAAGGAGATCGATATGGCAAACGTAACACAAAGAATGAATCATATTTTACAACCGGATGGAAAAACTTTTATTATGGCAATGGATCACGGTGCGAACTTTAACGTGCTTCCGGCGATGAAGGATCCGAAAAATTTAATACGTGACGTAGCAATAGCAGGAGCGGATGCTTTCTTATCTACGGTGGGTATGGCAGATAAATTTGCGGATTCTTTTTTGGGAAAAGGAATCATTTTAAGGATTGACGGAGGCGTTTCCTATTTAGGAGACCGTTCCAAGCCGATGCAGATAGTGGCTACGGCGGAAGATGCGCTGAGGCTCGGGGCAGATTCTGTTATTACGATGGGATTTCCGGGTTCCAGGTTTGAAAACGAGGTGCTGAGTAATCTGTCAAGGGTTGTACTGGACTGCCATAAGTGGGGAATTCCGGTAACCGCGGAGACATTGCCCAGAGGGTTTGAAAAGGCGGATGACTCGAGAACGCCGGAAAATATCACATTTGCATGCAGGCAGGGGGTAGAGCTGGGTGCGGATATTATTAAAACGGAATATACGGGAGACCAGGACAGCTTCCATGAGCTGGTAGAAAGCGTATATGCGCCGGTAGTCATCCTGGGCGGTTCGAAGAAAGTTCCGGAGGAACAGCTTTTACAGGAGATTAAGGATGCACTGGATGCCGGAGCGGCAGGAATCGCAATGGGAAGAAATATTTGGGGACACGAGACTCCCGCTAAATATGCATCAGCCATTGCAAAACTGATACATGAAGGCTGCAGCGTGGATGCGGCACTAAAAGAAATACATTCAAAAACGATATAGGGGGATACATTAAAAATAATATAAAGGAGTGAAGTTTAAGTGAGCACATATAAGTTAGGTATATTGACGGATAAGAAGAAAATAGAAGTAAAGGATGTGGAAAAGAGAGAACCTGATAAAAAGCAGGTATTGGTAAAGGTGGATTCCTGTGCAATCTGTACCTTAGAGCAGAGGTTTTATACGGGAGTCATGAACCGCTACCCTTTTGCCGGCGGACATGAGGTTGCCGGTGTTGTCGAAGCAGTGGGAGAGGGTGTTAAGAACGTAAAGGCGGGAGACAAAGTAAGTATCCGCCTGCTGACTTCCTGCGGGGAATGCTATTATTGCCGTAACGGTCATGAAAACCAATGCGTTATTTCCTTTATTGCGGAGACTCATAAGGGAATCGCAGGGCCGGGTGGAATGGCGGAGTACATGATGGTAGACGCTAAGAATGTTTATAAGATGGCTGATGGCATCAATCTGGAACATGCAGCATTGACGGAGCCTCTTGCATGCTGCGTGCACAGTATACAAAACGGAGATATACAGCTCGGAGATGATGTTGTAGTAATCGGAGTCGGTATCATGGGGGCGCTTCATATCCAGCTCGCCAAATTAAAGGGTGCACGCGTTATCGCTTGTGAGGTAGATGAAGCAAGACTCGAGGTAGCGCGTAAAATGGGAGCGGATGTCACGATTAACTCAAAAGCAGAGGATGTTGTTGCCAGAGTAAAGGAGCTTACCGAGGGAAGAGGTGCTGACGTGGTATTCTGTACGGTAGCGATTCCTGCAATCGGAAGTCAGGCAGTACAGATGACAGGAAAAGTAGGGAAAACTGTATTTTATTCCTCTTTCCATCCGGACAACCCTATCGAAATCAGCCCGAATAAGATTCATTCCACGGAGCAGATCATTACAGGATCCGTTAATCCGCAGACCAAGGATTTCCTCATAGCGACAAAGCTTCTTTCGGGCGGCATGATAGATGTAACGGAGCTGATTTCCGGCAAAGTGCCTTTTGACAGAATGGAAGAGGCGTTTGAGAAAGCGGTGGATCCTTCCACATACCGTATTATAGTAAAATGCAGTCAAAGAAGTTGCTAAATCTTGTCAAATTGCGTAAAATGTACCTAAGTATAAATACAATGCAAGGTAGGTATAAATTATGCAAAAGGGTAATATAACGGAAGCGATGATTAATGAGTATACGAAAATTGCGTATTACTATCATAAGGCAGGATTTACTCAGGAAGAAATTGCAAATAAGATGAATATGTCCAGACAGCGGGTAAACCGTATTCTGGCGGAATGCATCTCGCTTGGCATCGTACAGATACACGTAGTCAATATAAATGAAAACTATATGGATATAGAAGCAGGCCTGGAGAAGAAGTTCAATTTAAAGGGCGCCTGTGTCATGAACAATCTGATCAAGGAAAATATTTATGTGGATCTGGGAATGGCAGCAGGAAGATATATCGGTAATTTTATCAATGAAGGAGATACAATAGGCTTTTCCAGAGGGCGCGCCACTGCAGCCATGGTAGATTATATGCCGTTGCTTAGGAAGGAAAAACTGACAGTAACTCAACTTCTGGGAAGTGCGAATCATGACAGAGAGCACGTTGCCGTGGATGATATCGTACATAACTTTGCAGTAAAGTTACAGGCAAAACCAGTTATGCTCTATGCACCAGTTATTGTTCAAAGCAGTGAATTGCAGAATTCTATTATAAGAGAACCGTTTTTTCAGGAGGCTTATAATACGGTAAGGAATTGTAATGTGGCGATTGTTGGTATCGGAACCGCAAGCGGCCAGACAGAGCATCTTTTACCATTGAATTCCATACAGGAGACGGAAGACGATAAAGAAAAAATGGAACGGGCGGTAGGAGAAGTGGGTACACACTTTTTCGATGCCGAAGGAAGGCCTGTCATACCATCCTACCGAAGCCGGATCATTGCAATTTCGCTGGAGGACTATTTAAATATACCGATCAGAATCGGAATTGCAGGATTACCAGAAAAGGCAGATGCTATTTATGCAGCACTGAAAGGCGGATATATCAACGTATTAGTCACGGATCTGGAAACTGCAAAAATACTGAAACAGAAACCATAGTCATGGCGGATACGGATATCGGAGACCCCTTTGTCAACGCTATCTCCATGACAAGCTTATTGGAAAGGAGAAGGTATAACAAAGGGGGTTTATTTTGTTACGCCATAATATGCTTATGTCAGACAATAATCAAAACAATCAAGGGGGATCACTCGGGTTACTAGCATGTGTTACCATGATCGCAGGGGGAATGATCGGAAGCGCTATTTTTTCACTTTCAGGACTTACCGTTTATCTTGCGGGACCGTCGGCTATTCTTTCATGGATTATAGCAGCTGCTATCATGTTGATTTACGGACTTGTCGTGGCGGAATTATCCACTATTTTCCCAAAATCGGGCGGCGTATTCGTTTTTCCGTCCAAAGCACTTGGAAAGACCGAAAAAACCGGAAAGCTCTGGGGTTGGATATCCACATGGGGATACATTAACGCCAATATCGTGGCGATTGCATTTGCAGCTATCTATGTGGGTACATATCTGGGAGTCGGTTTTCCGGTTTTTGCCAATCTGCAGATTCCCCTCGCTTTAGGGGCTATCGCATTTTGTTTTATCTTAAACACACTAAAGTTCGCCGTGGCGGGACGGCTTAATAACATTCTCGTAGGAGTCTTGATTCTTACCATGCTCATCTTCATTTGCGTGGGAATTTTCGGCGGTAGCTGGGACTCTTCACAGCTTGTTCCCTTTTTCTCGCAGGGTGCGTCAGGCAGCACAGGCTTTTTATCAGTAGTTCCTACCGCGATGGTCGGATACGGCTCCATTGTTGCTATTGCTTTTATGGTTTCGGAAGTGAAGAATCCGAACAAAAACGTTCCCAAATCTATTCTGATTGCTATGGGTATTGTCGTTACTTTGTATTCGCTGATCATTCTGGCGACCGTCGGCTTGATTACGGCGGGTTATTTGGCAGAAAATCCGGGAATGCGTTTCATTCCTCTTTATGCGGCAAGCTTCACCAAGCTGACAGCGTACCCATGGATTGCCAAGATTATTTCCATTTCAGCAGTATTGGCGCTGCTTACCACAATGCTCGTTGTTATCGCTCTTACATCGAGAGCTATTGCAGCAACGGCAGAAGGCGGCCTGTTACCGGAGGCATTGGGGAGAAGTGGCAAGACAGGAACACCTATTTACGCAACAATACTTGTAGCGGCTCTCGGAGCTATCGTATCGTGTTTCCCCGAGTTTACGGCAGAAATCGTCAGTCTGGGTGCACTGTTTGCAGCGATTACAATCAGTATCAACTGTGTATCGCTGATTGTAGCGAGGAAGAAAAATGCATATGTGCCGGGTAACTTCCGTGCGCCGGGTGGTAACGTACTCCCTGTTGTTGTTCTCATTATACTTATTATCTGCTACATCCCCGATATTATCGGCGGCGGCTGGGTACTTTGGCTTTACACCATTGTATGGTATTTACTAGGGTTTATCATTTACAGCTACTATTCCAGAAAAAATAAAAAGGCAGAATGAGGTGACAGCATGAAACAAATGAATATAGAAGCTATGCGGGATACGTATGTTGCGTTTGGCAGTTTTGACGGAGTCCATAAAGGGCACCTTGCGCTGTTAAAAGCACTAAGCGAAAAAGGAAAGAAGGATCAAAAGACGACTGTAGTTGTCAGTTGTTATTCCCCTTCTGACATGGAAGAGGGCGTACTTACAACAGAAGAGGAAAAAGAATATTTTATCGCGGATACAGGAGTCGACTGCTTCATTTCCTGCAACATGGAGGAAGACAGCCTTTTACGGGAGAAGTTTTTGACAGAAGTAATCCTGGGTAAGCTGGGAGCGAAGGTCATTATGACGGCGGAGCACGAGAGCGGCCTGGAGGAATTAAAAAGAGCGGCTAAACCATATGGATGCGAAGTATGTACGATAGAGTCCGTACTTTATAAAGACGAGATCATAAGCAGCAGCCTTGTCAGAAAATATTTTATGGAATGTAGATTTGAAGAAGTTACGCAAATGTGCGGACATACCTATGTAATGATTGGGGAAATCGTACACGGTAAGGCGCTTGGAAGGACGGTGGGGATGCCTACAGCCAACTTGGGAGTGGGAGATGCCAAGCTAAAACCGCCAAATGGTGTCTATGCCACAAGAAGCGTGGTAGAAGGCGAATGTTACCAGGGGCTTACGAATATCGGCACGAGGCCGTCCGTAGATGATCTTTCCATTATTACCATAGAAACCTTCCTGCTCGATTTCGCTAAAGATATATACGGCAAGAAGCTGATTCTGGAGGTTCACTTATTTATCAGGGGCGTACAGAAGTTTGACAACCTTGAACAAGTGCAGAATCAGGTACAGAAGGATTTGGCACAAGTAAAAGACTACCTGGATTCCTTATCCTAAAAGTCCCCCTGATTATTAACAATCAAACGGAACGACCTCCGCACTATCGTGTGTATAGCCCGGTAACGGCGGTTCGATCAACTTAACATGGTTATTTTGAACAGTAGCATTGAGACTAATCCATACCGGGTTAGTCTCTTATTATGGGTTTTAGCCTGTTGATATGACCGATATGCTATAGGATGCGCAGCTTAAAGAAAAATTAAGAAAGTCTTAATCACCCCTCCCTTGCCCCTCGTAACGTAAATTGTTATGCTTTAGTCAGTCCGATATATTATCGGATTTATTGTGTGCGGTGCGGTGAACGCGCCGTACTTGGAAGAGAACGGGGATAAGTATGGGGATTAATGATAATGCACAATTACTCAGCAAACGAGTAACAAATTGGTTCCGGGGAATTGCTGTGATAATGATAGTTTTGTCTCACTATGCTGAATGGTGGGCATGGTTTGTGCCTTCGGAAGGCGGCGCAGAACTTTTGCGCACAGCTTTTGTTAAGCTGGGAAGTTATGGGGTGGGTATGTTCCTTCTCTTTTCAGGCTATGCCATGGTGAAATCTCTCGGGCAGGAAAGGATGTATCCTGAATTTATAAAAAAGCGGTTTAAGAATGTTTATGTGCCATATCTGATCGTAATAGGAATCATAGAGCTTATTTCCGGAGGTTTTACCTCCTCTCATGATTTTCTGGATTATGCAACTGGATATGACTATTGGTATATGTTTATTCTTTTCGTATTTTATATTGGATTTATAGCAATTTGGACGATTATGGGCGGCCGGGAGGTCAGGGTAATAACTCTTGCCATATTCACCTATATCTTTTCTTATACGCTCTATAAGAAGGGAATGCAGGATTTTTGGTATATATCGAATATAGCTTTCGTCTTGGGCGTTATCGCCGGAGAGTATGAAGCGGGCGTGAAAAAGCTGATGGACAAGGCGGGTACCTTTATGATCTGTCTGTTGACTGCGGGGATGCTCTGGGTTATTTATTCCGGTCTTTTTGGCAATGGTGCCGGAGGAATGGAACCGGATAGATGGCGCATATGGAAGGAAATCGGCGCCTCGCTGACATGGGCGGTATGGGTACTTGCAGCAGCATCGAAATGGAGGTTTTGCGATAGGGCAATAACCATTCTCGGAACAAGCTCACTGTATATTTACCTGACTCATACGTATATTTTCATGAGGTGTGTAAATAACTTTGATTTCAGCTTCGCCGTTCGCTTTTTAATCAGCAGCGTCCTCACGGTGCTTGTCGCAATTTTATGCAAAAAGCTGATAGAAGGCCTTATGAAGCCTCTTTCTGCGAAAAGAAAAATCGATAACATTTAAAATATTGAAAAGACTGTACAAAGTTATAGCTTATCCATAGGAAAGATGATATAATGGAATCGTCAAAACAATAACAAGAATGTATGTTTATGCACACAGGAACAGATGTAATACAAAAGAAATCGATAAAGGCGGCGAGGTACATGAGAGAGAAGGAATTTGTCTTTTGCGAAGTTGCGGAGGAGCGGTTAGGACGAGAGAATATATTAATTGTTGATGATGATTTAGAGATGCTTAAAATCTTTCGTTTTTATCTGCAGGATAAATATAATGTGTCTGTAGTTAATTCCGGCGAGGCGGCGATAGAGCTTTTGGCGGATTATATCCCTGATGTGGTGCTTCTGGATTATTTGATGCCGGAGTGCAATGGGACTGAGGTCTTCCAATATATGAAGGAGCATGATAGGACGAAGAATATTCCGGTTATTTTTCTGACGGGAGTTACGGATGAGGATACGATCAAGGAGTGCCTTTCCTACCGTCCGGTGGATTACATCGTAAAGCCTATTGCTAAGAGGGCTTTGCAAAGCAAGCTGGATATGTTTTTTAAGACGTATTAATAATGATGAATATATAAATGTTTTTGAGATCATGGAAGAAGTAAGGCGTCCGGTTTTGAGACTAGCGAAGGCTGGCGAACCGGAGGCCTTATTATAATCAGAAAATTCGCATCGGGCGCTTTTTTTGATTTAGCCATTATGAAAAAGGAGGAAGGACAAAAATGCGAGCATTATTTATTGGAGGGACCGGAACGATCAGTGCGGCCATCTCGAGGCAGTTACTGGAGGAAGGGCATGAGCTGTATTTGATAAACAGAGGAAACCGCAGCGAAATGCTGCCGGAAGGAGTACATTCCATCATTGCGGATATCGGAGATGAGGATAGGGTAAAAGAACTGCTTGGAGATATGAAATTCGATGTGGTAGCGGATTTCATCGCGTTTGAAAAAAGGCAGTTGGAAAGAGACTATAGGCTGTTCAAAGGAAGATGTTCCCAGTTCATATTCATCAGCTCGGCATCGGCCTACCAGAAGCCGTTGTCTGATTACCGCATTACGGAGGGAACTCCTCTTTCCAATCCTTATTGGGAGTATTCCAGAAACAAAATAGAAGGTGAAGAATACCTTATGAAGCTGTATAGGGAGGAAGGTTTTCCCGTTACAATCGTAAGGCCCAGCCATACGTATGATGAACGTTCCGTTCCTCTTGGCGTGCATGGAGATAAGGGAAGCTATCAGGTAATCAAGAGGATGATGGAAGGAAAACCTGTTATCATTCACGGAGATGGCACCTCGCTTTGGACGATGACACATAACAGCGATTTTGCCAGAGGATTTATAGGACTTATGGGTAATATTCATGCTATTGGTGAAGCAGTGCAGATTACCAGCGATGAAAGTCTTACATGGAATCAGGCGTATGAAGCCATTGCCAGAGCTTTAAACGTACCCTTGATTGCTATTCACGTGTCATCGGAATTTTTGGATGCGAGCAGCGATGAATACGATTTTAAGGGCGGACTTATTGGAGATAAAGCGAATACGGTAGTATTCGATAATCAGAAGTTGAAGCGTCTCGTTCCGGGCTTCACTGCAAAGGTGAGATACGATCAGGGAATCCGGCAGACGGTGGACTATATTTTATCACACCCGGAATGTCAGAGGGAAGATCCTGAATTTGACGCATGGTGCGATGCGGTTGTGGATGCAATCACAGAGGCCGCGGAAAAAGTGAAGAGCGTGCGGAAGAAATAGTATAACACGCCCTAGTGCAAAGATGTAATGGAGTGAGGAGCTTGGAAAGATGGAAAAGGCTTATAAGTTGGAATTTGCGGGGGAGAAGACGGGGAGCTTGTATGTGAATTGCTGCGGCTGTTCGAAGACAGAGCCGCTTCATAGCTTTGGGCCGGCTCTGAAGCCTCATTATCTGATTCATTATGTTTTGAGCGGCAAGGGTAAGCTTTCCATCGGAGAAACGGTTTATCCGCTGGAGGCAGGATACGGCTTTTTGATCACGCCGGAGGAACTGGCTTTTTATCAGTCGGATGAGGAGAATCCGTGGACCTATGTGTGGGTCGGCTTCAGTGGGACAAGCGCGGAGGAATATGTGAAGTCCATCGGTTTGTCCGTGACGCATCCGGTGTTTAAATCGGACCGATCCGATGAATTGTATCAAATCGTAAGGGATATGATGGAGCACAATACTTTCGGGATAGCCGATGACCTTCGAAGGAACGGACAGCTTGGAATTTTTCTCTCGATCATCGCCGAGGGCGTGCCGGTTACGGAAAAAAATGAAAGCGACAGGGCGAATATTTACGTACGGAAGGCCGTGGAGTTCATTCAGGGAAATTACTGTAACCCTATAAAGGTGACGGATGTGGCAGATTATGTATGTATCAATAGGAGTTATTTATACACCCTTTTTCAAAACTCACTTGGAATATCGCCGCAGCAGTTCCTGATGACCTTCCGCATCGCC
The DNA here is from genome assembly GCA_023412855.1 of Bacillota bacterium. Lineage (GTDB taxonomy): Bacteria > Bacillota > Clostridia > Lachnospirales > Lachnospiraceae > Kineothrix. The sequence continues at coordinate 161,950 of JAEZRJ010000013.1, read as the reverse complement.
AAAGCGACGGAGCTTTTGCAGCTTACGACACTTTCTGTGGAGAGCGTCGCTCTTTCCTGCGGTTATCAGGACCCGATTGTATTTACGAAAGCATTTAGACAGATGAAGAAAATGTCTCCCTCCGCTTACCGGAAGGATATAGCGAAAGGAGAAACGAGAAGAAACAAAGAACATCTGGAACAGGTGGAGGAATTTATCGATCAAATTAATCGGAATAAGAATTAAATAGTTAACATTTTGACAAGTAATTGCAACAAAGCATCATGGAATTTATACGTCGGTTTATTATAATTCTAAGTAAAGAGATAACTACTGTAAATTATGGTTACTGTTCACTCAGTGGCTTAACACTTGCTGTTAAGCTACGAAAGAACGTGATACGAGAGATGATTTCTGCTTCGCGAAGCGAATTGAAATGCAAAAAGTTTGCATTGCAGAACATCATGAGTTACTTTGAACGGAGTGAACAGTAACAAATTATGATTTTAACAGAAAGAGACGGGTATGGGTGAGAATATGAAAGAAATGATGCTGAAAAAATTTGAGGAAGTGTTTGGAAACAGCGCGCAGGCTAAGGTTTACTTCGCGCCGGGACGTGTTAACATGATAGGCGAGCATACGGATTATAATGCAGGACATGTTTTTCCCTGCGCGCTTACCATGGGTACCTATGGCGCAGCGAGAAAAAGAGAGGACAAGAAGCTTCGCTTTTATTCCATGAACTTCGAGTCGCTGGGAATAATCGAATCCAGTATGGAGGATTTAAAGCCGGAGAAGGAAGCTGACTGGACAAATTATCCGAAAGGCGTTATGTGGGCCTTCGAAAAGAAGGGATATGAGATTCCCTGCGGAATGGATCTGCTTTTAAATGGAAATATACCTAACGGCTCAGGATTATCCTCTTCCGCATCGGTAGAGGTTCTTACGGGCTATATCCTGAGGGAATTTTATGGTTTTGATGTGAGCAATCAGGATTTGGCTCTGATCGGACAGTATGCTGAGAATAACTTCAATGGGGTTAACTGCGGCATTATGGATCAGTTCGCAATTGCCATGGGCAAAAAAGGACATGCTATCTTTCTCGATACCGCAGACCTTTCCTTCGAATACGCACCTATTAAGCTGGAGAACGCGAAGATCGTCATCGCATGCAGCAATAAAAAACGTGGTCTGGGCGACTCTAAATATAACGAAAGAAGAAACGAATGTGAAACGGCGCTTGCAGAGATTCAGGTGGCAGTGGGAATCAGCGGCTTGGGAGATTTGACGGAAGAGCAGTTCGAGCTTTATAAATCTATGATTAAGGATGAGGTTCGCATACAACGTGCAAGACATGCGGTATATGAGAATCAGAGAACGATAAAAGCAGTAGAGGCCTTGAAGAACAACGATGTAGTGCTGTTCGGCAAGCTTATGAACGAATCTCATGTCTCCCTTCGGGATGATTATGAAGTAACCGGTATAGAGCTGGATACATTGGCAGAAGAAGCTTGGAAAATAGACGGCTGCATCGGTTCCCGAATGACAGGCGCCGGTTTCGGCGGCTGTACGGTGAGCATTGTTAAGACGGAGGCTATCGACACTTTTATAGAAAAGGTCGGCGCTGCATATAAAGAGAAAATCGGATACGCCGCTGATTTTTATGCGGTGGAAATCGGAGACGGTCCTTCGGAAATTTGCGATTAAGAAGGAGCCGATGAGATGATACTGAAAGATATTGAGAAATTGGTTCTGTATGGCTTGCATACGGGACTGATTGAGGAAGAAGATAAAATATATACTACTAATAAATTAATCGAGTTATTTGGACTCGACAGCCCCGGGGAATACGGCAGCAGTGCAGAAGCTGCCGAAGAGGACTTGGAAAGTATACTGAAAGGAATGATTGACTACGCTTGTGAAACCGGTATTTTGCCGGAGGATAGTATCGTAGACAGAGACTTGTTCGATACAAAGATTATGGGAATGCTCGTACCCCGGCCAAGCGAGGTGATTTGCAGATTCAAGGAGTTGTATGCGATAAGTCCCGAGAAGGCGACAGATTTTTATTATCAGTTCAGTCAGGATACGGATTATATTAGAAGATACCGCATTAAGAAGGACCAGAAATGGCTGGCATCTACAAAATACGGCGACTTGGATATTACCATTAACCTTTCCAAGCCTGAGAAAGACCCTAAGGCTATAGCGGCAGCCAGAAATGCCAAGCCAAACGGTTATCCGAAATGCCTGCTTTGCAGGGAGAACGAAGGATATGCAGGACACGTAAACCATCCGGCAAGGCAGAACCACAGAGTGATCCCTGTGGAAATCAACGGTTCCCAGTGGGGACTGCAATACTCCCCTTATGTATATTATAATGAGCATTGTATCGTATTCAACTCGGCCCACGTGCCGATGAAGATTGACCATGCTGTCTTTTGTAAGCTTTTCGACTTTGTAAAGCAGTTCCCGCACTATTTCGTGGGCTCCAATGCTGACCTGCCTATCGTGGGCGGCTCCATTTTAAGCCATGACCATTTTCAGGGCGGTCATTATGAATTCGCCATGGCAAAGGCGCCGGTGGAGCGTAACTTTCAAGTGCAAGGCTTTGAAGACGTGGAGGCAGGCATCGTGAATTGGCCCATGTCCGTAATTCGCATATCCTCTAAAGACAGCGGCCGCCTTATCGCGCTTGCGGACTTAATTTTGGAAAAATGGCGCGGTTACACCGATGAGCAGGCTTTTGTCTATGCATACACGGGGGAAGAACCCCACAATACTATTACTCCAATCGCAAGGAAGCGTGGAAATAACTTCGAACTGGATCTGGTGCTTCGCAACAATATTACGACCGAGGAACACCCTATGGGAGTATATCACCCTCATGCAAAGCTCCATCATATTAAGAAAGAAAACATTGGCCTGATTGAAGTTATGGGACTCGCGGTGCTTCCGGCCAGACTGAAGGATGAAATGGACGACCTTGCAAAGGCCATTTTAGCGGAAGCAGATATTCGAGGGGATGAAGTTCTGGAAAAACATGCGGACTGGGTAGAAGAATTCCTTCCGAAATATGAAGCTGCCGGCCGTGACACGAAAGAAAAACTAATGGAAATATTGCAGAAAGAAATCGGCGATGTATTTATGCAGGTGCTTGAAGATGCCGGAGTTTATAAGAGAACGCCGGAAGGTCAGCTTGCATTTGACAGATTTATCAGTACATTATAAAAGAGCTGGTAAACCGAAACTATTAATAAGTAGAAAATATTAATTAATATAAAACATTAATAAATAGAATGCGCCTTGAAAGTCACTTTCAAGGTGCATTTTAAGTTTTTAAAATGGCGTGGACTTAACCATGAATATATGGCATAATTTTCTTGGTAGGAAAGCAAACGGGAGGGCCTGCAAATTGATGCAATACGATAACAATAAAACCGTTTTTTTCATATGGGAGGAATTAAAATGGATGTGAAAAAATTAATCGATAATGATTTTAGAGGTGTCGCATTTGCTATAAAAAATGACAAAATTATTTGCGAGCACCAAAGCGGATATGCTGACTTACCCAACAAGATTTCCAATACCTTAGATACGAAATTTGCCAGTGCATCTGCTGGTAAAGCATTTGTTGCTGTGGGAATTTTACAGTTGATCGAGCGTAAAGAACTGAACTTTAGTGATACCATGGGCGCTCTTCTTGATATTGATTTGCATAATATAGATCCGAATGTAACCGTCGAACAGCTATTAACACATACTTCGGGAGTCCCGGACTACTTTGATGAAAGTATTATGGAAGAATATGAAGAACTGTGGGAAGATTTCCCCAACTATAAAATAAGGCGAAACGCCGACTTGCTGCCCTTATTTATCGATAAGGATATGATGTATCCCCGGGGAGCAAAGTTTCAATATAATAATACAGGATATGTATTGCTTGCGCTAATCATAGAGAAGGTAACAGGAATCGAATTTGACAAGTATTTACAAACCAATGTATTTGATGTATGCGGCATGAAATCGACAGGGTATTATGAATTGGACAGACTCCCTGCGAAATGCGCTAATAATTATATATATTGCGAAGATACAGACAGCTATCGCACGAATATATTTAGCGTTGATGCCAAAGGAACCGGCGCCGGCGGGGCCTATATAACAGTAACGGATATAGTGAATTTCTGGAAGGGCATAATAAGCTATCAACTGCTTTCAAAAGAACTGACTCTTAAAATGTTGAGCAAACAGAGCGGAGACGGGCAGGATAGCGAAGAAGGATATTACGGATATGGTTTTTGGATTATTGATAATGATGAAGCGGGCGATATTGCATATTTCCAAGGCTGCGATCCGGGTGTAAGCTTTATATCGGAGTATAATCCTAAGAACAATTTAATTTCCGTTATTGTCAGTAATTATGGGGATGATGTTTGGAGGGAAATGGGGAAGATAAGAAAAGCAACCTCGTGATTTCAGGAGGGGGAAAATCTGTGCCTTTCAATTCTTTGCAAAGAGAACTCCATCAGCACATAAACCCAATATAGAAAGTGACAGCCATTATTATCGTATATTAAAGAAGCCTGATATAATTTCATGATAACAATGAAGGCTTATATCAAGCAAATTTATACTTCGCAAGGCGGGAACACAAATGAAAACATTAATGATAAACGACTCTCTTATTAAATAATTTGTATTAAAACACTTTTCAATAGGAAAGGATATAGCTGAAACTGTGAAATTCTTACTGACTGCTTTAAACGCAAAATACATTCACTCCAATCCCGCGTTATACAGCCTTCGTGCCTACGCGGGACAGGAGTATGTCCCTCATATTGCAATTGCCGAATATACGATCAATCACAGGGTTGAAAGCATACTGTCCGACATTTACAAACACCGTCCCGATGTTATCGCCTTTTCCTGCTATATCTGGAATTTCCGCATGATACGTGAAATTATCACAGAGCTTCACAAGATTATGCCAGACCTTCCCATATGGCTGGGCGGTCCGGAGGTTTCCTTCGATGCAGAAAAACTATTGAAGGAATATCCTATGATTACCGGAGTAATGATAGGGGAAGGGGAGAAGACATTTCTCAGCTTACTGCAATATTACTTACAGACCTTAGAAAAGGATTCCCCGCATGAAGCTTCCTCAGAGCATCTTCGAGACTTTTCACAAGGATTGTTTCTCAATGAAATTCCGGGCATTGTATTTCGTGCCGGAGAGAAGATCATAACGACCGAATTGCAAGAACTAACCGATATCAGCACGCTCCCCTTTTTATATGAGAACCTTGAACCCTTCCAAAACAGGATCATATACTACGAAACGAGCAGAGGCTGTCCCTATCGCTGCAGCTATTGCTTATCCTCCATCGATAAGAAGGTACGTCTGAGGGACGTGGAGATCGTGAAAAAGGAACTTCAATTTTTCCTGGATAACCGCGTGACTCAAGTAAAATTCGTGGATAGGACCTTCAATTGCAGCCATCGTCACGCCATGGAGATATGGCGATACATTCACGAGCACGACAACGGAATAACCAACTTTCATTTCGAGATTGCCGCAGAAATTATAAGTGAGGAACAGCTCGAAATCTTATCTGAAATGCGCCCGGGACTGGTGCAGCTCGAAATAGGGGTACAGTCCACAAACCCCACGACCTTGAAAGAAATCAATCGTTCCATGGATATGGATAAATTGAAGTATATAGTGACACGAATCCATAACGGAAATAACGTGCATATACATCTGGATTTGATAGCGGGTCTTCCTTATGAGGATTATCAGAGCTTCAGCCAATCCTTCAATGAAGTGTATGCCATGAGACCTCAGCAGTTCCAGCTGGGCTTCCTAAAAGTGTTAAAGGGGTCGCCTATGCATGAAAAAGCTGGAAGCTATGGAATAAATTACACCAGCGAGCCTCCCTATGAAGTGCTATACTCCAAGTGGATGCCCTATGATAGGTTGTGCGGCTTAAAGCGGATAGAAGAAATGGTAGAGCTGTATTATAACAGCAATCAGTTTACGCATACGCTGCCGGTGCTGGAATGGGCCTTTGCGGGGGCATTCTCCATGTACGAAAGGCTTGCGGAATATTATGAGGAATGCGGATACTTCCTGAACAGCCCGTCGAGGGTGTACCGGTATGAAGCGCTCCTTCAATTCGCCTGCCGTTATGATAAGGAGAAAGAAGAGCTTTACAAAGAGCTCCTGACCTACGATATATATTTGAGAGAGAATATGAAGAGCAGACCCGGTTTTTCCAAGGATATGGCAGCCTATAAAGAACAGCTTCAGAATTTTTATAAAGAGGAAGAAAAGTTGAGGGAACAGCTTCCGTTGTATACGGAATATCAGCCCAGGCAAATCGCAAAGATGACACATATAGAAACATTTTCCTATGCCGTATGGGAGGAGGATCTCGATAAACGTATGAGCAGAGCCAAGGCGCCCACGGCAGTACTATTCGATTACAGACAAAGGAGTCCGCTTACGAACGAGGCGAGAATACTGCTCGTTCCTATGGAGGAAGGATAAATGACGAAAAAGACAAAAGAGATCTTAGAGCTGTTAGATGAGAGATACGGAACGGAATATCGTTGCTCGCTGGACCATGAAAATGCATGGCAGCTGCTGATCGCCACGATTTTAAGCGCTCAGTGTACGGATGCCAGGGTGAATGTGGTAACTGCAGAATTGTTCCGCAAATATCCCGATGTGGAAGCGTTTGCGAAGGCGGAGCTTTCTGAGCTGGAAAAGGATATTCATTCCACCGGATTTTACCGTAATAAGGCTAAGAACATTATTGCCTGCTGCAAGGAGCTGATGGAACGGTTTGGCGGAGAAATACCCCGCTCGCTGGAGGACCTCACTTCCCTTGCGGGTGTAGGGAGAAAAACGGCGAACGTTATCAGAGGAAATATTTACAACGAACCAAGCATCGTGGTGGATACTCATGTAAAGCGGATTTCCAAAAAACTGGGACTCACAAAGGAAGAGGACCCGCTGAAGGTAGAAATGGACTTGATGGAGGTGCTGCCAAAAGAGCATTGGATTCTCTGGAATATTCAGATTATCACCTTGGGAAGAGAAATATGTAAGGCACCTACCCCAAAATGTGAGGATTGCTTTTTGCAGGAGCAGTGCGACGATTACCGGAAACGGAATAAAGATAGGAAAAAGAAGAATGATAAATGATTACGTATCTCTGGACCTGGAGACTACCGGCTTGAATACGAAGAATGACAAAATCATAGAAGTCGGCGCGGTAAGGGTGAGGCAAGGAAAAGTGACAGATACCTTCCAACGCTTCGTAAATCCCGGAAGGGGTTTAAGTGAAACCGTATGCACTCTGACAGGTATTACGGAGCAGATGCTTGAGAGCGCTCCGGAAATAGGCGGTGTTCTTCCTGAGCTTCTGAAATTCATCGGCGGGGATATTCTGCTGGGGCACCGCATCTTATTCGATTATTCCTTCTTAAAGAGAGCTGCGGTGAATCAAAAGATGACATTTGAAAAGGAAGGAATCGATACGCTGAAGCTGGCGAGAAAGTTTCTGCCGGATTTGGAAAGCAGGAAGCTGGAAGACTTATGCGGTTATTACAAGATAGAGCATAAAGCCCATAGAGCCTTGGGGGATGCGCAGGCAGCTTCCGATTTGTTCCTTAAATTATCGGAGCTTTTTTATAATGAGAAGGATTTCAAACCGCAAAAGCTGATTTATCAGGCAAAAAGAGAGACTCCTATCACGAAGCCTCAAAAAGAACGGTTATATAAATTGCTGGACCAGCATAAAATTAATATTGACTATGATGTGGACAAGCTTACGAGAAACGAGGCGAGCAGGATTACCGATAAGATTCTTGCAAAATACGGACGATAGTGTCCTTAGAGCCTGACCTGAGATTTTCAGCCCGTTTTAAAAGGTCTGCAATTTTTTCTGTCTGTCCTTCTTCCGTATAAATGCAGGATAACAGACGGTAGCTGCCACTGACATCTGTGTCGGTAGAAATGGCGAATTCCAGAATATTTTTTGCTTCCACTGCATAACCTGCTTCGTAAAGCAGCAGGGCCCACTTCTGTAAAGTGCTGGCCAGCGTAGTATAATTTTCATCATAACGCATGAGAAGGTTGAGATTGGGAGCGCCGTATTCCAGCTTTAGCTCAGTATTGCTGATTCCCGTGAAGTTTACGATAGGGGAATCCTTGAGGACTTGGAGGATCTGGTGGCATTCGGAGATTTGCTCATCTTCTGTAAGAAGTTCCATCGGAAGCTTATCGAAGGGGATTGTGATATAATTCAAGCTATCCAAGGGCTTGCGCCTTGTCCGGTTGGCCTGTGCTTCCTTTTCCCAGAAGGAAGATTCTTTTTTTTCGGAGCGGCGGCGTGTTTTGGAAAGCTCGTAGGCAAGCCACACAATGAAGATGATAAAACTTGCAAAAAAAGGGATTTTCATATATAATATCCTTTCAGTGGACAGGAGGAATTGCTATGTTTAACATGAACAGTAACAAGACGAAAAAGATAATTTCATCCATCATTATTATATTAGTAGTGCTGGCTATGGTATTACCAACTTTATCATACTTTATTTCCTAGCACAATATTTTCGGCGCAGATTACACAAAATGCGATAAAACTGCATTTTGGCGCCTGCAGCCTTCACAAAATTGCATAGAGGCGCAATTTGGGCTTTGCGGTATGGAAGGCTGAATGGTAACTGGAAATACAGTAGCTTAACACTTGCTGTTAAGCTGCGTAAGAACGTGATGCAAGAGATGATTTCTGCTTCGCGGAGCGAATTTAAATGCAGAAAACATGCGTTGCTGAGAACGGAGTGAACAGTAACGATAGAATAGATTAAGAGGAGAAGTTATGAGTAGATGGAGAAGGAAGCTGACCATCGCAGCAGCTTTTTTCATATTTGCATTTATGCAGATAGGATATCCGGTGCAGGCGAAGGCCGGGAATACTATTGAAAGCGGCATTTATGTGGGCCAGATAGATGTTTCCGGAAAGACAGCAGCGGAAGCTGAGCAGATGGTTGAGCAATATATAAATAACTTGAAGGAGACTTCGGTCACGCTTCAGGCGGTGAATAACAATGAGATAATTGCAACCGCAGGTGAACTGGGGCTTACATGGACGAACCCTGAAGTTGTGGAAGATGCTGTCGCTTTCGGCAAAAAGGGAAATGTGGTGCAGCGATATAAAGCGTTACAGGATTTGCTGCATGAAAATAAAGTGTTCGAATTAAAATATGATTTGGATAAAGAGCTGATTCGCGGCCTTCTTGAAGAACAATGCGGACAATACAACATGGAAGCCCAGGATGCCGTTCTTACCAAGACGGACAGCGGATTTTCCGTAATACCGGGTCAGACCGGATATGTGGTGGATGAAGAAACATCCTTACAACAGATATACGATTATTTTTTAAACGATTGGACTTTTGAACCGGTACGGATTGCGCTGGCAGTGATTGTAGATGAGCCCAGGGGAAATGCGGAGGAACTCGCCAAAATAAAGGATGTGCTGGGAACCTTCAGCACCAGTTTTTCTACTTCTGGCCGTGATAGAAGCGAGAATGTTACGAATGGCTGTAATTTGATATCGGGAACAACGGTGTATCCGGGAGATGAATTTTCCACATATAATGAGGTATCCCCGTTTACGGAAGCCAACGGCTATTATATGGCAGGTTCTTATTTGAACGGGCAGGTAGTGGATAGCTTGGGCGGAGGTATCTGTCAGGTGTCTACCACCTTATATAACGCAGTGCTGCTTTCTGAACTGGAGGTGACAGAGCGTCACAATCACTCTATGATAGTCAGCTATGTAGATCCTTCGGCGGATGCTGCGATTGCGGAATCATCAGGAAAGGACTTTCGCTTTATCAACAATACAGAGTACCCTATTTATATAGAAGGGAAAACGGCAAATAAAGTTATCACATTTACGATATACGGCGTTGAGACCCGTTCTCCGGAACGCAAGGTTTCCTATGAGAGCGAGGTGCTGTCCGTAACCAATCCGGATACGGAAGTAATTTATACAGATCCGGCAATACCTCTCGGTCAGGTGATTACGCAGTCTGCGCATATCGGTTATAAGGCGAAGCTCTGGAAGGTGGTAACGGAGAACGGCGTAGAAGTGAGCCGTGAACAGGTGAACAGCAGCAGCTATAAGATGGTGCCTCGTACGGCTACCGTAGGCTTGTCTACCAACGATGTGAACGCATATAATCAGATGCTGGCGGCAGTGGCTACGAATAGCATAGACCATGTGAAAAATGTGGCAGCTTCTCTGGCACAATTCGCTACGCCCAATGTAGCTCCGGTAGATCAACAGCAGATAGAAGCGGCAGAACAGCCGGCGGAGCAGCCAGCTGAACAACCGGCAGAATAGGAAGCTTATATGCGTACTAAAGCATACAGACGGGAGCCATAGATGAAAGCAGGAAAGATAACGGAGAACGTCTATAAACGTTCGGTCCTGAAACAGATAAAAATGAAAAGAGAAGAAGTATTGATTGGCGCAGGAATAGGGGAAGACTGCGCCATTTTTTCTTTTAAAAGCGAGGAGCTTACTGCAGTTTCCTCCGCTCCAATGGCGGGATATGGTCCCGAAGGTGAACGGTCTGCTCTATATTCCTGCATGAACCGGCTTGCGGCGTCTGGAGCAGAGCCGGTAGCAGTAATGATATCCGGCTTTTTCCCTGAATCCGCGGAAGAGTCCGATATTAAGAATATGATGCTTCGGATGGAAGAAGAATGTGGGAAGCTCAACGTACAGATTGCGGGAAGCTCGATAGAAGTAACAGGTGCGGTAGTATGCCCCGTTCTTAGCGTGTCCGGCATCGGTAAAACGAAGAAGGCTTATGACAGCTCTGTGAGAAATGTAAAACCCGGGCAGGACGTAGTGGTGAGCAAGTGGATTGGCTTGGAAGGAACCTCGGTAATAGCGCGGAGAATGGAAGAACAGCTCCTTACGAGGTACCCGGTCCGTTTGGTAGAAGAGGCGAAAGAATTGGATAGATTTCTGTCGGTTGTTCCAGAAGCGGCTGCTGCCGTTAGGTCCGGCGTTCGTGGAATGCACGGCGTTACGGAGGGCGGGATTTTCGGTGCCCTTTGGGAAATGTCGGAAGGAGCAGGCGTTGGACTGGAAATCGATTTGAAAAAGCTGCCTGTAAAGCAGGAGACGATCGAGGTTTGCGAGTTTTTTGAAATCAATCCTTACGAGCTTCTATCGGGAGGATGTCTCTTGATGGCGGCGGATAACGGCTATGATTTGGTAAAGGCACTGGAACAGGAGGGAATCCCAGCATCGGTAGTGGGGAAGACCACGGACAGCAATGACAGAGTTGTCATAAATGGGGATGAGAAAAGATTCTTAGAGCCATCCAAATCGGATGAGTTGTTTCGGGTACTTTAAAGGAGAAATGTGCCATATAATGATTGTATAATGTAAAAAGGTGCTGCCTCATAGAGGCGGAATGGAGGAAGTATGAGAGAGCAAATTTTATCGATAATAGAAAAAAACAGCCGTATAGATGTGAAGGAGCTGGCAGTCATATTGGGGGCAGAAGAAATCGATGTGGTAAACGAACTGGCGGCTATGGAGAACGAAGGCATTATATGCGGCTACCATACGATGATCGATTGGGAAAAGACGTCCATCGAAAAGGTAACAGCCCTTATCGAGGTTCGTGTTACGCCTCAGAGAGGCCAAGGCTTTGATAATATTGCAGAGAGGATTTACAAGTACCCTGAGGTGAATTCTGTATATTTGATTTCGGGTGGTTTCGACCTGCTCGTTACTTTGGAAGGAAAGTCTTTGAAAGAGGTGTCTGCCTTCGTATCCGACAAGCTTTCCGCCCTGGATACCGTTCTTAGTACGGCGACCCACTTCATACTTAAGAAGTATAAGGACCATGGCACAATTTTATCCAAAAAATATGAAGATGAAAGGGAGAAAATTACGCCATGAGAAATCCGCTAGCTGACAAGGTTGTTAATATTAAGCCATCCGGCATCCGAAAGTTTTTTGATGTGGTGAGTGAGATGCAGGATGCTATTTCCCTCGGTGTAGGTGAGCCTGATTTCGATACGCCCTGGCATATCCGGGACGAGGGTATTTATTCCCTCGAAAAAGGACGCACCTTCTACACTTCCAACGCGGGGCTGAAAGATTTAAAAATAGAGATTTGCAATTATATGAAACGGAGTCAGGGCATCGATTATCATTATAATAACGAAGTTATCGTGACGGTAGGTGGGTCCGAGGCAATCGATATTGCACTTCGCGCCATGATAGAGGGCGGTGAGGAGGTATTGATTCCCCAGCCGAGTTACGTATCCTATGAGCCATGTGCGATACTGGCAAATGCAGTTCCGGTCATTATCGAGCTAAAAGCGGAAAATGAGTTCCGCCTGATGCCTGAGGAGCTTCTGGAAGCCATTACGGATAAAACGAAGATATTGATTCTGCCTTTTCCGAACAACCCGACGGGTGCGATCATGGAAAGGGAGGAATTGGAGAAAATTGCTAAGATTGTAATAGAGAAAGATCTTATCGTTATTTCCGATGAAATCTACGCAGAACTCACATATAAGGAAAAACATATATCCATCGCTTCTCTTCCGGGAATGAAGGAAAGGACTATATTGATCAACGGCTTTTCCAAAGCGTATGCCATGACGGGATGGAGGCTAGGTTATGCCTGCGGACCCAAAGAAATTATGGAGCAGATGATTAAAATCCATCAGTTCGCCATTATGTGCGCCCCTACAACCAGCCAGTATGCAGCCGTGGAAGCACTTAGGAACGGGGATGCGGATGTGGCTCAGATGAGAGAAGCATACAATCAAAGGAGACGTTACTTGATGCATAGCTTTAAGGAAATGGAGCTGGAATGTTTCGAACCCTTCGGCGCATTTTATGTATTTCCCAGCATTAAGGAATTTGGGATGACAAGTGAGGAATTTGCCAACCGTTTTCTTCAGGAGGAAAAGGTAGCAGTAGTGCCTGGTACAGCCTTTGGCGATTGCGGGGAAGGTTTCCTTCGTATCTCGTATGCGTATTCGCTGGAGAATTTGAAGATTGCTATCGGAAGGCTGAAGGATTTTGTGGATAAGTTGCGTAAGGAGCAGGGGAGATAGTGTATAAAAGCAGATAGTGTATAAAAGCAGATAGTGTATAAAGAAAGACAGAGTATAAAGAAAAGAAAATGTAAAAAACGAACTGACCTCATAAGTTAGGCCTAAAAATCTAACTTATAAAACCACAATGCTATAAAGTCTAACTTTAAGAGGCACATCAAAAGGCAGCATATAAAAAAGACTGAATATAAATAAGAGGGACTCTTCAAGTCATTACATGACTTGGGGGAATCCCTCCTTTTATATTACAAGAAATGCCTTGTTTCGATAAACGGTAAAGGTGTTGCCTTCTTTTTGGTATAAAAGCATTTCGGGCCAATGATAAGCAGCCTCCTGTGGATAAAATTTACCGTTTAGGCAAAAGGCATCTATTGAATAAAATATTCTACGGTTATATTTACTTCAACATCCATTTCGCCAGGCATGATATTTGCACCGGTATCGGCGAGCATTTCTTTGGTGGCGGAAGCATTCATCTTAGAGGCGAGAGCATTATCCGTGTAGCGCGCTTCGCCGTAATTGCTGTTCTCTACTATGTTCGCAACGCCGCCGAGGGTACATTCTCCGGCTTCGGCAAGGGCTGACGCTTTTGTCTTTGCAGAGCCAACGGCGAGCTTTAGGGCCTCCTGGTAGGCAGAATCGTAGCTGCTTGACTGGTAAGTAATGGACTGGATGTTATTGATTCCCGTGCTTACGGACTGTGCCAGGATGTTACCAAGATCATCAATAGGTAAATCCGATACTGTTAAAGTAGCTGTAGCTTGATAACCGGTAATCTTTTGCGTATTGCCGCTGTAATCGTAGATTGGATACATGTAGTAATCCGAGGTTTGAATAGAGGATTCGGCAATACCCAAAGCTTTCAGTTGTTCGATGACCTTATTTACATCCTCTGAATTTTTGCTCTGACATCCTGCGGCATCCCTGGCCTGGGTCTGGACGGAGTACACAATTTGTGCAATATCGGGAACGACCGTTACTTTCTCACTGCTGTTAACGGTAATGGTATTTTCTGACGAGCCGAAGGCAGCAACACTGACCGAGGGGGCAGCAGGTGCAGTCGGAGCAGCAGTGGCGGCGTTAGGCTCTTCCATAACCTCCACAGCAGTATGAGCGGAAGCTGCTTCGGCAGAACTTGGAGAACTTGGAGAGCTTCCGCAAGCTGTCAATCCCAAAGTGCCAGCGGCAAACAACGCTGCAGCAATAATCCTATTTCTTTTCATATAGATACTCATTCCTTTCTTCATGGCCTGCAAGCTAAAACAAACAAGCGCAATGTTTCCAATAAATTATTGATGTTCTTATGGTATGTAAAGTTTTCCTCATAATAAAAGGCGAAGCCCCCTGCATGGGTGTTTCTTAGGAAACTGTTTGGTATATGTGGGGCAACCTTACCTAGAGTATACTTGAATTCTCGTAAAAAAACAGATATAAAGTCATTATTTAAAAGAAAATTAAGAATGGTGTGTTTACAGGAAATTTAAGGGCTTATAAACATCTTGGAAGTAGAAGAAAAAGTATGATATAATAGGCGGATATTAAAAGAATGGCAGAAATAAAGCTGTTAAGGATAGAATGAAATCGGAGGATATCAGAGATGAATATTGTATTGCATCAGCCGGAGATTCCGGCGAATACGGGGAATATAGGACGTACCTGCGTGGCGACGGGAGCTACGCTGCATTTGATTGAACCGTTAGGCTTTAAATTGAATGAAAAGGAAATCAGGCGCGCAGGGATGGATTACTGGGAGCATCTGGATGTAAGAACCTATATGAACTTCGAGGAATTTATAGAAAAGAATCCGGGAGCCAGAATATGGATGGCTACTACCAAAGCGAAGCATGTATACACAGACGTCCAATTTGAAGAGAATGACTATATTATGTTTGGAAAAGAAAGTGCGGGCATACCGGAGGAAATTCTGGTAGATTATGAGGAAACCTGTATTCGTATTCCGATGCTAGACAAGATCCGCTCGCTGAATCTGGCGAATTCCGTGGCTGTTGTACTCTACGAAGCGCTTAGGCAGAATAATTTTGAAAGCATGAAGCTGACGGGAGAACTTCACCGGCTGAACTGGAAAGAGCCAAATACCCCGTAGCCCGTTAATCCTCATCGTCAACATCTGTCTTCGCCAGCGAAAAGATAAATTCCGAGCCGACGCCCTGTGTGCTTATAACATTGATATGCTCGCCATGGGCGTGAATAATTTCCTTTGTTATGGAAAGGCCCAGTCCGGTCCCCTTTTTATCCTTTCCTCTGGAGGAATCCGATTTATAGAAACGATCCCATACTAACTTCAAGTCTTCTTTCGGTATGCCGATACCGCTGTCCCTTACGGAAACAAATACCTTATTATTTTTTATATTGGTCTCGATCCTGATGACAGAGTCGTGGTGGCTGAACTTAATGGCGTTATCCAGCAGATTGTACAGTACCTGCTGAATCTTTCCCATATCCGCATTGACATACATGGTATCGCCGGTAAGCACCAGCTCGATAGCGATTGTCTTGCTGCGGCACGTTCCTTCAAAAGAAGCGGCCGTATTGCGGATGATGCGGTTCAGCTCGAAGTTGGTCCTGTCGAGTAACATTCCCTTTGTATTCAGGTTGTTCAGGGCCAGAAGACCATTTGTGAGCTTGTGCAGTCTATCCGTTTCATTTAAAACGATATTTAAATACTTTTCATGCATTTCAGGAGGAATCGTTCCATCCAGCATTGCCTCCAAATATCCTTTGATAGAAGTCAAAGGGGAACGAAAATCGTGGGATACGTTTGCCACAAATTTTTTCTGATCATCCTCGGAACGGGCGATTTCGCTGGCCATGTAGGAAAGCGTGGCAGCGAGATAGCCGATTTCATCCTCGCTGTCCACTTGAAACTCATAGTGCATATTGCCGCTGGCATATTGTTCGGTGGCTTCCGTAATTTTTCGAAGCGGCAGGTAAACCATTTCGGTAAAGAATATCAAGATAATAAGCGACAGCAAAAACAAAATGACCAGCATAATATAGGAAATATTCAGCAGGCTGTCGCTGGAGGCACGGATATAGCTCATGGGCATATGAATTACCACGTATCCCTTTACCTTAAAATTAGAGGTAATCGGAGCGAATACGCTTAAAGTCTCGTTATTGAAGGTATCGAAGAAGGTGCCTACCGTGTAGTAAGATGCGGCAGTAACAGTAGGGTCGAAATTCTGGATTACTACTTCGTTTGCCACGTCCACAGGGGCGGAGGAATCGAGAATCATACGTCCGGAAGGATTGATGATCCAAATGGTGGCGGACAGATAAGTGTCCAGAGCGTCCAACTGACTCTTTACCGTATCCAGCGAGGTCTCACTGTTATATAAATCCGAAGCGTAGGTATTGGCAATCAAGGTCGCTTCTTTATAGAGGGAATCCGCCTTTTCCCGCTTGATGTGCTCCAAGGTCATACTGGAGACGAAGGTAGCGACAACGATAAAGCCGAAAAAACCGAAGATGATATATCCCAGGACGAATTTCAAGTAGAGAGTCTTTCTCATAAGATTATCAGCTATCCTTTCACATTTTTACTTCGAATTTATAACCGATGCCCCATATGGTAGCAATGCGCCACGTATCATGGTCTTTTATTTTTTCCCGAAGCCGTTTAATATGTACGTCTACGGTTCTCGTATCGCCGATATACTCGTACCCCCAGATTTGATCCAGCAGCTGCTCTCTGGTGAACACATGATTAGGAGAGGCCGCGAGAAAGTACAAAAGTTCCAACTCCTTGGGAGGCATATCAACAGTATTTCCCATATAGACAACGGAATAATTGGTCTGGTTGATGACGAGGTTGGGGTATTCCACACTTTTTACGTCCGAGGCTTCGGAAACTGAGGTTACAGGTTTGTAGCGGCGAAGAACCGCTTTAGCCCTTGCTACCAATTCCTTGGAGTCGAAAGGTTTTTCCATGTAGTCGTCAGCGCCCAGCTCCAAGCCGAGAACCTTGTCGAAAATTTCCCCCTTGGCCGACAGCATAATAATCGGAATTGAAGATTTGGCGCGCACCTCACGGCATACCTGATAGCCATCGATACCCGGAAGCATCAAATCCAAAAGAATCAGGTTCGGACTGAAGGTATCTACGGCCGTAAGTGCGGATTCCCCGTCGTTTACGATCATCGTTTCAAAGCATTCCTTTGTAAGATAAAGGGCAATTAATTCCGCTATGTTGTTGTCATCATCTACAATTAAAATTTTCTGTTTATTAACCATTGTAATTACCCTCCCGGTATTTTAATGATGGTCGGCATATGAAAAATGCCGTAGCTTATGATTTAAAAGTTGCAATGGTAACGCCTGCGTCTCCTTCTCCAAATTCGCCCAAGCGATAAGACTCTACATATTTTGCCTTCTTCAAGTGTTTCTGTACGGCATTTCGCAACGCCCCGGTGCCCTTTCCGTGTACGATGCGCACACTGGGAAGATGGGCCAGATAGGCATCGTCCAGATATTTGTCCAGTTCCGACAAGGCTTCGTCCACTGTCTTGCCCAATAAATTAATTTCCGTAGAAATGTGGTAGGATTTAGACATCTTTATCTTGCTCCCGCCGGAACGCTGCAGGGCCGGTGAAGACACCGCCTCGTCATCAAAAAGGACTAAATCCTTGATGTTTACTGCCGAACGTATGATGCCGCATTGTACGAAAAGGTTCCCCTTATGATCGGGCAGAGAGCTTACCGTTCCTTTCAGGCCCATAGATAAAATCTTTACACCGTCACCCAGCTTAAGCTGATCCGGCGTCAACTGCTTTTTCTGAGGTTGAGCGGACTTTAAGGCGAGCTTATCATTTTTCTGGGAAATCTTGTCCCGCACCTTTTCCCGGGATTTCTCCAAATCCTTCATGGAAGCGCCCGGTCCGGCTTTCTGGAAGATGCGGATTGTTTCGTCGGCAACATCCTTTGCTTCTTGCAAAATGTCTCTTGCCTTTTCGTTGGCCTCGCGCAGAATTCGCTCTCTGGTCTCGTCTATTTTTTCCTGCTTGGACTTTAGCTGCTCTTTGAGGTTCTTGATCTCGTCCTTGTAAGAGGCGATTTCAAGCTGCTCCTTCTCTATGGTGATGCGGCTATTCTCCAAGCCGGAAATCAAGTCCTCGAAGCTTTCTTTTTCCTGACTGATCTGCTCTCTGGCTGCGTCGATAATATAGTCGGGAAGTCCCAGCTTTGAGGAAATAGCAAAGGCGTTGCTTTTGCCCGGGATGCCGATCAATAAACGGTAAGTGGGCTGCAGCGTATTGATATCAAATTCGCAGCAGGCATTTTCCACGTTCGGGGCAGAAAGTGCGTACACTTTTATTTCGCTGTAATGAGTGGTGGCCATGGTACGTATTTGCTTCTTATGAAGATGGTCCAATATGGCGATGGCAAGAGCCGCGCCTTCGGTAGGGTCCGTTCCCGCGCCGAGCTCGTCGAACAGGCAGAGGGAATTCTCATCCGCATTTTTCAGTATAGAGACGATGCTCGTCATATGGGAGGAAAAGGTACTCAAGTTCTGTTCGATGCTCTGCTCATCGCCGATATCCGCATAGACCTCGGTAAAAATAGAAAGCTCCGAACGATCCAGGGCAGGTATATGAAGTCCGGCCTGTCCCATTAGCGTAAAGAGTCCGACAGTTTTTAGAGAAACGGTCTTGCCGCCGGTGTTCGGCCCGGTAATAATAAGCAAATCGAAATCCTTGCCGAGATAAATATCGATAGGGACCACCTTTTTTTTATCCAGAAGAGGGTGCCGGCCTTTGCGAATATTTATATAACGACTGTTATTGAATATGGGAACGGTAGCATTCTGTTCCATAGCGAGAGATGCCTTGGCAAAGATAAAATCGAGTTCTGTCATAATTCTCTGATTCTGAGAGAGCGCTTCGATATGCTCGGAAGCTTGAACGCTCAGGTTTGCCAGAATGATTTCGATTTCCTCCTGTTCTTTCAGCTCCAGCTCCTTTAACTGGTTATTCAGGCTTACAATGGCGGCCGGTTCAATAAATAAAGTGGAACCGGTAGAGGACTGATCGTGAATCATACCGGGAACCTGCCCCTTGTGTTCTACCTTGACAGGAATACAATAACGGTTGTTACGCATCGTAATAACCGCGTCCTGAAGGTAAGTACGGTAAGAACCGTTTACCATAGCATTAAGCTGGGAATGGATTTTATCTCCGGTAAGCATCATGCTTCTTCGAATATGCTTTAAGGTGGAGCTTGCATCATCGCTGATTTCTTCTTCCGAAAGAATACAGCGGCGAATCTCGTTCGCAAGAGGAGTTAAAGGCTCCAAGCCTTCAAAAAACTCGTCCAGAGAATCTTTAAAGTCATCATCCCGTTCGCTTCGCCCGTAGGCTTTAATGCGGTTGACGTTCTCCAGCAAGCCGGCAATTTTCAATAATTCGGCAGTGGAGAGGGAACTTCCGATGCTGAGAGACTTCAGAGTATAGCCCAGATCCTTATTGCCTCCAAAGGAGGTGGAGCCCTTCTTAAATAAGCGGGAAAGGGCGTCTGAGGTCTGCCTCTGTGCTTCGTTGATCGCATCTAAATCGGTAAGGGGCTGTAAATCACGGCACAGCCTGCGCCCCAGATCGGAGGAAGCCTTTTCCTCCAGCATACCTATAATTTTGTTATATTCTAATGTTCGTAATACTTTCTCGTTCATATGATCCTTTTCTTTTTCCTGATTGATAATATTTATTTTATGTAAATTAGGAAAGTGCGCCTATTACATAAAGAATGGATGCGTAGCTATGCGCGCGGAATAAAAGCTGTGCTGTCCAAGTATTTGGTCTCAAGAGTGTACGAAGCACACTTTTGTTTTTGGGTTATTTTGCGGCGTCCGGCGTTAAAAAGCCGAAGAAGAGATTTTTATCTAGTATATCATAGGAGAGAGAAAATTACTATCGGCGAAGCGGGGAGTTTGGCAAAGATTTATTGTTACTGTTCACTCCGTTCACAGCAATCCATGATTTCTGCATTTAAATTCGCTGCGCGAAGCAGAAATCATCTCTTGTGTCACGTTCTTACGCAGCTTAGCAGCAAGTGCTAAGTAACAGTTCAGCCTCCAATACCGCGAAGCCAAAATTGCATCCCTACGCAATTTTACGAGGGCTGCAAGCGCCAAAATGCAGTTTTATCGCATTTTGTGTGCATATATGTTGCAGTTTAGCCGAGGGCTGAACTGTAACAGTGCTAAGCTGCTGTGTGAACAGTAACTTTACTTTAACTTAAAAACAAGATATACTTATGGATGTTACGATAACCTGCACATGAAAATGAAAAGGTATGATTACTGAAATGGAACAAAATAAAGAGACAAGTCAGGAAAATGGCGTGAATACGCCGGATTCCGATTTTATAACGGAAAAGATAAAGCAGAGGCCGATCGATAAAAAAAAGCTTCTTCGCAGAACAGTGATAACGGCGGCGATGGCGGTGATATTTGCGCTGGTAGCCTGTCTTACCTTCTTGATCCTGGAGCCGGTACTCAGCAATTGGCTCTATCCGGAGGAAGAGCCGGCACCGATTGAGCTTCCGGCGGAAACGGAGGAGATGCTCCCGGAGGATATGATCGTAGACGATTCCGAGATGGTGCAGGAAGAGTCGCCCGCGGAAGTAAAGCTTCAGGATGAACAGATTGCTCAGGTTCTGGACAATATCAGCCTGGATGTGGATGATTATCTTGCTATGTACAGCGATTTGGCAACGGCGGCGAAGTCGGCAGCGAAATCTGTCGTCACCGTTACCGCCTCCGTCTCCAATCTCGACTGGTGGGGTGACCCCTATGAGAGCAAGGACCAGACGTCGGGCATTATTGTGGCGGATCAGGGAAAGGAAATATTCATTCTTGTCAATTATGAGAAGCTGGAGGATGCGGAGACGATTATGGTAACCTTCGGCAGCGGAGAACAGGTTCAAGCACAGCTTAAGCTGAAGGACAGAAATACGAAGCTGGCGGTTATTTCTGTAGCGGAAAGCGATGTAGATAAGGAGACGCTGGAGGGTATCGTTCTTGCTGACCTGACGGGGAGCTCCAGTAACAGCGCCATCGTCGGAAGGCCGGTGATTGCGGTAGGAAGTCCTTTGGGAACAAGCGACTCTATTTGTTATGGAATTGTCACCTCTAATAATACGACTGTGAATATGATAGATTCTTGTTATAAGGTGATAACAACGGATATTTACGGCAGTAGGGAGGCGTCAGGCGTGCTCGTTAATTTAAGCGGACAGGTGTTAGGAATCATTGACAACACCTACAATAGCGAGGATATGCAGAATCTCGTGTCGGCTATAGGCATTACAGAGCTTCGCCGAAAAATAGAAAAAATGAGCAACGAGAAAGAGCAGGCATATCTTGGAACCTACGGCACTGACGTAACAATTGACGCTAATGAAAGGCTGGGCGTACCATACGGAGCTTATATTACAGAAATAGAGCTGGATTCTCCTGCTATGGCAGCGGGGATACAGAGCGGCGATATTATAACGGCAATAGGAGAAAGAGAAATTAAAACCTATGGGGACCTGGTGGGAGCAATGATCGAATTGCAGCCGAATGAAAGCGCGGCTATCACTTTGATGAGGCAGGGGCCGGAGGAATATATGCAGATGGAAGTGGATGTAACCTTAGGAAAATTAGAATAAATAAAGGAATGGGAAATTCATATGAAATATTTAAAAGATTATAATGAGGGCGACAGAATATTCGACATTTATTTATGCAAGTTCAGACAGTCCGCAGTTACGAAGAACGGAAAGTCCTATGATAATGTGATTTTGCAGGATAAAACGGGTACGGTGGATGCCAAAATATGGGACCCTAACAATCCGGGAATCGGTGATTTCGATACGCTGGATTATATAGAGGTGTACGGAGATGTAACGAGTTTTCAGGGGGCTTTGCAGGTCAATGTGAAGCGCATCAGAAAGTGCCAGGAAGGTGAATTCGATCCCGCGGATTATCTTCCGGTAAGCAGTAAGAACATTGAAGAAATGTACAGAGAGCTTTTGGGGTACATAAATACCATTGAAAATAAGTATTTAAAAAGACTGATGGAAGCATTTTTCGTGGATGATATGGACTTTATTAAGGCCTTCAAGCAGTCTTCCGCGGCAAAAACAGTGCATCACGGCTTTGTGGGAGGCTTGCTCGAGCATACGCTTGGAGTGACCAAACTGTGTGACTATTATTGCACGGCGTATCCTCTTTTGAAGAAAGATTTGCTTATCAGCGCAGCTATCTGCCATGATATCGGGAAAACGAAGGAGCTGTCTCTTTTTCCTGAAAATGATTATACGGAGGACGGACAATTTCTTGGTCATATTGTTATGGGAACGGAAATGATCGGAGAAAAAATAAGAAAGATAGATGGATTCCCCGCACTTCTGGCGGCAGAGCTAAAGCATTGTATTTTGGCCCATCACGGCGAATATGAATTCGGTTCCCCGAAGAAGCCGGCAATTATTGAGGCGGTGGCTTTGAACTTTGCGGATAATACGGACGCCAAAATACAGACTTTCACGGAGATTCTAAACGGCACTGCCGAAACAGGATGGCTGGGCTATAACCGGCTGTTCGAATCTAATTTAAGAGGAACCAGACTGGAATAAGGACAGAGAGAACCGGATATGGAGAATGGAATGGACTATAAAAAGAATGACATTCTTACGGTGACAATTGAAGATATGGGCAGCGACGGAGAGGGTATAGGTAAGATTGACGGCTATACCCTTTTTATAAAGGATGCGGTTATCGGAGATGTGGTGACCTGTAAGATTATGAAAGCGAAGAAAAACTATGCGTATGCCAGGCTGGAGAAGATAATGGAGCCTTCTGCCCTTCGTACCACGCCGGTCTGCAAATACCATAAGCAGTGCGGCGGCTGTCAGCTTCAGGCCATGAGCTATGAAGCTCAGCTTAAATATAAGCAGAACAAGGTGCGAAATAATCTTATAAGGATCGGCGGCTTTGACAAGGAATTTATAGACCGTGTCATGGAGCCTGTCGTCGGGATGGAGAATCCGTATCATTACCGAAATAAGGCACAGTTTCCGGTAGGGACAGATAAAGACGGAAACTTGATCACAGGATTCTATGCAGGAAGGACCCATGATATTATTGCCAATACCGACTGTGCTCTCGGGGTGAAGGAAAATCAGAAAATTTTAGAGGCAGTTCTTCTCTATATGAAGGAAAACGGCGTAACAGCTTATGACGAGAAGACAGGGAAGGGAATCGTAAGGCACATTTTGATACGCAAGGGATTTACAAGCGGTGAAATCATGGTGTGCCTTGTGGTCAATACTTTCAAAGCGCTTCCCGCGCAGGAGAAGCTGATCGGGCTTTTGCAAGAGACACCGGGAATGACAAGTGTGTCAGTAAGCATCAATACGGAGCGTACTAACGTGATTATGGGAAAAGAAGTGCGCACCATATGGGGGGAGGACACGATAACCGACACAATTCATGTAAGGAATACCTCGGATTTCTCTCTGGCGGATAAAGGGATTTCTTTTCATATATCGCCGTTATCCTTCTATCAGGTAAATCCTGTACAGACCGAGAAACTTTATAGTCTTGCCTTGGAATATGCGGGTCTTACCGGTCAGGAGACAGTTTGGGATTTATACTGCGGCATCGGAACGATTTCACTATTCCTCGCCGGAAGGGCAAAGCGGGTTTACGGAGTAGAAATAGTGCCTCAGGCAATCGAAGATGCCAGAAAGAATGCCGCATTCAACAAAATCACAAATGTGGAATTCTTTGCAGGCAAAGCGGAAGAGGTACTTCCCGAGAAGTATGAGCAGGAAGGCATCCATGCGGATGTCATCGTTGTTGACCCTCCAAGAAAGGGCTGTGACCAGGCCTGCCTCGATACAATGCTCAAGATGCAGCCGGAACGCATCGTCTATGTGAGCTGCGACTCCGCCACGCTGGCTAGGGACTTGAAGGTGTTGCGTGATGGTGGGTATGAAATTGTGAGGGGGAGAGCGGTGGATCAGTTTGGGGGGACGGTGCACGTTGAGTGCGTGATTCTGATGCAGCGTTGTGGTTCAGAGGGCAAAAAATAGGGTTAAACCACAAGATGTTGTAGCTTGAGAACAAAAAACAGGGCAAAATCGGCATCAGTGAAGGGCGATTTTGCCCTTGTTTTTTAGGCGTTTCCACTGATGACGGAGGAGATTTTGGAGATTTGCTGTCTGTTTTATTTATATACAACATAAAAATATATTTTAAAACTGCTGATTGGTATACGAATGGGAAAGGACTTCAAATAGGAAGTCACAGAATTATGAAGCTGCTTTATTTATGTAGTAAAGGTGCAATAGATATGATTATCTGCTATTCGAGAGAAGATTTTCTTGAATATAGAAATAGTTTGGATGATGTAAAAGAGCTTTTTACGTATTATAGAATTCCCGTTTATTGTAAGAAAGATTGTACTATTATAAAAGACGGTAAAATCATTAGTTTGTCGGAATATAGGTTTTAAATCATTTTGCATTCTATCACTAGTTGTGTTAGAATAATGATAGAAACGATAGAAAGTGATAGAAGGAGTGATTTCATGGAATTACATGAAACTGAGACCGTTGAGTTAAAAGAAATTTATACACCTGATTTAAAGAAAGAAATTGTAGCGTTTGCCAATACCAGTGGCGGAACAATTTTTATTGGAGTACGCGATAATGGAGAAATTATCGGAGTTGATAATGCGGATTTTACCATGCAGCAGATTGCAAATTCAATGAGAGACAGTATCAGACCTGACGTTTTTATGTTTATCAACATTGCACTGCTAAAAGAGGAAAATAAACAGTATATAAAAATTACAGTAGAGCAAGGAACAAAAAAACCATATTATCTTTCAGACAAAGGATTAAAGCCTGTAGGCGTATATGTTAGAAGTGGGACAACCTCGGCTCCGGCATCGGAAGATGCGATTAGAAGAATGATTAAAATGACGGATGGCGATACATTTGAAACAAACCGTTCTTTAAATCAAGAATTGACTTTTATCTGCTTGGGTAAAGAACTGGAAAAACGGAACTTAGAGTTTTCAGAGGTTCAGATGAAGAATATAGGTATTCTTTCTTCCGATGGAATTTATACAAATATGGGGCTGCTTGTTTCGGACCAGTGTAAGCATTCTATTAAATTTGCTGTTTTTCAAGGTACGGATAAGTTGGTATTTAAAGATAGAAAAGAGCTCACAGGTTCTTTGTTTGAACAATTAACAGATGCTTATAAGACAATCGATTTTTATAATGGTACGAAAGCCAGTTTTCATGACTTGCTGCGTACAGACGAAAGAGATTACCCAGAGGATGCGGTACGAGAGGCATTATTGAATGCTATTGTGCATAGAGACTACTCCTTTAGTGGGAACACATTTATAAATCTTTATTCTGACCGTTTGGAGATTATATCCTTAGGAGGATTGGTATCCGGTTTGTCCTTGGAGGCAGCTTTGTTAGGAGCATCTCAGCCAAGAAATGAAAAATTGGCTAACTTATTTTACAGGATGAAATTAATTGAGGCATATGGTACGGGACTTAGTAAGATAATAAGCTGCTATAAAGGATTGCCTGTGCAGCCTAAGTTTGAAAATGTGGAAGGTGCATTTCAAGTGGTTCTTCCTAATATTCATGCACAGATTTTGAGTGTAGAAAATGAAAAGTATTTGCCGATACTCAGATTATTTGAATGCAAAAAAGAGATTAACCGCGCTGATGTTGAAGAAGCTTTGGGGAGTGGAACTACTCATGCAATTAATATGCTGAAGGAGATGTTAGAGAAGGATTTGATTGTAAAGACCGGCAGAGGCAGGCTGACAAAATACATGCAGAAACAGTAAAATATAAGACGTGTTGTATAATGGTTTAAGTACATGGAACTATAGTTTACTAAAGAGAGAAGATGTTAAAAATGATACTTTTTGATAATGTGGAGTACGAACATTTCTTTAATCCGCTTTGTTGCAAAAATAAAAGAATATATTATGAGTGCATTTTGTGTCTCGTTGAAAAGTCAAAGTCTGTTCCCCTTCTTTATGAGACGGATGCCAGAGATGCTTTGATTCTTTATTTTAGGAATTGTGCATATGTAGTGGAAGAAGAGGATAATAGAGGAGGTGCTGATGAGAACATCAGCAGCAAAAAATCAGAAACTGAGAATGCGAGTGCAATTTTAAGGTATTTTAGGTATTGTGGCTGGATTTCAGAAAAAGAGCTTGGCAGGAACGGTGATAATATTGCAACGGTTGTGCCTTATTGCAGAAAAATGATTGATGCCATTGGGAGAATCTTTGATCGTGGCAATAGTGCGGCGTTGACAAACCATATTTTTTCTATTTATGATATCCTGCATTCTGCGTTTGTTGTTGAGCATGGGAGAACACAGCGTCCATATTCGAGTATTCTTGTTCCAGTAGCGGACAGTGTTGCGGATTTGAAAAATGAACTTCTCATGCTAAAGGACAGCATTCGCTCTATTATGCGAATCATTATTCAGATGACGGAGACAAATGAATTAGGACAGTTCATGATCAGGGATGAGATGATGCAATCATTCTTCCAGGACTATTTTTTCATAAAGAAGGATGGTCTGATTCCAGGCTACATTGATGAAATTGAGAAGATGCTTCGAAGAATTGTAAAAACCGAGGTTTACGAAAACATGATAAAGGAGTATCAGCTTCTCAATCATGCTGATGAAATCAAGGCACGTGAGTTCGTGGAGAATCAGTTTGGGGAAGTCAGAAATTTTATAAGTTATGGTTATGTGAAAGAGATGGATTTTATTGATAAGAAAATTAATAACTACTATAATCTCTATTCAACCCGAATCCTGATGGTGTTAAGCAACGGCGTCAATATGCAGACTTATTTAAATGATTTGTTGATAAACATGAAGGATTTTGATGCAGATGAGAGAAAAGAAGTCCTGGACGCTGTGTCCAGATGCTTTTGTTTACAGTCATATAAATATATAGGCAGGAAATCGATTGAACGCAGGAAAAAGCGTAAGCCAAATACAAAGAGTGGTGCGATTGTTATCAGTTCTTTATCCGACGAAGAAAGGGAAAGACTGACAAGGGAACTTTTGTATGAGTATCCGGACCGATATGGAGTAAAGCAGGCGGCAAATTATTTTGACAGGGTTTTAGCAGATAAAGAAAGTGTGATACCGGATAAAAAAATGATTATAACCAGGGATGATGCGATGATGGTGGCTGCGGGTATCATATATTCCGGCGGTGCTGAATTTCCATATAATGTTGAATTTTTAAATGGAACGATTGAAACAGATGTTGCAACTATTAGTAATATCAGAATAAAAAGGAAAAATTAAATGAGTGATATTAATTTAAACATCTCCATAAAAGAAGAAAACAACATATTGTTTAAGCGTTGTATTCGTAAGCTGTTGGACTCAACCTTCCTTGTGGGAGATAAGGAGGAAAAACTATACGCATTTATTTCAAGGGAATCGAACAGACAGGATATATCGGACTATGTTCGCATGATTGGGTTTGATGTTTTTGTGGATGACAATGTGAGAATTGCAATGCTTAAACCCTATGAAGCGGATGAGGAAGTGGTGGGACTGAAGCGTTCCAATGTTGTTACGTTTACAACGGAACAGTATCACCTGCTTCTTGTACTGTGGGAGGCATATTTGGAAAATATTGGTTATCATGAAGAAAATGTTGTAATGCGGGGGGATTTGATCGATAAAATCGAGATTTACCAGGTTGATATGGACAAGTCAAGGCTGTCTGCTTCTATGAAACTATTTAAAAAATATAATTTAATTGACTATGACATAAAAGATGAATCAGAGGATGCAATTATTACATTATACCCCTCGTTGCAGTTTGGATGGGATATCGGTCAGTTTCGGACTGTGGTGGCGGAATACATGAAGAACGATGCAGCGGAAGAGGCAGCTGACATATCAGATGAAGAAGAGGAGGAATCATGATTAAATTGAAACAGGTTCGATTAATTAACTGGTATGCGTTTGGTCAGATTACGGTTCCCATCGGCTCTTTTACCCTGATTGCCGGAAAGAATGGAAATGGAAAATCAGTTTTTCTGGATGCGATTAAATATGCTTTGTATGGAGATATTGTATTTAATAAATCAACGGAAAACCGAGGGAGCAGAACAATATCTTCCTATACAAGGGGATTGTTGGATGCAACAGCAGGCACCTATATGAGATCGGCCGACAAGGTGCCCAATGTGTATACCCATATTGTGCTGGAGATGGAAGAGACAGAGCTTGAGAGAAGTTTTATTCTGGGTACTGCGATTGATACGGATTCCGGGAATGGATTTAAGACGCAGAGATATGTTGTTGAGAATAAAACATTAAGCGATCTTTCTCATACATACAAGGAAAATGGAAATCCTGTTCTATATAGTACTGCAGATATTCAAAAGGTTTACGGCATCAGAATGATGGATGCCCAAGAAGGTCTTTCAAAGTTTATGCAAAGAGCCGGCTTACGACTCAATGAAGAACAATTGGCAGCGTTTAGGCGCAAGCTTCGAAGCATTATGTCCTATGATCCTAATGCGAAAATCGATCAGTTTATCCGTGAGAGTGTATTGGAGAAAAAGAAGGTTGATTTTTCCAAGCTTGTTGAGGCAAAGAATAATATAGATCGATTAAATGCCAATTTTGAAATGATTAATGCTGAGATTAAACAGCTGGACGGAATTATTAAACTGTTTGATGAATTCCAGAGAGCAAAAAATATAATTTTAGCCGATGATGTCAAGATTGTATATAAGCGTTTTTTAAAATGTGGAAAAGCATTGGAAGAGGCTTCTCGAAATATGGAAATTGCAGCAAGACAGATTGAGGGCGATGAGAAGAAGCTGAAAGTAATTGAAAGCAGGGAGAAAGAGATACGAGCAGCATATTATTCTGCAAAGAATAGTCGGGATGCCATGGACTGTGCCAAAGAAATTGCTGAATCAGAGAAGGCCTTACAAAAAGCAGGGGAAGTCAAAGCACGCTTGTTGGAAGAAAAGAAAGTGCTTTGTGATTTTCAGGCAAAAGTCAGTGAATTGATTGCCTGGTTTATGGAAAAACAGTATATGGTGCCGGATCAGAGCATGTTGTCTTCCTTAACTGTGAATGCCATTAGTAGGGCTCAGAAAGAGAGTGGTGTCGCTGCCTTCCTGGAAGAGATGAAGAAGAACAGAGATGAGGTTTTTCGTATGATAACGAGAATGGAGGATACCTTACGAGAGAACCAAAATGAGCAGTCTAAATGCCAGAAGATCATTGATGATTGTGAAGCCAGAAAAACTACTTTTTCTGAAATTCCGGATTATGTTGCATTAAAAAATGAAATTAATCGGGAATTTCAAAGAAGAGGAATACAGTCGGAGGCAAGATTCGCCTGTGAATATGTATTAGACCTTAAAGATGAAGCGTGGCGTGATTCGATTGAAGGATACCTGGGAAGCCGAAGATATACAATTCTTGTCGAACCGGAATATTATGATATAGCAGATGATGTATTAAATATGTCTAAACATAAGTATGCTCATTTATTCAATACAAAACTTTTAATGAAGAAAACGATTGTTCCGGAAGTGGACTCGGTTGTTCAGTTTATTGAGGTGAAGAATCCCGTGGCAAAGCAGTATTTTCATTACCAGCTGGGAAGACTCCATGCTACTTCCATAGATAAGGTCAGAAATCATGAAAATGCCATGTCAAAAGAAGGAAGGGTTTCTGTTGCAATGGACAGCTATTTTCTGCGCTTCGACAGAATCAGATTTTATTGTCTTGGGCAGGATTCTATTGAGTTAAATAGAATAAAGGCCGTGAAGCGGTTGAATAGTTTGAAACAGGAATACAGCGGATGCCAGATATTATTGTCTGGTTATGAAGAGAATAGGAAATACCTTGATGATGAAATGAAGTGTTTTGGCGAATACAATTATGATGCCTGCAAGGAATATGAAGACGCACTGTCCTATTATCTCAAAAAAGAATCGGAGCTTCAGGCGTTAAAGAAAGCACAGAAAAACAACAGGGAATACATGGAGCTTTCCCAGCGGGTCGGAGCATTGGAGCAGGAGCTTGAGGCGATCACAAAGGAGCGTACGTCTGCATACGATAATAAATCCGAAATGCAGAGCATGTACAATATTAATAAAAGTGATCATACAAGAGTCAGCGAGGAACTGGATGATATTCAGGAAAAAATAAGAGAATATATGATATACAATCATGCCGTCTACAGAAAAGCAACGGAGGACTACGATAAGTTCGCTGCCAATGGTAAAACGGGAACAGGTGGTACACTAAAGGACAGAGCCCGTGCAGAACGAGCCGTAACAGATGCCGGAAAAGATTTAAGAGGGGAGCAGGCGGCTTATAATGCATCCAGGACAGGCGATAATCAATTACCGTTGACGGACGGGTCTATCGCTGATTACCAGGCCAGAAAATCTCGAATCTGGATGGATGACAGAGAGGAAATACAGGAAAAATTAAGAGAGCAGACAAGACGCTATGAAAATATTTTTAAAAAGGAATTTGTCCTGACTGTACTGAAATCCTGTGAATCTGCTAGAGAAGATTTAAGGCTTATCAATGCTGAACTGGCACGCTTGGAATTTAAGTCAAAATATGAATTTGAGGTGAAGTATGTGAAGGACGGTTCAGATTATGCAAAGTTATTGGACTACGCAAAATATTTGAAAGAGCGGGAAGAGCTTGGAACCACATCTGGACAAATGACGTTCGATTCCATGACTGCTTACTCTGATGAAGATGGAAAAAAACTGGAGCAGGATATTAAGAAAATAATCAATCGCATTGTGGAGAGCAATGATAAAGAACAGATTGAATATTATGCAGATTATCGAAACTATATGAATTATGAAATTCTTCTTTCGAATGATGTGCTCACTAAGGCAAAGCTTTCTAAGCAATCCGGCTATAATTCGGGTGCGGAGGTTCAGATACCCTATATGCTTATCCTCCTGTCTGCGTTGCTTCTGATTTATAATGATAAGAGCAGCTCAACAAGATTGGTGTTTATTGATGAGCCGTTTGCAAAAATGGATCCAACCAATGTAAAGATTATGCTTGGTTTTATGAAGGAACAGGAACTTCAGATGATTTTCTGTGCTCCGGATAAAACCGAACTCATTGGAAATGAATGCGATGTTGTACTCCCTGTGCTTCGAACGAGGCCGAACCTAATGGAGATGGGAATGATTGATATGCAAAAACGAGGAGCATAAAAATTGAAATATGAAGAGAAAATACTGACATATCTAGTTGAAAATTATCGTAAGAGCAAGAAGGACTCCGGTAATAATAAAACCAATCGAAGAACCCAGTTAAGACCTGAAAAACTATATAAGAAATATAATGACAATGATGGGGATTTTGATGAAATCCATCATATTAATCAGGCTGTAGAGTATCTGTCTCAAGAAGGCTTTGTGACCGGAGAAAAAGAAATATTTGGAACTCAATTACAATGTATTTATTTAACAGATGAGAAAATAACGGACATAGAGCAATACTTAGCGGATGAGTTTGGATTTGTATCAAAGGATGTGAAAATAAAGCAGCTGCAGGAACTGGTCGATCAGTATCAAAATGCCTCATCTATTTGTGAGAGGGAATGTGCCTTATTGTGCGAGAGCATCGCAAGCAGAAAGCTTCCAAAGAATCTTGACCAACTGGATGATATTTTGCAGGCAATAGCGTTTATCGAAAATAATCAGGAAGATTTGTATATCAGGGAAGTATCGATGAAGGTATATGGTGATTCCAAGTTTTTTGGAGATGAAACGATAGAGCCGGTCTGCAATATACTTCGCAAATATTCAGACAGGACATTTGATGACGAAATGTTTGATGAGATTTTGCTTGATTATCACATTGCCAAAGAACCGCAGAAGCTTTGCGTCAAGGGAAATGTAATAATCACCATTTCAGGAAAAGAAATTGATATGAGTGGATTTACGGAAGGCGTTGAGTTTTGTGCGGCTGATTTGGCTCATATACAGTCTGTTAAACTAATGGTGCCGGAATTCATGACAATAGAGAATAGGACCGCCTATCTTAGATATCGTGCGGAAAATGTTGTGACATTTTATCTTGGAGGCTATGCCAACAGACACCAAAGAGATTTCCTCAAATTGGTGTATGCTTTGAATCCTGAGGTTTCATATAAACATTTTGGGGATATTGATGCAGGAGGTTTCTGGATTCATCATAATTTGTGCGAAGTAACTGGGGCTAATTTCGAGTTGTTTGGTATGTCAGTTAAGGAATTGCAAGCAGATGTGTATGCTTCGTGCTTACATAAACTTTCGCAGAATGATAGAGGCAGACTTCAGGAATTAAAAGTGATGGAGGCATATGCGGATGTGGTCAACTATATGTTGGAAAAGGATGTAAAGCTGGAGCAGGAGATTGTAAGTTTGGTTTTAATGAAATGCAATACTGTTGCAAATTAGAGATGATTAAAGCAGACATATAAGAATCTAGACAACCCTTGAGGACATAATAATGATGCCCCAATAATATGGGTGATTTATAGATGAAAACCGCAGAAAATCAACAAATTTTATCAGATTTTGTCGAAAAATGCGGTGGATATGTTTGGTGCTACAAGGCACGTCGAGACAGTAGTATTGATGTCAAGGATAGAAAAGTAAAAGGCTCGAAAGTGTAGAAAACAAGGGGTTCTGCGTGTTTTGCTGATTGGAAGAATGGCAGAACCCCTTGAAAAATCAGCACTTGACGGGAATATATCGACTACCTGAAATACGGATAGTTGAGTTGACAGGATTGCTTTTGGATAGGTTGAGGAGATAGAAATGTTGTGAAAAAGTATGTATATAGCCTAAAAAACATATGCTATAATCAGCGTAATGTTGATTAGGCTATCAAGCATAGGAAAGTAAACAATCGAAAGTTATCATAAAGAGGAGGTTTTGCAATGAATAATAGAAAAACATTAAGAATGATTTTCCCCGAATGGCAAG
The DNA here is from genome assembly GCA_023412855.1 of Bacillota bacterium. Classification (GTDB taxonomy): domain Bacteria; phylum Bacillota; class Clostridia; order Lachnospirales; family Lachnospiraceae; genus Kineothrix. Next base: position 128,727 of record JAEZRJ010000013.1, on the reverse strand, counting down.
GTGGATTAAATCCTAATTATGCCTTTGGTCCGTATATTTTGTCACATATTGCACCAGAATCGAAAAGTAGTGAAACGGTAGAAGTACCTGTCGATAAGAACTATAAAGAGCCACTGAAAATGGAAAATGGATATTATGCAGGAAAAGTCTTGCATGAACAACAACTTGCTGCAAAAAAGATTCTGATGGAAAAGGGACCGACACATGTGGTTACTTTTGGTGGGGATTGCTCGGTATCTCAGACAGCATTTGATTATCTGCATGGAAAATATCCAGATAATCTTGGGATTTTGTGGATTGATGCACATCCGGACATTTCTACACCAAATGACTATTCGCATGAACATGCAATGGTTCTTGGAAATCTCATAGGAGGTGGGGCACCGGAACTTCGCGATATTGTTGAGAATCCATTTAAAGCTTCTGATGTTATTTATGCAGGATTAAAATCAAAAGAGATGTTGGATTATGAAAAGAAGTATGTAGAAGAAATGAAACTTGCTTACGTTCAACCAGAGGAACTAATTGTTAATAGCAAACCTTTGCTTGACTGGATAAGGAACAATGAAATAAAATATTTGGCAGTTCATTTTGATATGGATGTTCTAACTTCTTTGGATTTTCGTTCTCTTTTATATAATGAGCCAGGGTTGGGGCCTGTTGATTATGCAACCGGTACAATGACTTTGAAACAGGTTGTTCGGATAATTAATGACGTAGAACAGCAAGCTGAAGTTGTTGGATTAACAATCGCCGAGTATATGCCTTGGGATTTAATCAATCTGAAAAAGGCAATGGAGAATATTAAGATTTTTAAGTAACAGATTCAAGTTTTTTAAATAATGTTTTTTATTTAGTGTAGGTGGTCATATGTCAGATAACTCAAGGATACATTTTATACCTGCAATCCCAAAACGAGAAAAACGTGTTGTTATTTATGCAAGAGTAAGTACAAACGATGCTGAGCAATTGAAAAGCCTTGCTGTACAAGTATCGGCATTTACAAGATTAGTAGCATCCACACCGGGGTGGCTATTGGTTGATGTTTATATGGATATTGCAACAAGCAAAACAGTTTCTAATCGTAAGGAATTCACTCGTATGCTTGAAGACTGCAAGGCTCATAAAATAGAAATTATTCTGACAAAGAACATCAGCCGTTTTGGAAGAGATACCGTTGAGATATTGGAAGCTTTAAATCAGCTAAAGATTCTCGGAGTTCCATCTGGATATTCCAATTGAAGCCATCCCCCAAACAATATGGTTTTGAGGTAATCCAAAACTAGTTAGTACTTTTCTAACTTCAATTTCATCACATATAGTTTTTAATTGGTTAATCCAACATGAACCAATTCCTAGTGAATTTGCCATTAAAAAGATATTTTCTAAAGCACACGAACAATCTGCAAGTCCATTTGAGTTATCTCTATTATTTGAAACTAATATCAGCGTTGGTGGCTCATAAAAATTATACTCTTCCCCTTTTCCTATACTCTTTCTTATAACCTTCGCCAGAGTTTCCATTTTCTCATATTCTGAATTACAGTAAATTGCCAACTTTGTTTGTTCATAGCACTTGGTGCATAAGATCCAGCCTTTATAATTAGATATAATTCATCATCTTTGATTTGTTCTTTTTTAAATTGCAGTAGTCATGAACCAGGTCGATGGCAGTGAGGTAGCATTGATGGAACAAAAATTGGAACAGCTGCAAAAGGAACTGCTTAAGCTGGCAAATAACAACCAAGATTATTCTATCCTTGCCGATGAGATTTACCGACTTCGAGATGAGAAGGAGGCTGCACTGGCTAAGAATGCTGGGTTCGCAAGTCAGAAACAAAGAATGGCTGAAATGACAAAATTTCTTAAAGAGCAGAAAGGTACTATACAGGAGTATGACGAGCAGATAGTCCGCAAGCTGATAGAAAAGATTACGGTTTATGATGAGAAAATCACAGTAGCATTTAAATCCGGGATGGAAATTGATATTGAAAGCTAAATACAACAATGCCACTTGAGATGTTTTTAAAGTGGTATTGTTGTTACTTTCCAATCATTTTAATTGTATTTATCAACTTAGATACATCTTTTGGTGGATTAAGAGCATACAAAATGCCGTAAGAAATGCTGTAATCCCACTCAACAGAAATAGAAACCAAGGCGGGGTGAACATCCTGCCAGCATTCTATGGTTAGCAGTACATTATCAGTTTCGGCGCAGCGGTTAAATACGGATAAATCGTAAAATTGTTGGGTATCTTCAATTATTATTTTGGGGTAGTGCTTCTCTAAATCATTCCGAAGAAAGTCATTTACCCCTGAATCTCCTGACTTTACCATCATTAACGTATAACCATATAAATCAGATATTTTAAGTTTTTTCTTGGTTGCTAGAGGGTGTTCCCTTTTTACAGCAACCATTTTTTTGTATCTGCCGATAGGTAAAAAGTTGCACAAGGAAAGCCACGCTTTTGAGTCACAGACACCAATTAAAAAATCAAATTTTACACCTAGCTTTGCTACTTCAGATAAAATCCCATTATGATCATCTTCAAAAGGAACTAAATGCAATTTATATTCGCGAAACTCCTTATTGACTTGATACCACAAGTTCATAAATGGTTTTGCAGGATTCAAAAGTGAAGTGCCAACGCAAAAGGTAGTCTCTGCAGAAGCTTCCATAATCTTAGCAGCCATGATACATTTCTCAGAATAATCTATCATAAATTTAGCATCCTGATAAATTCGGTTGCCAACCTCCGTTAGCTTAATTCCTGACTGAGTTCGTTCAATCAACGTTAAGCCTAGATGAGCTTCAAGAGAATTAATTTGTTTCATTACGGCTGTGGGAGAAATATATAGCTTTTCTGCTGCTTTATTAAAGCTGCCACAATCAGAAACGGCAACAAAAGTGTCAAGCAGAGGATTATACATATAAAAACCTCCTTTGTATAAACTGTAAGTTAATACTATTATAACAAATTGGATATTCAAAAACAAGTATATAAACTTTATAATGTGATTAGAAATTAGAAAGGAGGACTGAAGATGCCGAACTTAATTGTATTTTTCTCTCGTATAGGTGAAAATTATGTTAGTGGAGAAATTAAGAATTTAAAGATTGGAAATACTCAGCATGTGGCAGATATGATACAAAAGTTGATAGGCGGAGAAACCTTTCAAATTGAAATGGCAAAGCCATATTCAAAAATCTACAATGAGTGTACTAACGAAGCACAGGCTGATCAAAGAAGAAATGCACGTCCTGAGCTAAGTTGTTATCCTGAAAGTATAGAAGAGTACAACACTATTTATTTGGGATACCCCAACTATTGGGGGACGATGCCAATGGCTGTTTTTACTTTCTTAGAGCATTTTAATTTTGCGGGTAAAACCATAAAGCCGTTTTGCACTCATGAGGGCAGTGGTCTTGGCAGTAGTGTTAGTGATATTAAGAAGCTATGTCCTACCGCAAAGGTAGAAAAAGGGCTTGCCATTCACGGAACAAGAATTGATAAATCAAAAGCTGAAATTGAAAATTGGGTTAAATAGGAGGAATTGAACATGGAATATACAACTTTAAATAATGGTGTGAAAATGCCAATGGAAGGCTTTGGAGTCTTTCAAGTAACAGATTCTGCAGTTTGTAAGCAAGCTGTTTTAGATGCCTTGAATGCAGGGTATCGTTTGATTGACACAGCGGCAGCTTATTTTAACGAGGAAGCAGTAGGAGAAGCCATCAAAGAAAGTAAGATTCCCAGGGATGAATTATTTATTACGACAAAGCTATGGATTCAAGATGCAGGGTATGAAAATGCAAAAAAAGCATTTCAAACATCACTTAATAAACTTGGTCTTGATTACATTGATCTATATCTCGTTCATCAGCCATTAAGTGATTATTATGGTTCGTGGAGAGCAATGGAAGAACTTTATGATCAGGGAAAAATCAAAGCTATTGGTGTATGCAACTTCTACCCAGAACGTCTGTCTGATTTGTGCGTTAATGCTAGAGTTATCCCTGCCGTCAATCAAGTGGAGTTACATCCATTCTTCCAGCAGGAAGAGGCGTTAAAGAACATGAAAGAATTTGGTGTACAATCTGAAGCCTGGGGTCCACTGGCTGAAGGCAAGAATGGAATATTCACCAATGAGGAGCTAACTGCTATTGCAGGTAAGTATGGCAAAAGCATTGCTCAAGTTGTTCTGCGCTGGAATGTACAGCGAGGAGTAGTCATTATTCCTAAATCTACTCATAAGGAGCGTATTGAAGAAAACTTAAATATTTGGGATTTTACGCTCAGTGATGAGGATATGGCTGTTATTGCTAAGATAGATCTTGGTCACAGCGAAATCATTGACCACAGTTCTCCTGAAACAGCAAAGTGGCTTAATAGTTGGAAAATTCACGAATAAATTTAAAGGAGATAAAGAGATGAGTCAAACAGTAGATTTTTTGCGTAAATGCGGAGTTTTTTATTTAGCGACCGAGGATAATGGAGAGCCACAGGTTCGCCCTATCAATACGGTTTTGGAGTTTGGGGGTAAGGTATACTTTGAAACAAGCAGTAACAAGAAAATGTATCATCAAATGCAGAAAAACCCTCAAGTTGCCATTAGTGGTATGGCAGATGGTAAATGGATTAGAGTAAGCGGGAAAGCGATATTTGACCATAATGAAAAGGTCGTTGACACAATGTTTGAAACCATTCCCTCACTCAAAGATGTTTATACCAGAGAGGAATTTGAAGTGTATTATTTAGAAAATATGCAAGCAAGAGTAGACTCTTTTACCGAACCTTTGGTAGAACTTGTGGATTAAGAAAGGAGAAAAGTGAAATGAACAGACCTTATATTTTTTGCCACATGATGACTTCTATTGATGGAAAAATTATGGGTTCCTATATGGAGACACCAGAAGGAGCAAGTGCTGGTGGTGTATTTTATAACATAGCCTTTGGAAAAGAGCCTTATTATCGTCATCAGGGTTGGTTATCAGGCCGTATTACCACCGATGATAATTTTACATTTTATGAAGAGCCTGAATTAGATGAGAATGCGCCTAAGGTGCCAGAAGGCGATTTCGTTGCTCTTCCCAATGCACCGATGTACTATGTTTCAGTAGACACATATGGAAGACTTGGCTGGAAAAGCAGCACCCTGACTTATGGAGGTACTAAGGCCCATGTGCTGGAGCTTTTAACAGGGAAAGCAGGTAATGCTTACAAGGCATTTCTAAGGAAGTTAGGCATCTCCTATATCATTGCTGGTGAGGAGACTCTGGATATAGCTCTAGCCATGGAGAAGGTAAAAAATCTCTTTGGCATTCAAACCCTGATGCTAGGTGGTGGTGGTGTCCTGAACTGGTCCTTTATACAGGCAGGTATGTGCGATGAACTGAGTGTTGTAATTGCCGCCGCCGCTGACGGTTCATCAAAGACTCCAACACTCTTTGAAACAAGAGAGGAGTTATCCATGGACACTCCAGTAAGTTTTAAGCTTGAAAATGCTGAGGTCAAGGACGGAGACAGCCTATGGCTTCGATATAAGGTTAAGAATAAATAAGATATAAAGACATAATGAAGGATTATATGAAAAGGAAGACTGATTCTATGAATACACAAGATTTTAATAGTATTTTCCCAAGAGGAGAAAAAAATGAAGCATATGCAAAGTATTTTGTCGGTCAAAGCTATCTAAATATGCTATCTACAAAGGGTATTACGATCGGCAATGTTACATTTGAGCCGGGATGCCGCAACAACTGGCATATCCATCACAAGGGTGGGCAGATTCTGCTTTGTACCTCAGGAGAGGATTATTATCAGGAATGGGGCAAACCTGTACAAAGACTGCATCCAGGTGATGTAGTAAACATCCCACCCGAAGTGAAACACTGGCATGGTGCAACTTCTGACAGTTGGTTTACACATATTTCTGTTGAAGTCCCCGCAGAGGGTGCCTCAAATGAATGGCTAGAAGCAGTATCAGATGATTATTATACAAATTTAAGATAAGAAAAGAGGGCGTGATTTTATGAAAAAAGTAACATCAGGAAAAGATATTTTAGGAGATTTTGCTCCGAAATTTGCTGAACTAAATGACGAAGTGTTGTTCGGTGAGGTATGGTCCCGTGAAGAACAGTTTTCGTCAAGGGACAGAAGTCTGATTACAGTTTCTGCTCTAATGGCAAGCGGCATTCTGGATAATTCTCTAAAAGGACATATTCAAAGAGCAAAAGATAATGGTGTAACAAAAGAAGAAATGGTTGAAGTTTTAACCCAACTTGCATTTTATGCAGGGTGGCCAAAAGCATGGGCTGCTTTTTATATGGCAAAGAAAATTTATACTGATTAATGGAGGAAAAATGAAAAAACTGATTTTATATTATTCATACGGTGGAAATACAAGAAAAATAGCAAAATTGATTCAAAACGAAATTGGTGCAGATATTGCTGAAATTGAAACAGTAATTCAATATACAGGTGCTTATGATGATGTTGTTGAGCAAGGACAGCAGGAAGTTAACAGTGGTTTTATGCCAGAAATTAAGGATATAAATGTGGATCTTGCTTTCTATGATTGTATTATCATAGGTTCACCTGTCTGGTGGTACACCTTTGCTCCGGCAATAAAAGCATTTCTTACCCAAAATGATCTTTCAAACAAACTAATATATCCCTTTGCCACAAATGGCGGGTGGATTGGGCATACTTTCTCAGATTTCAAGACGATATGTCCTGCATCCACTGTAAAGCGTGGATTAGATATTGAGTTTAGTGGTAGTTCTTTAGTAACATCGGAATCTGAAATAAAAAACTGGATAAAGGCATTTGTTTAGATTGAATATGGCATTTGGTAATACAAAGCGATAAGTGAAGGAGGTTTAAGATGAAAAAGTTAACAGCTTTTCTTTTGGCCAGCGTGATGACTTTCATGTTGACCGCTTGTGGGAGTGTTCCGCTCAGTGGTACACAATCCGGTTCTGACAATGCCAATAATACTTCACAAAGTGTGGGAAGTGCCTCTGAGAATAGCATAAATCAAAAAAATTCGGATACTACTTTGAAAACAAACAAAATTTTGGTGGTCTATTATTCCCTGTCAGGTACGACTGAGGGCATTGCCAAACGCCTACAGGAAAAAACAGGCGGCGACCTCTATAAAATTGAAACTGTCAAGACCTACAGCGACAATATGCAAGCCGTTTCTGATGAGGCAAAGCAGGAACGGGAATCCGGTAATCTGCCAGAGCTTTCCGGGGATCTACCTGATGTATCCAGCTATGATCTCATACTAATAGGTGGGCCAGTATGGTCTAGCACATTGGCTTCTCCCCTGATGTCTTTTTTAAAGGAGGTAGATCTTACAGGAAAAACAGTTGCACCTTTCTGGACTGATGCAGGGAATCCTGGCGATTATGCTGCTGATTTTGAATCATTGGCTGTTGGTGCACAGCTTCGGAATGGCCTTGGCCTTTCCAGTGTATCCTCTTATGAGGAGACTGCTTTAAACCAGGAGCTGGATAGCTGGTTAGCCGGTCTCGGTATTGTCGATAGTGTAAAATCGCCAGCGAAGGGCACAAACATTACTATGACTGCTGGGGAAACAGTAATTACCGCCACACTGAATAATAGCGAAGCAGCCAAAGAGTTTGCGGCATCTCTGCCACAGACTGTGTCCTTAACCCGTTATGGTGAGCATGAGTATTATGGTAAGCTGGCACAACCGCTGACAGAAACAAGTCAGCTTCAGACTGGCTATGAGGTGGGTGATATAGCCTTTTGGACACCGGGAGATATGTTCGTAGTTTATTTTGACGAACCAGAGGAAGCACCCGAGGGATTGATGATCTTGGGAAAAGTTACCACTGACATAACGGTGTTTAATAACATGGAAAATCCTGAGGAAATGAAGATTGAATTAAAAAGTAAGAAGGAAGAAATTAATTAATATAAAAAGAAAGAAGGAAATTTAAATGCCAAAAACAGATAATTATATTTTTGAATTAAGCGATAAGGTAACAAGAAAATCAGTTTTTTATAAGAATAGGTATGGAATTACAATTGCAGCTGATTTATATATTGGAAAAGATTTTGATGAAGATAAAAAATATCCGGCTGTTATTATAGGAGCACCATATGGCGGGGTGAAAGAACAAGGACCTGGTATATATGCACAAAGTATGGCAGAGAGAGGATTTATAGCACTTACATTTGATCCATCTTTTAATGGATATAGTAGTGGAGAACCAAGACATGTGTCCTCACCAGACTTTTTTGTGGAAGACTTTAGTGCAGCAGTTGACTATGTTGGTACCCATCCACTTGTAGATAGAAACAAAATTGGTGCTATTGGTATCTGTGGCAGCGGTGGATTTGCTCTAAGTGCAGCTCAGGTAGACAGACGTATTAAAGCAATTGCTACAGTTAGTATGTATGATATTTCTCGTATGAACGCTAAAGGCTTCATGGATTCTCTTACTAGAGAAGAATGGGATGGAATGATAGATGCAATGAATGAACAAAGATATATTGATTTTGTTAATCCTAATCCATTGCTTGGACAAAGAGGAGCACCTATTGGATTTGATGAAACAACAAATGAGGTTGGTCGTGAATTTGGCGAATTCTATTCAACACCTAGAGGATATCATCCAAATTCAATCACGCAGTTTACTCTAACAAGCAGTTTATCATTTATGAACTTCCCATTACTTACGCATATTAAAACAATTTCCCCACGTCCTATTCTTCTAATAATTGGAGAAAATGCACATTCAAGATATTTTAGTGAAGATGTATATAAAGAAGCTTTAGAACCAAAAGAACTTTATATAGTACCAAGTGCAAACCATGTAGATTTGTATGATAAGATGGATAAGATTCCATTTGAAAAGATTGAATTATTCTTCACAGAAAATATGAAGTAAATATTCACTCAATAGTAATATATGGGAAAGTGACTTCTTTTCTCGCTATAATCCGGTGATGGTTGAGTTATTTGTAAAGATAGTTGAAGAGAGAAAAACCAATCATGACAGTGGTAAGAAAAAGAAAACTTGGCAAAATAATTTTAGCACCCCTCTTTCGGCCAATTCCGATTGAGGGGTATTTGCATCTGTGTTATAATATTGTCGATGTACAGACACCTCACCTATCCCCTCAACCTTTCGGCTGTCAATGATATGTCTTAGGTAGTTGGAATATAAATTACATAATATGGTAAAAAACGAGAGTAAAAAGCAGTCGAAGCTATTATAAAATGTTACCTAAACGGAAGTGGTTTGAGTTGACATTATAGAAGTCCTCTCGAGCCATGTGGAGACGGTTGCGCTTTTAACCCGTAAAAAGGAAGTTGAGAGAATTGATATCGAAATGAACGTGGATAGAGAAGATGTGACAGAGAAAGCAACCTATTAGAAGATTTGGTTTCAATGAGAATGCTTCTGTCAGAGGTTACCATTTGAGATGCATTGTAAAAGGATCTCATCTTACCTGTCCTGCAAAGACACAATCTAACAAAATGTTAGATTATGGTTTGTTTACTGATCCGGATATTTCAAAACATCGTTATTATCAGAGCAGTGTAAGTTAATAGAGTTTACGGACATGCAAGCTAATGCTTTTAATGCAATTGAGAATAAATGCTGCGTAAAGGTGCTATTTCGGCTCGTAGAGATTAGAAAGTTATCGTACTATTTAGTATAAAAGAAGGAGCCTTTCCGGACGCAGGAAGAGGCATCCGGAGCGTAACCTGCGCTCGCGGAATGCCTCCTTATATTTTCTTACATGGTGAAAACCGCGGCAAGTACGAAGCCGTAAACCATGCCAAGCTAAATAATGAGATTTTTAACCTATGCCCGTTTTTTCAGGGAGCCTAGTTTTTTCACAAGCTTCTCATCTGAAAGCCCGGCCATCTCCTACACTTCCCCTTCCGCACTTATATATCTTCTTATTACCAGTCATAATCGTTGTCTTCATAGTATTCGTTGTCGTTCCAGGCACCCTCATCATACCATTCATCATATCCGTCGTCATAATAGTCACCGGGATCGCTATATCCGTCGTCATAATAGTCACCGGGATCGCTGTATGGGTCATACCCATCATAATAATCGGGTTCAAGTGCCCAATCGTAGTATTCCGCGTAGTCATCGCCATATCCGCCGCCGCCGTCCCAGTCGTCATAATAGTCCTGATATTCCTGATATGTGTCCCAGTCGTAGAAATCGCCGTACGAATCATAAAAGCCCCAGTCATAGTCGTCACCCCAGCCCCATGACCAATAGTCCCCGGGGTCGCTGTAATAATCCCAATCCGGCTGGAAATAGTAAGATGGGAAGCCGTCGTAATAATCGCTGGAGTAGCCCCACCAACTGTAAAACTCGTATGGCAGATATACCCACTCCGTGACAGTCTTGGTTTTCGTGTTTTTGGCAGGTTTTACCGCCTCTGTTTTGAGCTCGGTTTCGTACTTTGATGTATAGACTGCTGTTTGCGTGTTTTGATCGACACTCTCCGGTGTCAGCACATTCATTCCGGAAAACATATCCACCATCAGTTTGCTTTCCGCTTCCGAGGTGTCGTCATAGATCATGAAGTTCATGAAATAGCATGATTGGTTGATAATAGCAGCAGCCTGAATGCCCCGGAAGGGTTCTTCGTCGTTGTCAACGGCGTATTCAATGAGCTTCGCACGTGCGCCGAACAAAGTTGCATCTTCGATTTCACCGGTCGTAACGCCTTCGAGCGCACTCGTCACCGTATTTTTTGCAAGCTCTCCTGCCGCAGATAAATTCTGTATGCCAGGTATGATTGAAATTACTATCCCAACGTGCTGTTCCGGTGTGGAGAACATCAAGCTCGAATCTTGCTCTTCTATGATAATGTCATCATTGACAAGCATCTCAATCATGAACTTATCGTTTGCATAATATTGATCAAGTATAGTAGAAACTGTCCCTACCGAGTTTGATGCAACCTCCTCAGCCAGCGTTTCCCCACTTGCTGTTTCCGCCGGGCTTGATGCAGCAGTGCCGGATGATGAGCCGCAGGCTCCGATCATCAACGACAGGGCCAGGCCTAGGGTAAGTGTCAGTAGTTGAATCGTCTTTTTAGAATACATAGTTTTCCTCCTCATTCCTATGCCGCCATGTCGGCGGCGTTTTTCTTAACGGCATTGCTGCCAGCGCCTTTTACTCCTGTGATTATTTCGAATTGGCTTATTTTTCTGCTAAGAGCAGTGCCGCTGTTTATCCATATAAGCATTATATGAATCCATTTGCAAAAAGAAAGTCACTAAAAGTGACCTCTTTCATTTCCACAAAAAAGCCGGGGCGGGGTTTATTCCCGTCCCGGCTTTTGGCCGCAAGTTACCTGAGCAGTTTTTTCAGTTCACCGCGTGTACCGACGAAATTCTTCTCGTAGATAACGCTGACGACTCGCTTGACATAATCATAAGAGTAATGAAGCGCCTCGCCGATTTCCCGGTTGGAATAGCCGAGGATAAGCAGACGCAGCATCTTTTGTTCGGTTTCAGATAGGCCGGCAGCGATCTGCCTGAATTTTTCCTCGTCGATTCCGGTTTCCTGTTTATCTTTCTCCATCATGGAAAGCTGTCGGAGCCGCCTGCCGTTTTCTAAATGCCGCCTGATCCGCGCCAGCAGGAGTTTCCGCGTAAAGGGCTTTTTTATGTAGTCCGTCGCTCCGGATTCAATCCCCCGAAGCTCGGATTCGGGCGATGACATAGAGGTGAGAAACACGACGGGAACGTCCTGCATATCTTCAATTTCACGCAGCTTTTCAAGGGTTTCGTAGCCGTCCATATCCGGCATGGCCACGTCCAGCAGAATGATATCCGGCACATAACCCGCGGCTGCAAGTTCTATCGCTTCCATGCCGGATGCCGCGAAGCTGACCGTGTAATCCCTCCGCAGGGCGTCGTTCACCGTTTTCAAAAACTCCGGCGAGTCGTCCACAAGCAGAACAGTGTCTTTAACTACCATTTTCGTCAGCCTCGCTTTCCATCAGAGCGGCCATCAGACACTCCGCTTCCCTGAATTTCAATTCGTCGGTTTTATGCCGGATTTCGCAAAGCTTTTCCACTCTTTCGGGAACGTTGTCAGCCTCAATCAAAATGGAGAGAGCGTTCATCGCATTTTGATACTGGTTGAATCGGAGCATTTGAATCAGTTCGTCAAAATCTGGTACAGGGGGATATTCCCTTTCCGGCTCCGGAAATGCTCTTTTCAGCTTTATTGTGAACTTTGTCAAGCCGTCATTTGCCCGCTCCCATTCGAGGTACAGCGCGGGCAGGGAAGCGGATATATACACGCCGTCGCCCGTTTCACACAGCCGCTCTATTTTAGCGGCAGTTTCCGAGAGCGCGTTCGCGCCGAGGTTCCGTGCGTTGCCTTTGAGGGAATGAACGCAGAATTTCATATTTGCCCAGTTGTTCTCCCCGGCAAGCTTGCGGATTGTGCCCGCAGCTGTATCATAATTCCCGGTAAAGATAGACGCCGATCTGCCATACTTAGCAACGTCACCGCCCACATAACACAGTCCATCCTCTAAGATGATGCCATACATTGACAACTCCCGTGCCAGTTCGTCTTTCGTTTCGGCGGGTATCTCTTCCGTCGGAACCGATCCGCCGATAATAACACGCTCTTTAGGCAATAAATTAAGCAGCGCTGCATCCAAGTCGCGCCACCTTACGGGTTTGGAGAGGTACTGGCAGAAACCCGCATCAAGGAGCTTCTCACGAACGCCTGCCACCACGTTTGCTGTCAGCGCGATAACCGGCGTGTGGAAGCCGGGAGATTCTTTCAGGCGGCGCAGGGTTTCCTCGCCGTCCATGCCGGGCATCATGTAATCCATCAGGATCACGTCGTAGCGGCGTTTGGAGGCTAACTCTAAACATTCCATGCCGTTCATGGCGGTATCCGTCCGCATATGCGTCCGGGCGAGCAGGGATTTGATGAGCAGCAAGTTCTCGCTGTTATCGTCTACAATTAAGACGCTGCAATCCGGCGCGGTGAAGCTGTCCCTGCCTGGTCCAAGATGAGCTGACCCGGCAGTTTGCTTCCAATCGCCGATGGGCTGGGGATCGCTTACCTTTTGTGAAAGTTCAAGCGTGAATATGCTGCCACACCCGACTTCGCTCTCCACCTGAATGCGCCCTCCCATACACTCGGCGTACTCTTTGGCGATGGCAAGCCCCAAACCGCTGCCCTCGATATAGCGTCCCTGCGTGTCTCCCCGTGTGAAAGAGTCAAAGAGGAACGGGATGCTTTCTGCTTTGATTCCGACACCCGTGTCGGAAACGGCGATGCGCAGCATTATTTCGCCCTTGTTTTGCGTCGGAAGCTCAGAAAAGGAGAGCATGATGCCGCCTTGCTCTGTATATTTTGCTGCGTTGCTCAGGAAGTTGGAAACAATCTGCCGTACATGCGGCATGTCGCCCTTCAGAACGCGTGACATTGTTCCGTCAACCTCGACCTTGAAGAGCAAATTCCGCCTGCGGGCAAGGTTTTCGCCTGCGACGGATAACGAAGAAATCAGTTCGGCGGTCTCGTAGCGTTCCTCCATTATTTTGAGCTTGCCTTTTTCGATGGCGGACACGTCCAGAATGTTGTCGATGAGTGCCAGAAGCTGCTGCCCTGCGTTCTCAACGCTTTGTCCGTAGATATTGATCTGTTCGGAATTGGTTTCACGCATAATGACTTCGTTCATTCCAAGCATAATTGCTATAGGCGTCCTGATTTCGTGGCTCATATTGGCTAGGAAACGACTTTTCGCATCGCTCGCAGCAAGGGCGTCCGCCCGCGCGGTTTCCAATTTCTTTTGTTGATCGTTATAAAGCCGAAAGTGCAAGTATAGGCACACGCCAAGCACCGAACTTACTATTACGGTGCACATAATAATGTCCGTCAAGATTTCTTGCTCCTGCGCGAATTGGTTCACCGTCTCAGGGTGGAAATAGGCAATTATGCAGAGCGCTACATAAAGCAGTATCTCGAAAATGGAAAAGAAAATCACGGTTTTTCTTTCAAGCATGAAAATGGTGAAAACTACCGCAAACACGAAGAAGGTAGGCATACCGCCGTGATAACCGCCTGACGAAAAGAACAAAATGGGGAATAAAATGATAAATATGCCGATAATCGTAAACAAGTAGCAAATTTTATATCGCCCCGTCCACTGTGAATACATCAGTATGGCGAAAGAGATCGCTGCGGTGACAAAGTTAGTGACAACGTTAAAAATGCCGCTGTTGTTAAAAATGGCGATTACGCCGATCAGCAGGCTGCTCAGTGTTCCGCCCATAGCCAATATGTTGAACAGCCGGACGCGGAACTCCAGATGACTGCCGAAAAAGTTGTGTTTGAAAGAAAGAAACTTTTTTTTCATCCGATAACCCCTAATAATATAAACTAATGTTTTTATTTACTATTTGTATTGCTTTTAATATTCACATTATATTCCGAAGAACTTTTTAGCAAACCAACTTTCCGCTCATTCTTTAATTCTCATACGGTTTCCCAATTTAAGTTCAGTTTACATTATATTTTTATAAAATACTATTCTTTTATTAGTGCATTTTCTTCATACTGTGTCCATTTCCGTAAATGCTCCTGATAAGAGGTGCAACGGATTATCTTCTTTATGGCATTGAGCTGTTCTTCACGTTCAGGAAAATATACAGGAACGATAATTCAAAAATAGATTTTCCGTCTGTTGTTGCCTGGTACAAAGAAAATGGCTTTGAAAATCAAGTTAGAAAAGAAGGAATATAGAATATGTCTTCCATAGGAAACTGCTAAGTCTAAAGCTCTCTATATACTGAGAATTTTAGTCTTAGCAGTTTTTATTTTATTAAATAACATATCGATAAACAGGCATTGTCATGTTATAATTAACTTTATTAAAAATAAGGGATTAACTTGTTTGATGGTAATTAAGTTGAAAATGTTTTTTCTGTATCTGATAAGAAAAGTATAGTATATTCACAAAATTAAATATTAACTGATTCATATAAAATTAAAGGGAGTTGATAATATGTCTAAAATGCCGATGATGTTTGTAGGCCATGGTTCGCCTATGAACGCAATACAAGATAATCCTTATACGAGAAACTGGAGGGAAATGGCGAAGAAAATACCTAAGCCTGAGTCGATAGTATCAATCTCAGCTCATTGGTATACGAAAGGTACAAAGATTATGAATGAGGAAAATCCAAAAACCATTTATGATATGTATGGATTTCCTAAAGAGTTATATGAGATTTTATATAATGCTCCCGGTAATCCGAAACTTGCGGGTAATGCAAAAAACTTGATCAGTAAACAAAGTGTATTCGATAATTCCTGGGGTATTGACCATGGTACATGGTCTGTTCTGGTCCATATGTACCCCGAAAGGGATATTCCCGTTTTCCAGATTAGTATAGATGCCTCTGCGCCGCCGGAGGTTCATTATCAGATAGGCAAAGAGTTAAAATCCCTGAGGAATCAAGGCGTCCTTTTGTTCGGTACCGGAAATATTGTTCACAACCTGGGAATGGTTGATTGGGGAATAAAGGACAAAGGTTTTGATTGGGCATATGAGTTTGATGATTTTATTAAAAAAAATATTGAAAATGGAAATCATGAAAATGTCATTAATTATCTGAGCTTGGGAGAAACAGCAAAATTAGCCGTACCTATGCCGGATCATTTTAACCCTATTTTATACATACTTGGTGCCTCCGATGAAGAGGAGCAGATATTTACATACAACAATAGCTGCATGATGGGTTCCTTGTCTATGACAAGTTATTTATTTACGTAGTTTGTCTCATCATGATAGGCCGAAGAAAAATATCAAAATTACAGTAACTGGGCATGTTGAGTGTATAATAATATACAATTTATTATGGAGGTCAGTATATCGGGTTCTCTATACAAAGTTGTAAAAAGAGCCCAAGACAATCAATGGTTTTCATGATGTTTTGTCCTTTGGGCAAAGCGGAAGGAATGAATATAAATATGGAAACGAAAAAGAACCGCAAGCCTGAAGTGATAATTATGGCGACCTTTATTTTTTGCTTTGTAATACGCTTTTTTGAGGCTTTACAGCTTCGGTTGGATGAGACCATTCTGAATGAAAATTTTGTACATAAACTGAGCGGAATACTAGCATTGGTCATTGTATTGCGGTTAATTCATTTGACCTGGAAAGAGATAGGCTTTGATTTTAAAAGACTTTACATACCTATTTTATTGGGGCTAGGGTTAGGTACAGTTCGTTTCATAATCGGATATGGAGTGGAGTACGCCATACTTTCGGCTCAGGGCGCAAATCCTTCCTTCTCCTTTTTTCTCAGTAGCTTTTCGGTTATCGGTGTTAATACAACATTGCCGGCATATTGTATTATACTGTTTTGTATTTTTAACTTAATCAATGCTGTTATGGAGGAAGGCATTTTCCGCGGTTTATTTATCAAGCTTGCTCAAAGGAAGTATAGTTTCGCCATTAGTAACGCAGCTGCAGCTTTACTTTTTGGGATATGGCATATCGTGATGCCAATAAGGAGCTGGCTTGACGGAACGATGACTTTCCAAACTATGGTTCTATATAGTGTTGGTTATATTTTTCTTTCCGGCAGCATCGCCTTGATGTGGGGAATGCTGTTTGAAATGTCAGGCGTTATTTGGATTGGTCTGGCCGACCACTTCTTCAACAATGCCGTTATCAATCTGCTTCATATTTCAACCGATTCGGGAATAGATGAGATGATGATCGCAAGAACATTGATCGCGCAACTTTTTGCTTTTGCATTAATCGCGGTTCTTTATATCAATAAGCATAAGAAAGGCGTTACGCAAGCCGCCTAAGGATTATGGAATATTGAAAATCATTGTTAAAAATATTTTTTGTCCCTCATACCCAGCCGGAGCATGAGTGGGAAGATAACAGAACAAGACCGCTGACCGCCGTTTCTATTTATTATTTTCGTCATGGCGATTATTATTGCCGGTCGTATCCGCAATACTGAATTTGCGAAAAAACAGAAGGAGGAAATATAGATGCCGCTTGGAATATTTATATTTGTGCTTTTGGCAGTATTATTTGCCGGAGCAAAAGGAAAAAGAAAAGGGGAATTTCATGAGGATGCATTTTCGCTGTCCGTTATGAAAGGACTGCAAGGCTTTTGCGCTGTTGGTATTATCCTGCATCATTTATCACAGACGATTACCCAATATGGCAGATTTGACAAGGGAATATTGAATATAATGTGCGATGTGGGAGTCTTTTTTGTCGGAATGTTTTTCTTCTGTTCGGGCTACGGAGTGTATACGAGTCTGAAAAGAAAACCGGATTATTTAAAAGGTTTTCTTCGTAAAAGGCTGTCCACAATTTTAGTGCCTTTCTATGTGGGAAATACAATTTTTGTACTGACAGCTATGCTATTTGGAGACACATTTACAGGAACAGAATTAATCAGTGCTTTAACGGGATGGGTTTTATTAAATACGCAGCTTTGGTTTGTTGTGGAAATTTTTATTTTATACATCGTATTCTATGTTTTGTTTAAAACTCTGAAAAATGAAAAGGCAGCTTATATTTCTATGGGAGTATTTATTATTGCGTTTATGACGCTGAGTTTCTTTCTTGGACATGATGTTCAGACCAAAAGCGGCGGTGCATGGTTAAGAGGCGAGTGGTGGTATAACAGTACTTTTGTATTTTTTATCGGGATGACATTTGCCAGATATTATGATGTACTGATTACAAATATTAAAAAAGCTTATTGGATATGCCTTCCTGCAGGCTTGATAGGAAGCGGAGTTTTATATGCCTTGACATTGAATATGTTAAGAACGAAAGGTTATTGGGCAGAATGGGACGGACATCCCGGATATTTGGAAAAAATACAGACATTATCCTGTCAGCTTCCGATGATTATTGTTATGGTCCTTACATTATTCTTAATTACGATGAAATTTCAATTTAAAAACAAGATACTTTCTTTCCTGGGAGAAATTACACTTGAACTTTATATTATCCAAAACGTATTTATTATATATCTAAGAGACCAGATCAGGATTAAAGATGATTTTATTTACATAATAGCGGTATATGCATTATCCATTTTATTGGCAGCATTGCTCCATGCATTTGACCGGAGGGTTATTTCTCTGATTTTGAGTAAGAATCGAAAAGAAGATATGGAAGAAAATTTTCAAAATACAATTATGTAAAACAAAGAATAAGATATTGATTTGATGTTATTTTTAAAAGATGGTATTCTAAAAAGCGAGAAAATGGATCTGATAAGGAGATTACAGATATAGAGATGAGAGTACACAAAGCGGGTTTATTCTTGCTGCCATCGAATCTTTGATTGCGGGAATTATTGCCGGAACCAGTAGGGAGAGTTGGGGAGCCGGGATAGTGGCATTGCCGGTGATTTGTTCGGTTATTCTTTGCTTTTATTTGAAAGACTCATATAAAATTATATTGAAAATAAATGCCATAGGAGGTCATTATGATTAAGGTTCAAAACTTATCCTACTCATATCCGCAAAAGGATTTATATAAAAAAGTTTCATTTACAATAGAAGATAATGTACATTGCGCATTGATTGGTACAAATGGTACAGGAAAAAGTACGTTGCTCAATTTACTGATACACCCCGAAGAGTATCTGTATGATGGGAAAATAGTAATTGGAAACACAAGCAGAATCGGATATGTAAGTCAATTTTCCCAATTAGATCCAAAAGAAGATATGACCGTGTTTCAGTATATCAGCGATGAGTTTGTAAAGCATGAGCAGAAAATATCTGATTTTTATAAGGAAATGGAAGCTGCTGCAGATTTGGAAAAAGTCTTCGAGGAGTATCAAAAAGAACTGGATGAATGGAATGCGATTGATGGAGATTCTTATGAAGTCAATATTAAGAAGCGATTAAAATTAGCTAATCTGCAAAAGTTAGAGGAACAGAAAATCAGCAGTCTGAGCGGAGGAGAGTTTAAGCTCGTGCAGGTAATCAAAGAGATGCTGTTGAGTCCGGGGTTCCTTATTATGGATGAACCGGATGTGTTTTTGGACTTTAAATATCTGAATGCGTTAAGAGATCTGATTAATACCCACAAAGGAACGCTTCTTATTATCACGCATAACCGGTATTTGTTAAACCATTGCTTTAATAAGATACTTCACATGGAAAATATGGATGTTCAGGAATTTGACGGTACCTATACAGAATATACGTATGAACTTCTTGCTACGAAGATTGATTTACAGGAAGCTGCTGCCACAGAACAGCAAGAGATTGACCGTCAGAGTAAAATACTGGAAAGATCCAGAGCGAAAGCGTCGGCAATGGATAACGCATCCCTTGGAAGAGCCGTACATGCAAGACAGACTTTGGTGGACCGGCTGAAAGCAAGGAAAACAAAGGCGCCATTTGTGGATATCAAACAGCCGGAGATTTGTTTTGAATTGGAAAATGAAGACGAAGTGTCCGATGAAAATATTCTGGAGCTGACGGAGTATAGTGTTGTATTTGATGAGCAGCTTTTAGAGCATGTGAATTTTGAAATGAAATATGGAGAGCATATAGCAATTGTGGGAAGTAATGGAACAGGAAAAACAACAATGCTATATGATATCTTTGAAAATAAGAAAGACACGATCAGGATTAGTGAAGATGCAAAGGTCAGCATATTTTCTCAGATTACGGGTTCATTATATGACGATGAGAAAACGTTGCTTGAAATCTTCGAAGAAAAAGGGTTTGTCAGAGAAAATGATATAGAGAACTATTTGAAAAAATATGGTTTTGAAGGAGAAATTCTTGGTCAGAGAGTGAGGGAATTATCCGGCGGAGAAAAAGATTTATTTCAATTAGCGGTGCTCTCATTAGAAAAAGCCAACTTCCTGCTGCTGGATGAACCGACAGGGCATTTGGATGTTTATGCGCAAATTGCATTGGAACAGGCAATTTCAGAGTATAAAGGAGCGATTCTTATGGTGTCCCATGATTATTATACCGTGGCTAATTGCATGGATTATGTACTTTTGGTAGAAAATAATACTGTACGCAGAATGAGTATCCGTAAATTCCGGCAGATGATTTATGCCAATCATTTGGACAAAGATTATTTGCTGTTGGAGCAGGAGAAAAAAGAGACAGAAACCAGAATTCAAAATATGCTTCGAATGAATGAATTTGAGAAGGCAAAGGTTTTGATGGAATCATTGGAAGATGTTATTAAAAAAATGAAGGTATCAATGACATAATTTCATTATGCAGTATATAACTGCTGATAGCATATATAGAGACGATTTTACGTCCTTCCCATAAGGGAGCGGAGCTGAACGTATTAGAAATAATAGATGAATATGAGAGAATAGTTGTCATGACCGATAGACAACAGATTCCAATTGATGATACCGCTCATCAATCAGTTTAACAAATTTGTTCTTATCATCCATGGTGGATTTTCATGTGTAACCTTGAACTACTTTTTTTATTGTGATTTGTTTTGGTTATTTTCTTCCAAATATTTGAACATTTTGTAGAAAAGAAATTAGTTATTATATGCCCCAATTGGGGCATATTAAAGTTTAAGATTAAATGAAAGAAGGATTTATTTATGAACAAGTTTATTTTCAATGATTATTTTCATGAGCCTCAGGGAAAAATCGCAAAGCGGATGATTTTCAAAAACGATAATGTAATTGCCTTTATTCTAAACATTGCAAAAGGGGAAATACTGCCGGGCCACACACATTTGGAATCAACCCTTTTTCTGCAGGTCATGGAGGGCAATGCCAAGGTTGTCACGGACGGCAAGGAAACCTCGTTGCAAGCGGGCGAGTTAATGCAGGTTGATGGGCAGGAAAGCTTGCAGGTTATCAATACCGGCGAAGATGTTTTGCGCCTTTATGTTACAATTTCACCAATGGGTTCAGAGGCCTTTGCAACAGATGCAAATGTCTAATGGCTTATCTCTATCCTAGCTATGTGAAAACCTTTTTTCACCATTTATACCATTTAATAAAATTGTTTGGTAGAAGGATAGATAAGCATACAGCGACTTTGATTGTTGGCTGGATGAGAAAAAAACTTGAAGGCCGCGAAAATCTACGTCAGCGCGGCAAAGGGTTCTTATTAAATCGCAGCGGACAATGAAGGTATTGCATAGGCGGATATCATTTGCTTGCTGAAATAAATGAGAACTCTTTTCTATACAAAACAATATGATATTATGGATGCAATGGCAGGATATTTTTGTTTGGGGATTATAGCGTTATAAGCAGCTGGCCGAACGAGTTGTAAAAGAATATTGCCTGGATAAAATCCTGAAATTGATTGGGTAGAAGCGTTAGAATTAATAGAACGGGAAATTTGATCTGTTTTGATCGGTTCTGTTATGAGAAAGAAAAAGCCTTATAAATCATGAATTATTTCATCTCAGCGGCCTTTCTTTAAAATCCTGTTTCTATATAAGAGCGACGTATTTTTGACTATATATGATTTAAGTTACGTTCACAGTAATTTTTAAGTTTAAGTAACTGAATTTCCTTTAAATTGGTTTTCATCAAGTATATTTTCAAAGTTCAGATAATACATTTACAACAAGAGAATTAATGAAAGGCATTCTTATATGTCTGATCAAACAGCTAATTATCTGACGAATCCAAGTGATTCCACAAGATATGAAATATTAAGAAATGCTTTTACAAACGCCGGCCGGCCGGAAGACTTTGAAAATGTAGTTGAACTATTAAATCCTCCGCCTGATATTACCTCCTATGCTGCTCCCGGATCACATAAAAACCTTAAAATAGGCATAATAGGTGCAGGTCTGGCAGGTTTATCCTCGGCCTTTGAATTAAGAAAGATTGGAGCGGAGATTACTCTGTATGATGCCATGGAAGACCGCATAGGCGGAAGGGTGTATACTTACTATTTTGATCAGGACAGGCGGTATTACGGAGAATTTGGTCCTATGAGAATTCCCCTGTCCCATGGTACAACCTGGCATTATATAAATTTGCTGCATCTGAATACCATTTCAATTACTTCACCTTTTCCCAACAATTTTATATACGTTCATAACACCAGAATACGGAGAGATCGGGACGGGGAGAATATAACAAAATATTTATATCCCTTATTTAATCTTACTGATTATGAAAAGTCTTTGCCATGGCCGGAGTTAAATGCCTATGCTTTTGATTCTGTTTTACTAAGCCTGCCTCCGGATATCCGGAGAGAATTGCTGCAGATTCTGCCGGCGTATTCACCGGAGTATTCCTTCTATTTAAACAACAGTATAAGAGAGATATTGGAGATGCTCGGTTTAAGCCAGGACGCCATAAATTTAATAGCCAGTACAGACTCTCTGACTGGAGGACTGCTTAATACCAGTTACGGTGAACCCCTACAGGAGTTATATTCCATGGATTACCTGAATACTTACCGAATAGCCGGAGGTATGATCAACCTCCCCTGTGCCTTTTATAATTCGCTTATCTCCCGCGAACCGAGAGAATATGATATTGCATCGGATTTGCTTGGGAATGTTAAGATCAACTTCGGTCATAATATAACTGGTATTTATCAGAATTCCTCTGAAAGTAAAGTTATTCTCAGGTATAATAGCACTTGTAAGACAAATATATATGAAGAATTTGATTATGTTATCTGTGCCATCCCATTCTCTACATTACGGGAAATAGATATTAAACCATTTTTCAGGAATCAGAAAATGCAGGCTATCCGGGAATTATTTTACTCGGATTCCTTTAAGGCGGCGTTTTTCTGTAACCGGCGTTTTTGGGAGGAAAATACGGTATATGGAAGGATGAATGGAGGTATTTCTTTTACTGATCTGCCGATTCAGTCCATTATATATCCCTCCGATCATATCCAGTGTACGGAGCCCTTTTCCTGCTCGCCATTAGAACCGGGTGTATTGGTTTCCTCTTATAACGTAAATCAGGATTCCATACGAGTTGCGAATCAAAGCGAAAGAAGGAAGTTCTTGCTGGTTAAGAGAAATGTGGAAGAGGTACACGGACTGCCGGAGAATTTCTTGGATTCAATTGTGAAAGATCATAAAATGGTAGATTGGAACCAGCAGCAGTGGTTTCGAGGAGCATTTTCTGTAGATCTTCCCGGTCAAAAAATAAATTTCGCCCATACTATCCTTGAACCGGAATATAATAACCGTGTATTTTTTGCCGGAGAACATACTTCTGTAAAGCATGGCTGGATGCAGGGATCCTTATACAGCGGTATGCTGGCAGCTAATACACTGGCGATGAATCTGGTATAGCGGTAAAACTAAGCTTCATATCCGAAAACCGTAATTTGATTCTTGCCTGACATGCAGATTTGAATTTCTATGGCATCTAACTGCACAGTATTTCCAACGCCAAGACCGGTATGTGTTCCTACAAAAGATGTTTGTAAGTTATTGATTACCGCCCAAGGATCAGAGGCTCCCAGTACCGTATCTGTAATATCATATTGGATCGGGTTGGTCAAATAATTTGCAGATCCTATGATAGACAGACTTATTTCTTGCAATTGAGTCCAATCCACCTGGGTATTGGGCCGCCAATAAAGAATCATGGAACTGACACCTACAGCAAGAGTCAGATTAAGGCGGCAATAATATTTTATGAAAACCTGTTCAATCTCTAAATACTGGTATTGTGTTGGTAACATGCTATATCCTAAGACAAGTCTTCCCCTGGTTTGGTTAAGCAGGGCTGAGCTTAGAGAAGCCAGTGTCCCGTTGGAAAGGCCTATTGCATTATTAACATTAGTGAAATCACTTCTGCCATTGTAGGCAACTTGAGCAGCGGTTGCAGCACCATAAATATTACATGATATTTCCTCATCAGAAGTACTCAACATAAGGGAATTGCCGGTCGTAAGCTTGAAAGGTGAAGGAAAGGCTCGGCTTACCGTACTAAAAGGTTGTGTTATTTTCAGAGATAAAAAATTGATATCATCATCACTTAATAAAATTGATACTGCTAATGGAGCAGATACTTGAACAGAGGTGAGATAAATACTTTTTTGTGGCTCCGGTGTCCAGAGAATTGTTTTTGAAGGTTGTATACCTAAGCTATAATAATTGATGACATCAGAACTTTTTTTAATAGCTAATAGTATTTGCTGGTTTGATGCCCGTATGCTGTTCTTAACTTGAATATTATGTTTCATTATATAGCTCTCCTTGGATTTCCTGTCAATGCATTAAAACTCATAGCCTAAAAGGGTAATATTGACTGTTCCTGCTGTGCTGGTTGTAATAGAGATTATCTCATCAGGATTAAATTCAATTGGTGAGGGAAAGCTTAAACCATAAGTGGCAAGGGTGCTGGTAAGAGCTATTGACATAAAGGCAGCATTATTTCCTCTGTTTAATTGGACGACCAGCGGGGCAGGAGCAGAAACCTGCAATGCAGTGAGGAAAATGCTTTTATTAGTTCCGGGTGTCCATATAGTTGTATTGGTCTGAAGTGTAGTAAAGGTTCGAAACAAGACAATATCAGATGGATATTCCCTCGTAAATATGGGATCTTCTAAATTAAAAACGATACTCATCAGTTTTGTATTACTTCCCATGAATAAACTCCTGTCAAGATATTTTAAAGGCCATATAATCTATATTATAGAAAACTAAAAACATGTTCCTATATCAAGATTGACGGTGCAAAAACAACGCTTTTTATAGAAGCAATTTTACTGCTTCTATATTATATGAATTTTTTTGAGAAATGTTATTTGTATATATTTGGCTAAATAATAATTTAATTTTTTTATAAATATCTTTATAAATATAGAGAAACAAATCTTACCAGAATAGGAGATTCTTCCATTGGAGCAAGTGCGACTGTCAATGTAAGGATTCCACGCTCAATGGCATAATTGACACTTGGCTGAATGACGCCATTCACAAAAAGGTTATTATAAGAAGTTTGATTAGGGTCAAGAATCCCCCGGTCTCCGTAAACCGTTAATTCATCTGCATCGGTATAAGTTTTTCCTCCGTTTGACAAAGTATTATACTGATAGGTTTCCGCCTTGATCAGTTGATTGTTATCGCCTTTGATTACTAAATATTCAAGAATAATGGGCACATCTTTTTGCGGTGGTTCAGCTATGGTTAGGGTTAGAAGTCCGGTTTCGACAGAATAATTAGTCTCCGGCTGTAATACCCCATTAATATAGAGGTTAAAGAAGGATACATCCTTTGGATCAGGGATACCATAGTCTCCATATATTATTAATTCATCGATATCTGTAAACTCTTTTTTGATACCATCTGAAACAGTATTATATTGATAATCAGAGACATTGAGAATTTTATTGTTCTTCTTATAAAAAGAGCCGGTGATTTCTGCCAGTAATACCACTGTATTCCTGGAATTTAAGGTTCCGATATCCCAGGTTATTATATTGTCTTTTTGGGATATAGAACCTTTGGTAAAGCTTATGGGATTAAAACAAGTCAAATCATCTAATAGTAAGGTATCAGTCATGACAATATTATGAACCGGACCATACCCGCGATTGGATATTCTAATTTGAACTCTCCAAGTATTGATTTCATTTGCATTAACCTCCAAAGGGCCTGATACAATATATTTTTCAATCGTTAGATCACCAAAGATATCAGGACAATCATTATTCCTATGAACACCTGCTGGCCTGTCGTGAACAGATAATAACCTTTCCGACAGCAGGAAATTGAGACACTTCTTCAGTTCAAAAATATCATATGTGGGGTTGATAACAGGATTGCTGCAGGCAAAAGTTTCTAAATAGTCCAAGCAAAAGAGGAGCTGTTGAACCCTGCTTACGGCGCTGATAATCATAAAGGCATATACTGGAAAACAGGGATTTATTCTAATAGGCGCTGCATGTTCGCATCGGGAAAAAACTTTGACGGGACATCCCGAAGTTATATTGGAGATGATACATGAATTCGAATCTGAGCCGCCGGCAATAGCTCTGCTTAGTGAGCGGCATCCTGCGGCATTGAATAAACCATCAACTTCGATAATAGCAGTCAAAGTTTCACAGGGCAAAAGCCTTTCGATCTTCCATATAATAGAATTATCAGAGATTGATATTTTGCCTGATGTTACAGATCTAATCGTGATGTTCTTAACTTCATCTAAAAGAATATAGTCTATGACAATGAGATTTCTCATAATTTCATTGTTTGTGTTAGTAATATTGAGAGAGAAAGTCCATTTTTTAGGATGGCCTAAGAATGTCTTCATAGATTTATTAAAAACACGGGTCTGTAATAACAATTTCTTTTTTGCTATATTTCTCTTTGGAGAAACTACGATCTGAAAATCCTGAGAAAGATTAGAAAAAATTTTTCCGGTATTCATACGCCCTATGCCTAAGGCAATACCCAGAGTTTTAAATCCGTTCAGGCAGAAGCAGCCTATGATATCTACCATAAGAACTGAAGTATCTAATTCTCTTAGCACGTCAATTTTCCAAAGAAGTTCATTGCCTGATATATTTACTGTGCCATGAGAAATACTGATGATTTTTACACATTTGATATGATCAATAAACAAGATATCACTTATTAGGATATCACATACAGTATCCGCACTAAGATTAGATATTTTTATTTCCACCCTCCATGTATTGGCTGTATTAATAGTTACTTCTGCAGGACCTGAGGTAATGGTTTGAGTGAGTCCTAATCCTCGACTGACATTGACAGGGTTTATGCAAATAATATCAGTGTTTACAGAACCTGAGACGGTACTTCCATATGCCATGCTTCTGCCAATACAACGAGTTCCCTCCACTTGAAAGAAACCCTCTGCTCTAAAAGCAGCAGTGGCGGATTCGCATAGGTCCAGAGTTTCGATATCCCAGGTAATTACCCCATCCTTTATCAATATACTTCCGCAGGAGACAGAGGTATTTTCAATATTAGTGATTAAATCCAATAGAATCGTATTTGTTATAACAATATTTGTGATGGGTATATGGCTTATATTACTTATTGTTAAGGTGAATTCCCAAGTTCCGTTACAACCTGAGGGAATATATGCAGGACCGCACAAAGGAGTGCTTTCCAGATGAAGGCAGTTGCTCAGGTTATCCTGTACATAAATATCTATATCTGTTGCAGGACCGCCGGAAATTACTCCTGAAGGAAGGATACCTTCAACCAGAGCGGAATTAAGTTTCGTTGCTTTTGCACTTTTATCTTCAAGAGTAATGAAAGAGATAATAATGGTAGAATCCTTTATAGGGACATCTTCCGTTTTGAGAAGGAGAAGGCCTTTTTGGATTTCATAGTTAACTTTTGGCTGCAGTACTCCGTTAATAAACAGACCGAAAAATGAGACATCATTAGGATCGAGGATGCCTCTGTCACCATATTGAACTAATTCGTCATCATTCGTATAAATTCTTTTGACTCCATCAGACAGAGTATTGTATTGATAGACATCTGCATTTAACAGATTCTTTCTCTGATGTAAAGAAAGCATATTATCTCCAAACATAGTGACCGCCCTCAAGTGAATACATATTTTATTATCTTATTTATCGTATAAGAAGTAAGTAATAGATGAAAAGGGATGTGCAATGATAGCACATCCCGAATTTGATAATTAAGTGGTTACTGTGGTGTCAGAATCAGCGGTTGGAACAAAGTTGGTTACAATTAGAGTAATTGGAGCTCCAACGGGTATTGTTGCTGCGTCATTAACAGTAACCTGGGAACCATCAGTACTAACGGTATATAGACTGGATTGCTGTAATACACCATTTATAAATAGCAGATAATATCCATTGTCTGTAGTAGCAGTCGTAAGATTGCCGGTCATGATATCGCCGGCATCATCTATAAATTTCGTTGCCAGAATAGTAAGAACGCCGCCTGTTCTGTCATCTTCATCTAGCAGATAAAAATATCTTTCAATTTCTGGGTTGACTTCAACATTAGTGGTAGTAGTAGCATCGATTGCGAGCTTAAATAATTGTGCAGCCATTATCTGCGCCCCTTTCTATTTCATTTGTAAAATGATTTACACTTTAATATATTCTGCAAGGCGCCAATTTGTTACATATTTCGACAAATCTATGCTATAATCTTGTCATTCAAGAAAGGCAGGGCATTGTACTGAAAAAATAATATATCTGCCAAGGCACCATCAGGTCTTACTTTGGAATATATAGTTCAAAACAGTAGAGAAGAGATGATATGAAAATGGATAATGGAATTTTGTTAAGTATTGGCCAGTTAGCAAAAATATGTAATGTTTCGCATAAGACGTTGAGATATTATGATGATTTAGATCTTTTAAAGCCGGCAAAGGTAAATGCGGACAACGGTTACCGGTTTTATTCGAAATGGCATATAACAAGAATTATGACTATAAAGCAATTACAGGATATAGGCGTTTCTTTAACAGAAATCAAAAGCTTTTTACAAAAGGATGGCAGTGCAAATGTAATTGACAGTTTGCAAAATATTCTCACTGAGCAGGAAAATGAACTTGAAGAACAAATCCGGCAATTACAAAGCAGTCTTAAGAAAGTAAAATTATTACAAAGCCAATGTGAAAGCATAAAAGATAAAGTAATATTTGATACACATTCACAAATAATCATAAAAAAATTACAGACAAGACGAATCGTTTTTAAGTTATACCGGGGCGAATATAAGCCGGATGTTTTCAGGGAATTTTATAAATCGATCATAGATAATTTCATTCAGGACGGCGTTGACATTTCAGGTATTGACTCGTCTCCGCTGGCTATATTTAAGCGCGATAATACATCAGGTAATATTGAACTGAAAATAGGGTACGGGGTAAAATCGGACCTTATATCAAATAAATATTGTCAGGAAGATATTGCGGGAGGAGAATACGCATGTTATATACATGAAGGAAATTATGAGAGCCTGATGAATGACTTATATGAAAGGATATATAGCAATATTGAAAAAAGCGGATATAAAGTAACCGGGCCATGTGTAGTAAATTATTATATTAACGAAGCGATAACTCCCCAGAGCGAGAATTTTATAACGGAAATACAATTTCCGATCATGAAGAATTAAATTTGAATTGACTCTCCCCTTAGGGCACCCCTTATGATAAAAATAAAAACGAAGGAGTGATAGGTATGAGCTATTCTATTTTTAAGCATACAATGGTGGATATGACTTACCCTGAAATTGAGAAAGTAATTGCAAAAGACGGATGCGTTTTATTCCCTATTTCTGTTGTAGAAGAACACGGCCCGCATCTGTGTACAGGAACAGACATTTATCTCACGCAGACAATTTGTGAAAAAATTTGTTTGCGGTTAAAAGAACTGGGAGTGGAAACGGTCATTGCACCGCCATTCTATTGGGGGGTAAACAGCATAACAAACGGCTTTACCGGTTCATTTGAAATCAAACCGGAAACAATGATCACATTACTTTTAGAGATATTGGGAAATTTAAAAAAGTGGGGATTTAATAAGATATTTTTATTTAATTTTCACGGGGATTTTATGCATATCAGAACTATTATAAAGGCGGTTAGTAAAGCATATACGGAACAAAACATAGGGGTGTATTTTGTTAACGATACAAATCTTTTTACACAATTGGTTTTTATGGAAGATCAGCCTTATCTTATAAAAGTTATGATGAAAGCGGATACAGAAGCTAAGGAATCAAAATACGTTGATGTCCATGCAGGTGCACTTGAGACAAGCTGGATGATCCATGATTTTGAGGAATTAGTAAATATTCCACTGGCGCATACATTAGAGCCATCTTATACAACCCCAAGAGATATGGGACAATGGATTCAGGGCGGCGAATATGCTAAAAAAATAACACCATTAGGTTACTGCGGAAATCCTGCAGATATAGATTTAGGAAAGATTGATATATTTGAAAAGAATACCACGGAAACATTTTCGCAATCAATTTTAGATTTTCTTGAGCAAATGAAATCGAGTGATGATCCGGAAATCGTTAAAGAAGTTGGATAGGATAATATTGATAAAGTCTAAGCTTATGTTGAAAATAAGTGCAGCCAAGGTCCTTCTGGTTTCGAGGTTGAGACGGTTATGCTCCTTCCCTGCAAAAAATGGCAGAATTATTTCAGCGTGACAGAAGTACAATTGGAAAACATATAAGAAATATTTTTAAAGAAAGAACTTGAAAAATTCAGTGTGGGCAAAATTTGCCCGCACTGCTTTTGATTTCAGCAAAAATATTGGTTCAGAAGCAGATTTCATAGATACAGCGCTCAAAGTAACGCCGAAATTCCCGATAATGCAGAATAAGCTGCACAATTTGACAAAGTGAATATGCAGGCATATAAAGTCAAGAATTTGAGGTCAAATCTGTCTGTAAATTTTAAAGATTATCTATTTAAAGAAAAGGCAAGCAATGGATCATGTGAGATGATGTAAGTATAGAGGGGGTTAAAGGTAACATTCCAGAAGGAACCTTATGTAACTTATGGGTATTTAGAACATTATTTAGGGTATCTAAAGCAGATTCGCTTGAGTAAGAAAATGAAATGATTTATATTTATCCTGTAAGGAGGTGTTCCCTTGAAGTTAATGCTGCAACATAAAAAGGAATTACAGGAAACAGAGATAGAAATAAAGTATTCTGAGATGACAGAAAGAATTACGCAAATGATACAATATATAAGACAATATGACTTTGTAATAGAAGGATTCAAAGAAGATAAGGGATACAAGCTCCCTTTAGAACAAGTTTATTATATTGAAACAACCGATAGAAAAACATTTATCTATTTGGATAACGATGTGTATGAGAGCCGAAAAACTATTCAAACAATTGAAAATACACTAGAAGGAACGACAATTATAAGAATTGGAAAATCGTTATTATTAAATATCTCTATGCTGAAAAGTTTAAAACCATATCCGAATCATAGAATCAAGGTGGAACTGTTAAATGGGGAACATCTGCTTGTATCAAGAAGATATATTGCAATCTTAAAGGAAAGGATTAGGAGAGAATATGGTGCATAAGGTATTAAAAACATATCTTCCTGCAATTTCAATGTCTTTTATGGCAATCATTCTATTGGCAGGAATTGTAAGATGGATTTTAGGGGAAAAGCAAGACATTTTTGTTTTGTTTGCTTTTGAAGTGGTTGCATATTTAATTCTCACTTGCATCCTGGATGAGTTGATCGGAAAAATTAATTTTAAAACCTATATTAGTCATTTCATTACAGAAAGTGTGCTGATATATCCTGTAACTATAATTTTTGCTATTAAGTTCAGATGGATCGGGATGAGCGCTATCAATATAATACTCTGTTCTGTTGTATACTTCTCCGTAATGGCTGGAATTCATCTTTATTTTTATTG
Organism: Bacillota bacterium; assembly: GCA_023412855.1. Classification (GTDB taxonomy): domain Bacteria; phylum Bacillota; class Clostridia; order Lachnospirales; family Lachnospiraceae; genus Kineothrix. Next base: position 97,299 of record JAEZRJ010000013.1, on the reverse strand, counting down.
CATAGAAAAAGACAGTGTTGCAGAAATGAACCGTTTGCTGGAAGAAAGGAGAAATAAGAATGGGTGATCCGTCAAAGTTTTTAAATCCAAGCCTATTTTATATGTTTTCTTCATCTTTAGTACTAATGATGATGGCAGAATTATTTATATCTTTTTATACACACCAGAAAAGAACAGGTACAGAAAAAATTAATAAAACAGATAAAGGTACCAAATGGATGTTAATGTTTAATTTTTATATGTGTGTTTTTATAAGCTTTTATATGGTTGGAAATCATATCCCTGCCGGTTTTCGCAATTTGAAATTGCCGGTTATATTTTCCTATTTTGGAGTTATATTAATGCTGGCAGGAATAACGATTCGCTTATGGGCAGTATTAACATTAAAAAGAGCGTTTACCTTATCGGTACAGACAGCAGAAACACAACACCTTATTACGACCGGAATCTATCAAAAGGTAAGAAATCCTTCGTATACGGGCAGTATATGCAGCTTATTAGGTACAGCAATCTGTTTAAGAAATGTGATTGCGCTGTCTATTGTTTTTGTTTTATCTTTAGTTTGCTACTCTGCCAGGATCTACGTTGAAGAAAAAGCATTAATAAAGCATTTCGGCAAAGAATTTATTGATTACAAAAAGCATACATATCGTTTGTTACCCTATGTATGGTAGCAATTTATAAACACATATAGTATTAAAGCGGCACTTTTTCCAAGTATTGCTTGACAGATACCAGTATTTTCCTATAAACTATGAATGAACAAATATTCATTCATAAAAGGAGACGATATGCCGAAATCGCCGGAACGCTGTGAAGAAATTAGAACAGACATGAGAAATAAAATCCTGCAGAAATCCATTCTTTACTTTGCTAAGAACGGATTTTCAGGAACAAAAATCAGCGACTTGTCCAAGTATATCGGAATCGGGCAAGGGACGATATATGTCTATTTTGAATCTAAGGATAAGTTATTTCAGGAAATTCATAAGATGATCAATAGAGAAAAGGATATCAATCAGATAAAGCTTCTTGCAAATCTCCCGATATCCGCCGAACAGAAAATACATAAGCTGACGAAAGAAGTATTACGTCAGCTGAAGGAAGATGATCTTTTTGCCGGGATGATTGCTTTAAATACACAGATTCTCTTAGAACAAGATGGGGGGAATTCTACATATGGAACAACTTATCAGTCGGAGCTATATAAATATATGGCTAAAATAATCGGACAGGGACAAAAGGAAGGCAGCATTGTTTCCGGCAATCCTTTAAAACTGGCAGATTACTATTGGGGTGTTGTTTATCTTTACTCCTTGAAGAAGTTATTTACAACAAAGTATGAAATAATTAATTCGGAAGATTTAGAACGAACCGTATTGAAACAATAAGATTGTGGGGAAGAGTATGGGCAAAAGAATTGCAATTATAACAGGAGCCAGCGGCGGGATAGGAAGAGAATTTACGAAGCTGATGCTGCAGGAAGAAGTAGAAGAAGTCTGGGCAATAGCCAGAAATCAAGAGAAGCTTACAGCATTGAGGAATGAATTAGGCGATAAGATAATTATTGTGCCAAAGGACTTATCAAAGTCAGAAGAACTGATTTCTATAGGAAAATTGCTGGAAAATGAAAAACCGGTCATAGCGTATTTGATTAACAATGCCGGCCTTGCAAAGATGGGGGCATATCAGGATTTTACCGTTGAAGAAATAACGGATACAATTAATATCAATTGCTGCGCGGTTGCTGTTCTATGTACATTATGCATCCCCTATATGATAGAGGGAAGCAGGATACTGAATATTTCGTCTGCATCCTCTTTTCAGCCATTACCTTACCTTAACCTATATGCAGCTACAAAAGTTTTTGAAAGAACTTATTCCAGGTCATTAAATGTGGAACTGAGGGGAAGCGGAATTACATCAACTGCTGTTTGCCCGAGCTGGGTTGATACAGATCTGCTGATGACAGAAGTTAATGGGAAAAGCATTAAATTTCCCGGCATTGTGACACCGGACAGGGTTGCCATAAAAGCGCTGAAGGATGCCAAACGAGGAAAAGATATGTCCGTTTGTACACTTTATGTGAAATACCTGCATATGCTGGCAAAGCTATTTCCTCAAAAGGTGATTATGGATACATGGGTTCATAAAATAAAAGAATATATTTAGGCAGGTAGGAGAGAATGAAGCATCGTATATATTCTGAACGGACAAATTTATTAGAGCCAAATATTTATATTCAATTTCTGGTGCAAATTACGGGGAATCCGGCTTTGGATGACTTGGTTTCAGCGATAAGAACTGCATTTTCTGCAAATGAAGCTACCATGTCCAGAATTGTATATGATAAAAACGGTGATGCATGTTATGAGCAGATGGCGGAAAGCGGCTGTAAGGTGAGTATTGTTAAGGATGATTGGAAAAATATCATCAGGCAAAATGAAAAAATAACCTTTGCCATTGATCAGGGCGAATTGATGAGAGTATTTGTGAATGTTACGGAAGAAGATATCTTCTTGCTCATCATCGCTCACCATTTGGTTGGTGACGGTAAAGCGGTCACCTATTTTATTGAGGATGTAATGACGATCCTTTCCGGTGAGCAGTTGGAATATAAGCCCATGCAGGTGATTTCAAATAAATCCATGCCTGAAAAATCTGAATTACCCTTACTTTTAAAACTATATGTATATATTTTAAATAAAAAATGGAAATATACCGGTAAAACTTTTCATTGGGATGATTATTATAAGATACACGAGGTTTATTGGAAAGAACGTAGTTCGGAAATTGTATTTGAGCGTTTTTTACCGGAGGAAATAAACAGGATCCATGCTTATGCAAAGAAGATAGGAGTCTCCGTTAACAGTTATATTGCAACGGCATTTTTGGAAGCAGACAGGAAGAATGAAACCATAGGTATGGCTGTAAATATCAGAATGGATAAGAATAAATCAATTTCAAATCAAGCAACCGGAATTAGCGTGGATCATTTGTTTTCTGATAAAAGAACCTTTGATGAAAATGCGCAGATTGTTCATAAAAAAGTGCTTTATAAACTTAGGAAACCGGTTATGAAATACTTTATTCTTCGATTTATACCATTATTTACGCCGAGCCTGATTGATTCTGTTTTATTATATACCTATGGCCTATATGAGAATGGAACAACGCAGAAACTCGCGAGGCTCATGGGATATGCGGGAGGGAAGACGAGAGAACTTGGAATTACGAATTTGACGAAACTTGATATCCCTCATACTTATGGAATATATGGTTTAAAAAATGGATTATTTATTCCCCCGGTTGTGTCTTATGCAAAGCACATAATAGGTGTTTCGACCATGGAAGATGGAATGGCTGTCTCTTATCATTTTATGAGTGACCAGGATAGAGAGAAAGAACTGGAGTTTTTTAGACGTGCTGTTGGAAATTTAAAAATGCAGACATTTTGCGGATATGAGTGATGGAAGGTCTTATTGTTATAACGTTTTCCTCTCAATAAAACATCGAAAGATATAAGTTACTGTGCTATAATAAATAAAATAATTTTATCAACAAAGTTATAGGCTGGAAAGAGAAGATTTTGAAGATATACTCTGACGTTAAGGTGTCGATGAGGCACTTATCAGAAATGCAGTAACAAGGCATATAGAAAGTATGGTGTTACTGTAATATTGCGGAGTCGAAAGATGATAAATAGAATGGAATCAAGAATACTTCATTTAGCAGTAGCACAAAAAATAATAGAGCAAGTAAAAATAAAAGATACGAATCAGTTCAAATTAGGTATGTTACTTCCGGATACATATACGGCTGAGACATGTAAAGCAGATAGTCATTTAAAGATTCTTGTGTGTGGAGGCAGTAAGAAAACCTATGATTTGACGAAATTCAGATATGAGTTTAAAGAGGAATTAAAAGATAATGAAATGTACTTAGGCTACTATTTACATTTGATACAGGATTTGATTTTCCATAGGCTGGTATACGAAGAATATATGTGCAATCCTTCGATTTCAGGCAATAGTGAAAAGCTGCATCGGGATTATCTTTTGATCGATCAATATGTCATAGAGAATTACAATATTAAAAATGATATAGAAATAATAGAAAGCCTTTGCAAGGAAAAGGTTTATTTGCTATATTCATTTGATGTTGGCAGAATGATAAAAGATTTACGAAGAGATTATAACGATAAGTATTCAGGGGAAGCCCTTTTCTTTACAAAAGCTATGGCAAACGAATTTATTAGTAAAGCTGCAGATATATGTATGGATGAAATACTTGCATTAAGAAATGGAAAAACTGTTGTAGATGAATATTCTTATGCATGGAAGAATAAAGGTAAAAGTTTGCTGATAGCAACACAAAATACAAGGGATTTAGGCGGATACAAAACGAAAGATGGAAAGGTAACAAAATGGAATTGTTTAATTAGAAGTGATGTTCAAAGTTATTCTTGCGAAGAGGATTTACTTTTTATGAAGGAACATAAAATCACAACAGTAATTGATTTGCGCGGCGAGAAAGATGTGATAAGTAAACCAAGTGGATTTGCAAATGCTAAAGATATTGATTATTATAATTGTCCGATTGATGAAGGAAGTGGTGTGCCGGAATCAGTTGAAGCAGTACCGGTAAGTTATTTGGATATTGCATGTGCGGCTAATATGGCAGAAGTATTTAAGCATATCGCTCGTTCTGATGGTGGTGTGCTGTTTCATTGCACTGCAGGAAAGGATAGAACAGGGGTTGTGTCTGCTATACTCTTAAACCATGTAAGAGTAAAGGATGAGGATATTATTGAAAATTATGTTCTAACTAAGGAGTACGGAAAAGAACGATTGGACTTGGTACATAAGAATTTTCCGGAATTGGATATGAATATTGTAACGCCAAATGAAAGATATATGGAAAGCTTTTTGAGATTGTTTAGGGAGAGGTTCGGTAATACGGATAATTACTTTAGTGGGATAGGGTTATCTCCTTTAGAAATAAGCAAGATTACGGAATTGATTGTTGGGAGATAGCTGCGATTTTCTTGCAAAATGGACAAGACGAGCAATCCTATCATTACCAGTTTTATCCAGATTCATACTATGCAGGTTTGAACGCACGTATTAAAGGAGAAAAATTTTGAAGACAAATTATCCATATCGAATCGACGAAGAAAACGGCATTGTCTACGCCTGGTTTATAAAAATGAAGTATAGAGGAGGGGCTGTCACTTCAGATTTAGATTCTAAGCTGACTTTGTTTGAAGAAAAATATTACGATATATATCAAAAAGTTGGGAATGATACTTTCGCCGATTTATTGCAGAAACTACATAGCAATATACGCCAGTTTTTCCCGCTTGATGAAGTTAAAAAACGTGAAACGTATCTTTGGTTGGAGAACGATGAGCTTGTCGGAAGTATTCGGATTTATCATAATGAAGAGGAAAATTATTATGAAGTCGAGAGAGTGATGATTACTCCGAAGTCTCAGGGAAAAGGCTACGGAACGAAGCTGTTGAATTTTATTGTAGCGAAACTTCAGCAAACCCATCGTACTCCGATTGTTTTGACAGTTGCTGCCTGCAACGACAAAGCGGTTAAAATGTATGAAAAGTTTTGGTTTGTTCCTGTCAGCGAGGAAATGCATGAATGGAAAATCGAATAAAATAGACGTCAGAGGCATATCTGAGTCATTGCATGGAAAATCTCTAGTTCTTTGATTGGCGAAGAAATTAGGGATTTTTCTCTTTATATCCCTTCATTTTAGTAAGGTGTTTTTTACTAAGTCAGTTTTTCCGTGTTATTGAAAAAACTTATCTTGTAATATAATGATATAATAATATCATAGGATAAATTTGAATGAAAGTTCTGTGAGCCGCTCGAGCCATAGAGCGGTAACGTAATGAAAATAAAGAGGAGTACATATCATGTTAAACTTAAATGATTTTATGAACAATGGAATAAAAAACATTTCCGACACTGCCGGACGGTTTTACCTCGGTAATCGCCGGGGCCAGTCCTTCATGCTGCATACGGTGTCTGTTTTGCGTAGAAGCGCAAAGATAAGAGCACAGCATGAGCAGAACGGAACGCATATCCCCCCTTTTCTGATTGCCAGTATTGCGACAGAGTGTAACTTAAGATGTGCGGGCTGTTACGCGCGGGCGAACGGCAGTTGCGGTGATGGACGGGTGCAAGAGCAGTTGACTGCCGGCGATTGGCGGCGGGTATTTCAGGAAGCGTCGGACCTTGGTATCTCTTTTATTTTACTCGCCGGCGGAGAACCACTTTTGCGCGGTGATGTGATTGAAGCGGCAACCGGGTTTGACAATATCATTTTTCCGGTTTTCACCAACGGAACTATGATAAATGAGGATTATCTGAACTTGTTTGATCAGCATCGCAACCTGATTCCGGTACTCAGTATCGAGGGCGATGCTGAAAAAACGGATACCCGGCGCGGGAATGGTGTGTCAAAAAGGGTCGGGCAGGCCATAAAGAGCCTCAAAGAGCGGGGTATCTTGTTCGGCGCTTCCATAACGGTAACAACCGAAAATCAAAATGAGGTGACGGAACCGGTTTTTGTCCAATCCCTGCGGGAAAGCGGATGCGGGCTTGTTTTTTATGTGGAATATGTTCCTGTAGAAAAGAATACGGACCATTTGATTTTGGATGAAGATAACCTGCGTATTCTTGCGGCACGTATTGACGGACTGCGGGGGAATAGGAACAACAAAGGGATGATTCTCCTGTCTTTCCCCGGCGACGAGGAAGCAATGGGTGGGTGCCTGGCTGCAGGGCGAGGGTTCTTTCACATCAACGCTACAGGCGGAGCCGAGCCTTGTCCATTTTCCCCTTATTCGGAGATGAACCTGAAAGAGCAGTCACTTTTGACGGTGCTTCAATCTCCATTCTTTGAAAGGGTGCGTGAAATAAGCGCATCAGAAGCGATGAACCATAAAGGCGGATGTACGTTGTTTCAATATGAAGAGGAAGTAACGCAGGCGTTAAGCTAAAGGATAAGGAGCAGCACGTTGGATCGTCTTACGATATTTGTCGTAGATTTAGGGGTTAAAGAACGATAATGTGCTGCTTTGAAGAAAAAACATTGACATTTGATTTACATATTAGTATATTATTATCATTAACTGACCGATGGTCAGTGGCGCGAGATGGTGATTATATGAGAATTGTAAAAGAACACGAAGAGAGAAAAACGCAGATAGTAGAAATTAGTGAGCGCTTTTTTATGGAGAAGGGGTACGAGAATTGTTCTGTCAGCGATATTGTAAAGGAAGCAGGGATTGCAAAGGGAACTTTCTTTTATTATTTTCCGGAAAAGGAAGATGTGCTGAATGAAGTCATTAGCCGAAAGTCTGTAAAAATTGAAAGAGAATGCTGCAAAATAGCTATGATGACCGGGTTTAGCAATGAAAAAAGATTCTTGATGACATTGTTACAAGTGAATAAGGCTGCAGGGCTTATTGAGGAAAAGAACAACAGGCCAGCTAAGGGCATGTCGGATATACACAAACCGGCAAATGCGCTTATGCATCATAAAACCAGAATCGCTTTGCAGAAAATCCTTACACCGATACTTGCGAATATTTTAAGAGATGATTATGACGAGCAGAAAAATGGTGTACTGGAAGATAATATTATGATTATTTTATGTGCGGCACAGACTTTAATGAATGAAGAAGTAATTGGAAAAGAGAATGGTGATATGCTTCGCATGCTTCAAAGTATATTTATGGCAGCAGCAAAATTACTTGGTCTGAATGAAACCGTACTTAAACAGGAATGGAAGGAATTAACGAATGAATTATAATACGAAGAAGTATGTGATATTAAATTTTGCATGTTCCTGGAGTCTTTTTCTGCTTGCATTGGTTTTGGTTCTTGGATTAGGAATGAGATTTCTGCTTGAAGATGACGGTATCTTTATGACGTTGCTGACAGTCATATACTGCTGGATGCCGAATATAGTTCTTTTGATTTTCTGGAAAAGGCTTAATGTCCCGATGTCCAGAAAAGAATTTTATAAAAAAGAATTCAGTATTCGGATTAAATGGACAATTATTCTTAGGATTCTTTTATTGGAAGTTGGTGTTTGTGTGGTAAGTGCGTTTATTGTATCTTTGCAGACACATACTTCAATGGTGCAGGCCTTTGGTATTCCAGCAGAAGGGATACTTGCTACGGCGTTTTTCTGTTTGTTTACCGGCGCGACCGGTGAAGAAAGCGGATGGAGGGGATTCCTGCTCGCTGGCTATCGCCAGAAACATACGCTTCTTACGTCCTGCATATTTACAGGACTTGTATGGGCATTCTGGCACTTACCGGTATGGATTTTATCCGGATATACGGGGATGATGCTGGTTGTATATATTCTTGCATTCATAGTCAGTCTTATAGGGTTTACAATTACAATGATGTATTATTATGAAAAGTGCCGTAACATTATTGTACTTGTATTTTTCCATTATATGATTAATTTTGTTCTTGCTTTTTACTGCGGGGATGATATTTTGTATCAGGTATATTCCGCTGCATTATATCTGATCATTTCAATATTTTTCGTATTGCGCGATAAAAAGTTGTATCTTTGTTAAATGGTATGTAGGCTCTGGAAAGCGGGATATATAAATAATACAATAAATAAAGTAACTCATTATACGGAATATCTGTAACAATACGAATCCTCCATAATCCCGAATGGGTATATGGAGGATTTTTATAAGTAGATAAGTTGGCTTATAGATTCATAACAGACGGTTACATAGACAATATTTGTGTCCTCCAAGCCAAGATGCTAATGACTGAAGATCATTTTGTATACTTAACCAAAAAAGCTAATGCAAAAAGGGTGTCCCACCGGGTCAATAAAAATCGTATAATCCTGAGAATATTGTACGGATGCCAAAGCAGCACCGCAAGCCAGCGCATGACTTTTCACAGCCTCTTTTTCATTTGGCGTTGAAGCGAAGTCTAAATGTGTCATTTGTTGCTGCTTCCCTTTTTCATTTGGCCAGACCGGCGGAATATAGTCTTCTGTCTCTTGAAACAGTAAACATATATGCTCATCCGGGGAAATAACAGCAAGCCATTCTTCATCGAAACGCTGTTTGTTCCATCCTAATAATTCGGTATAGAAATCTGCCAACGCCTCCTGATTCGGACAATCCAGAGTAACGGATGCAAAATTAATTGTAGGTCTCGACATAGATAGTTCCTCCTGCAAAATTAATTATTTATTAGTAATATTTTATCACATAAAAACAATGCTTTCATTATGTTTTTCTTCTAAAGAATCATATAATAAGATGTTTTACAGTTACTGCTTATCGCGCATCCAGTTACCAGTCTAAGAAGATACTTTGCGATGAATTAAAAGTGGTAAAAGTCCGGGATAATCATTAGCAAAAAACTTCTTTTTCAGAGAGTAAAACAGCGTGAATAGAAGGAAAAGGTGCTATTGCAGGGCCGTTAAAGTTTTCATAAAAGCACAAGCGGGAGGGTTACTGAAGATATAGAAAATTAGCTTATTGCATTTACTTTATAGTATAATAACTATAGGGTCTATCGATATGTAACTGTACAATCAACATGAATAAACAGTAAAGGGGGAAAAGAGTCATATGGACAAGCCGGACGATATCTTTTTAAAAGAGGATTCAAAATGGAACATGAAAGAGGAAAAACCACAAGAAAGAGCAGGATTTTCCTAGAAGGTGTGACAGTAAAAATTAAATAAAGAAGGGGCTTACATATAAATGTAATAGGGGAATGGTATGAATAAAGCAAATTGGAAGGAAGAATTTTTCTGCGAAATATATGATGCCACATTTTATAACTTGAGAAAATATATCAGAAGAAGATGTAATGACCCTACAATGGTAGATGATGTTTTGCAGGAAGTATATTTGGAAGCATTTCGACATATGGATGATTTGAAGACGCACGAAAACAGTATTGGCTGGATATATAAAACAGCAGAAAACAAAATAAAGAAACTCAATAGCATTAATTTCAAACTAAACATAAACGAGATGCCGTATGACGAAAGAATTGAAGACATACCGGACAAGAATAGTGAATCGGGTTATATCTTATATGAAGAATACAAAGATATACTATTGGAAGATGAATATGATTTATTAATAAAAAAATATCTTGATGGATATTCGCATTCAGATTTAGCAAAGATGACCGGAACAACGGTGGCTGGGAGCAAAATGAAACTGTCCAGAATTATAAAGAAATTAAAAAACAATTTAAAAATTGATTTATTTCTTATTTTTTATTGAAATCAGTGTTACCTTTTATTGATTAATAAGAATATAGGGATAAGGAGGTACTAATGGAGGAAAAAAACATCACTCCCAATTATCAAAATAAGGCAGGTGGGGATGACAAATTAAAAGCTGAATTAGAAAAAGCCCTTGATAGGGAAATGGATAAATCACCGGATGATATCGATGTACAAAAAATTGATTCTATTATCGATTTGCTTAATCAAATTGACGGCGTTCCGGATAATTCGGATAAAATATCGAAAAACGAATTCGCTGAAAAATATTTGCCGGAATGTAACATATCGGAACCAAAAAAGATACCGGATCAAAAACCCATACCAATCAGAACATGGAAAGTGGCAGCAGGCTTTTTAAGCGCGGTGTTCGTGCTTTGTATGGGAAATTACATTTCTGTCAGAGCGACCAGTAAGGATATTTTCACCTTTGTGAAAGACAAGGCGTATGTTATGTACTTTGATGTCTTTGAAAAAAGTAACAGTGAAAAAGCGAAGAACGACGACAGTTCAGCAATACAGGAGACATTAACGCCAGAGGACCAACAGGCTGCTTCATGGGAGGAGGCACAGAAAATATCCGGATTAGGTTTTAAAATTCCGCAGTTTATTCCGGAAGGATTAGAGGCTCAAATAATACACATACAAATAACGGAAGAAAAAGATGTGGGAATTTCCAGGCAGTATTATAACCGGGATGATAATAGCAATGTGCGGTTTCTTATAAGATATATCAGCGGGAATGGCAAATGGATGTGTGCTATGGACAAAATGAATAATTTGATCGAGCAAAAGGAAATCAATGATTATATGGTTTCTTTCTATCAGGCGGATGATGCAATTCAGGCCATGTATCAAGACGAACAATTTATTTATGTGGTAGAAACAAATATGGATCAGAAAACCCTGGAAAAAATTGTTGAAGAAATGAGGTAAATTTGATGAAAATGAAGAAATGGATAACAAGTGTTTGTTTAGTGTTGATCTTAGCATCGCCATTAACGGTTTTTGCTAGTGAATCCGTTCATTTTGCAGGAGCAAATCAAAAGCAGGAAGAGGAATTGGTAATCGAGCCATTGACTGCTGAGCAGGCAGAAACTTTATATAAGCAGCTTTATGGAGAGAAAAATAAATTTCTGCGCTCTAACTTAGGAACCTGCGATATAGGTTTATCAAATAGTAATGGGAAACTATTAGTAGTATACTCCACGTCGTGCAGGGGAACAGCAAGTAAAATAGGAGTCCGGAACTTTACCTTACAGCAAAAAAGCGGTTTGCTTTGGAGTAATATTACAGTAAAAAATGAATATGCCGAAAATACAGATGCTTTTTTCGGAGGCTTTTACATTACGAATCCGGTCGTTGGAAGAGGATACCGTGCTAATTGTACCCATTATGCGGTGGTAGGCGGAAGCGAAGTTTCAATGTATACGGAAACGGAAACTTATAAATTCCAGTAAACAAATACGGAGGGCACCCATCAGTTGATCGAACTGTAAATGGATGCCCTCCGTCATGTTTTAATATCCAGTAATCCGGAAGAATGTATGGTCGCCGATGACAACCTTTTCAACTACCTCATTATAAGCGCCGGAACCGAATTTGTAATATTCTTTATTTTTTTCGGTTTTGGATTGTTTGCCATATAGGGTGTTGGTGTTGAACCATAAGCAAGTACCGATCGGATTGGTCTTGGAAGATAAGTTCTTCGCGATATCCAAGCTGTCTTTCCACGCAGTCGAACTGGTATCCGGCTTCAGCGCATTGCTTGTTGTCATCCCGACAAACTGGTTTTCCTTTAAAAGGACACCTTCCCAGGTGCTTCCGCCAAACTCTTTCTTATCTTTGTCTTTTCTGTTTTTGGCAACATAAGCGCAGCCGCGCTTTCCTTTTTCTGTTTGATTTCCGGCTTCAGAATAAAGCATTCTTGCCAATAAATCAACACTGTCTCTTCCTTTTAAATCATCTGTGCTCTTTAAAGCATCTCCGTATGCCATAGTTTTTCTCCTCTCTATTTTTCTTTTCTTGTAGCAGCTACAATAAATAGAGAGGAGAAGTATGCAAGGTTGTAAACATATTAAGAAAAAATATTTATTGATTCAATAATTCTTTGTCTTTATTTTCTGAGTAATAATCGGAAATTATCTGCAGGTTTTCGATATACCAGCCATCCGGACGATATGAGCAGTCAATGCACTTTACAATATCATTTTGAATATCTTCATTCAGGATCAGGCGCAGCATATTCTTCCCGTCTTTTTCTATTATGGCAGCGCCCAGACAGGAGAGAGCCCAATTATCCGATGAAAAATTATCCGGCTGCTCTGCCTCGATGGAAGAATTTTTAATAAACTGGCTGGAATACTCTTTAAAGTTCCTGTCTTCCATATATATGACCGATACTTCTGCGGCCCCGTAGGTGCTCCCTATGGAATAACGTATCAGAACAATATCCGCTTTCCCGCTTTCGCTTAAATCACCGGATATGATATAGGAAGACCAGTAGTCAGGATAGTCGATAAATACAGCATCGCCGTCGTTGAACTGCGCGACGACCTGAGTGAATGCGTCCGTACCGCTCACGACATCTTTTACAAAGACTCGTTCAGTGCTTCCGTCGCCATCCACATCTGTTTTTACTTCAAGCCCGCTTTCTATTGGAATCTTGTTCTTGGGATACATGGCGATACTTCCTCTGATGCTTAAAAATACACCGGATAGAAGTAAAAGCGCAATCATTAAAATAACGGTAGATGTTTCTTTTTTCTTCTGTTCAGTACTGAAAATATTTTGAAACCGTTTTTTTATAAAATTGGTTTTTTGAATATACCCTGCGGATAGAACTGAGTATCTCCGGTTTTCCGTCTGTATATGGGAGAGTATGACTTCGCTGTATTCCTTACGCTCTTCCTGTGAAGCGAATTCGAGTACCTTGCTGTCACAAATCAATTCTATGTCTTGTTCTGCAAGACGCCGCATTATCCATACAGAGGGATTAAACCAGTGCATTACATTTGCGAGCAATAAAATAACTTTAAACCATGAATCCTTATTCAGGCAATGAATTAATTCATGCCGGATAATGTAATATAAATCTTGTTCCAGATAATCTTTATCCGGAAGAAAGACTCGGTTTTTAAGTAATCCAATGGTAAAAGGGCTTCCGTCGGTATCTTCCATAATGCGTATTTCAGGCAGCTTTTTTATTTTCAACTCTTCGGCAGCAGTGTTATATATTTCCCGGATTTGCGGTTTAACGTTTTCAGTGCTGCGGCACATCAATTTTTTGTAAGTGATAAGATAAGCTGCAAAATAATAAGCCCAAGCAATAACGCAGCCCGTTATCCAAATGAAAAACACAAGATGGTTGGTAGTCCAGTGCTGAACCGCATCGCTGTTATTTACAGGCTCCAGCATCTTGGCAGATTCTGTTGTTTTTTGACTGTTATTCCATTCGCTGCTTCCCCGCAGTATATAGTTGGGGACTTCTATTGACAACGGTAGCGGCAGAAGCGTGATGTGGATTGGTACAAGCAATCGCAAGGCTATCAATAGCCACACTATCTTTTTGTATTCTATTTGACATCTTTTCTTCAAGGTAAAAGAAATTATACAGAATAAAAGAATACCTATGGTTCCCATTAAAGATGCTTCCAGTACTCCCCAAAATACATTCATGCTCCTATTCCCCATCCTTTTCCAATGAATCCAAATACTTTCTAAGTTCCTTTATATCGTATGGTGACAGCTTTTTTCCCTGATATAATCCGGCTATAAATTTTTGTGCCGAACGGCTATACATTTTTTCCAAAAAGCTCTCACTTTGGTTTACCTTATATTCTTCCTCTGATATCAGGGAGTGATAATAATTCGTGCGAGTGCTTCTGTCGCAGTACACGAACCCTTTCTCCGACAGACGTGACAAAACTGTCATCAGGCTTGGAAGTTTCCAATTACGTTTTTCTATTATTTCATCCAAAATCTCATTTGATGTAAGTGGAGAATCATGCCTCCAAAGCACTTCCATTATTTCGAATTCCGCATCTCCCAATTTTTTCATTCTTGCTCCCATCTGTCCGCTTTAGTGTGCATACAAATCAAGGATGTTGAAAGCATTTTTCTTTCAACCTTCTCACCTGATTATAAAATTATCTGTATTTTCCTTTCTGCGCAATATGTCTATGGTTAAAATAAACGTCAATCGGCCATGTCCATATCCATCTTGTTGCTTAAGCTTAATTATTAAAGTCTATGTCCAATATTTCACCTATAATCCGAAAATTTCATATATGGCTGATTTTGATGCATATACCGTGCCGTAGAATCTAAAAAATAAATTATACAATTGTATAATATAATACTACAATATAACGGAAAATATTGTCAATTAAAATTTGGGAGGATTATTTTCAAATTAGTTATTTCGAAATAGCGTCTTTTTATACTTCAGAGCGCAAAAAAGGAGCCATCGCTCCATAATTGATCGCTCAATTATTTTGCAACAGCTCCTTTACTTCTCAATAAGAATCAATAAATCATTACGTCATTGAAATATAGACCTTGCCGGTAGTGCTCAAAAATACATTCAATTCTGCATTTCTTCGGTTAACAAGCCCTTCCACCCTCTTGCCATTTACTTTCGTATAGGTAAAAGCAGTCACAACGGCATCTTTGGCAGTTGTAGAAATAGGACTTTTATAAGTGGCATCACTGTTCAATGCTTTGTACAAGTCGTTAGTAGTAGTGGTAACCGGGGATGTCCCGACATTGTAAAGCAAAGAAGCTGTTGCGTTATACATAACCTGCGTCATGCTGCCAACCTTCGGATGCTTGTTAATAGCTGTTTCTACAGCGCTTAAATCAGATGTAAAAAAGGAATCCGCCTTTGTCTGGGTAATCTTATCGCCTGCTTTTAATTTATCGGCGGTAACCACCTTATGTCCATATCCGACGGTTAAGTTGCCAAATCCATCATCTTTTACTGTTAACTCTGCTTTGCCGCCGCTTTCCCACTTCTTAATAAAATCTTTTCCGGTAGTGTTTACATTCATTTTGTTATCTCCTCTTCCTTTATTATTTGTTTTGTAATCGATTACAATAATAAAAGAGGAGGGCGTGGCCTAAATGTAAACTTCTACCGGAAATTATCTGTACTAACCTTGAGTAATACCATTATCTTCATTGGAAGGATAGGAAAAATCAGGACTGTTATTGCTGATTGAAATGATCTTCATATACTTGTCTTCAGAACCTTTGTAAAACAGAAAACCTCTTCCATTGTCTCCGAGCTGGATGCCGTTATAATTCCCCCACAAATAACGAGTGAACGAATTCGTCAGGGAAGATTTGAAGCCGGCAGTCATGATATCGTCATATTGGGCAAGAAATTCCTGTTCATTATTGAGAAGTATCTGTTCTCCCTCCACAACAACGGATAAAGGATAACTCATTAACTGAGATAAACTTTCCTTGTCGTCTGCGCGGACGAGTTCGATGACATGATCGGTAAATGCTTCTACTTGAGCCGTATCATAACCTAAATACTGATAAATGCTGTCTTTGTCTTCTCCGTTTAAGCCCCAGGCAGGAATCAGGTTGAAGTCGCTTTCCATGTCTGCTTCTGAGGAATAATAACTTCCTGTCAAAATATAGTAGTCTTTACTTTCTGCATCAGGATGAACCGACCCATTCAGCAAGATTGTCTTATCGTTGTTAGATAATTTAAAATGCCGCGTTATGCCGTTGTACGACCCGGTTAAAGAATATTCCGTATTATCACTTTTTAAAATGTAGTAAGCGGTCAAGCGGCTGCCATCTCTATAAATCATCATCCGGGCAGGCACATCGCCGATGGTGCCGTCAAAAACATTGTTGGTTTGATTTAAAATCACATCTTCAGAATGCATTCCTTTCATCATTGCGATAGCGGCGAAGCAAATAAAAGCAACGACTAATAATGAAAGAAAAAATAAAAGCTTCTTTTTCATATAAATTTCCCCTTATACTATAAGTTTTTTGTTGCATAAAATACATAGCGAGTATAGCATTTTTTTATTATATATACAAATTAATCTTTCTATTTATTACTTTAATTGTTACTGTTCACTCCGTTCTCAGTAACGCATGATGTTCTGCAATGCAAACTTTTTGCATTTAAATTCGCTCCGCGAAGCAGAAATCATCTCTTGCATCACGTTCTTACGCAGCTTAACAGCAACTACTGTTCGATCTTCGGCTCCATAGTAACCTTTTTTCATGCTGCATTTTATTTTATAAGTAAGGTGCTCATTATAAATCAGCTTATTTTCATTTTAGAAAGCGTTGGAAGACAGACGTAATCTTTATGCGGTTCATTGGAAATACGCTGGTGCAGTTGCAAGAAAACCTAAAAAATACGATTTAAAGAAATCGAGATATGTCTTTTAAAAGTGGTTAATTTGTTTTAACCACTTTTGTTGTTAAAATGAAAAGTTTGGTGTCCTTTTGTATGGAAAAAGGGATATACAGAAGAGGGCAAAAGTTTACGTTTACATTTTAATGAAAAGTTCCTCCTTAGAAAAAAAGGAGGGCTTTAAAATGTTGAAGGATTTAATAGTAAGGGCACAGAAATCAGATAGCGAAGCAATGATGGAGCTGATCAATAAGTTCAGACCGCTGTTACAAAAGTATGCAAGAAAGTTAGTTTATGAAGACGCGTATGAGGATTTAGTTTTGTACTTCATCCAGTTAATGCATGGGCTCGAATTGGAAAAGCTGTTAAGTAATGAGGATGGCTCCATTACAAACTATATCAATGTTTCTGTCAGAAATTTTTATAATAAAAAGATTCCTGACATTATACGATCCAAAAAGGAAATACTACATACGAATTTATCAGAAGAACAATTATATTATATTGAGACTGCATCGGCAAAAACAGATAAAATAGATTTTCTCTATGAGTCAGGCATTCATCAAATACTAAACGAAAGTGAATATCAGATTATTTATCTTATTTATGTTGAAGGGTATACTTCTGTTGAAATTGCAAAAGTAATAAATAAATCGAGACAAGCTGTCAATCAGATGAAAGTACGGGCGTTAACAAAACTAAGGGATAAGCTGCTGAATGATATAGTTACTTAAATATTTATCTTTACAATGTAAAGATAGAATGCTAAAATCTTTACATTGTAAAGATTGGAGATAAATATGACTGAAAAAAGATATCATCACGGAAATTTAAAAAATTGCCTTATTGAAGCGGGAATCGAGCTTATTAACAAAGAAGGAGAAACCCATTTTTCCCTGCGCAAAGTCGCAGCCATATGCGGGGTAAGCAATGCAGCGCCATACAGCCATTTCAGCAACAAGGAAGAGCTGCTTGAAGCAATGAAAAGCTATGTGACAGAGCAGTTTACAAAGGAATTGAACAGCTCTGTTAACGGTGAAGATTTGGAAAATCCATATACCTTGGTTAAGCTGGGGAAAAGCTATGTTACCTTTTTTGTCAAAAACCCACAGTATTTTGAGTTCTTATTTTCACAATCGTGTATCAGTGTAAACTTATCGATGAATGATGATACAAAGAGCAGTTTTCCTCCGTTTGAACTCCTGAAAGAAATGCATTTCAGAATATTGCGGCAGCATGGATTGTCCGATGAAAGAATTAAAGACGCTGTTATTGCGGCATGGGCGACGGTTCATGGATTGGCCGCTATTGCGACAATGAAAGGAGTTTCTTATGACGGAAGCTGGGAGAATAAGATGGAAGACATCATCTGGAATAAGAAAGGAATTTAAGAAGATGATATATATTCTGTTCGGAGCCGCTGGTGCCATTATTATTCTTTGCGTAGGAGCTTTATTGATATTGAGCCCCGGCAAGATAAGACAATGTGCAGACATAAACGGAGAGATAATAAAAAACAGTATGGCAGAAAAGACCTTTACAGAAATTAATGGTGTCAAAATGGGGATGATTATCAGGAGCAAGGATATCTCCAATCCACTCTTATTGTTCGTTCACGGCGGTCCGGGTATGCCAGAGTATTTTCTTACAGAAGATTATATTACAGGTCTGGAAGAGTACTTTACGGTGGTCTGGTGGGATCAGCGAGGCGCGGGATTATCCTATAGCAGTAATATGGATAAAAGCACTCTGACGGTTGAACAGTATATCGACGATACGATCGCGGTGACAAATTATTTGCGCGAACGTTTTGGTCAGGATAAAATCTATCTTATGGCACATTCATGGGGCACCTATTTTGCTATTCAGGCGGTGCAGAAAGCCCCCCGGATTTATAAAGCCTACATAGCAGTTGCGCAGGTGACCGATCGGGATGAGTCCGAGAAGCTGGCGTATCAATATATGCTGGATTATTTTACAAAGGCAGGCGATAACGCGGCCGTAAAAAAGTTGAAGGCAAATGCTTATCCGTCAACCGGATATAATAAAATAAGGGATGATTTTATGCACCGCTCTGGCATAGGCACAACACATAGTATGAATTCGGTTGTAAAGGGGATATTCTTAACCTCATTAAAAAACAAGGAATACACACTGACAGAAAAAATAAATCTATGGCGCGGTAAACTATTGCTCAATAAGAATCCACAGTTAAAAATGAATGATGATTTAAGGGATAAAGTAATCGCATTAGAAGTTCCGACATACTTTTTTTCAGGAAAATATGATTATACGGTAAATTACCAAATGTCAGAGGAATACTTAAAGCGGTTAAAAGCGCCCGTAAAAAGATTCTATCTGTTCGAGAATTCAGCCCACAGCCCTATATTTGAAGAGCCGGACAAAGTGGCACAAATTATGGAAAGTGATATATTATCAAACAGTAGTGCACATGCACAAGAGGATGCTTCAAAAGTGATGAAATGACTTGAGGGACACCTTCTCTTTGCAAAAAATAGAGAACGGTTACCATGCCGTTCTCCATTTCTATGGTGTCCTAAAACTATGATTTTTTAAATTTGCAGGGAAGGGCATCCTTTTAGTTTATACTGTTGAGAGTGAGAAATATCAGGCCTGCCCGGTAAAGGTCAGATAAAGCAGCACGGCATTGAGGACGATTATTACGCTTGCGATTGCCATCCCCACGATCTGAACCCATATCTTGTTAGCGAAATTCCCCATCAGTTGCTTTTTTCCGGCTATGATTAACATTTGGATAATAGGCAGAGGAAGTATGAAGCTGAGCGCGACCTGACTCAACACCAGCGCGTCCAGAGGATTGATGCCGAGTGCGATGATAATGAGAGCAGGCAGCATAGTGATCAGCCTTCTTAAGTTAACGGGAATACTGATATTTACAAATCCCTTCATAATCGTCTGCCCTGCCATTGTACCCACGGCAGAGGAGGATAATCCGGCTGCGAGCAGGGCGATTCCGAAGGCACCGCTTGAGAGGGAACCCAAAAGCGGCTGTAACGATTGATGCGCTTGTTCCATAGTATCCACCACCATGCCGTTTCTGAAGAATACGGCGGCGGATACGACTAACATCGCGGCATTGACAAAAAATGCGATATTCATGGCAATTATGATATCGATTTTTTCCATTTTTAAATGGTGAAGTTTTCCCTCGTCGGAAGTGTCCTCACATCTGTATTGAACCAGTTGTGAATGCAGATAAATAACATGAGGCATAACTGTTGCTCCCAACATTCCGACAGCGATCGTAACGGCTTCTCCGTTTGGAAGGGAGGGTATCAGCGTATGGATTCCCACCTGAGCCCAGTCTGGCTTTGCAAGAAATAACTCCATCAAATATGCGCCGCTGATTATGGCGATAAGAATCGTAATTATCACTTCCACATATTTTTGCCCGTATTTCTCTATGTAACAGATCATGAAAGTTAAAAGACCGGTTAGCAAGCCGGCATAAAGCATCGGAATATGAAACAGCAGGTAAAGGCCCAGCGTTCCGCCCAGGAATTCTGCAAGGTCCGTCGCCATTGCCCCGATTTCGGCAACAACCCAGAAAAACCAGTTTACTTTTTTGGAAAATACTTTTGCACACATCTCGGGTAAGCTATGGCCTGTGGCAATGCCAAGCTTCGCCGACATTGTCTGCAAAAAGATTGCCATTAGGTTGCTCCATAAAATTACCCATATCAACGCATAGTTGAATTTGGAGCCGCCGCTTATATTGGTGGCAAAGTTTCCGGGATCGATGTATGCGACGCTGACAACAAAAGCAGGACCTAAGAATCTCATAAACTTTAACGCTTTGTTTTTGGGAGATGCTTCAACCGGTTTATTTTGCATGATTTTACATGGGCATGTAAATTCTAAACCCATGTCTAAGACAGATTCCTCGATTTGCATAACACGATTACCTTTCTGACTTACATTTGTTTATATTAGCCGGGGCTAATAATTTTTTCATAATACAAATTATGAGGTTCAGGCCAAAAGTGTTACATTGGGAATGTTTAAAATTTAAGTGAATAGACTTATATAAAAGTACCTGGGCAGGTGGCGCATGAAGAGCAGTGATTTTCATACTTTTAATGAATATATGAAAAAAGACGACAGTTCCTTGACTGCGTCTATGGAAGACTACATTGAAATGATCAGCCGTCTTTCAGCTAAAAATGGGTTTACGAGAATTAATGAGCTGTCACAGGCTCTCAATATACAGCCTTCATCCGCAACAAAAATGGTTCAGCGTCTTTCTGAGATGGGATATATTAAATATGAAAAATACAGTGTGCTTTTCCTTGAGGAAAAAGGTAAGGAGATTGGAGACTGGCTCATAAAGCGCCATATGATTATTGAGAATTTTATGCAGATGATCGGTGTGGATTCTTCTATGATACTGGAGGAAACCGAAAAGATAGAACATACATTAAGTAATGAAACTACAGTCCGTATAGAAAACTTAGTAGATTTTTTAGTTAATAATTCTGATATTACAAGCAGATTTAAAGCTTATAAAATGGAACAGGGTAAAAGATTTATAGATTCCAAGTCATCTATAGAAGAAATAACAAGCATTGAAGCCGAACCTTAGAAATAATGGAAGACTTCGATACTTGTTATTTTTTATGGGCAAAATCCAAGTTGACAACTATATCACTCTGATATAGTATGAAGGTATCAGAATGATATATGGAGAAAAATATTATGGCTAATATTTTATTTGTAAATGCAAATTTGTACGGACATTTTAATCCGACACTTCCACTGGTGAAGAAATTAGTAGATCGAGGAAACAAGGTGGACTATTTTTGTTCAGAACAATTTCAGGAAAGGGTTATGGCAGAAGGTGCATCGTTTCTGAAATATTCTGCTGAATTGAATGCATTTTTGGCATCCTATAGACCTACGGACAAACATCCTTTCTATATGCTTATGGAATATATTCTTCTCTACACAGAAGTAATGCTTCCAAGAGTGCTAGAGCTGATCAAAAAAAATCAGTATGATATATTAATCAGTGATTCTTTGTTTGGAGGACCATTATTTTTAAAGCACATTCTGCAAATACCGGTGGTAAGCTCCCATTCCAGCTTTGCGATGAGTAATGCTCCGGTGCCGGCGTCTATGCTGGAGCATGGGAGTCATGTACAATTGGATCATTGTTATGAAATATTGGAACGGATATGCAGCAGGTATGCTATTCCCGTCCCGGGGCTTGATGATGTTTTCATAAGTAAAGCGGAATGGAATGTGGTATATACGATTCCGGAGTTTAACGGAGATATTGGATTGGATTGTTCAAAATATCTTTTTACAGGACTTACAATCCCAAGGGATACGGAAATGAAGCTTGAAGGATTTGTTCATGATAATGACCGGCCTGTAATTTATATTTCCCTTGGCAGTATTAATACTAACTTTATAGAATTCTATAAAATGTGTATTAAAACATTTGAAAGTTCTTGCTATGACGTGGTGATGTCCATTGGAAATAAATGCGATATAAATGATTTGGGAGCAATTCCGCCTAATTTTTATGTGAGAAACTTTCTGCCGCAGTTAGCGGTAATGAAACAAACAGATATTTTTATAACGCATGCAGGGTTTAATAGTGTCAGTGAGGCGCTTTATTACGGAATTCCTTTGTATGCATTG
This sequence comes from Bacillota bacterium, assembly GCA_023412855.1. Classification (GTDB taxonomy): domain Bacteria; phylum Bacillota; class Clostridia; order Lachnospirales; family Lachnospiraceae; genus Kineothrix. Next base: position 74,903 of record JAEZRJ010000013.1, on the reverse strand, counting down.
CCAATTGTCAACGATCAGTATATGGTTGCGGGCAGAATAAAGGATATGGAGCTCGGCCTCGTTGGCAAATTCAAAGAAATAACCCCGCAGGCTTTAAGGGGCGGAGTGGAGGAATTGCTGTCGAATAAAAAGATCAAGGAAAATTGCGAAAAAATATCAATGCTGATGAGAGAAGCCGATCGTCTGACTTTTGTGGCTGAATCCTTGGAAGAGATAGGTAAGCAACAGAAGGAAGACAAAATCGGGGAAACAGTTTCTCAATAAATAGGGATTAGCTTTAATGGCGAAAGAGGAAGAGATAATGATGAAAAATAAATCCAAGTATGCTGTTTTGGGAATTTTAAATATTTCACCGGGCACGGGTTATGATATTAAAAAATATTGCGACACAGTAATCTCCGGAATCTGGAATGAGAACTTTGGACATATTTACCCTACATTAAAAATACTGGAGCAAGAAGGGTGTATTCGGAAAATGTCTGAAGAAATGATGCCAAGAAAAATAAAGTATGAAATCACAGATGAGGGAAAATATGAACTTATGAACTGGCTTCATGAGGAAACACTCGCACAACCGGTTCGTTCCGAATTTATGTTGAAATTTCTATTCTCGAATCAACTTCCGGTAGATCAAGTGATAGAAATGCTGAATCGTTATAAGAAGCAACAGAAAGAGGAACTCCATAAATATAATAGTCTGGAAAAGGAATTGGAGGCTGGAATCCCTGAAATTTCTACGGAAAGAGCACGTTTTCTGCATGCAACCTTAAGAAGAGGGATTTTAACATCGTGTGCTTCCATTAAATGGTGTGAGGAAACTATACTAGAACTTGAGAAATAACGTCCTGCTGCCGGACTTTCCTATTAAGCTTTTACCGCCCAGCGTAATTTTGCACTCCTGGCACGGCTGTTGGAACCGCATTCGGCCGCTGACGGCCGGATAGCCTCAGGAGCTATTTCCTTATAGATGCCTTCACGGAAGAAGCGCCGGAAGGATTTTTTGACGAGACGGTCTTCTCCGGAATGAAAAGTAAGGATAGCGACACGCCCGCCCTCAGCCAATGCAACGGGAAGCTTTTCCAGGAATTCATATAATACTTCAAATTCATTATTGACATCAATCCGCAGCGCTTGAAAACATCTTTGACAGGATTTCTTAATTTCATTGTCTCTATCTTTTTCCGGAATAAATTTCAGGGCATCATTGATCACTTGCCGGAGCTGATTCGTCGTTGTTATATCTGCTCCTTTTTTGATTGCGGAAACAATAGCACGAGCGATTACTTCGGAATGAGGCTCGTCTGCATTTTCCGACAACATACCGCGTAATTCTTCTTGTGAAATAGTTCTGAGACGATCCGCCGCACTGATACCTTTCGAAGGATTAAGGCGTAAGTCTAAAGGCCCCTCGGTCTTATAGGAAAATCCTCTTTCGGGATTATCTATTTGCATGGAAGAGACGCCCAAATCCGCCAATATAAAATTAAGCGGTCCCGATTCGGAAGTAATTTGATCTATATTGGAAAAATTAGTTTGCCTGATTGTTAAGATTTCCGGGCCGTAACCTAAGCGCTCTAAGCGCTCCCTTGTACGCGGTAATTCGATAGAATCTACATCAGTAGCATATAAATGTCCCTTTGAATTTAAACACTTAAGCATCTCTAAAGTGTGGCCGCCGTAACCTAAGGTTGCGTCTAGCCCCGTTTGTCCGGGAGTAATTTGTAAGAAGTCTAATATTTCCTTCACGCAAATGGAACGATGCATTCCGGCAGGAGTATTACCTTTCTGAATGACCTTTTCCACAGCATCTGCATATAGCTCCGGGTTCAATTCCTTATATTTATCTTTAAAAGCTCTTGGATGAGTACCCTTATATCTGGGGCGTCGTGTATACTTTTGCTCTTGATTATCCATTCCTGCTTCCGCCTTTTAAGTATCTATTTTTGCTATTCCTACAAATCATATAATATCAAATGCATTTCATAATAGCAAACGCATAATAAAATAAGTGGTGGGAGAAGATGGGCTGTTACTGTTCACACTGTAGCTTAACACTTGCTGTTAAGCTGCGTAAGAACGTGATGCAAGAGATGATTTCTGCTTCGCGAAGCGAATTTAAATGAAAAAGTTTGCATTGCAGAACATCATGCGTTGCTGAGAACGGAGTGAACAGCAACGATGGGCCCATAGCAAAGGAGAGTTAATAAAACGGTTTTTATTGCATTGAGAGGTATACCCATGTAAAATAGGTTAATACGTAACTTACCGATAATTATCCTTATGGTAATTATACCGGTTTTGATTGGAATGTGAGGCTTAGATATGGATATTGGAAGTTTTCATAATTATATACTCAGTGAGGATATCACAAAGGCGCTTAATGGTCTGGAATATGATATACCTACGGAGGTTCAGGGCAGAGTCATTCCATATGCTTTAGAGAAAAATGATCTTATCGTCAAGGCACGGACAGGCAGCGGCAAAACTGCCGCATATGCTATCCCGATATGTGAATCAGTGGAATGGCTTGAAAATAAACCACAAGCGCTTATTTTGGCCCCAACAAGGGAACTTGCTGTTCAAATAAAAGAAGACTTTACCAATATAGGCAGATTTAAACGGATAAAGGCGGCGGCAGTCTATGGCAGGCATCAGTTTTCTATCGAGAAAGCGGAGCTGAAGCAGAAAACACATGTAGTTGCCGGTACACCGGGGCGTGTCATGGACCATATAAACAAAGGCACATTAAATTTAAGTAAGATTAACTGTTTGGTAATTGATGAAGCTGATAGAATGCTGGATATGGGATTTATGGAACAGGTAGAAGCAATTATAAAAGAGCTGCCTGAGGAGAGGATGACAATGTTGTTTTCCGCTACCATGCCCGATGAAGTAAAAGACATAGCATCAAATTATATGAGAACTCCTGTCAATATAGATGTCAGCGAGGCCGGTATCATGCCTGCTGATATTGATCATTTTCTTTATACTACCGATGAAAAAGATAAATTTGAACTGCTTACCGATGTTATGATTATTGAAAAACCGGATAGCTGTATTATCTTTTGCAGTACGAAGGACCGGGTGGACATGGTATGTGACCGTCTGAATGATTTGGGCTATCCTTGTAATAAAATGCACGGGGGTATGGAACAGCGCGATCGATTATCTGCAATGATGCGGTTTAAAAGGGGAGAGTGCCGTTATTTGATAGCCACAGATGTAGCAGCAAGAGGTATAGATGTAGAGAACATTTCTCTGGTCATTAACTATGACATCCCTTTGGATGAAGAAAATTATGTCCATCGTACGGGAAGAACAGGGCGTGCAGGGAAAAAAGGAAAAGCCCTTTCCTTCGCAGTTCCTGCACAGACCAGATACTTGCATAATATTGAAAAATTGATTGGATTTAAAATTCAGGAAATAATGAAACCATCCAAAGAGGAAGTGGCCATTCAGAAACTTTTTTTCGACGAAAAAATGAATACAGCTCCTCAGATGAAAAAAATAAAGAGTGATCAATTAAATAAAGAGATAATGAGACTGCGTTTTGGCGGCGGGAAAAAGAAGAAGCTCAGAGCGGCCAACTTTGTTGGAGTCATATCCAATCTGGAAGGTGTCAGGCCGGAGGACATTGGAATAATAGCCATTCAAGATACTCTTACCTATGTGGAAATATTGAACGGTAAAGGTCCGTTGGTACTGGAGGCGATGAAAAATACAAAAATTAATGGTAAGCTATTGAAGGTAACTAAGGCAGTAGAAAAATTTAACTAAGCGGTATCGCGAATCCCCGATATTTGAAAATATTACTTTAAGGAGTGAATGTATGAATAACAATGATATATTGATAAGATTAAGATATGCCCTGGATATCAAGGATACAGATATGTTGGAAATTTTTAATCTGGGCGGAATCACTGTAACGAAAGAAGAACTGCAAAGAATGCTGGTGAAGCCTGAAAACAATGGTAATATTGATCAGGAGGATGAACTTACCGCGGAAGATGATATGAAGAACTGCAATAACTTTATGTTTGAGTCTTTTTTAAATGGTTTTATTATTTTCAAAAGAGGAAAACAGGAAGAAAAACCGGGCCAGCCCGAGAAACAAGCTTTTATGATCAAAGATAATAAAGCTGTAAATAATGTCTTTCTGAAGAAAATAAAAATAGCACTTGCTCTTACGGGTGAGGACATGCTTGAGATATTAAAAGATGCCGGAGTCGATCTGTCAAACAGTGAATTGAGTGCAGTATTACGCAGGGAAGGACAGCGTAATTATAAAGAGTGCGGCGATCGGTATGTAAGAAAATTTCTGAAAGGGTTGGCAATTAGATATAGAAACAAATAATGTAAATCCTCCATAGGCCGGGAACGGTATGCGGAGGATTTTATTATTTCATAGGAAGGTGCTCCTATGAAATAATAATAGATGCCCATATCGAAACTGTTATGAACATTGCCCTGACTTTATTGAACTCATTTGTCATAAGTTAAATAAACCGCCATACGTCTGCAACGGCTGTGATATCCGTATGCGCTGTAAACTGGAGCGCCATCTCTATGATGCCAAGAGTGCACAGAAAGAGTATGAAGCAACTCGTTCTGAGAGCCGTCAAGGGATAGCTGTTACTCCTTCAGAACTCAAGCGTATTGATGACATCATCTCGCCTCTTATTAAGCAAGGGCAGTCTATACATATGATCTGCGTTAATAACGCCGATGACATCATGCTTGATGAAAAGACCATCTATAACTACATTGACGCAGGCCTCTTTTCAGTGGATAACATAGACCTTCCCAGAAAGGTTCGTTATCGCAGTCGCTCTCATAAGAAACATGTAAGAGTAGATAAGCAATGCCACTTAGGGCGCACCTATGAAGATTTTGAATCCTGCATTGCAGCGAATCCCGATGTCCCAATCGTGGAGATGGATTCGGTAGAAGGTCGTAAAGGTGGAAAAGTACTTCTTACCATCTATTTTAGAAACTGCAGTCTTATGCTTGCGTTTATCCGAGATACGAATACAGCCAGATCAGTAAGCGAAATATTTGAGCAGTTATATAAGCTTCTTGGGCATGACACATTTACTAGCTTATTCCAGGTCATACTCACAGACAGGGGAAGTGAATTTACCAACCCTCTTGCGATAGAGTTTAATGCGAATAACGAACGCAGAACGCACGTATTCTACTGTGATCCCCAGCGGTCTGACCAAAAAGGTGGATGCGAAGTAACGCACGAGATGATACGACGGGTACTGCCAAAGGGCACTCCATTTGATGGACTGGTTCAGGAGGATATCACACTTATGATGAGTCATATCAATTCATACAATAGGAAAAAGCTGAACAACCAGTCCGCACACCAGCTGTTCAGCTTCCTTAATAGCGAGGAAATCCTTGAAAAGCTTAATATTAAGCTCATTCCCGCTAATGAGATTAATTTAACACCTCTGTTGCTGAAAAAGTAAAATAGCAGACGCCATTCGGATCAAATATGGAACCGTAGAGGGGTGGAATTTAATCTTGCGAAAAAGGAAGCTAAATTCGACCTCCGGTTAGCGTGAGCTCTTTTTCAAGAGGAAACAATCTCAAAAAAAGCATAACAGCTTTTGGATTATAAAACAATTGGTTTGGCATAGTAAGTTCCAGTTATATAGATTTTTGCAATACTTACTTCCAGAATTTTAAAAACAATCTAGTTCTCCGGAATTTAGTCTTGCAAGGAATGTGATGAACGGGAAGTTAAATTTGCAAAATGGAACCTCGGATTCCAATTCAGCATAATTAATATTATTGAGGAGGAATATGAATATATTTAATGAAAATATTAATTATATTTATAAAATTATTAATAATATTAATTTACATATTGACATATTTAATATGCGGTTGTATATTATAATCAAATAGGTCACAGTTCAGCCTTTGGCTAAACTGCAACATGTATGTACACAAAATGCGATACAACTGCATTTTGGCACTGGCAGCCTTCGCAAGATTGCATAGAGACGCAATTTTGACTTCGCAGTATGGAAGGCTGAATCGTAACTCAAATAGTGCGAAAGGATGGTAAAAACAATGAAATACAAAGCTCCGGGTAAATGTCCCGTATGCGGTGAAAAGCTTTCTATAATCAAGCTCGGCTGTCCCAAGTGTTCCACCGCCATTGAAGGTGATTTCCAGCCTTGTGAATTCTGCCGTCTTCCGGAAGAAGATCTTGATTTTGTGAAGATATTCATAAAATGCCGCGGTAATATCAAGGACGTTGAAAAAGAACTGGGGATATCCTATCCCACGGTCCGCGGTAAACTGGATACGGTCATAAGAGGCCTTGGATATGAAGTATCATCAAAAGAGCTGATCAAGGAAAATGAAGACAAAACAACCGCCAGGAATGAGATTCTTGACCAATTATCAAATGGTGAGATTTCTCCGAAAGATGCAGCAGAACGAATTAAAAATCTATAAATAACAGGAGGTTCCGTCTATGAGCGAACAACAAAAAATATTAGAAATGATAGAAAAAGGGCAGATTACCGCTGCCGAAGGTATGGAACTTTTGGAGGCTCTGAATGAGACAAAGGAAGCAGAAATAGTTCCGCAGATTGAAACCGTAACGACGAGACGCAAATACAAGTTCCTTAAGGTTAAGGTCACGTCGGATAACAATTCGGTCAATGTGAATGTCAATGTCCCGATACGTCTGCTTACCACGATCAGTGAGATTGCTGACAAAATGACAAATGTTGTTCCTGCAGATGCCAGAAGAGAGATGGAAGCGAAGGGAATAGATATTTCCAGCATCGATTTTGCGAAAATAATTGAAGAGGTCATAAATGGTACCTTGGATGACCCGGATATCGTTGACGTGGAAGTATGGGACGAAAGCCATAATGCGATGGTAAAGGTAAGGGTATATGTCGATTAAGTGTTTTCGCTTATTATGGATTAAGCTTCAGATTGAGGGCAGAAGGTTCATAAATATTTCTATTCCAATGCCCTTGTATATCTTTCAAGAATTATTCGACAGTTTTCTGGACTTACTGACCGTCGCATGTTTTTTTGCACCGAAAGTACCTGATTCGGATTCATCCTCGCGAATCAATATCTATTCAGTGAAAGTACTCACTGTCATAGTCATGAAGCTTCTGGATTCTTTAAACGAGAATGAACCTTATAATATTGTCGATGTATCAACAGACAAAGTAAAGGTATTAATAAAAATCAGGTAAAACATGTTTGTTGGAGGTAAAAATGACGAAACTGTTCATAAAATATATATCTATCATATTAACGATATATCTGCTGTCATTTGTAATACACACGATTCATATCGGCAGTATCCCCGCACTTCTTTTTATGGGATTGGTATTGTTGGTAATAAACCTTATATTAAAGCCGATTCTGCTATTGATCACATTACCGGCCAGCCTGCTGACCTTAGGATTATTCAGTTTTATTGTGAATGCCTGGACAATTATGATTGCAGATTATTTCGTAACAAACATAAGCATGGGCGGCTTTTTTAATTCATTGCTGGCCGCTGTCATCATCGTTATTTTTCATGATCTGCTTAAGGATAGGGATAAGGTATCGGATTAATAGGCGGCAAATATTAGATGTATTTAGACTGAAATTCGACAAATCGGAATTTGTGAAAGAGGTTACTGAAATTGAAGATAATAGAAAAATATAAAATGGGGTTTGATGCTTGGGGACTAATCTTATTTTTCTTCATTATGATACCGAATCTTATATGGTTTGCCATATCTTCACCAAATGATATATTGAGAGCCGAATCAGTAACGCCGATAATAGATACTGCCGCTTCGATTTTTCAAGCGGTCATGGTTTTTGCATTATGTGCTATTATCAATAGAGAAAGTAAAAGGCCTATGCAGAAAGGATTTCTGGCAGGAGTTATTGTTGCGGCACTAATATATTTCATTGGTTGGATTTTTTACTATAATGGTGTTATTAGCCCGATAATAGTGCTGGATTTGCTTATCGCACCTTGTTTGTCGTTTGTTTTGTTTGCGGCAGGAAGAAAAAATATATTTGCATTGGTATTAGCAATTATGTTTATGATATGTCATTTTATATATGGTTTTGCTAATTTTCTTGCATAGTAGGCTGTTAATGGGAAGAATGCATTGCCCTGGAGCTATTGTCCGGATAAGGAAATTGATTTCTTGACAACCTTGAAAAAACATTTTATAATATCAGGATACGCGCAGTTTTGACAACATAAGTCCAGTTGTCAAAGCTGCTTTTTTTGTTTTTATTTATTGACATCATGTAAATCAAGGGAGGAGAAAACTTATGGAAAAGACAAAAAAAACGGAGAAACAGAATATGAATACCAGTGCTATTATAGCTGTGTTAGTGCTTAGTGCGTTTCTGGGCTTGTTTAATGAGACCATACTGAATGTAGCACTTAATAATCTAATGGACGAAATGAGTGTTACAGCAGGTACTATTCAATGGCTTATTACAGCTTATATGATTATTGTGGCGGTTATGGTTCCTATAACAGCACTCTTTATTCAAACCTTTGAAGTTAAGAAATTATTTCTGGGAGCTATGGGTGTTCTGCTATTAGGAACCCTTGGTGCGGCCTTCTCATCCACTTTTACTATGCTGCTCATTTCAAGAATGGTACAGGCAGTCGGGACAGGTATGATGGTCTCTATTATGATGACCATTGTATTAATCGTTACTCCTCAGAAAAAGCGGGGAAGTGTTATGGGTATTTGCAGTTGTGCCATTCAGCTGGGGCCTGCGCTTGGACCTACTTTTGCAGGTGTCATCTTACAGTTCTTTAACTGGCACGTATTGTTTTATATTTTAGTGCCTATTATTGTGATATTGATGATTTTAGGCTATATCTATCTTGTTAATGTGACTACACTTACTAAACCTAAAATGGATGTCATTTCTATCCTGCTATCCACTATTGGTGTGGGTGGTGTGATTTATGGGTTAAATGCATTTAGCGAGGGCACTGATTTAACTGCAGCAATTATTACATCAATTGTTGGTTTGATTGCTATAATTTTGTTTAGCCTGCGCCAATTAAAATTAGAACAGCCTATGTTAGAGATACAAATTTTTAAGTATCCGCTATTCTCTATTGGAGCATGTTTGGTTATGATTTCCATGATGACTATTTTTACAATGAATGTAATGTTGCCTATGTACCTGCAAGGCTCCTTGGGAACTACCGCATTTATAGCGGCCATCCTATTACTTCCGGCTACACTGACCAATGGAGCAATGTCCCTGCTCAGCGGTAAAATTTATGATAAGATTGGTGCGAAGGTATTAATTCCGGCAGGATATGCAGTTTTATTGATTTCTTTATTTTTGATGTCTTGTTCTAATGCAGATACTTCATTGTCTTATATTTTAGTTGTTTATATTGCTGTTTGCATCGGCATTGGAAGTACCTTATCGCCTTCTCAGACCAGCGCATTAAATCAGCTGCCAAAGGAATCCTATCCTCATGGTGTCGCCATTCTCAATACTCTTCAGCAAATTGCTGCTGCCATTGGTTCGGCATTATTTATTGGGATCATGTCGGCATCTGAGTTAAAAGCATTAAACGATGATCATGCCGGCAATGTGGCTAATGCAGCCGGATTTCGTTCAGCATTAATGGTCATGTTAATTTTTATATTCGTTGGACTTTGCCTTTCCTTTTTATTATGTTTAAGTAAAAATTCTCCTAAGGGAATTGATCATGCCATAGGCCGTTGATCGTTGCTATATACAGTACTCCTTTATAATATCGGACAATAGCGCAACGCCCCTTTTGATTTCATCCGGTTCCAGATGCCCATATCCAATCAGCAGCTTGCTTTGATGCCACCCTTTTTCGATACAATGATTTTCTACCGGAGTAATGTATAACCCCCTTTGCAGGCAGCTGCTTTTAAATGCCTCATCAAACTTCATCCCCGGGAAATCAATAGCGACATGCAGTCCGGCGCAATCGCCATAGGCAGTCCACTCGTTTCCAAAGGCTTCCGTCAGCGATTCCAGCAGCAGCTTCCGGCGATAACCGTAAATTTTGCGCATCCTTTGGATATGCCTGTCAAGCTTTCTTGACCTTAGGAATTCAGCCAGAGCGGCTTGTTCGAAAGGCGGATTCTGTACATCGGTATGAGTGCGTATGTCATGCCAGCGCGTTTGAAGCGGATAAGGTAAAATGACATAACCGATTCGCAAGGCCGGAAAAACTGTTTTGCTGAAAGTACCGACATATATTACACGCTGCGGGTCCATAGTATACATTGGAGCAACAGATTCTCCGCCATACCGGAATTCACTGTCATAATCATCCTCGATAATATAAAGATTGTTTTCCCTGGCAAAGCGAATCAGTTCGCTACGGCGCGAGGCAGGAAGAATTCCGCCCAACGGGAACTGGTGAGATGGTGTAACATAGATAGGGCCTGTACTTTTGCATTTTGATAAATAATCTGTCTGCATCCCCTTTGCATCAACCGGTATGGGAATAATATTACAGCCTTTGTTTATGAAGGTGCCCAGCATTCCAAGATGACAAGGATCTTCCATCAAAATATTTTTGCTGTCTCTGCACAGGATATCAGCGATAATATGCAAACCTTGCGTTGCACCTGCGGTAATAAAGATATTATCCGGCACGACCTTGAGCCCGCGGCTTCGAAACAGCCATGCAGCAATTTCTTCCCGAAGTTCAGGTAATCCATGGGGGCCCGTATAACCAAAGGTCTCAAGAGAAAGCTCCCCGGAAGCCTTATGAAGGAGCTGCTGCCAAAGGAACCTGGGAAACTGGATTAAATCCGGTCTGCCCGTCCGAAAGCTTACTGCAATCGGCCGGGCTGGCTGGTTTTTTATTTTTGGAGATGTCACCGGCTCGGCCGGTTTCATGCACAGGCCGTCAGCAACTCGTGTAAAAGCTCCTTGACTGCTGAGCAGGTAGCCTTCCGAAATGAGCAGATCATAAGCCCCGCAAACAGTATTGCGGGAAACGTTGAGTTCCTTTGCCAATTCCCGTGTGGACGGAACCTCTTCTCCCGCCCTTAACTGTCCGGATACCATCAATTCTTTCATGGCCTGATAGATTTGGCGCCATAATTGTAATTCACTTTTCCGATTTAATTCGATTCCTAACATAATACCCCCAACTGGCTCTATAAATATTACGTTGTACTGGCGCTTTGAAAGAGCCAGTAGTTCGAGTAAAATTATACCATTGTGTAATAATAATGCAATGGATTTGGAGAGCAGAATGAATCGATTAAAAGGGAAATTATACTTGCTATGCGCTTTTTCACTGGCAGGAACCAGTGTTGTTTCAGCCAGATTTGTTACCGGAAAGCTTGGAAACTTCACGATTACGGCAGCTAGTTTGTTTTTTGCACTGGTATTTTTGGTTCTGTTATGCGGCAGGCAGCTTATCCGGTGTCTTTCGCAAATGTCATTTCGTGATCTTGGTTTTTTAATACTTCAGGCTTTATGCGGTATATTTTTGTTTCGTATGTTTTTGCTGAGCGGACTTCGCAATACCAGTGCCGGAGAAGCGGGTATACTTACAGGTGCGACACCTGCCATAACAGCGATACTCGCAATTGCCGTATTAAGGGAACCTGCCAGCAGCAGAAAGGTTTTTGGAATTCTTTGTACAGTGATAGGTATTTTGGTCATTCAAGGAGTGCTGACACCGGGGAGCGGGTTAGACTTGGAACATATGATGGGAAATATGCTTGTGCTTTGCGCAGCGGCATGTGAATCTGTTTTTAACACACTGTCACGTATTTCTGCATTAAGGGATCCAGAGGAATCCGCAATGCCATTGAATCCTGTTTTACAGACGACGATCGTAACGGCAATTGCAATGGTACTATGCCTGATTCCTGCGGCGTTTGAGCACCCGGTAAAGAGACTTGCGGCAATTGACCTTCTGGAATGGACGGCACTTTTATGGTATGGCATATTTGTGACGGCTCTGGCGTTTATCTGCTGGTATGCAGGAATAAAGCGCTGCGGAGCGTTTACGGCAGCAGCCTTTTCCGGCATGATGCCGTTTACTTCCATGCTGCTGTCAGCCGCATTGCTGGGCGAAAATGCAGATTGGAAGCAATGGGGCGGCTGCTTTCTCATTATCATGGGCATGATATTGATTGGCAGCAAGGGCATAAATGCCACGTTGCCGATGATCAGGAATAAGTGTGAAAAGAAATTCTAAGCTGATAAAATACATCATCTAAGAATTTCTATAATTTCACACAGAAAAAGCCTCTCTGAGTCTTATTCATGGATTATTTGTGCCGCAGTGCAGCATGTTTGCATGGGTTGAAGGAAAAGCGCTTTCAACTATTGATTCCCCGTCCGCCAAAGCGGACACGGGGTATAAAATTAACAGAAAAGCCACGTGTAAAGGAATAATATTACTTTTGGCCGGCAATACAAAGGCCGAAGAAATCGCTGGTTACTGTTGCACCGTGCAGGTTGGAATGACGCAGAAGCTCAGTAATTTCAAAAGTAGTATAGGCAGCATTTAGTGAGGTAATAAAGCCGGGGCGCATTTCCTTGGGGCGGGTGGAACGGTATACCATCGCTTTTTTCAGGGGATGCGCATCGCGGCGCAGATCCGTGATGCAATACCGGCCTCCCGGACGGAGAACACGGAAAATTTCATCAAAGGCACGGATGGGATTCTCCCATTCATGCAGAGAACCATTGGAGATAACCGTGTCGAAGCTTTCATCCTCAAACGGCATATTCATACAGTTTCCCAGAACATACCGAGCGGGGATTCCGTATTCAGCGGCATTTTTCTCAGCAAAGCGGAGCATGGCAGGACTGATCTCGCAGCCGGTAAGAGAAGCCGGATGAAGCTTCGCAGCGAGTTCCAGCCCCACGTAACCGGGTCCGGGTCCGATTTCCAACACATCCCCGCCCTTAATGCCGGAAGCGATCATACCGTCTACGCCGTTCCAACCCTTATCCCGCATATTACGGGCAAATACATCAAAAGTTTCTACGGTGATTTCATTCTGAATCCCCTCGTTTGTTTCAATAACTCTGTTTTTTACCATGTTCTTCTACCTCCTTTAAGGTGTTCCATGATTGCTCTGCCCAAGTGAGTTCAGCCTGATAGTGCAGGATATGATGCTCAAAAATAATGTCAGCAGAGGTTCGATAGTCCTTTGGAATATATTCTATTGTTGCTTTGCGGTGAGCTTCCAGCCCGTCAAGCGTCTTTTTCAGGCTTGAAATGTGCTTGCCAAGACTGTTCAGCAAAGCATCGCTGTCCAGAGAATCCGAAAAATAAAAAGTGCCGTCGATATCAAAAGTAGGGCGGTACTCGAACTGTAAAGTTTGTACGAGCAATTCCCTGAATTTATCAGCTCCGGTATCGCTTACTTGATATACGGTCTTTTCCGGACGTGCCCCCTGCTTATCGCGAGTGGCAGTAAGCAGCTTTGCAGCCTCCATTTTTTCAAGATGGTAATATACAGTGGGCAGCTTGATCTGAGTAAAGTCCTCAAGCTGTTCTTCCATCAGCTTTTTGATCTGGTATCCATGCTGAGGGCCGAATCGCAGGAGCAAGCCGAGAATATATAACGGAATCATACGATCACTTCCTTTCTAAATAGTCAGTACTGAATATAATTATACTCAGTACTGACTATTAGTCAAGAGAAAAATAATGAAAGTATAACTTAAATCGAAATGTATGTCCGAAAATGGCGAGATTAATTCTAAATCTGTGTTACAATTAAGAAAAAAGGAGGATACCATTATGTTGGAAGGTAAGGATAAAGCATGGTATGCTGCCTTTAAATCCAAAGACAGTCGCTTTGACGGGCGCTTTTTTACAGGAGTGTCTTCAACCGGAATTTACTGCAGGCCGGTATGCCGTGCGAAACTGCCAAAAGAAGAAAATTGTACCTTTTATTCTACAGCGGCAGAAGCAGAGCAGGCGGGCTACCGCCCATGTCTTTTGTGCAGGCCGGAGCTTGCTCCCGGCACATCGCCCATGGATGCTACGGCATCTCTTGTAAGCAGAGCGGCAAGATTACTGGAAGAAAATTGCGGAACCGGACAGAGTCTTGAAGAGCTTGCGGAAAAACTTGGATGTACGGGCCGCCATTTACGGCGGGCTTTCACCGAAGAATATCATGTATCCCCGGTGCAATATATGCAAACATGCAGGCTGCTTCTTGCCAAAAGTCTGTTAACCGATACAAATCTTTCGATATTGGATATTGCAATGGCATCCGGGTTCGGAAGCTTAAGGCGTTTTAATGATTTATTTAAAAAGCAGTACCGAATGTCCCCTACAGCATTACGAAAGCTGACTCTCGGAGAAGAAAAACGACAGGCTGATGTGACACTGGCTCTGGGTTACCGCCCGCCTTATCAATGGAGCTGTATTTTGAAGTTTTTGGCTCAGCGCGCAATTGCCGGCGTAGAAGTGGTAGATGAGGAATCATACATGCGTACGGTCCGTTTGGTATCGGGAGAGTCAAAGGAGGTATGCGGATGGATAAGGGTAACGAATAAGCCCGCGCAAAATGTATTGAATGTTACGATATCCTCTGCCTTGCTTTCGGTACTGCCTCAGATACTGGCTAGAATCCGGTGTTTGTTCGATTTATATTGTGACCCGGAAGCGGTAAGTGAAGTTCTTTCATCCATGAATGACATTCGGCCCGGTCTTTTTGTCCCCGGTACAAGAGTTCCCGGATGCTTTGAGCCTTATGAAATGGCTGTGCGTGCGGTGCTGGGCCAGCAGATTACCGTTAAGGCGGCGGGCACATTGGCGGCCAGACTGGCAGAAACGTATGGGATGCCAATTCAAACCGGCATAGAGGGACTGACCCACGTGTTCCCTGAGCCTGAGCGCATGATCGCTCTGGAAGGAGCCATTGAAAATCACTTGGGCCCTCTGGGGATTACGTCGGCTCGTGCAAGGACCATATTGGAATTGTCCCGTATATTTGTGCAGAAAAAAATAGATGTTAATTTGTGTTCCCAACCGGAAAGGGAAATGAAGATATTAATGGATATTCCGGGAATCGGAGCATGGACAGCACAATATATTGCCATGCGTGCTATGGGGTGGCCTGATGTTTTCTTGGATACCGATTACGGTGTAAAGAAGGCACTCGCTCCCTCGGCACCGAAAGAAATGCTGGCTTTAGCGCAGGCATGGCATCCATGGTGCAGCTATGCAACAGTCAACTTATGGAATTCATTGTAATATGAATTTTGTTAAATGTAATTTTGTTGAATATAAATGAAGGAGGAATGGATATGTTTTATTCAACCAACTATTCGTCGCCTTTGGGCAGAATAATGCTGGGGAGCGACGGGAACAGCCTGATTGGTCTATGGATGGAAGGCCAGAAATATTATGGAGGCACGGTAAAGGAAAAAATGATGGAAAAGAACGACTTGCCGGTGTTTTCTGACGTAAAAGATTGGCTCGATAGATATTTTGCAGGGGAAAAACCGGCCGTTTCCGGGCTTTCCCTGGCTCCGATCGGCGGAGAATTCCGGCAGGCGGTATGGAGCATTTTGTGTGAAATTCCTTATGGAGAAGTCACTACTTATGGAGAAATCGCAAAAATCGTGGCGGCTCGTACCAATAAAGAGCATATGTCCGGTCAGGCAGTCGGAGGAGCGGTAGGACATAATCCCATATCCATTATTATCCCTTGTCATAGAGTTGTGGGCTCTAATGGAAGCCTGACCGGCTATGCCGGAGGCGTGGATAAAAAAATGAAGCTGCTGGAACACGAAGGAGCTGATGTTTTGAAACTGTTTAAACTTGCTAAGGGTACTGCTCTTTAATGGAAAATAAAAAGGAGGCAATATAATGGAGACAGAGAGATTAATTCAAAAGATGGCGGCTTATTATTCGGGTGATCCGGGACGAATCCAGCATTTTATTAAAGTGCACAGTTTTGCGAGCCTTATTGGAAAGTCGGAAAAGCTTGAAGGGGATATGCAATTTATTTTAGAGACTGCAGCTATCGTTCATGACATCGGAATTAAAGCGGCAGAAATGAAATATCAAAGTGCAAATGGAAAAAATCAGGAATTGGAAGGTCCTCCGATAGCTGAAAAAATGCTGACAGAGCTTTGCTATCCCCCAAGCGTTATAGAAAGAGTCTGTTATCTGGTAGGGCATCATCATACATATAACGAGATAGACGGATTAGATTATCAAATACTTGTGGAAGCAGATTTTCTTGTAAATATGTATGAGGGCGAAATGGAAGCAGATGCTATCCATTCTGTACTTAATAAAATCTTTCGTACAGAAACAGGAATAAAACTTTGTAAAACCATGTTTGCTTTAGATGATTCATTCCAAATGTAAGGACAAGTAAATAACGTAGCTATATCTTGGGACGGATTAAGTATAAGTCTCTAATGTGGATATACATTTCAGACTCAAAAATATTCCATTCAGACGTACACTTCGTTTTCTTATTGCATTTTATCACCCGATATGTAAAATACAATTTGGTTAGCCGAGACTAACTAGAAACGGAGGTATGTGATGAAAACCATTACACATCAAAACAAAAATCTTACAGTAAGGGACCTTGTGACAACAGGTATATTTTGTGCGGTATTTCTTGTGCTTATGATGCTGGGGGCCGGCTTGCTCGCACCTAATCCGGTGCTTACTTTTCTGATGCCTTGTGCGGTTGCGCTGCTGACCGGACCTGCATATATGCTATTGATCGCCAAGGTGCCAAAGCATGGACCGGTTATCATTCTTGGAGTGGTAATCGGATTATTAATGTTTGTTACAGGGATGTACTGGATGTGGTCGATCGCTCTGGTATTGCTTGGAATTGTGGCAGATTTCATCGCGGGTGCAGGCCGCTTTCGGAATGTAACATTAAATATTGTCAGCTTCGTTATATTTTCCTTGAATCCGATGGGATCATATCTGATGCTTTGGATCAACAGGGACAGTTATTTTTCTTATATGGTCGGAAAGGGAACGGAGCAAGCTTATGTGGATACAATGGGAGCGACCGCACAGAACTGGATGCTGCCTGCAATGATCGCATCAATTATTGTAACGGGTCTGATCAGCGCTATTGCGGGAAAAATTTTATTAAGAAAACAGTTTGAAAAAGCAGGAATGACAGCATGAAGCTTTTTAGTGTTAAGGTTGATAAAAAGCGTCAGGGGTTTATAAAGCTGGATCCGAGAACCTTGTTTTTGATGATATTATTTTCAAATATTGCGGTTTTTGTCAGTTCATCCATATATAGTGAATTCATTCTCATGGCATCCATTCTTCTTCTGTGTGCCTGCTGTGGCATTTTAGGATTCTCCTTAAAAATGGGAGTTACATATTTTATCTTTGTGCTATTAGATGTATTGATCAGCACGTATTTGGGTGACACATGGATGATCTACGTTGCGGTAGGTATCCGGTTTATAAGAAAAGTGATTCCTGCAGGAACATTAGGGGCTGCGCTGATTCAGACGGTCAGAGTAAGCGAAATTATGGCGAGTTTTTCCAAGCTTTTAGTACCCAGAACAATTACGATACCGCTTACGGTACTATTAAGATATTTTCCGTCCATTGGCGAAGATAGGCGTGCAATTAAGAAAGCAATGGCTATGCGAGGGCTGCAGGGAGGTTTTTTAATGCATCCTGCCCGAACAATAGAGTGTTTCTATGTACCTATGATGATGTCGGCATCCAGAAGGGCCGATGAATTGTCCTGTGCAGCGATCACGAGAGGAATCGAAAATCCCAAAAAGAGGACGACGCTTGCGCAGGTGAGATTCCAGACAGCAGATTATATCTGCATGCTGTGTGCTGCTGTGGTAACAGTTGTATGTATCCGGGGAGGAAATATATGGTAAAAATTAAAAATATTTCTTTCCGGTATAAAGGGTCTTTTAAGCTGAATCTTCAAAAAGTAAATTTAGAAGTACGGGATGGAGAATGTATACTGCTTTCCGGCAGAAGCGGATGTGGTAAGACCACGCTCTTGCGTATGATAAACGGATTGATCCCGCATTACTATGAAGGAGAAATCGAAGGACAGGTCTTTGTAAACGGGAATGATGTGGAAAAAATGGAGATGTATGAGATTGCGGAGCAGGTCGGAACAGTCTACCAGAATCCTCGTTCCCAATTTTTTAATATCGACACGGATAGTGAAATATTATTTGGAATCGAGAATCTGGCATATCCGAGGGAAGAGCTAAAAGTCAGATTTGCCAGAACGGCAAAAGAAACGGGAGTGGAAAATTTACTTGGAAAAAATCTATTTCATCTTTCCGGCGGAGAGAAACAGAAGATAGCGTTTGCCTCTGTATATGCCATGCAGCCCGATATATATCTCCTTGATGAACCATCGGCCAATCTGGATGCACATGCGGTGAAGAGACTGCAAGAGCAGATATGCGCTTTGAAGCAGCTTGGGAAGACTATCATTATAACAGAACACCGTTTATATTATTTGAAAGAAATAGTGGATAGAGTAATCTATTTAGAGGAAGGCAGAATTTGTGGTGAATATCTGGCATCCGACTTTTTTATGCTGCCTGATGAAACGAGGGTACAAAAGGGACTCAGATTATTGGATAGAAATGTTGAATTACCAATTCAGAAAAACATAGATCAAAAAAAATCCGGCAACAAGAAGTGTGCATTGGATGTAGTACATGTGAGTGCCGGATATAAGAAAAATCCCGTGATCCGGAATATCAGCTTTGAGGCGGCGGGAGGAGATATCATAGGAATAGCCGGTCATAACGGTGCCGGAAAATCAACGCTGGCAGAAACTTTATGCGGATTGAACCGTATTCTGGAAGGACATATATTTTATAAAGGGAATGAACTTAAGGAAAAACAGCGCTGCTCTTTAGGATATATGGTATTTCAGGATGTTGACTATGAACTGTTTGCGGATAGTGTCAGAAATGAATGTTCTTACGGAATGAGAGGAATAGATGACGAAAAGGTAACCCGGATATTAGAAAAATTGAATTTGGACGATTATGAAGATCGTCATCCGGCGTTGCTTTCAGGAGGCCAGAAGCAAAGGCTTGCTGTCGCTGTCGGTATGTTATGCAATAAGGAAATCCTCATATTCGATGAGCCTACCAGTGGATTGGATTATGATAGCATGCTGCGTGTCTGCGAACTGATAAGGATGCTGGCGAAGGAGGGCAAGATAATATTTATTGTAACCCATGACTATGAACTGGCCTGTAATGTATGTAACAGAATTCTTGTTATGGATCAGGGACAGCTTAAGGAAGATTATGAGTTAACGGTAGAAACCAGAAAGAAAATGTTAAAGTTATTGCTGTAGCTAGTGCATCGTCCTGCAAATAACTAGGTTGAAAAATAAAAGGTTTTTTCAACATCCTGATTTATACGTGTGCTAAAGCACATAGATAGGAGTTAAAAGGAAAGAATCAGCCGTGGAAATTATCCGCGGCTGATTTTACGGTATTCCATAGGAAGAACACCGTTGGCTTTTCGGAACAGATCGGCAAAACGTCCGGCATTGGAATAGCCTACGGCCTGCGCTACCTGACCAATGGATAAATCGGTGTAAGCGAGCAGCTGTTCGGCCTGTCCGATCCGTGTGCTTTGAATATATTCTGAAATAGTACTGCCCAAATAGGCTTTGAAACTTTTTTTAAGCTTGGTGGACCCCATGCATGCAATTTTACAAAGCTGTTCGATAGATAAATCGTCTGCATAATGGTCACCGATATAGGAAGTTACAATATCTAACAGGTCTTTGTCGGCCTTGGAGATGGATATGATCTTCTGCTGGTTTATTTTTCGATGATGTTCAAAGACCAGTGATAAGGCTTCTGCAGCTTTGGCATCATAAAACAACTCTGCTGAAATACCCTCCCCGCGATAGGCTGCAAGCTGGTTTAAAAGCATAGTCATTTCAGGAAAATCTACAGATTCATCAATGCTTTTAAATGCATCCTGAGGACTTTGATACAATTCTTTATACTGTTCCTTAAGATAAGGTTCATAATAGGCCGGTTCATATTCGATGCCGATGGACTGAATAGGAATATTTTTGTGAATAAGCGCTTTAAAAGGCTCGTAACCGCCTAAGAAGCTTTTGACTACATAGTTGTTCAACCGTTTATAAGGAGTCAGTTCTTCGCCGGAAATGGACTTATAATAAGTGATGCTTAAACATTCCGGAATTGCCATATCTACAACAGAATCTTCATTAAAACAAAAATCATGAATTTTAATATTATAATGCTTTCCGGAATTGTAAATCCAGTAATATCCATGGCCGATCGACTCATTTGCCTTCCAGCATTCGCCGGCAAACGGAAACTGCACCGGTGCAGTACACGGTTCGAACAACCCATTTTCAAATACTTTCCGGTAGTAATCGTTGACAATATTTTTCATTATTGCTCCTGTCTGTCTGCTTTAGCGGACGGGGAATCAATAGTTGAAAGCTCTTTTCTTTCAACTTATGCCTCTTCTCCTGAAATGTACATATGAGACGTTACAGCATTCAAATAAGACTCAAGTAGATAGAAAGCATTGTATCATAAATATGAATGATTTACTATACTCGTAGACTTGAAAAATCATTTAAATATTAGGAGAGTGACTGATATGTATAAAAGTAAGAAAACAAAAGAAAAAGGAGGATTATCCTTACTGATGGAATGGGCAGGAAAGGATAAATATTATATTTATTTTGCAATTATTGCGTCTCTGATAGCAAGTGTAATGTCCGCAGTTCCATACTATGTTTTTTATAAGATGATAGATGCAACGGTAAATGGAGAATGCAGCGTCTGGTTGGCAGTTCAGTATGGGGCGGCGGCAGTGATCAGTATTCTTATTCGGCACATGATGATACCGTTTGGCGGGATTCTATCTCATAAGGGAGCATATCGGACACTGTATAAAGTGCGCTGTATGGTTACGGAACATATGTCTAAGATGCCACTGGGGAGTCTGAATGAAAGAAGCAGCGGAGAAATCAAGACGGTAATGAATGAGAGTATAGAAAAACTGGAACTGTTCTTGGCACACCATTTAACGGAATTGGTGCTTTACCTCTCCGGACCGATTGTAATCTTTACATATCTGTGTACGGTCAATGTGCCGTTAGCATTAATTAGTTTGCTTCCCTTGCTTTTTATTGGGGGAGTTATGGCTGTGATGTTTGGGAGAATGAGCAAATACATGGAAAGAGTCAATCGGACCGGCGGTTCTCTTTCTGAAGCGATCATTGAATATATAAATGGGATGCGGCTTATCAAAGCGTACAATATGGGAACGAAATCCTTCAAAAAGTATGCGGGTGCTATTGAAGAAACCCACACATTATGGGGAGATATTTCAAGAGCTACCGGGCCGCTGTATGCTGTTTATGTCGTGCTTCTGGAGTGCAGTATTTTGTTTATTGTACCACTTGGCGGATATTGGTTTATGAATGGTTCTATCGAAGCAAGCGTATTGCTTCTGTTTGCATTTGTGGGAACGCAATATCTGACGGATATCAGGCCTTTACAGGAAATGGCATCCAGTCTTTCTTATGTTATGAATGGGGTTGCGCAGGTAAAAAACATTTTGGACACGGAGGTATTTCAGGGAACAGAAAAATTTCCGAAGAAGCATGATATTGAGTTGTCCCACGTATGGTTTTTCTATGAAAAAGGGAAAGCGGTGTTAAGTAACTGCAATCTGCATATCGAACATGGGGAACAGATTGCATTTGTGGGAGAGTCTGGTGCAGGGAAAACGACAGCAGTACAGCTGATATCCAGATTCTATGATGTTACTGAGGGAGAAATTAAGATTGGAGGCGTCAATGTAAAGGATATCGATTATGAAGAATTGCTTGAAAATATTTCTATTGTTTTTCAGCAGAGCTTTTTAACGAGCGGCAGCGTATTCGAAAATATTGCAATGGGAAAAGAGGCGGCATCACTAGATGAAGTGAGGGAAGCGGCAAAGTCAGCTCAGATCGATGAATTTATCATGGATCTGCCGGAGGGGTATGACACCTTGGTCGGAAGCTACTTCGGACGCTTTTCCGGCGGTGAGAAACAACGAATCTGTATTGCGAGAGCAATTCTTAAAAATGCACCGATATTGGTTCTCGATGAAGCGACCAGCTCGGCAGATCCGGAAAATCAGATAGAAATCGATCAGGCAATTTCGAACCTTTGCAGGGGAAAGACTGTTATTATTGTGGCGCATAGGCTTGGAATTGTACAAAGCTGTGACCGGATAGCGGTGGTAGAGCATGAAACGATAGAGCGGGTAGGGACCTGGGATGAAATACTGCAGAATAGTGCATATTTTGCAAAGGCATGGAAAGATTACAATACGGCAAGAGAGATACAGTATATTTCTCCTTCGCAGAGTAAAGTGATGAAAATGGAGGGAAATTAGTGTGAAAAATGAATTTTTCACAGCATAATTTATTATGCTTGCAAATATTGTGCCTGCGGCCCAAAGTTTGCAGGCTATGAGAAAGGCATGGTTATTAATATGATAAAACAAGAAGTATTTCGGATGGGAAGAATGTTAAAGCTGTCCATAGGCGGAATCGTCGTGGAAGGATTGCTTAGCATTAGCGGATTTTTGGTATTGTATCAGATACTGGAATTGATTTTTGGCTTAGGCATGCATATCCGCGAATTGCTCATTTTGACCTTTGTTGTTGCAGGTATTTTTATTGCAAGGCTTATTCTGTATTCGGTCTCTTATGTAGGCAGTCAAATTGGAGGTTCCGATGTAAGCAGGAATATCAGGATTGCTCTTGGCGATAAGATGAAAAGAATACCGCTGAACCGTTTTATAAAGAACAAAACCGGATTTTACATAAATGGAGCATCCAGTGAAGTGGCTGATTATGAGCAGATTCTTACCCATAAGCTTTCTGATATTGTGAAGATCTCCGTTCTTGTAATTGCATCCGGCCTGGCAGCAGCCTGCATATATCTGTCGGTAGGAATTGTTCTTATTATTTCATCTTTACTGTTGATTCCGACCATGTACCTGACGATTCGGAAGGTGAAATTTCATGGGACAAGAAAAAACAAGGCAAGACAGGAAAATGTCAGTGCCATCACGGAATATATATCGGGAATGCAGACGCTCCGGGCCTATGGCATGGGTGGCAGAAAAAATGAAGTCTTGACAAAAGCTATGAAGGATTATTCAGATATCAGCTATCAGTTTGAAAAAGTAGTGCTTCCCATCGGCTCCATTTATATGGGAATCAGCTGGCTGGCCCTTCCGATTATTATTATATTGACTGCAAATGCTTACATGCAAGGAATAATAACACCGCAGATATTGATTTTACTGACCATGCTGCCTTTGTTTGTGGCGAAGTCCAATGGTTCACTGTTCATTCTTTTTTTATCCTACAAGAATTTGATGCTGTCCAGGGAAAATATTGAAAGAATTCTGGGAGAAGAGGAAGAAACAGCGGATGTGACAGGATTCCAGCCCAGAGATTCCGGTATTGAATTTGAACATGTTGCATTTTCTTATAACTGTGGAGAGGAAATATTAAGGGATGTCAGCTTCAAAATTAAGCAAAATAGCTTTACTGCAATTGTAGGTGATTCCGGATCAGGCAAATCCACCATTCTTAATCTGATATCAAAATATTATCTTCCGGATTCCGGAAGGATAAGAATAGGCGGATGTGATACGAAAGGAGCATCGTCCGAACAGGTACTATCAAATATTTCGGCAGTCGATCAAAATGTATTTTTGTTCAATGATACAGTGAGGAACAATATCCGATATGCAAGAGCAGAGGCAACGGACGAAGAGGTGGAAGAGGCCTGCAGATTGGCAAATTGTGACGGATTTATTCGAAATATGAAAAATGGATATGATACGCAGGTCGGGGAAAATGGAAATCGGCTGTCAGGAGGGGAGAAACAGCGGTTATCCGTGGCGAGAGCATTGATTAAGAATAGTCCGATCATTCTTTTGGATGAAGCAACAGCATCTTTGGACATTGAAAATGAATTACTGGTAAAGCAAGCCATTTCGCAGTTGCTGAAAACAGATAAGACTGTGATTATGGTAGCGCATACATTACCGATTGTGAGGCATGCAGATCAGACTTTGGTAGTAAATGATGGAAAAATTGTGGAAAATGGAACACATGAAGAGCTGCTCGAGCAGCATGGAAAATATGCGGCTATGTGGAAGGCATCACAGAAATTAAAATAAAAATAGTGAGATTGCGCCATATTGAGAAATCTTATCAGATACAGAAGGAGTGCGTCATTGCATTCCTTTTTCTGTTGCAGTACAATTTATATGACCAAATAATATTGCTGGTCATATAAAAGGAGAGATCTATGCCGCCTATATTTTCAGAAAAAGAAAAAGAACAGATTCGAAAAAGATTGTTGGAGAAAGCGTCGGAGCAGATGCTTGAGAGAGGAATTAGAAATACGAATATCTCAGAACTTGCAAAAACGGTTGGAATTGGAAAGGGAACCTTTTATCATTTTTTTTCTTCCAAGGAAATGCTGGTTATGGAGGTAATGTCTCAGTGGAGAAGGGAAAAATTAGATGCCTTTCAGCAATTGCTGAATAAAAAAGGAACAATGACCATCGATGAATTGTTTGAGTGGTATCAAAGTGCAATCTTTAATCCGCAGGAAAATCTTATATACAAGATGACTGCAGAAGATGAAGAATGGCTGAAAAAAACAATTCCGTCCGAGCTTATATATAACCCGGAGCGCGACGAACAGATAATTCATATTTTATTGGGTCATACGACAGGCATCAAGGAGAATCTGGATTATGGAGTTATTGCTAACTTTCCGAAGATTATGGCATATGCTTTGGAAAATAAAGATATGATGAACGAAAAGGCATTAAAAGAAAACTTTCGCCTGATTATGAAGGCGTTATATGAATATGTAAAAGCATAAGAAGAGGAGTAAATAGAAGCATGAGCTTAGTAGAATTTCAGGATGTTGTGAAAACCTATGGAACGGGAGAAGGAAAACAGATTGCAGTCAATCATGTAGACTTTACTATTGAAAAGGGAGAATTCGTTGTCATTCTTGGCCAGTCGGGAGCCGGAAAATCAACCGTATTGAATATGCTTGGAGGCATGGATGTTCCGACGCAGGGGAAAGTGATCATTGACGGCATGGAGGTTTCCGCCATGAATGACAAGCAGCTATCCAATTATAGGGCAAAGACGATCGGCTTTGTATTTCAGTTCTATAATCTGTTGCCGAGTCTGACTGCATATGAAAATATTGCACTGACAAAAAACATAGTAAAGGATGCTTCGGAACCGATGGAGCTTCTCAAAGCAGTGGGGTTAGAGGAGCACAAGGACAAATTTCCGTCCCAAATGTCGGGAGGAGAACAACAACGAGTATCTATCGCGAGAGCATTGGCGAAAAATCCGAGGATAGTGTTAGGAGATGAGCCGACCGGTGCTCTGGACTCAGAGACGGGAATCATCGTCCTCGAGCTGTTACAGGATTTGTGCCAAAAGAAGCATCATACGGTCATTGTAGTGACGCATAATGCAGATATTGCAAAATGTGCGGATAAAGTGATCCGAATGAAAAATGGAAAAATTCGTGAAATAATACATAACGAACATCCACTTCCGGTAAGGGAGGTAAATTGGTAATGCTCATAAGAAAAATGCTCCGTGAGATACAAAATAATTTTGGACAGTTCTTTTCCGTATTTTTATTATCTTTTCTGGCAGTATGTATGTTTACTCTCCTCAAGGCCAGCAATGTCGGGGCATACCATGCTTTGGATAATTTCTATCAGAAAACGAATCTGGCAGACGGCTGGCTATACGGAGAAGGATTCTCTGATGAAGATTTAAAGAAAGTGAGGGAGCTTCCGGATGTTACTGCCGCGCAGCTGCGTATGCAAGTGACCGGAACCTCCGTAGGGCAGAACAATGCTCAGATTGAGATTTTTCTGGAAGATGAGAATCTGCTGACAAAGCCATATGTGTTAGAGGGTGTGGAATTTAATCCTTCCGATACAGAGCATTTATGGTTATCTGAGCGTTTTGCGAAGGAATGGGACCTGTCGGTGGGAGATGATTTTGCGGTTACATATAATGGAGTGCCGGTAGAAAAGAAAATAGCAGGCCTGATTGCTTCACCGGAATTCAGTTATATGTGTGCAGACACCGATTTGGATGTGGATTTTAAGAATATAGCCTATGTATATATGTCCTATAAGGCATTCCCTGTGCGGGAATATGTAGAGCATTTGATTGCTGCGGGAAAAATCACTGCCAATGATGTGCTGGAGCATACGAAACTGCTGGATGCCGTACTGGAACAATTAGAAACAAACGGACTGACGAAAGACGCAATTACACGGGAAATGCTGCTTAAAAGAATCGATGGACTCAGTGATGAAAAGCTTCTTGCCATGATGCCGTATACGCAGATGATCTTGTCCACGGATAAAGAAGATGTGCTGGTCTTAGAAAATGAAATATCTGAAGCAGTAAATGGCAATTATGCCGTATTCGTGGATAAGGATTCCATTGCAGGAATGAAGGTCTTGGAGGATGAACTCAGTCAGCATGAGCAGTTTGCTTATATATTTTCTATGGTATTTGTACTGATTGCCTTGCTGGTTATTATGACTACTATGAGCAGAATGGTAGCTAATCAGAGAACCCAGATCGGAACTATGAATGCTCTTGGAATGAAAAATAGTAAAATCATGAGACATTACTTGAGTTATAGTTTTGTCATATCCGCATTGGGAGCTGGTTTTGGATTGATTATTGGACCGTTGTGGTGGGGGCAGGCATTGACAGAATTGTTTGAATCCTTTTATACCATTCCTGAATGGAAGGCTGCTTATGACAATTCATTTTTTGCGGCAGCGGCTGTTATTGTTCTGGTCTGCACCGGGACATCATATCTAAGCTGTCGCAGACTGCTTCGTGTAAAGCCATCCGAAGCGCTGCGTCCGGCGCCGCCCAAGTCTGGCAAGAACTGTATTTTCGAAAAGCTGCCCTTCTGGAAGGGGCTGGGTTTTACGGTACAATATAATCTGAGAGATATTTCGAGAGCCAGGTTACGTGCTTTTATGGGAGTTTTTGGAACAGCCTGCGGCATGATGATCATGGCTTGCGGATTAGCTTGCAATACGACGCTGGATAATGTGTATGATTGGAGTTTCGGAAAACTTCAGAATTATGATTATAATATCCAATTTGCAAAGGATATTACGACGCAGCAGGCGGATACATTTTCAGAAAAGTATGGAGGAGAACTTATTATGGCCGGCAGTGTGGAGGTTGCGGCTAAGAACCATGCGCTGTCCGGCGATAAGAAGACAACGGGGCTTGCGGTCACAGAGGGGAAAGGCTTTTATGGAATCACTAATGTGAGGCAGGAGGAGGTGTCCATTCCGGAAGGAACGGTAGCCATTTCTTCTAAACTTGCGCTTTCACTCGGCGTTGAAGTTGGGGATGGAATTTACTGGCATATCTATGATAAAAATGAGTGGTATAGAGCTACTGTCGGGGTAGTCAGCAGAAATCCTACGAGCAGTGGTATTACCATGCTAAGAAAAGACTTTGAAGAGACGGGCAATAAGTTCTTACCTGCTTTTCTGTATACAAATGAGGATGTTACGGACTTGGAGCGAACAAACAGCTTGATTACCGCCACACATAGTAAAACGGATCGATTGGACGCTTTTATGCAATCTATGCAGATTATGTATGTGATGGTAGGAGTCCTAATTGTTTTTGCAGCCATTTTGATCATAATTGTTTTGTATAATTCGGGAAATCTGTCTTTTAACGAAAGGATCAAAGAGTTTGCCACATTAAAAGTATTAGGGTTTGAGAGTAAGCAGATTCAGAAAATACTGACCATCCAGAATCTGTGGCTGTCTGTCATAGGAATATTTCTGGGGGCGCCGTTCGCAAAAATAATCCTGCAATATATGTTTGACAGCAATGGCGACAGTTATGATTATGAAGCTGTGATTTCAGCAGGAGATTATATATATGCAGCAATATTTGTACTGGGTATTTCTGTACTCGCAGGAATCTTTTTCTCGAAGAGAATAAGGCGGCTGGATATGGTGGAAGTGCTGAAGGGTATGGAATAGAGGATGGGTATAAATGTGCCTGCGGCAAAAGCTTCTTTTGCGCCGATAGCTTAAAGCGGGAGCTACTGTTCACACAGTAGCTTAACACTTGCTGTTGAGCTACGTAAGAACGTGATGCAAGATATGATTTCTGCTTCGCGGAACAAATTTAAATGCATAAAGTTTGCATTGCAGAACATCATGCGTTACTGGGAACGGAATAAACAGTAACGATCCGGAAATGTATCTTGTAAAATAATGTATATAAAACTGGACATAGATAATGAACTGATGTAATAATAAATATTAACATACTAGTACAACGTTTCGCAAATAACTACTCCAAATCGCTTGCCTGCTTTCCCGATTGTACAGTTCGAAAAGCTTCAGCGTAGCCCGCTACGCCTACGTTTTTCGAACTGCACACTAGGAAAAGCATTCTGCGCGATTGGTCCAGTTATTTGTCGAACGTTATACTAGTTTTTTATAAAATCTAATTTTTTAATATTGGTCGTTATAAGCGCTCCTACGATACCGATAACCGCCCCCGTAACGAGACCGGAAATAATAAGAAACGGAAGATAGTATAAAAGTACGCTGTTATTTATTACCCACATAGCAACCGAAATCTGTCCGATATTATGACCGATACCTCCAAGAATACTCACTCCGGTCATGGAAAAACGCTTCCACCGCTTCGCCGCCACCATAAGAAGCCAGCTTAGCATACCACCCGCAAAGCTGAACATCATCGTGGACAGATTACCGAAAGTAAAACCTACCAGAACGATCCGAATCATGGATAATACGAAAGCCTGCTTCGGTCCCATGGTAAATAAGGCAGTAATTACCACCAGATTCGCCAGCCCGATCTTAATACCCGGAACCGGCACGGGAATCGGTATGATACTCTCTATATAACTTAAAATAAAGGCCAATGCAATCAGCATTCCATACGTTGCGACATTTCTTGTCTTCATCTGTACTCCTTATTAATTGGCGATCATATCCACATCGCTCTTCTCTCCGTCACGAATCTCCACAGAAACTCCGTGAGGCAGACATATAATAGATTCATGATCGTAGTGGATACTTCTATGAGCCACGCAAATTTTGTCAGGACAGTTAGCTTCCGTCATCGTTACCTCTCCCTCCTTAATCTCCAAAACATTATAATCGCCCTGTCTGTCTCCTATCGTAAGCGTAGTGTCTTCATCCAGAGGCAATGTCTTATACACCTCGCCGCCTATAGTGACTACTACCACCGCGCCTTCCTTCTTTGTAACATTTATAAAAACTACCGCCGCCAGAGCAATTATAAGAATCGCTCCGGCAAGAATCAAATCGTTCTTCTTTATCATAGACTACACCATTCCATCATAGCTGCTATTCACCCTTCGGCTTCATAGCATTTCGCCCTTACCATATATTTAATCTCTGATCATTGCTTGAAAGCCGCTGCTGTACTTCATGCTCTGGTCGGGGAACACCCATAGAGCTTCCACGCCGTCAAGCCCCTCAATCAGCTTACTGCCCTCTTCATAAGGCATATTGAACACCGCCGTCGAAAGAGCATCCGCCATGCCGGAATCCGGACAGATGATGGAAACGGAAACAAAATATTCCGTCGGCATCAGCGTCTTAGGATCGATAATATGATGGTACTGCTTCCCGTCCACCACATAGTAGCGCTCGTAAATACCGCTTGTCACAAGAGAATATCCCGACAGATTCAACACATAAAGTGTCTTTACATCGCTGGATAAATCCGGGTTCTGTATTCCTACACTCCAGGGAATTTCCTTACCGTTATCGTCTAGCTTGTTTCCAAAGGTTCTGACATTTCCCCCTACGGAAATCATACCGTTCTCAAAGCCCGCCTCCTGT
Organism: Bacillota bacterium; assembly: GCA_023412855.1. GTDB lineage: Bacteria > Bacillota > Clostridia > Lachnospirales > Lachnospiraceae > Kineothrix. The sequence continues at coordinate 44,854 of JAEZRJ010000013.1, read as the reverse complement.
GCGAAGAGAGCGGCTCTCTCCACTGCATAGCCCTTGGCAATAGCACCTACGTCCAGACTCATTTCAGGGTCCTTCAAATAAACGGTGGATGCCTCCTCGTCGATGACCATATCGCCGATGTCGATGTGCTGGTTTCGCTCTTTCAGCTCTTCATAATCGGGAAGAGTTGCATTCTCCGGGTTGTCCAGACCCGCGGTCCGATGATCGTGCCATAGAGAGAGCACGGAACCAAAGGCCACGTTTATCTCTCCATTTGTCTTCTCATACCATTCCTTGGAAAATAGAAGAAGATCTATGATTTTCCGATCCACTTTTACCGGCTTTATACCCGCATTATCATTAATCGTTTTTATATTGTTTACGCCCTCGTAATCATTATAAATATCGTAGAGCTCGTTATATACTTTCAATTCATCATATATCATCTGACTGTACTTCGTGAATTCCTCTTCGCTCTTCGCATATCCTACGATTACGCTTGCCGTATCGAACAGCTCCAGAAAGCTGGCCTCATAGCGCATATCCTTGCCAAACGAGCAAGCCGACAGCATCGATATCATCATCATTCCTAACAGGAATGCAGTAATTTTTCGTTTCAACTTGTCCACCTCTGAAAAATTAGTTTCCTAATTATACCATATGAAAGGAGGATGCACTATTTTTTTGAAAAATAATGCATCCCCCGTAAATTATTTCAAGTTCATTATTATTTCGCGTTTGATGCAGCCTTTTCAACTACAGCGATAAAAGGACCTACATGTACGGTTACGGAGCTTACAAGATCAGCGTCCGCTGCATGGCCTTCACCGTCAACAGCGATTCCGCTTACTTCAGATGCAGTCTTTCCCATTACGAAGGAAGAGAAGCTATCTGCCTGCTCGAACCACTCTTTGCCGATGGAAGAAGCTGACTTCATTCCGTAAGCATCGCCAAGTTCCTGCTTTGTGGAAACTGCAGCAGCTAAATCAGAGGTAATTGCTCCGGTAGCATCGAAGTTAACGTTGCCCTGAGAAGCGTCTACATAGCAGCTTGTGATTTTACCGTTAGCATCTGTCGTTACAACAGAGTACATGGAATAAGCCTGAGCAAGACCTTCTGCATCAGCCGTTGCATCTGTGGAGCTGGACATTTGTGTAGTAGTTCCTAAGCCAAGTTTATCCGTGCTCTTTGCGCCCAGATCTTTTGCATTTGCTACTGCCTTATCAACTGCAGAAATGAAATCGCCTACATGAATTGTTACAGAAGAAGTTAAATCTGCATCCGTAGGTACGCCTTCTTCATTTACCGCAACACCCTTAACTTGATCTATAGTCTTTCCTACCGCATATGCTGCGAAAGCATCTGCCTGCTCAAACCACTCTTTGCCGATGGAAGAAGCCGCACCCATGCCGTAACCAGTACCAAGCTCTTGTTTTGTCTGGAAAGTCGTAGAAGGATCTGTTGTAAGCTTACCTTCTGCGGAAAAATTAATCTTTGTCTGGGCTGCATCAATTTTACAAGCCAGAATTTTACCGTCTGTTCCAACGAGTACGGCTGCGATAATGGAATCCACTTCTGCCAATCCATCTTCTTCACCTGCCGGTGTCGATTTTGCGATAGATGTCGCAACTCCAAGGCCGGTTTTCGCTGCTTCTGCTTTTGTACCGCCACATGCGGTAAGTGTTCCTGCTACTAAAGTCATGCAGAGTAATAAAGCTATTACTTTTTTCATATTTTACCTCCATATAATGCCGTCTATGCGGCTCTTTTTTTATTTCAATCCGGGTTATCCGGACGAATAACATAGTTATGTGTTACATGATCCTGTCGAGAATCACCGATAAGAAAATTGACAAAATGCCGGCACCCATAATTAAAATGAAATTCATAATACTGACACCGAAAGTCGTTGACTTTTCCTGTTTCTTAAAAAACTTATTGATATTTTTCTGTACGGGTACGATCGTAAGAAGGGAAATCAAAACCACCGGAGAAAGGATTCCGAATACCACCAGTAAAATCGCAGCGGCATAAGTCATATAATAAAGTCCTGCAAAAAGATACAATGCAGTCTTCTTCCCAATGTAATAAGGCAGAGTATACCGCTTTACCGTAATATCCTTCTCCAAATCGCAGATATTGTTCGCCAGCATCACATTTGCCGTTACCGCGAAGGGCGTAATGGAAAAAAGAAGCAGGGTCAGCACCGGAACCACCTGTACGGATAAGGATACCGTCTCAATGCTCAGGCTGTAGGTCAGAAACGTCCCTTTAGGCGTATTGATATACATCAATATAAAAGGGATTATCGCTCCGTAAAAGAAACCGGATACCACTTCTCCGAGGGGCATTCTTGAAATAGGCAGAGGTCCATAGGTGTAAAGCACTCCGCATATAAAACAGATGCCGCCGATAACAAGAATCACCAAATCAGTACTGTATGCCAGATATAATCCGAAAGCCGTACTGATTCCAAACAACGCATAAATAATCAAAAGTGCATTCCGTCTTTCAAAAGGAAGGACCTGACCGTTATCCTTGGAATCGATATAATTATTGATCGCCGTGGTCGTCAGGTCAAAGAAAAACATTCCCGCAAAAAAGACGAGAGTCTTTCCCCACTGTATATCCTGCCGCTGATATAGGAGAAACCCTATTGTCAGCATAAATGTAAATGTGCTCGTAATCTTAGTTTTAATTTCTATATAGTCAAAAAATTTCCCAAGCAATTGTTCTTCCCCGTCCCCATATCTACGCTTTGATTCCTGCGGCCTTTTTTACAATCGCAGCCACTTTCTCGCGTTTTTCCTCAGTTACATCCAACTTGTCAATATGCCGCTTTGCCTTTTTATAATACCGTTCGATCATCTCATTGGTATAATCCAAGCCGCCGGCTTCTTCCACTGCCCGGTTGATGTCCGCCCTGACAATCTCACCTGCCTCAGCCTTTTTCCTGAAATCGGGCCGTTTCTGCAAAGCGCGAATCAGGGGGAGAGTAACGACTCCCTGCTCATAATCGGACTGAACCGGCTTCTTTGCCTCTTCTATCGTCTTATCGAAATCCAGACAGTCATCCCTTAGCTGAAAAATCAAGCCGGTATAATTTCCGATTTTCTTATATTTCTTGATATCCTCCGCAGTACTGCCGCCTAAGACGGCCCCGGCGAAGAAGGACGCTTCAAAGAGCGCAGCCGTTTTGCCGGATATAATTCTTATATATTCGAATACTGTCAGATTCAGATTCTTATTGTTAATGTGCTGTAACAGCTCTCCCAGACACAGCCGGCTTATATAATCAGGCAGATCGATGTCCGTATATTCTTTTCTGTCGGGAATAGCCGCGAGCATTTTAAGCGCAAGGCTCAAAAGGTAATCCCCACAAATAACTGCGGTGCGTTTCCCATATCTCTTCTGGAGGGTCTCCTGGCCTCTTCGCAGGTCTGCGTTATCGATAATATCATCATGAACGAGAGACGCCAGATGAACGATTTCGATTGCCGCTGCGGCGTGCACCGCCCCCGGAGCAATTTTCCCTTCTCCGTCCCCGGCACAGATCAGTACGGAAACCGCACGAATCATTTTCCCCTGAGAAGCGGATAAATGAGTCAAATATTCGTTGATTATGCGGGGTGATCGGGTCAGGGCCTTCTGAATCTCTTCTTTTACAAGCTCATAGGCTTCCTCATATGTCAATTTCTCCATCGCTTCACCCATATCTTATTAATCCTGATACAGATACAGTTTCCGGATCAACGGTATTTTCTTCCAAAGCTTTTTCAGAGCCGGCATCGCATAGTAATCGAGTCCCAGCGTCCTTCCTGCTCCAATCAGTACGGCAATACCCGCAAAGATCATCCAGAAGGTTCCAAGATACAATCCCGTGGTGCATACGAACATGAACTGTAACACCAGAGAAACTGCCGCTGCGGGAGAAGTGAAGAGTCCGCCCATCAGCGCAAGGCCGATTAAAATTTCTGCTATGACGATAAAAATCTGCATCGCCATCTGTACCCAGTTATAGGGAAGAATCCACGTATCTACGAACCAGTTCATAAGCGGAACATTCAGCTTGAATGCCAAGTCGCTCAAGGTAGAAGATGCCAGATCCGCTCCGCTGACAAATATCATTCGGAAAAGTCCTAAAATATTCCAGTTGAAGATCACATGTCCTGCAGAAACCGCCGTTGCCGCTGCTGCACCCGTAGCTGCGCTCACCGCATCGGCTGCTGCCGCTACTGTGCCCGTCGCCGCACTTACCGTATCGGCTGCCGCTGCTGCTCCTGCTGCCGCAGTAGTTGCCGAGCTTACCGCATCTGCCGCTGCCGCACTGCCGGGATTCAATATGCTTTCATACCATGCGCTGGCCCCGCCGAAAAAGCCCTGAAGCTTCGGCTCCTTGAACCAACCCTCTACCACCTTCATAATTCCCTCAAACAGCCATACCGCACCGAGCCAGAACCTCAATGGAACGAGAAGGAAGCTGGGCGTTCTGTTGGAGAAGTGTCCGCCTACAAAGCTTCTGCAATCGCGTATTGTGAAAAATTCATGTTTTACATAGCTGAATATCTTATTCCATCCCAATACCTGAATGAAATAAACAATATTGATAAAGTGCTTCGCAAACATCGCAAGGAACGAAGGAAGGCTGAAGAAATGACCCGGAAGACCTACATGAGCCGCTCCATAACGTCCTCCTACACAAACCATTACGCCGTGGAAAGCTGGTTTATATTCTTCCATCTCGCCTTTTGCCGTAATCGCACCGGCGATGTTGTGAGCTGCTGTATCAGCACTCTGTTCCGCGTTCTCCACCATCTGGGGAACGGACATCTCTTGTCCTTCGGGAACGAAGTACATGTTATCTCCTACAACATACACCGATTCGTCCTTGGTGGAACGCAAGTACTTATCTACCGGAATGCGTCCTCCTCTTTGCTTTTCCAAGGCGTCGGCCGAAGCTGCCGCAATGGTGCTGCTCTGGATTCCTGCACCCCAAATCACTGTTCCTGCTTTCTTTGTAACCTCTTTGCCGCCGCATTTATACTCGATGGAATCCTCGGTGACACGGGTTACACTGGCATTCATGCAAAGCTCGATGCCCATTTTACTCATTCTCTTAGCGACCTTAGCGGATAACTTTTCAGGAAGGTTCGGAATCGGTCTGCTCAAACCGTCCACATTTACCATGGTCACTTCGTCTCTGTCGATTTCATATTTTTCACAGAGGATAGGAACATATTCCGCAAGCTCTCCTACCATCTCCACGCCGGTAAAGCCCGCACCGATGACGTAGAAGGTCAGCAGCTGCTTTCTTTTCTCGGTGTCTCTCTCTGCTGCCGCTTTACGGAAAATATTGAGAATATGGTCTTTCAGCAATATAGCGTCTTCATAAGACCAAAGCTTGAAGGTAAACTCCTCGGCTCCGGGAACCCCGTAAAATGTCGGTCTCGAACCGGATGCTATTACCAGATAATCGTATTCATAAGAGGCTTCTTCGCCTTTTACCGTCTTCGCCGCAAAATCCACTTCCGTTACGGTGTCCAGCTTCACATTCACTTTTCTTCCTGCGAACACCTTTTTCAAGCTGATTTTAATACTGTCCTCGTCCACTCTGCCCGCCGCTACCTCGTGCAGCTCTGTGAGCATAGTATGGAAGGGATTCTTATCGATAATGGTTATTTCCACATCTCCCTGTTTTTTAAGTCTCTTTGCGAGCTTCTTCGCTGTCAGGATGCCGGCATAGCCTGCTCCTATAATTACTACTTTCTTCATCGCTTCTTCTCCTTGGGTATCCCGTAGGTCGATATCCAGACTCCTTTTCATCCAATAATAAAATAAAGTGAAATGCCGTGAAATTTTTAACAAACCGAATCGCAATAACCGAATTGCAGCAATCGGATTATAACACTCTAATTGTTTGCAAAACATTTCACTTTCTTGTATAATAAATATAGACATAAAATTGCACTATCTATATATAATAAAGGATGGAATCCAGATTCACAAGAAGGTACTTTAAAGTACCTTAGTATCATTTAGTATACCATTCCCTGACAGGAAATTATACCTTATTTGTATACCTAATTTCATTATAATTATACTATATTTCCAAGTATTGGGAAAGTGGAAAGGTGTTGACATATCCATGGAAACAAACGAAAAAAAACACGAGAACTGTTTTATGAGAGAAACCTGCTTAAAAGACGATTTATGCCCTATGGTTCTGGCTCATAAACTGCTTTCCGGCAAACGAAAAATCATGATCTTATGGTTTCTCAGCAACAAGGTACTACGTTACAACGAAATATTAAAGCGTATGCCCGACGTTACCCAGAAGATGCTTACCAAACAGCTTCGGAGCCTGGAAGATGATCACTTAATCATGAGGCACGTGTATCCTACCGTTCCTCCCAAAGTAGAATATGAAATTACAGATATCGGAAAGCGAATCATTCCTATTTTGGAACTCATGCACCACTTCGGCGCTGCATATATAGAAACCTTCCGGGACGAACTGAATGCCCGCAAGAACGCGCAAGAACCCCCCGAAATCTGCAATTAAATAAGCAAAAACAGCTAAATACTGCCCGAGCGCCGCATACAAGGCAGCGCACAGGCAGTTACTTTTCCCAATTTATTCCATCTCTATAAATTCTATAACTTGTATTCCATCAATATAACTTCCGGCTTATCCGCATTCGTTTCCTGAATCTTTTCCCAGTTCATTACAAATTCGAGCAATGCGTCAATGGTCGCCATCTCTTTCAAATGCTCATAATTCTTATAAAAACCAAAGGTCTCCTTCTTAGCGTTGGATATCAGCGCATAATCGGAAAGCTGCGCGATGGGCGACTGCCTGTAGCCCGTAATCGCAATTACCTTAAGCCCCTTCTCCTTGCCCATTTCCACACCTTGAATTACCTGCTTCGATCTGCCCGACTGAGATATCGCTATGATAATATCATCCTTCGTCGCAAGGTTCACATGATTCAAAAAGTATTCCGGTGAGATTCCGTAGCTGCATTTCACACCTAATCTTCCCAGCCGAAATCCCATATAGAGCGCTAATGGGGTCGTATTACCCACCGCTATGACATGGGCCTCCCCGCAGGTCTTGATCAGATTCACGCATTCCATCACATCCTGCTCATCCATATTCTCGCCGATGGCTATCATGGTATTGGCATAGTCCTGAAAGACTCTTCCTATCGCATTTCCTTCGTTCTGTATGCCTTCACTGCTTTTATCGTCATCTCTTCCCACATCCTTGGCCAGCATCAGGCGGAACTGATAATAGCCCTTATAGCCCAAATGAGAGCACATTCTGACTACCGTCGCGTCACTGACTCCGCTCACCTTCGCCAGCTCGGAAACCGTAGCATTTACCGTCTCTTGCGGATATTCCAAGACATAATCCGCTACTTTTCTTTCAGCAGAAAATATTTTTTCGTAATTATCTCTTATTACATCCAATACAGGTCTGTCTAACATTGCTTTTATCCCCTTTCTGGTCGTCTTTTCTATTTTGCCTCTTTTTTTCTTTATTTTCAAGCTTTTCCCGCAAATATATTATTTTTTCTATGACCGAGCAGCATAACGAAGAGTGCAACCGAAAAAGAAATGACTCCTGCCACCGCAGCCTCTATTAAATTACCCGGATCCTTGTCGCTTTGAAATATCAAAATAGAGAACACCGTAGGAAACGCGTAGACGTATGTATGAATCGTCACAAGCCCCTGATAAATCCCTCCTGCTGCTCCTCCTGCCACCGCAGCCAGCAAAGCGATCTTGTCCGTCAGGCAGATGCCGTATAAAACCGGCTCCGTAGTCCCCGTGAAGGTTACGGTAATCAGTACTGCCAGCACTGAACTCCTCTTCTCCTTTTCCTTGCTGTTTAACATCGTAACGAGAGTGACTGCCATAAGTGACATAGTAAGCATAAAATAACCGACCATAAAGCCGCTCTCTTCACCGAAGGCCCCCAGATTCTGAATAACCAGGCTGACAAAAACCCAGTGAGCTCCTACCAGAATCTGCAAAGGAGCAGTGGCACCGAATATCGCCCATGCAAGGACCGGGATGTTGACCTGAAGCCACGAAATTCCCGCAAGTGCGCCCTGACTGACCACATCCACCAACGGCCCTGCCACAAGCATTCCTACAAGCGCCGTAATCAGTATGAGCAAAAAGCGCAGAAATATATCCCTAAGTACACCCTTTAGCCACCTTTCCAACACCCGCTCAAACACACTCATCAAATATATCAAGACGATGATGGGAAATACCGTATAGGCATAAGTCATCCGATAGACCGGAATTCCCATGAAAAGCACGCTGCTTTCCTGCTCCATCAGCTTGATGAAGCTTGGAAGCAGCAGCGTTCCTGCCGCTGCCATGGCGCTGACCACATCTGTTTCAAAGTGCTTCCCTGCCGTATAAGCCACGATAAGAGGAAGAAAATAAAAGGGAGCGTTGCTGATGGCTTCCAGAATCACTTTCGTATCCGGGAATGCTTGTATCAGAGACGTGTATCCCAGAAGCAAAACTCCCAGCTTCAGCAGCCCGCCTGCCACCAACACCGGTATCACGGGCAGCATGCAGGCTGAAATATGGTAAAGCATTCTATCTAAATAATTTTTCTTCTTCGTTTGTCCTTTATCTTTTTTCATAAGCATTCATCGCCTGACGGATCAGTTTGTCGAAGTCATCCGCCTGCCATGCGGCACGTCCGGTAAAAAGTCCGTCGATAGAAGGCTGGGCAATCATCGCCTCCGCATTTCCCGGATTCACGCTTCCACCATATAAAACGGGAATCTCTGCGCTCTTTTCTCCGAATAACTCTTCCAGACAGTTCTTAATCACCTTGTGCATCTCTTCGGCATACTCTGCCGAAGCCGGAATACCATTTACTCCGATGGACCATACCGGCTCGTAAGCCACCTTGATCTTGTCCGCCTGCTCCCTGGAAACGCCATGAAAGCCTACCTTGAGCTGGGTACGAAGTATCTCCGGGCTGATGCCGTATTCCTTTTCTTCCAAAGTCTCGCCGATACATAAAAGAGTATCGAATCCATGGGCCAAGGAAGCCTTTACTTTGAGGTTTTCTTCTCTGTCTTTTTCTCCAAATACATGCCGTCTCTCGGAATGACCGATCATGACCATATCCAGTGCCAGCTCCTTTAGCATGAGCGGGGAAATCTCTCCTGTAAACTGTCCCTGATCTTCCCAGCACATATTCTGCGCGCCAAGCTTGATAAAACTGCGGTCCACGGAGGTGACGGCCGCGCTTAACGACGTATACGACGGGATGACAAAAAGCTCTATCTCATCCCTGCTTATATCCTTCGTATTTTCCACCAGATTTTTAAGATATGATACCGTTTCTTCGATAGTCTTGTACATTTTTAAATTGGTTCCAAAATATAATTTCTTGTCCATTTTACCGTATGCTCCCTTCCTCTTTACTCTCCGGATTCTTATTTTCCAGCCAAATAAGACTGCTCTACTTCCATAATCCTGTCCACCTTAGGCTTGGAGCCACCACCTGCAAAATCGCATTTCAGCCAGATATCTACCAGATACTTCGCCAGTTCTACGCCTATAACGCGCTCACCCATGCACATAATCTGCGCGTCATTGCTCTTTCTGGAACGCTCTGTGGAAAAGGGGTCATGACATACCGCAGCCCTGATTCCGGGCACCTTATTCGCCGTAATTGCCATCCCGATTCCCGTACCGCATACGAGAATACCTCTTTCGTATCTGCCGTCGGCCACCGCCTCGGCAACATTCTTCGCCACATCCGGATAAAGTACTACTTCCCCTTTATTTGCTCCGAAATCATCGTATTCCACTCCCGTCTCTTCCAGATGCTTCATAATCTCAACTTTCAAGGCATATGCCGCCTCATCGCATCCAATCGCTATTTTCATCTTCCAATTCCTTCCTTTTCTTTAAAAATTTTCCCTTTCAAAAAACAAGAGGAGCCGGACTATCCATCCAAACTCCTCCCTTCATTACAAATTCAATATTTTAATCAGCACTTTTCGGAAAATTATAATTTGTTATTGCAAATATTCATCTACGTTATCTTTCGTAACGAGCACGAAAGGAATAACCGGTGCGGCGTCATATTCTTCGCCATTGATCAAAGCTGTAATAACGTTGATAGCTGCAGCGATCTGACCAACGCCGTCCTGAAGTACGGTAGCGCCTAAGTCGCCGTCTTTAACCATCTGTAACGGGTTCTGGTTTCCATCTACACCTACACAAATGATGTCGCTTCTGCCTGCATCATTAGCTGCACGCTGTGCTGCGGAAGACATATCGTCATTGTCGCAGATAACTGCTACTAATTCATCACCATACTGTGCAATAGCGTCTGTAGTAGCGTTTGCTGCCTTATCTCCTGACCACTGTGTATCAGGCTCGCCAACCATTTCGAACTCAGGATGTGCAGCCATAACTTCTGCAATACCTGCTCCACGGTCGATCTGCGCGGAGTTTCCAAGAATACCTGTGCAGTGGATATATTTTCCGCCGTCGGGAACATTCTTAACAACCCATTCGCCGAGCATCTTGCCTGCTTCTACGTCATTAGAACCGCAGTAAGCAATTGCTCTTGCATCTGTGCTGGTTGTCTTGGAGTTAACAACGATTACGTTAATACCTGCGTCTGCAAGCTTTATTACTGCAGGGTCGGATGCTTCTGACTCAGCCGGAAGGACAATAACTGCATCACAGCCTTTTGTAATACATTCGTCTGCACGGTCGATCTGCTTGTTAGGGTCTGTCTCACCATCGAGGATTCCTGTCCAGTCGTCGATAACGCCGTCACTCTTCATCTGGTTCAATGTTTTTTCCGCATACTCATTGATCGGTGCGTGGAAAGGGTCTGTTAAGTTCTTGGAAATATATCCCACAATTACTTTTCCATCGCCGTTCACATCAGCACCGGCAGCAACTTCTGCCACTGCATCTTCTGTTGTTGTTTCTGTCTCTGCTTCTGTCGTTTCCTCTGTTGTCGTTTCTGCCGGAGCTGCAGGCTCAGCAGTTTCTGTTTTTGTGCTGCCGCATGCCATCAGACCGAATGTCATTGTGATTGCCATTGTGATTGCTAATACTTTTTTCATCATAATAATTATTTCCTCCTTTTTCTTATGAATCCATCAGTGCTAATTAAATATTGTAATACTTTCGGGTATTGTATTTTCTATATAGAGATACCTAAAAGTTATCACCTGGGTTGAATTTTCGTGTCGGTAAAATGTTACCCTTTATCTGTTCCTTTTATTCATTACCATATCGAGCAATACGGCACCAATGATAACACAGCCCTTTACAATCGATTGATAATAGGAAGACACACCGATCAGGTTCATGCCGTTGTAGATAAAGCCGATGATGAAGATACCCATAAGTACTCCGGGAATCGTCGCTATACCACCTGCGAAAGATGTACCTCCGAGTACGCAGGCCGCAACCGCGTCCGTCTCATAACCTACACCGATATTGGATTGCGCAGAGCCTGTCTTTGCGGTAAAGATAATCGCCGCAACGCCTGCTAAAAATCCGCTGACCGTATATACACCGACTTTCGTCCAGAACTCGCTGACGCCGGAAGCGATTGCAGCGTTTACGTTGCCGCCTACCGCAAAGATATAACGTCCGAACTTGGTCCAGTGAAGCAAAAGATACATAATAATCGAAATTACAATTAATATAACGATTGGAATCGGCATTCCTAAAAACTTATTGGAATAAATACCCTTAAAGGCTTCGCTTGTAAGGGAAATCGCCTTACCGCCACTGATAACCTGAGACAATCCACGGATAATCAACTGTGTGGATAAGGTTACAACGAAGGGGAACATGTTAAACTTAGCGATTAAAAAGCCGTTCAAAAATCCGAAGAAGGTAGCTACCATGAGTGCAACCCCACATGCAGTCCAAACGTTCATTCCGCTGTTGGTGATCGTAACGCCAAGCACGCAGCTCGTCAGAGCTAATTGGGCTCCGACTGCCAGGTCGATACCGCCGGTAGTAATTGCAAGACACATACCATAGGAAATCATGCCGTTAATGGCTACCTGAGTAGCTACATTCATAAAGTTCTTGGAAGTGGCGAATGTCGGCTCCATAATACCGATTACCACCATCATCAGAAGCAGAACGAGACCGATTCCGTATTTTCCCATGAACATTCTTAAATTATCGTTATTCATACTCTTTACTTTGATTTTTCCTGTCATTTTTCTATCCTCCTCTATTTACCGCCGAAAGCCTTGGCTAAAATAACTTCTTCCGTTGCTGATGAACTTAAGATTTCCTCTCTGGTAACCTCTCCGTTTATCGTTCCTTCATGATAAATAAGGATGCGGTCACTCATACCCATAATTTCAGGCAATTCTGAAGAAATCATTATAACGGCCATACCTTTGGCAGCAAACTGGCACATAAGAGAATGGATTTCCGATTTCGCTCCGACATCCACACCCCTGGTAGGCTCATCCAATATAAGAAGTTTCGGATTCGCCATAATCCATTTCGCAATTACTACCTTCTGCTGGTTTCCACCGCTTAGCGAAAAGGCGTCATGTTCTATACTGGCTGCTTTTACAGTGAGCTGCTTCGCCACTTCTTCGCATTCCTTTATCTCCCGCCTCTGATTGATCAAAAGGCCTTTCTGCTTTTGAGGCAGATTCGGCAGGGAAATGTTTTCCCTCAGAGAACGCAGCAGACATAATCCGTAATTCTTTCTATCCTCATTTACCATACAGATTCCTTTGTTAATGGCTGCGCGAGGATTCTTATTTTTGATTTCCTTGCCTTCCAGATACATCTTACCGCTGTCTATGGGGTCAAGTCCGAATATCGCTCTCATCGTCTCGCTTCGTCCTGAGCCTACTAAGCCCGAAATCCCCACTATCTCGCCTGCACGTACCTCGAAGTTAATATCCTTAAATCCTTTTCCGCTCAAGTTTTCCGCTTTAAATACGACATCGCCGATCTTGCAGTCAACCTTCGGAAATACGTTTTCCACCTTACGTCCTACCATCTTAGAAATCAGCTCATCTCTGGATATTTCAGCCAGAGGAGCGGCTGTAATAAACATTCCGTCCCGGAATACCGATACGGTATCACATATCTTGAAAATTTCCTCCATACGATGTGAAATATAGATAATCGCCACACCCTTCGCCTTCAGTTCCCTGATAACGCGGAACAGATGATCTGTCTCTTCACTGTCCAAAGAGGATGTAGGCTCGTCCATAATAATCATTCTCGCATCCGAGGATACCGCTTTAATGATTTCCACCATCTGAACCTGTGCCAACGTCAGTTCCTTAATCAATGTCTTGGGCCCGTAAGGGAAATCGAACTGCTTTAATATTTCTCCTGCTCTTTCGTTTTGTTTTTTCTTATTGAGAAAAAACTTACCTACCGTATCTTCCCTCTTAAGGAAGATGCTTTCTGCGATTGACAGATGCGGTTCCGGATTTAATTCCTGATGAATCATCGCGATTCCGGCATTAATAGCATCTACCGGCCCTTTCACCTGATATGGCTGCCCTTCAAAGATGATCTCCCCTTTGTCCTGCTTATGAAGACCGATTACAATTTTCATGAGCGTAGATTTGCCGGCACCATTTTCTCCCATAAGCGCATGTACCTCACCTGGTTTCACGTGCAGCTGAACATCTTTAAGTGCCTGTGTTCCTCCGAACGCCTTGCTGATACCTTCGCATTGTAAAATATACTCATTCTTAACGTCTGTGTTCTTTTCCAACGCTTTCACCTCCATTTTTCATTCAAACAAATTTGCTTTTTCAATTTTTCTCCCCAGCAGAGTGACCTGTTCCAACACATGGCCGCTCGCCTTATATATCTCTTTGAACAACCCGTAATATTCCTCATAAATACGGTGTCTGGCAGCGTCTGGGATTATCTCCATGTCTTTGTAGCGAACGGTGTTTTTACACCCTTCCTCTATATCCTTAAAGACTCCGGCTCCTACTCCTGCCGCAATCGCTGCTCCTAAGCTGGCTTGTTCCTCAGTTTCCATTACCCTTAAAGGTATGTTATAGATATCTGCCTGCATCTGTAACCACGGAGCGCTTCTCGCTCCTCCTCCGGAAGCCACCATATAGTCCTTGGTCTTAAGCCCCAGTTCGCCGCATAACTCAATACACTGCATCAGCGCGTAAGAAACGCCTTCCATCACAGCCCTCGTCAGTTCTATCGGCCCCGTATTAATATTCACTCCTACGAATTCGCCGCTGATATCGGGATTCAAGTGAGGAGTCCTCTCTCCATTTAAATAGGGAAGAAATATGACACCGTTGCTTCCCGGAACTACCCTGCTTACTGCTTCGTCTATTTTCTTATAATCCGTCTGTCCTAACAGCTTGTTGCACCATTTTAAGGAGATTCCTGCATTCATGATAGCTCCCATGGTAATCCATCTGCCTTTTTTATAGCCGCAGAAGGTATTGGTGGAAAGCTTGGGGTTCAAAATCGGTATATCGCTTTGGAAAGACACTTGTCCGCTTGTTCCTATATTTACGGAGGAACCTCCTGCGAATGTAATACCGTTCCCGATTCCCTGCATTACCTGATCCCCGCCGCCTGCAGCAACTATCGTTTTCACGGACAGTCCTGTTTGCCTTGAAGCTTCCTCACTGATCCTTCCTACCGCTTCATCGGTATTAAAGCAAGGAGGAAAAATCTCTATCGGAACAGAAAAAATATCCAAAATCTCCTTCGACCAGCTTCCGCTTTTAATATCAAAAGCGAGTGTCGCAGAGGCATCCGAGTAATCGGAAGTAATTTCATCAGTAAGCTTAAATTTTATATAATCCTTGGGGAGGCACACGTGGCGCACCCGTTTATAATTCTCAGGTTCATTTTCCCGCACCCACAATAGGGAGGGGAGCAGAAATCCCGAATAAATCGGATTCATGACAAACTCCTTCAGCCTTGTCTCCCCCAGAGTCTCCTTCATATATTTCACTTGCTTGGAGGATCTGGCATCACAATGGAGAATGGCAGGCCGTATGACTTCCATCTTCTCGTCCAACATAACGGCTCCATGCATCTGTCCGGAAAAGCTCACTCCCGCAATTTCTTCCGGTTTTAAACCGCTCTTTGGAAGGGCTTCCCTTATAGCCGAAACACAGGCTTCCCACCACTGTCTCGGGTCGTGCTCCGCATATCCGTTATAAGGAGAGGCGAATTGGTAATCTCTGGCACAAACTGCCTTTACCACACCATTTTCATCTATGATCAATACTTTCAGGCTGGAGGTTCCTAAATCAATTCCCATTAAATATGACATTGTACATTCCTCCTCACCGTTTCTATTTCGTTACTGTTCACTCCGTTCACAGTAATTCATGATTTCTGCATTTAAATTCGCTTCGCGAAGCAGAAATCATCTCTCTATCACGTTCTTACGTAGCTTAACAGCAAGTGTTCAGCTACTGAGTGAACAGTAACTTATTTCTTTTGGATAAAGCAGGTGTGTACGCCTGCGGTAAACGTATCGCCCAAGCCTATAGTATACTTGGGACGCTCCAGGTATCTGGAAGGAACTACCTTGATCATACGCTTCGTATCCTGCTTCCCTGCCGCTTCGGCGAACTGAAGTCCTCTTTCGCTGAGCGCTAATAAGAGAGTCTCTTCGCATTCCACAGGATTCCCGTATCTGCCGATCCTTGCTCTCGTAGCCGACATGATATTTCCCATGGTCAGCCCTCGTTCGATATCTACGCTCTTAAGCTCCTCGCCGTAATACATGGCGTAATCTTTCGTATGGAGAACAATTCCCTTGACCGAATACTTGGAAAGAAGTACTTCCAAGCCCTTTAACACGTCCTCTATGGTCTCGATGTCTATTTCGTATCCGAAGCGCTTTGCCTGCTGCTCCAACTCTTCTTCGTTCATTCCGATGATATGAGCATATCTTCCGAATGTATCCGAGGCCTGCTCTTTCACCTTAGGGTTCATATAGAAAGCACCTTCGAAATATATCACCGTCTCCGGATGCTTCTTACGCATCGTTTCCAAATGAGGTGTAAGCTCCTGCAGACGCTCCTCCATGATTCCGGAATCTATGATCGCATCAAAGCCGGATATTAAATAGGAAGAAGGTGACTTGTCCTCTTCGTTCCAATAATTCAGAAATTCCTTTTTAATAGGAACTTTCTTGTGTACCGTATCGTAGAAAAGTATCAAACGGTTGGACAGCGGTATTTCTATTTCCCTTCCCAAAACCCGTATTCTATCGCCCTTGTTAAATTGGAGAATAAAATGGTACACCGGTTCCTCCATGGACGCCCCCTTCATAATAGGTACTTTTTTATCTCCCTCGATGATCGTCGTTCCTTCGTGATCCATCATCTCCGATACTTTCCTGCACGCGTCTGTCAAATGAACGGTAACGGGGAATCCCATCGTTCCTATGGCTGCTGCTGCCTGCGCGCAAGTACCTCCCAAGGCAAATTCAGATACAAACATTTCCTTCAGATAATCACACACCGAGATATCTGTAATATCGAAGTTGCCGCCAAGTCCCTGCATCAGATAAAAACTGCTGATACGGGCAAAGTCTTCTAACGTATTCATAACGTCGCCTTCCTTGACGTAAGGCTCTTCTATTAAATAGGTATCCAATATTTCATTGTATATTTTCGAATCCCAGACCAACACCACATCCAAATTGCTTGTATATCCGAATACAGGCGCCTTTCCCTCGCTTTTGCTGTATGCTGCAAGAGAAGTGCTTTCTTCGAGGTATTGTCGGTATTTATCTACATATGACATCTTTTAACACATCCTTCTACCTGATAATTCTTTACCGTCCGGACGGAATATATACTGCTTTTTCCGCTCCATTTTCCATGTCATTTTTGCGTTTCACTTTTATTAAGAATTTAATAGAAGTATACATACAATCCAGCGTTTTGTCAATATCTTTCATGAAAAAATATATTTTTTCATGAAAGATTTTATGATTGTTGTATATTTTACACATTTCCCATCTCATTTTATTCGTGTTTTCCAATCGTTTTTTGTTTATTTTGTACACATTTGAAAACAGGTTAATTTTGGATGAAAAAAAGAGAATGGATGAAATTAAAATCCAGACTCTTTTCTTCAATAATTATTCTTATTTACTTTATAATTTATTCTTAATTTGTTCTTTTTTTGTTCATATTTTACCAATTTTACCAGGGAACTATTCCTGAGCTTGCAAATACCTGTGCATCGCTTCAAATATAATCATTACGGAGGTCGCTCCTGCATCCTGGAAGCCAATTGCACGTTCCATCAAGGATTTCGCTCTGCCGAATTTCGCCACCATATCTTTCGTCGCTTCCACTCCGCCGGCTGCCGCCATAGCTGCATCTCCCATAAGAAGCGTCAGATCATTCTTGTCCGCCTTTTCGAGAGCTGCTGCTGCAGGTTCTAACGCATCCACCATGGTTTTGTCGCCTATTTCTGCTTTTCCGCGAAGCTTGATGGTTTTGACAGAAGCGCTTATCATCTTGCTGAATAGCTCTCCGTCCAACTCCGTCGCCGGTTCCAAGTCCTTGATCCCTCCAAGGAACATCGAGCCGAATATAACGCCGGACGCTCCGCCCATGGAATTGAGCATCTGCAGTCCCGTGGTTTTGAATACATCGTTGATCGTCGCCAAATCATCTCTTGCCAAAAGTGCGGCTTTTGCTTTTTCCATGCCGCCGGACATTCCTATTCCATGGTCGCCGTCTCCGATTTTACTGTCTACCTCAGTGAGGTATTCCTTGCTGTCGATAATCGCATCGCATGCCGCTATAATCATTTGCTTGCACATTTCTACATTAATACTTTTCATAACAAAGCCTCCCTCGCGTAATAGGGGGAACAACAAGAAGCGTCGTAATATTTTTTCAGTTCCTCGTCCAGCCTTAAGATAGTGATAGAAAATCCGCCCATTTCCTGACAAGTACACCAGCTTTTTATCTCCGCATCATGAACCTTTATTCCCTCGCTCTTTAAATGCTTGTCCAGTTCATAATATACTGTATTGAGTTCCACAAGTGTAGTGGAACCCAGGCCGTTTACGAGAACAGCCACCTCGTCATCGGAGTTAAGAGACATTTCCTTCTTCAGTTCATCATACATGCGGTCCACCAGTTCATCCACCGGCTTCATGGTAGTTCTCTCAATTCCCGGCTCTCCGTGCATTCCCATTCCGAATTCAATTTCGTCTTCTCCTAATTCGAAGGTCGGCTTGTTGAGTCCGGGAATGGAGCCGGGCGATGTAGCAAGACCGATAGT
The DNA here is from genome assembly GCA_023412855.1 of Bacillota bacterium. Lineage (GTDB taxonomy): Bacteria > Bacillota > Clostridia > Lachnospirales > Lachnospiraceae > Kineothrix. The sequence goes on along the minus strand of JAEZRJ010000013.1, from coordinate 26,551 downwards.
GTTTATATTGTCTCTCGCCTTTTCGGTCACGTGCAACACTTCTTCCAAGGAAAGGCCGGCATCGCAGGCAGCTCCCGCAACCTTGATCACGTAAATGTCGCCCGCGATACCTCTGCGGTCTTCGATTCTTTCCTTCGGGGCGGATGCACAATCATCCCACACACGTACATGTGCAGTCTTTATATCCTCAAAGCCGCACATTTCTTCGGCCATATCGAAATTCAGGTTATCTCCTTCATAATTTCCATAGATAAACAAAACTCCCTTGCCTTCATCTACCGCCTTCGCAGTTTCGGTAATTACCTGCGGATTGGGAGATGCGAATATGTTGCCGTTGGCAGATGCGTCAGCCAGTCCTTTTCCCACAAATCCGGAAAATAAAGGCTCATGTCCGCTGCCGCCTCCGATGACCAGGGAAACCTTCCCTTTTCTTCTATTCTTATAGACAATGCAGTTCGTCTCCGGAACTGCCTCGAAATATTTATCGTAGGCAGCCAGAAAGCCTTGTATACTTTGTGTTACAATGTCGCCGCTTCGGTTTAATATTTTTTTCATGTCATCCATCCTCAATTTATATTAAATCATCTTAGACAGTTCGTAGTATTTTACCTTATCATCATCGTTAAACAATTTGATTTTCTGCTCGCATACTTCCTGCATAGCCTTTACACTGTCCGGATACAGTTCGAAGGGCTCACGTACTTTCTTATCCTGGAGAGTGATACGAAGCTGCTGATAGAAAGCATCCTTAATATCAGAAGAAATATTTATTTTATTAACACCGCGTTTTACTGCTTCTGCGATTTCACTATCCTTATTGCCTGAACCGCCGTGAAGCACCAAGGGAACGGATACCTTGCTCTTGATTTCGGAGAGCAGATCCTGCTTAAGTTCCGGCTTCATTCCTTCAGGGTAAATGCCGTGTGCCGTCCCGATAGCGATTGCTAACGTATCGCATCCGGTCTCTTCTACGAAGCGAACAGCATCTTCAGGTTTGGTATAGATAATCTCATCCGTGCCGCCTTCCGTATCTCCGTCCGTGGTTCCGATGGTTCCAAGTTCGCCTTCTACCGAAACTCCGAGAGGATGAGCAAGCTCACATACTTTTTTGGTAGCCGCGATGTTCTCTTCGAAGGGAAGATGGGACGCGTCAATCATAACCGAAGTAAAGCCTGCGCGAATAGCTCGAACAATGGGTTCCCATCCGCTATGGTCCAAGTGGATACATACCGGTACCTTCGATTTATTAGCGCGGTCGATGCACATTTTCAGGAAGCTGTCTCCCTGGAACTCTAATTCAGACGGATGAATCGCCAAAATAACCGGTGCCTGCAATTTCTCGCAAGTATCCATTACACCGTTTAAGATCTGGCCTGTACCAATGTTAAACGCAGGTACAGCAAAATTGTGCTCGTTTGCAACCTTTAATAGCTCATTCATGTTAAGTAACATATTGTTTCTCCTCCTTTGATTTATGCAACATTGTCATAATCTTTGCCAGCACTTTTATAAAGTACTTTTGCAAACATCATACCCCTTGCTTTTCTTTCTGTCAACGCTTTGTGAAATTTTTTTTCTCATTTTTTGTTATTTTCTCGTTATTTTTCACTATTTTCATGCTTTTTATCCAAATTTAGTGCTCGAAATGAAATTTTATTTCTTGATTTTTCATTTGTTTCAGACTACAATGGGATTACAAAACTTTAGCTGACACATTTCTTTCATATCTTTCCCTAATATTTTTTTATTAAACATAAATACTAATATTAGTTCAATATCAAAAAACGCAAAGAAAAGTCAGACATCAAAAATGAGAATCAGGAAAGGAGAACAACTAAATTATGAGTAAAAACAAATACATCGGGCATCCTCTTCAGTTATCCGGCGTGGAGGAATACCGGCTTCTGGGAGGAAAAGGGGACGGTATGCACCTGCTTCGCATCCGCAACGGACTCGGAATCGACATGACCGTCTGCGCAGACCGCTGCTGCGACATTTCAGAGCTTTATTTCGACGGTTCGCGGATGAACTACACTTCCCCCTCCGGCTATGTGAGCCCCCAGTATTTTCAGGAGGGCCGCGACGGCTTTGGATTTCTGAAATCCTTTAACTGCGGCTTGATTACCACATGCGGACTTCAGAACATCGGCGTTCCGAATGAGGAAAACGGCAAGCTTCACGGACTTCACGGCACCATCGGAAATATCCCTGCGGATCATATTTATTATGAAACCGACGAAGAAGCCATCCGCATTCACGCAACCATGCGTGACCACACGATGTTTGGTGCCAAGCTGACCCTTAACCGCACCATAACCGTTGGCCTTACGGATAATCTCATCTCCATCGAGGATACCGTAACTAATGAGGGTTCCAGCGAAGAAGCCGCTATGCTTCTCTATCACATAAATGTAGGCTATCCTCTCCTGGACGAGACAGCAAAGCTGGAAATCAACTCCGATCAGGTGATTCCGAGGGATGACAGAGCTGCCGAGGATCTGGATACTTGGAATAAGATGTTAAAACCCGTTCCTAATTTCGTAGAGCAGTGCTATTATCATAAATTCGCAGAGAAAACTGCAAAAGTGAAAGTCAGCAACGAATCCATAGGAAAGGGCTTGGAGTTATCCTTCGACACCTCAGTTTTTCCCGAATTTACGGAGTGGAAAATGATGGGAGAATACGATTATGTCTTAGGTATCGAGCCATGCACCAACACGCTGGAAGGCCGAAATGCCATCGGCGAAAAGAAACAGCTTCAGTATTTAGCTCCCGGACAGTCCAAGAAATATGCTGCCGAGCTTCGTTTATTCAGAATCAGCTAAATGCGATAGAACTGCGTTTTGGAGCTTGTAGCCTTCGCGAAATTGCATCGAGACACAATTTGGGCATCGCGGTGCTGGAAGCTGATCTGTTACAAATAAATCATATAACATTTAAGGAGGTACCAACAATGAGTAAGGTAAGAAAAATTTTTGAACAAGGAAAGGGAGTTTTTCATCTGGCTCCTACATGGGTTCCCCGCGGCTTCAATGAGCCGGGCCATCGTCTGAGATTGCATCCTGACGATTACTATGCTTTCGGTATGGATCGCGGAGGTATATGCGAGCGCTGGCTGGGTTCCACCACGGTAGCGTTAAACGGCCCCAAGACCGGAGCTACGGAAGGTATGAGCTTCGTCTATGACGATGAAACCGGAGAAAAAATATTATTTAAAGACTGTGTGGACGAGCTGGGTGCTGACCTGATCGGCGAGAGCCTTCAGGCAAAATACGGCACATGGCCGACCTTCGCCAAATTATACGACTATGACAAGCCGTTATTTCACCATCTGCACCTGACCGAAGAAATGGCAAACCGCATCGGCATGCATGGCAAGCCGGAGGCTTATTACTTCCCGGTACAGTATAACTCTTCCTATCTGGGACGTTTCCCGCTGACCTATTTCGGCTTCGATCCGTCCACTACGAAGGAGGAAGTGAAAGAATGTCTGCGTAACTACGATAAGAAGGATACACGTATCACGGAGCTGTCCCGTGCTTACCGTATTCAGCTCGGTACCGGATGGTATACGGCGGCCGGTGTTATCCATGCACCTGCTTCTCTCGTAACCTTTGAACCGCAGTGGAACAGCGATGTTAATACCATTATGGAAAATGTTACCATGGGTGAGGTTAACCCTCACAATCTTCTGACTGACTGCCAGCCGGAATCGGAAAAGGACAATATCGACGCTTTATTCAGCCAGATCGACTGGGAAGAAAGCACCCGCTCCGATTACAAGGAAAAATATTTCCGCGCTCCTAGGGTACGTGAAACAAATCAGGAAGGCCTTAGCGAAAAATGGGTGGCTTACGCCAACGAATGGGTAGCTGCAAAAGAAATTACCGTTGCTCCCAAGGCTACTGTTGTGGTTAAGGACGCTGCCTGCTATACTGCCCTGGTCGTTCAGGGACATGGTACTTTCGGCGCTTACGAATGCGCAGCTCCTGAGCTTCTTAGATTCGAGGATATATCCGGAGACGAGTTCTTCGTATCCGAAGCTGCTGCTGGCGAAGGTATTACGATTACCAATACCGGCGCTTATGAACCCCTCGTTATCTTGCAGAACTTTGCGAACAATAATAAAGAAGTTCCTGCTGCCGTTTAAAAACAACATAAGGCAAACGGCTTGCCGCTTGCCTTATATCAATTAATAAAAAACTCCGGGAATCCATAATATTCCGGAGTTTTTTCATCTGATTTTCCAAACCGATTCTATTGAAGATAACTGGATTAGAACTTGTAATATTATAGAAGTCCCCGCAGGCAAGACTCAAATAGTATATCGCAAACGATTCCGGGTGGAATCTCCATAGTTGATTGCCGCAACCGGGCAATGATGAAGACAGCGCAAACAATTATCACATTTGGGGAGCACCCAAAACGGCTCGTTTTCTTTCATCTCTATCGCATGAACCGGACAATCCCTCACACATAGCCCGCAGCGAATGCATGAAAGGGCCACGGTAAAGGGCGAAGTGCTTCTGGCTTTCTCATATCGAGCATGAATGCCGGGTGTTAATTGTCGTATAAACCAGTTACTGCGATAAGGCCTTTGTGTTCCCTGAATTATCTTACTGAGAGCTTTTTCTGCATGTATCAATTTCTTTCTCTGCACTTTCAACGATGGTATGTCATGCAAAATTGAATAGTTTGTGACCATAACAAGTGAGTAGACGGTTGGTTTAGGAAGCCGTCTTTCTGAAAACAATTTTTCTATCGAAGCGTCTCCTCCGCCCAGATATCCACCGCATGTGACAATAACAACTATTTTACTGACGTTACGAAATTCGCTTTCTCGAATGAATGTTTCAATCCGGTTTGAGATTCCCCAAAAGCAATTAAATGTTACCAAAAATAGAGGTTCCCCATCTTCTAAGTAAAATGTAGCCGGCTCCTCGAAGTCGCAGATATCTACGAGATCCCCTTGAAATGCTTCGTGCACTTTTACAGCAACATGCTTAGAATTACCAGTTGAACTATAGTATATTACCATTGCAAAATCACCTTCTTTCTGTAACGGTTCCTTGACAATATAAAACCTCCATTTATCTGGTTATCTTCGCGTTATATAAATAATATGCCTTTAAAATCGCATTTAAAATAATAATTTACCATAATCACGATAATGCGATGAGGTCGGATTTTTCATAGCGATTGTGGCCTTGCAGACTCTTTTTATATTTCCAGCATTGAATTGCCTCTTCTAAAGATTTCCCTGTATTATCTGCAAAAAAATCGCGAATGTACGTATTGTATTCGAACTGTTTGTCAATAGTTGTTTTACCTTTTTTCTTTTCTTCTAAAATTTGATAATAGGCCGCGACTGCTTCACTATAAGTCTTACCAGTATTCTCTTTTAACCACTTCTGGAAGGCAACATTAAAAGAAAAGCTCTTACCGATTCTTTCTTTGAAAAATACTCGATGCTTTTCCGTGCAAACAAAATCAGGTTCTATTTCCTCAGCATCCAGAATAGAATCAACATTTGACGGCTTTTTAGTTTTAGTGTGAACAGGCAGCACTTTGCCGGTATCAAGAAAACAAGCAATTCTTTCCGTAATTTCTATTTTCCCGCCAGAGGTTGGAAGTTTGTTTTTTCTGCAAAAATCCACAAGTTCTTCTTTTAAGTAATAAAAGCTGCGGAATGTTTTCCCGTTTAATTGCTTATCTAAATCTGGCCTTCCATTCATTTGTATTCTCCTAATATATATTTTGGTCAACATCCGCGCTCATTAGTTGAAACCTGACGTGCTTGCAAAAGGGGCTTAAGTTGATATACAGACAACCTCCATTTGAGAACAGCCATTATTTTTTGCAGTTTGCCAACTTTAGGCTAACATTTCTTTTCCTATACCTTTGTTCCTGAATTCGTGCCATTTGTTCCGTTTTCACCAGACTCCATAACAGAGCCTCCATATACTGAATATGTAAATAATTGAAACTGCCGATCGTGTTCAGCGGGAGTATTTAACAGTCTGATAAAAACTTTAAAACATCACGTTCGGATTGCTCTCGCACCTTTTCGCAAACCTTTGGATGCAGCAATTCGTCTTTTGACATCAGCCTTATTAAATTTAGATGTTTATATTTTTTCATGTCGGGCATGATGCCTATAAAATGGCCGCCATTATCATAAACGCGGGTACACAATTTTTCATGACATCTCGCGGCCTCAATTCGCAGGCGCATTTTATCCACCGAAGTGGAAGCGGGCCACGAACGATCCTTTTCACCGGCTAACAGCAGTATATTGCCGCTGATATTTTCGACAGGCATTTCTGCTTTTTCATCTGATTCATATGCCTTGGAAAAGTACTTATACATTGGCAGCGTGTCGTCTATAGATGTGTAGTTGTACGGCTCGCCCCGGTATGTTAAAAAGCTTTGACCGGACACCTTTTTCTTTGTGATAAAACCCTCCGGAATAATGTGAGTGGGCGAAACTGCAATCACGGCGGATATGTCTTTGAATACAACTCCAGACATTAAAGCAAGTATGGAGCCCATTGACACACCGTAAGTGACTATCTTTTGAAACTGATTATTGTTGTATCGTTTAAGCATGGCAATGGCTTTTTCAACCATGTCCAAAGGCACCATATTAAACGATTGAGGCAGATCGATGCCCTTACAATAATAAAGAGCTAACGACGCAAACCCGTTTTCGGCAAGTTTTTCGGCAAGCAGCCCGGCAGAAATAAACTTACCCTCGCCGCCCATAAAAATAATAACGACTTTCTCACCGTGGTTTTGCGGGTCGTATAGCTGACCTCTGAATCCGTCTGCCGAAACAATATAATCATGTAGTTTCATAAAAATCTCCTGACTTTGTCCCCTCTCTGTACAATATCCGAATTCGTTTGATATAAATAATCAGCAGTTATAATTGGGAGCGGTCCTTAAAACCTGATTTCTACATCGGATAACTATATCTTACCATTCTTTTTATCCTATTTCTACCCTAACGTATTAACCGCATTCCCTCTCCTTTCCACTTTCCGGTTATTTGTCTTACCGTAAGATGTTACCAATATTTCACTTGATAACATCCTATTCCCTGATCTGCTTTTTTCAACCTGCCACAGTCGGCATGGGGAGTTTCTTTACGGTTTCAGACTGACAGACACAAAAAGAAACGCTGAAAACCCATAAACACATAGTGTTATGAGGGTTTCAGCGTTTTTATATTGGTCTTCGCTTAAAATTACACTTGACGAGAGAGAAGAAAAGTACTATTTTTCATTAATTTCTTTCCCAGCCCGCTTCTATCTTCCGTTCCAGCTCCTCGAAGGATAAAAGTCCCCCCAAAGCATCGTAGGTTTCCACACAGGATGCACCCGAAGCTGCCGCGAAATCCACGCACTTTTCCCACGGATACCCTTTCAGTATAGCGGTTAAAAACGCTGCGATGCACGTATCTCCTGCACCGGTAGCGGAAAGCACTTTCCGGGGCTTGAAGCTTCTCGCAAAGTGACTTACACTGCCCCATCCGTTTACTACAGACAGGAAATCTTCGCCGATACCGTCAAGAACTTCCTGCGTATTAGTAGCGAAATAAAGCCCTGCACTGCCGCATTTGATAAGAATTATCTTCGCTCCCCAGCTTAAGAGCGTATCTGCCAGAGGCTTCACATCCGAGGTATTCAGCACGGAAGCCATATCCTTTCCTCCTGCTCTTTGCTTCCACTCCTTAAAACGGTCTTTGTCCAGCATGTAGCACAATTCTTCAGCACTTGGTACGAAAATATCCAGATACGGCATAACGGTCTTCAAAATCTTCTGCCAATCGGCTTGTCCCACTTCCGCCCTCTCATCGATGCCGCAAGTATCTAAAGAAGTGACAACGTTCAGTGCTTTTACCCGTTTAAAGATTTCTATTAATTCTCTGCCGTCATCCTTATACATTCTATACATAGCAGGAGGATAACCGAAATGAAACAATCTCGCTTTTTCCACCAGTTCATAATCGATATCTTCCGGCCCAAAGGTGTCGTTTCCTCCCGGATAATGGAGAAATATCCTATCGATTCCGGCCGGTGCAAGCACAACAGAGTATGCGGTTCCTTCTTTTTGTGAAATGATCATATTTTCTGTCGTCGTATAGTTGGAATATTGCTGCAGTACAATTTTTCCCAAATCGTCGTCTCCGACCTTGCCCATCAGCCTCGCATCGACTCCGAATTTACACATGGCAAGTCCTGTATTAGATACACATCCTCCTGCATGGATATCCGCATTTCCCATAAATACCGTTTTGGAAGGAATCAATATCTGCCCGATTTCCTCTACCTCCGGCGTAATGAATACCGGCGTGAAGTCAAGACACGTCAATCCCGCAACCACAGCTTCCAATGTTTTTTTCTGCATATTTTTCATCCTTTCTCGCATATCTGCCTTACCTCTTGGTAATTTCTTACACCAAACTCGCTGTCCACTCACCTTTTTTAGTCACCTTTTCATTTTTCCCTTGCCTACACTATAACATTTTTTTCATTTTTTACAATCCCCAGTTTGTCTTTCTATTAGCTACTGGCAGAATTTTAATTTTCATGTATAATTATTATATGAGTTCACAAACGTTATCATCAACAACGTTACAGTGCTATATTATGTCATAAAAGAAAGTAGGCCCTATCCATGAAACGATCAAAGCAAAACGACAAGCCGGAAAGCAGTATCGTGCGCGTAGCCAGGTATATCCTGGAACAGGAGGAGACCTCCAAGAACGAAATCGCTTACGCCTTAAACCTAAGCATGCCCACCACGCTGCAATGCGTGAAGGACTTAACCAATCAGGGTATCATTCAGGAATCCGGAGAATATGAATCTACCGGCGGGCGCAAGGCGAAAACCCTCTCCGTCGTCGAGACGCTGCACTACTCCGTAGGCATTGAAATTACTGCAAATCATATTTCCTTCGTCATCATCGACATGAAAGCCAATATCATTGACACCCTGCGCACCCGCCTCGTCTTCCATCACGCAGAGCGCTATTACGCTACGTTAGCCAAAAAGCTTACGCAGTTCATCTGGGATTCCGGCGTACCCCAGAGCAAGATTCTGGGCGTAGGCATTTCCATTCCGGGTATCGTCATCAGTTCCGAAAACCGTCTGGTGATATCCCATGTTTTATACTTAAAAGACATCGACCTTAACTCTTTGGCAAAGCATATACCTTATCCTGTCTGCTTTGAAAACGATGCCGTATGCGCCGCCATGGCTGAGCTGAAACATTTTCATAACAACATGCTGTATCTTTCCTTAAGCAATTCCGTAGGAGGTGCTATTTTCTTAAATAACGAGCTGTATTACGGCAACCATTTTCGAAGCGGCGAATTCGGGCATATGTTGATCGAGCCTGACGGAAAGCAATGTTACTGCGGCAAATGCGGCTGTGCCGACGCTTATTGCTCCGCCAAGATTCTGGCGAATCATGCCAAAGGAAACTTGAGTGCCTTTTTTAAAAAACTTCAAGAAGGTGATGCGGAAATCCAGATTGCCTGGAGCCATTATTTGAGATATCTGGCAATCATCGCCTCCAACTTGCACCTCACCTTCGATTGCGACATCATTCTCGGAGGCTATGTTGGCAGCTACATCGAACCATACCTTCCCGAGCTGTGGGATAACATGCAGGAATATCTTCTTTTCGAGCAGGACAACAGCTTCCTTCATCCGTGCCGTTTCCAGCAGAATGCGGCAGGGGTCGGCATTGCTATGCACTTTATTAATCAGTTTTTCTCCAAAATAAATTAATAAAATAATTTTCGTTTTTTCTTTTGTTGCCCTTGACAAAATCTTTTTTTTGTATGATAATTAAATCACTTTAGTAAAGTATTTTAATTAAGTTGTTTTATAGAAAGAAAGAGGTGCTATTATGTTACAGCAGGTTATGACCAGTCCGGGCGTCATTGAATTTCGTGAAATTCCGATTCCGGCCCTCGGAGATAATGATGTTCTCATAAAAATTATGAAAATTGGTGTATGCGGTTCCGACATCCACGTTTACCACGGTAAACATCCCTTTACCTCTTACCCCGTTACGCAAGGTCACGAGGTATCCGGTGAAATCGCCGCTCTCGGCGCAAAAGTGGATTCCTTCAAGGCAGGCCAAAAGGTAACTATTCAGCCGCAGGTAGTATGCGGAAAATGCTATCCCTGCACCCACGGGAAATACAACTTGTGTGAGGAATTAAAGGTCATGGGCTTCCAGACCACGGGAGTTGCTTCTCACTTTTTCGCTGTGGACGCTTCTAAGGTGACCCTCCTTCCCGACGCTATGTCTTTCGACGAAGGTGCTATGATAGAACCTCTCGCCGTGGCAGTTCATGCCGTTAAGCAGGCAGGCGATGTAAATGGACTGAACATTGTCGTATTAGGAGCTGGCCCTATCGGCAATCTGGTAGCTCAGACTGCCAAGGGCTTCGGCGCAAAGAGCGTTATGATAACGGACATCAGCGATTACCGTCTTCAGAAAGCTGCGGAATGCGGCATCGATCACTGCATCAATACGAAGACGGCAGACCTTGGCGATGAGATACTGAAAGCCTTCGGTCCCGATAAAGCGGATATCATATACGACTGCGCAGGCAACAACATCACCATGGGGCAGGCGATCAAATATGCGCGCAAAGGAAGTACGATTATCCTCGTAGCTGTCTTTGCCGGAATGGCTACTGTGGATTTGGCCGTTGCCAACGACCACGAGTTGGATATCAAGAGCACCATGATGTACCGAAATGAGGATTATATAGACGCTATCCGTCTGACAGATGAAGAAAAGGTGCATTTGGCTCCTCTCGTTTCGAAACATTTCGCCTTTAAGGATTATCTGGATGCCTATAAATATATAGACGCAAATCAGGAAACAACTATGAAGGTTATAATTAACGTACAAGAATAATTTCTTAGAAAGGGAAAAAATATTATGTCATACTTAGACGAGCTTTTTGGATTAAATGGTAAAGTAGCTATCGTAACCGGAGGTGGCCGCGGAATCGGTCAGGTGGTAGCAGAAGGGTTGGCAAAATCTGGTGCGGAGGTTGTGGTACTTGGACGAAGCGGAGCTGACGAAACCATTGATTCCATTACAAAGGCCGGTGGAAAGGCTTATTTTATAGCTTGCGATGTTACGAAAGAAGAACAGGTAGACGCTGCTCTCGCTGAAATTATGAAGCGTTCCGGTTCTATCGATATCGTCTTCAATAATGCTGGAATCTGCATGCATCAAGGTACCTTTGAGGCGACGATTGAAGAATTCCGTCAGGTAATCGACTGCAATCTGACCGGCGAGTTCATTGTTTGCCGTGCAGTAGGCAAGATTATGATAGAAAATCACATTAAGGGCAGCATCATCAATATGGCGTCCATGTCAGGAAGCATCGTAAATATTCCTCAGTGGCAGTGCTCTTACAACGCTTCTAAGGCTGCTGTTATCCATATGACGCGTTCTCTGGCTGCAGAATGGGCATTAGATGGTATCCGCGTTAATAGTTTAAGTCCGGGGTATATCGCAACGCCGATGTCGGTGGATACGCCTCAGGAATTAAAGGATGCCTGGACTCCGTTGATGCCGATGCACCGTATGGGGACCCCGGAGGAACTGATTCCGGCTGTTCTTTACCTTGCCAGCGATGCTTCCGGTTATACGACGGGAAGCGATATTATCGTTGACGGCGCTTATACATGCATTTAATCAACTTCTCTATTATTCTTCTAAAATCCCCCGGATCATGTGTTGATTCGGGGGATTGTTTTTTGTGTTGGGTTGTAGGGTTGTGGGGTTGTAGGGTTGCGAGAGACTGGGGGCGGCGGCATTGGGGTTGGGGCCTGCCGTGCGCGGCTGTATTTTCTAAATGAAACCGTTAGTGTGTTGGAGCCGAACGGGTCGGCAGCAGCGTACATCCATGTACGATGCTGCCTAAACGCCGCATCCATGCGGCGTTTTCCCTCGGTTGTGAGGGTTTCATTAAGAAAATATCAGCCGCTTACTAAACGGACCCAACCCCAATGCCGCCGCCCCCAGTCTCCCACTACGCTACGAATGAGAGTTAGGTTCATTTAGCGGATTGAACTGGATCGAACTTGGTCAAACTGCACTTCAATTTATACCATGTTTTTCATGAGGTTTACCATTTCGATGGCTCCAACAGCACAATCGAATCCTTTATTGCCGGCCTTTGTTCCGGCTCTTTCTATTGCCTGCTCGATATTTTCAGTGGTAAGTACGCCAAACATTATCGGAATACCGCTGCTCAGTGACGCGCTGGCAATTCCCTTGGAAACCTCGCTGCATACATAATCATAATGCGATGTGCTTCCCCGGATAACTGCTCCCAAACAAATTACTGCATCATATTTCCTGCTGTTGGCCATGGACGCAGCCACCAGCGGAATCTCGAAGGCTCCCGGCACCCACGCTACTTCTATATCCTCCTCTTTCACCTCGTGCCGAAGCAACCCATCCACCGAACCGCCAAGTAGCTTTGCAGTAATAAACTCATTAAACCTCGCCGCCACGATTCCAACTCTGATCCCTTTTGCTACTAACTGTCCTTCATAAGTCTTCATAATCATATTCTCCTATTTTTGTTTTTTTTATTTTTTATATTTTTTACTTTAATTTTTCTATTGTCTTGTTCTATATCTGTGCCATTTTATCCTATCATCATCCATATTAGTAGTTTGTCACCAAAGTAATTCACCCCCCATTGCCTCTCTCTGAGTTCTTACTCCATTTTTCTTTTATTTTTCTATTTTTTATCTTTTCATCTTTTTATCTTTTCATCTTTTTATCTTTTCATCTTTTCATCTTTTAATCTTTTTATCTTTTTATCTTTTTATCTTTTTATCTTTTCATCTTTTTATCTTTTTATCTTTTCATCTTTTTATCTTTTTATCTTTTTATCTCTTTCTCCTCTCTCACATTTTAATTTTAAATAAAAACCACACCTGAGAAATTCGTAACCTTCGCAAATTTTATGTGCAAATTCGTAACCTTGCCGGGCCTTTCTTCGGCGGATTGGGGGGCTGGTCCGTCAGTGAGCGGCTTGCATTTTCTTAATGAAAACCCCGACACCCAGGGAAAACGCCGCACGGATGCGGCGTTTAGGCAGCGCTGCACATGGATGTGCATCGCTGCCGGCCCGTCCGCAACCGATACATCAACGTTTTCATTTAGAAAATTCAGCCGCGAGCGCCGGAACAGAACCCCAATCCGCCGAAGAAAGGCCTTCTCACCCAAAAACACTCACATAAAATCCCCACAACCTCCCTTCTCACCTCCCCCTATTTAAAATTCAAATAATGCCCCATCCTATCCCTCTTCGTCCGCAAATATTTCATATCATGCTTATTCGCCTCCGCTTCAATCGGCACGCGCTCCGTAATTTCTATGCCGAAATCCGAAAGCTGATATACCTTGTCAGGATTATTCGTCAACAACCGCAAAGTCCTCACTCCCAAATCCCTAAGTATCTGCGCTCCAATATAATACTCCCGCATATCCTCTGCAAATCCCAGCGCCAGATTAGCCTCCGCCGTATCCAATCCCTCGCTTTGCAGTTCATAAGCCCGCAATTTATTCAGCAGTCCTATACCTCTTCCTTCCTGACGCATGTAAAGAAGAATGCCTCTTCCTTCTTTTTCTATCAGCTTCATGGATTGTATCAACTGTTCACCGCAGTCACAGCGCATAGAATGAAATACATCTCCGGTCAGACATTCCGAATGTACTCTGCACAGTACATCCTTTCCATCTCCCACTTCTCCTTTCACAAGAGCCATATGGTGCTCTCCATTTAATTTATTCCTGTATCCATAAGCCCTGAAATCTCCATAAGCCGTTGGGAGGAAGGGACTTGCAACTCTTTCTACCAAATGGTCGAATCTTTTTCGGTAATCCTGCAAGGACTTAATCGTAATGAACTTAAGCTTCCATTTGCGCGCGAGTTGTATCAGTTCCGAGGTTCGCATCATATGCCCGTCTTCTGCCATAATTTCACAGCATAAGCCACACTCGCGTAGGCCCGCAAGCCGCATCAAATCTACTGTTGCCTCGGTATGCCCGCCTCGTTCCAGTACACCGTTTTTCTTCGCCAGAAGAGGGAACATATGGCCGGGACGGCGAAAGTCTTCCGGCTTTGCTGTAGTCTCTACAGCCTTAAGGGCAGTAACGCTCCTCTCTTCTGCGGATATGCCTGTCGCGGTATCTACATGGTCTATGGATACGGTAAACGCCGTAGCGTGGTTATCCGTATTGTCACTTACCATCTGAGGAAGCTGTAATCTTTCGCAAATATCCGCACTCATGGGCATGCAGATGAGCCCTTTTCCGTAAATTGCCATAAAATTAATGTTCTCTGTCGTGGCAAACTGCGCGGCACAGATGAAATCACCTTCGTTCTCCCTATTTTCATCGTCTGTGACAAGAATGATTTCTCCTCTTTTCAACGCCTCTAATGCTTCTTGAATTGTATTGAATTCAAACATAACCTTCCCTCCTTAAAATCCATTTTGAATTAAGAACTCTTCCGTTATTTCATTTTTACCCTGTACAAATTTCTCAACGTATTTTCCTATTACATCGTTTTCCAAATTTACGGAGGAACCTGCGCATTTTCCAAAAAGTATGGTTTCCTTTGCTGTGTGCGGAATTATCGATACACAAAAGCTGCTGCGGGAAACTGCCGCCACTGTCAGGCTCACGCCGTCTATGGCTATCGAACCTTTCTCTACGATATAGTGCATGACATTGGACGGTGCTGCGATTTCATATAAAAGGGCTATGCCGTCCTTTTTCACGGAGGCTACTTTCCCCACACCATCGATATGTCCGGTTACTATATGGCCCCCGAATCTTCCTACTGCCATCATAGCCCGTTCCAAATTTACAAGGCTTCCTACTTGCAAACTTCCCAGTACAGAACGGGAAAGGGTTTCATTCATTACGTCCGCACCGAATCTGCTATCTTTTACCCATGCGGCGGTCAGACAGACTCCATTTACGGCTACGCTGTCTCCGACCTTCAAATCCTCCGATATACGATCGGCCTCAATGGTTAAAAAAGCTGACCGGTTTCCTTTCTTTATACTTTCAACCTTCCCCATCTCTTCTATTATTCCGGTAAACATGTATAGTCCACCTCACTTTCTATAAGAAAATCCTCGCCAATCTTCGTAATTCTCTGATTTTTCAGCCTTATGCAGTCGCTCATCCTATCGATTCCCATACCCTCCACAGGAGTCTTCGCTTTTTCTCCCCCCAATATCTTGGGGGCGATATATACTTGTATTTTATTTACAATGCCGGTTTGAAGAGCGGAGAAATTCAGAGCTCCTCCTCCTTCCAGGAAAACGCTGTCAATTCCCCGCACCCACAGCTCCTTCATCAGAAGCTTTAAATCGATATGTCGCTTCTCCTTTGGAAGCGCTATAATTTCGCAGCCGCACTGCCTAAATTTCTCTTGTTTCTCTTTATCCTGACAGGAGGTAGCTATTATCGTCTCTCCCTGCCCGGTCTTGCCTGCTAACTTTACAACAGCCGCTTCCAGAGGCGTGTACAAATTCGTATCGCATACGATGCGTATGGGATTTCTGCCCCCGTCCACTCTGCAGGTGAGAAGAGGATTATCTTTAATTACCGTCTTTACACCGACCATAATAGAGGAATAGTGCCCCCTGTCCTGATGGACATTTTCTCTCGCTGCTTCTCCTGTGACCCATTTGGAATCTCCGCATGCCGAAGCTATTTTTCCATCCATGGTCATAGCGTATTTCATGACAACGAAAGGCGTATTGGTTTGTATGCAGTGGAAGAACACTTCGTTCAGCCTCTTTCCTTCTTCCTCGCGTATGCCGGTTACTACTTCGATTCCTGCTGCCCGCAATGCTTCGATTCCCTTACCTGCGACCTTAGGATTAGGGTCCGTGCAGGCAATAACTACCTTCCTGATTCCGCTTTTTATGATCGCTTCCGTACACGGCGGTGTCTTTCCGTAGTGGCAGCAAGGCTCCAGATTGACATACAATGCGGCTCCCTCCGTATTCTCCTTGCAGTTTTTAAGTGCGTTTCTCTCCGCATGAGGCCCCCCATAGTTTTCATGAAATCCCTGCCCGATCACCTTCCCTTTCTTTACAATAACAGCACCTACCATAGGATTCGGATTTACCCGTCCCATTCCTTTTTTCGCAAGTGCAAGTGCCATTTCCATAAACTTTTCATCCGTCATATCACCAGCCATACTCCCTTCATACATTCTGAGGCATCAAATTGCCCAACTTATGTTAATTAATAACAAGTACACTTTTTCCGGTCTGCTCTTATAAAACAAAAGTGTGCTTTATGCAACTTTGCAGTCAAGTCCTTCGACAGCACTGCCTTTGTTCCGCGCGCGTAACTGCGCATCCATGCTTTCTGTAATAGGCGCATTTTCCTATTACAGAAAAAAAGCTGCCCTGAATATATAATCCCAAGGCAGCAATAAAAGCACATTAATCATATAAAAAGCTCTGAAATGAAAAACATTCCAGAGCTAATATACTAAAGAAAACACGTTAAATGTGCTATCATAAATCTTCTTTCATCCAGACTGTACTGTCGGCTTCGGAATCTCACCGAATCATGCCTTGCGGCTCGTGGGCTTTACCACCGGTAGGGAATCGCACCCTGCCCTGAAGATATGTATTTAATTGTTTTACATGATAGCAGATTGATATTTACTTGTCAATATCCTATTTCTATCTCTACCCGCCTCTACCTCTGTGCTTGCCTATATCATCCTTTTACAGCTCCCTGTGCCATTCCTTTCACCATATTTTTAACAAGAACGAAATAAAGCAGAACGATGGGTACGGCTATAAATACGCTTCCGGCTGCAAACCTTGCGAATTCCGTTTCATCCAGACTCATAAGGCCTACTGCGACCGTATAAAGGTTCTTTTCCTTTAGGAGAAGCTTAGGCAGAATGAAATCGCTCCACGGCCAGGCGAAGGAGGTAAGCAGGGTATAAACGATAATCGGCCGGGAAAGGGGAAGATTAATCTTGGTAAACACCTGAAAATTAGTAGCTCCGTCAATTCTTGCCGCCTCATCGATGGCTCTCGGAATCGTATCAAAAAATCCTTTCTGTGTCAGATAGCCCATGGGTGCTCCCGCACTGTAAATGAGTATCAGCCCCCACAAATGATTGATCAAATTAAACTGGGTCATCAGCAAATACACGACTATCATCCCCATAAAGGAAGGGAACATGCTAAGTACCATCGTCGTCTTCATAATAGGCTTTCTCGCCCTGAATTCGAATCTGGACATCGTATAAGCGGTCAATATAACAAGAAAGGTTCCGAGAATACAGCTTCCTGTAGCTACAAACAATGTGTTGGCAAACCATCTGGGATAATTATACATAGCGATATCCGTAAATAATCTCTGAAAGCTTGCCAGACTATATGCCTTCGGGAAAAATCCGTTAAAGGAATAAATCGTTCCCGACTCGGAAAAGGAGGCTAAAATCAGCCATAGGCAAGGAAAGAAAAAAAGGAAGGATACCGCCAGTAAAATGATATAAGTAATTCCCGTATCGAATATCCTGCCCAATGAGTGAAGAACACTGATTGAGCGCTCTTTACTCGTTGAATGTCTTTCACTCGTCGAATATCCTTCCTTCTTTGAGTGTCCTTCATTCTTTGAGTGTCCTTCACTCATTGATAAATCCTTTCTTTTATTTTGCTTCGTTCTCATCGGAATGTATCCTCCTCCCTATAGGATGGCGATTTTATATAGACCGTTAACGATATGATCGAGGTAATGACAAAAATCACCAAGCTGATGGCTGCCCCCAGGCAATAGTAGTTATTATTGATAGAAAGATTGTACAGCCAGTTGATCAAGAGGTCTGTATCGCTGGCAAGGAAATATCCATCCATATACAACCCACCCCTCAGAAAATAGAAGATGCCGAAGTTATTAAAATTGCCTACAAACTGTCCGATGAGTACCGGCAATGTAGAAAACAGCACAAAGGGCATGGTAATCCTTAGAAACTGCTTCCACTTCCCCGCTCCATCGATTCTCGCCGCTTCGTACAGCGAGATGTCCCTATTGGAAAGAATACCTGTAGCCAACAACATGATAGAAGGAGTACTGATCCAGCAGTTTACCAGTATTCCTATCATCCTTGCCGTCCACTTTGCGTCCAGGTCGAGAAAGCCTATGGCAGCTCCTCCCCCTGCGGTAATGAGCTGATTGATCGGTCCGCCGTAAGAAAACATGAATTTGAACGCCAGAAGTGTAATAAATCCGGGAATCGCATAAGCCAATACCGGGAACATCCTCCAGAACGCTTTGCCCTTCACACAGTCCTTATCGAGCAAAAGCGCCAGCCCAAGACCGGCAAAATAATTGAGCACGGTAGCTGCAACAGCCCATAGCAGATTCCAGCCAAGGATTTTGACAAAGGTAGGCGCAAACTGCGACAGCGATAAGAGTTTCACAAAATTGGCAGCCCCTACCCAATCTACCAATTCCGGAGGAACCACCGTCCCGCCGTAATTGGTAAATGCGATAAGTATCATAAATATAATGGGCAGAATATTAAATACGAACACACCTGCCACCGGCAGTATCAGCACTGTCACATAGAATTTTTTATCCCAAAGCTGCATTGCCTCTTCTCTAAGAGTGAGGATTCTTCTTCCCTGCTCCAGTCGCTTCTGCATACGATATGCATCGCCGATATTCATGGCATAGAGATATAAAAATGCCGCCAGCACCAACCATGCAAAAATTCCCATCAGAAGCATTACCACCGAATTATCTCCGGTAACTCCAAGCCAAGCATCTCCCTTTTTTGTCCCCAGCGTGAAAAAACCGGCAATATCTGCAAAGCCTCTCGTAATGAAATAGTAGAGGACGCTTAGCTCGATCAGGAAAAGTAATATGCCTTTCCCTCTGGCCCCATATTTAAACTGCCCTCCGCCCATAATAACGATGGATAGCTTCACATTTGGGCCGCTATCTCTTAACAAGCCTGCTGCCTGCTCCATTTTCCCTTTCATTTTCTTCCCATATCCTTCCTCTTTCAGTGTTACCATTTCTTATTTCAGGGTAAATATCGCATTGTGGATCTGAGAATCCACCTGCTCCAGCCCCTTCTTCATTGCCGGAAGATCCTGATACTTCTTCTCCTCCGGTTTTCGAAACGCGTCCTTCGCAATATCCGTAAAAAAGGTTTCGCCCGGCGTCCATATCTGGGCTACTTCTCTGATGGAAGGCATCAGAATGATATTTCCCTTTTCCAGATTCTCAAAAAGCCGTTTGGATACAGCGCCCGATTCCTCCGCAGCATCCGCTCTCGCCGGGGCCACCCCGAGCAGTTCATTTCGAAGTTTCATCATTTCATAGCTGGATGCAAATTCAACAAAAGCAAGACAGGCATTAGGTGCCTTCGTATAAGCGCTGACCGCATATCCGTTCACGCCTCCCATCGACTTTGAGTCCATCCATACCGGATTTTCTTCAGATAAATCTCCACTCTCCGGAAGCTTCGGCACGGGCGCCATTACCATATTTTCTTTTGCAAGCTCAGTTGCTTTTCCTTCATCCATTCCTTCGTTTTTATAGCTCTTGACCAGCTCTTCGAGAAAGGTGGAATAAACGTCCGGCGTGGATAACGTCGCAAAATAAGTGCCATCCGCTATTTTACCGTAACAAGTGGTATTGATCGTATTGTCAATGCATTCCTCGTTCATGGCACCTGCCAACTGTGACAGTACCCATGCTCCTTTTTCCGCTTCTGCAGCCGAGAATCCAATATCTTCCGGATCAGTATTATCATTCCCGAATATGTAGCCCCCATAGGAAAAAAGAAAACCGCCCGAAAAATATACATCGTAGAGGGCCTTCATATAACCATAATTAAGAGGATTTTCCTCATGCCTAGCTGTGGAAAAGGCATATAAATCATTCCAATTCTCCGTGATATCACAAATACCGTTTCCGTCCTTATCCCAATCGGTCTCCCAGTTTGCAGGCAGCATATCCTTTCTGTAATAAAGCATCGGGGCCTGTACATTCACCGGCACGCCGCAGTAATAAAGGTTTCCGTCCACCTCCGTCCCGTACGCCTTCCACGCGGCTTCCGGTATCTGCTCATAGCATTCCATCTCCTGCACCGGGAGCGGGTAGACATGCTTGCCCTGCGCATATTGCATGATAATGTCATTTGCCTGATACAGTACATCCGGCCCATAGCCATAAGGTCCGTCATTTGCCAAATCCAAATACTGATCCATGTTGGCATCCACCGCCGTAATTCCGTACTCTGCATATGCCTCATTGAATGCATCCAAAAGTTCCTTCGCATATCCTCTTGCAATTGCCGTATCATTTTCCAATACCCGGATTGTTACGTTATGTTCCAGCTCTCCAGTAAATGCACCACTGCTCTGGACCGCTTTCGGTGTTTCCTTGTCTTTTACCGAAACGCCGGTTTCTGCCGTCCCGTCCTTGGCCGCATCCGCATTGCCGCAGCCTGCAGTCAGCCCCAATACCCCAGTTAACATGAGCGATAGTATTATTGCCTTCCTCTTCTTCATACTTGCCTCCTCGTTTTCCATATACTTCCATGTTTCTGCCGCTAATCTTCCATCCCGATAACGGCGAATCCCCATTGTTCCACCGTGGCCGCAGCCGGCGCCTCAAACCTTGCACGGTTGCCGCAGAGAAGTTTGGCAAAGCCTCCGTCCTCCATATGCTCTGTCTGAGCTTCCTCCGTCATATTGATGAGCAACCTTAATTTTTTCCCGGGAATGCTCCGTTCTACCAGAAGCATTTTCCCTTGCGCTGTCACTCTTATATCACCTTGGGCAATCTCAGGCCGCTTTCGCAATCCTGTCAGTGCTTTCACCGCTTCCATCACCCCGGCATCCCATGAACATTCTTCCCAGTCGAAGCAGCGGCGGGAGTCAGGATCGTAACCACCCTCCAGGCAGATTTCCGTGCCATAATAAATACATGCAGCTCCGATAAATATTATTTCAAGAGCAAGAGCTGCCAGCAACTTATCCTTGTTCTTCCCTACCTCTGTGAAAAAGCGGTGGGTATCGTGAGAATCCAGAAGATTCAACATCATCCGGTTCACCTGTTCTAAATTCCTCATCAAATTAGCGTTCAATTTCCAAGCCATCTGTTCGGCATCAAAATTTTCCCTTGCAAAATAATCCAGACATGCCTTTGTAAACGCATAGTTCATAATGCTGTCATACTGGTCCCCCATAAGGTACGGATACGCATCATGCCAGTTCTCCCCGATAATGACCGCCTCCGGCTTCGTCTCCTTGACTGCTTTGCGGAAGGTTCTCCAGAATTCATGAGAAATTTCATCCGATACATCCAACCTCCAGCCGTCAATTTCATATTCCTTTATCCAATGCACCGCAATCCGTATAAGAAACTCCTGCACTCGTTTATTTGCTGTGTTCAGTTTGGGCATATAGTTGCAGGAAGCAAAGCATTCATAATTTATTTTTTCCGTATCCGGATAGTCTCCGTCAATCAGAAACCAATCATAGTATTCCGATTCTCTCCCCTTAGTAAGTACATCCTGAAACTGCTCCGTCTCCATACTGCAGTGATTAAATACTGCATCCAGTACTACCCGGATCCCTTTCCGGTGAGCCAGCCTTACCAGCTCCTTTAAATCTTTCTCCGTGCCAAACTGAGGGTCGATCTGCATGTAATTAATAATATCATATTTATGATTGGATACCGACAAGAAGATCGGTGTCAGGTAAAGAGCAGTTATCCCAAGTTCCTTTATATAATCGAGCTTCCGGATAATTCCCTTTAAATCTCCTCCTGCGAAGCCTTTGGCAAAGGGCTTATCATTCCACTTCATATTGATATAGGAGCAATCCTTTTTTATATCCCCCATAAAAAAACGGTCTACAAATATCTGGTAAAATACCGCATCATTCATCCAGTCCACCGTAGGCAGCAAATCATTTTTATTAATGTACGGCATCTGGAAAAAATTATAAAATCCCTCTTTAAAGTTATAGGTATCGGTGATACCGTCTTCGCTGAAATAATATACTTTCCCGTTTTGCTCAATCCTGAAAATATATGCCAGCCGCACATCCTCAAGTTGTAATTTGATTTCATAATAATTATAAATTCTATCGCCATACCCTACATGCATGACCGCACTTTCCTGTTTTTCCTGAAAAGCATATTTGCATGCATATATTAAAAAAACCTTTGTCTCCTCATCCTCCTTTGCCATTCTAAGCCTTATTACCAATTCCTTTTCTCCTATAGGAAAACAATATCTGGAATCGGGAAAATGTAACATTGCATATTCGTTCATATACTTTATCCTCTCTAAATTTTCACCGGCGCTTATTGACAAATACTAAAAAATTCTATATAACTTTTGAATAGACCCATTCCGGTCATTCCCGGAAAAGGAATATCCTACAAGGGGGAAACTTAAGTGAAAAATAAAATCACAATCAGAGATGTTGCACGGGAGGCCGATGTATCCATTGCAACCGTATCTTATGTATTAAATGGGCGCACCGACATGCGTATCAGCGAACAAACAAGAAAAAAGGTACTGCAGGTCATCAATCTTCTGGATTATACGCCCAATCAGTCCGCTCAGGCGCTTGCAACAAACCGCAATCGCATGATAGCCCTGTATATTACCCCCGACTCTTCTGTGCTAAACAAAGCGGAACAGATGTGTTTTATTCACCTTCTGTCGTCCTTTCTTCACGAAAAGAACTACGATCTCATATATCTGAGTGATAACTATACGGAACAGTTCGACAATGCGGATGCGATTATCGGTTATGATATTTCTGCCGAATATTTTCATCAAATCGGTGATGTCAACTTCAGTCCTTTATTAGCTGTGGACTGCTTTATTGAGGATCCATTATTTTTCCAGATAAATTCTGATTATGCAAGGATTGCCGGTGAAGCTTCTCTTTTTTTCCGGGGTGAACCTTACACCCTTTATTCTTTGAAGACACCTAATATTCAGAAGCAGCAGTATCTTGAGAATACATTTTCCAAGGTGCGTTATGTGGAAGACTTCCATGAGCTTGACAATAGCGACGGAGAAAATATCCTTGTCATGGAGCAGACGCTGCAAGAGCTGCTGAAAAATCACCCGTCCTTGTACTATGCTCCCTCCATGTCCGCCGAAAAAGCGGAGGCTCTCATTACCTGTGTCGAATATGCACTTTTAAGAACCCCGCTTAAGCAGCATAATATCCTTATATAGATAATATTTTCCGGATTAATGTCTTCCGGATATAAAGAAACTCTTTATTTGCAGGACACTGCAAGCACCTTTGATGAAGCATCATAGGTAAACGTATAGGTTCCGTCCTGTCCGGCAATCAGATTGGCGCCGCCGCCCTCCGAAACAAAGGAAAGGCTATCCGCATCGTCAGAAGCAATATTGGTAAAACGAACGTATTCCGTGCCTACAGTAGCGATATCCCCAACCGTTACCATCGATGTGAACATAAACTCATCCCCTTCTGTAAGGCCGACGCTCAGCGTATATATGTCTCCATCCTGCGTAAACTCCGTTTCTGCCGAGTAAACATCCTCCCAGCCCGTTATGACCGCTCCTTTTATGTAGTAATTTACCTGCATATCCCCGGCATTCGATGTTGCCTCTCCGTTATAGGTCCATGTAATCTTGTCGTAAGGATTCACGTTGAATCCCTCTTTATTTTCCTCAGAATAGTTGGAGGCACTTGTATCATAAGTATCCTCTGCCGGATAAGTGGCCAGGGTAAAAGTATAATTGCCTGTTACCGCACATTTGATATTGGAACGCTTTGTGCTGGCTTCCCCCAAGCCTCCTGAATTATAGAAATAGTCCTTGCCGTCCAAAGAAATGGTATCCAGATAGCCATAGCCTCTCTGATTATGCCATTCCGTATCTATTGCGAACTGAAATTCATCTCCTTCATTCAAATCCAATGTAATCGTATAAATGTTTTCCGAATCGCTCTCTTCCTTCGTCATTTTATGCACATCCGTAATGCTCGTCCCCCAATTGGATTCCAGCAAAGCCGAACTCGTTCCGCTTCCCACAATGGCAAATTCCCTCTCGTCCTCTTGATAGGAAACAAATCCGGCAAAAGCGGACATATCTTCCGTTACCGGCTGTTCAAAATTGAACTTATGACTCATCTGAGGCGTTGCAAACCAATCCACAAAAACATAGCCCTCTTTTTCAGGCGTATACTCCTCTGCCAAAGCACCGTCTGCAACTTCCGCTTCCTTTAAAACAGTTGTTCCATCCGAATCATAAAAGGTCACTTTATGCGCGGTTTCTTCTGCAGCAGATTCCTCCGACGCGCCGTCCTGTGTTTCTTCCACTACACTTCCCGTCTCTTCCGTCTGAGCGTTACCGCAGCCTGCAAGAAGCAAGCCTGTTGTTATAAATCCTACTGCGAGCAATTTCCCTATTTCTTTTCTTCTCTTCATTTTTTTCCTCCACCCTTAACTATAGTTTTTTTTCATTTGCTTAACCGGTTAATCAAATAGGTTTTTTTAAGCAAACTGCCGAATCACAGTTTGCTTAACCGGTTAAACTATATAAATAATGTATCACTATTCGTATCCCATGTCAACAATTGTTTGCCTACTTTTTCAGAAGTCCCAAATATGCGTTACTGTTCACTCCGTTCTCAGCAACGCATGATGTTTTCAATGCAAACTTTTTGCATTTAAATTCGCTCCGCGAAGCAGAAATCATCTCTTGCATCACGTTCTTACGTAGCCTAACAGCAAGTGTTGAGCTACTGTGTGAACAGTACTAAATATTCCCCATAGCCCTCCTGCTCCATCCTTTCCTTCGGTATAAATCTAAGAGAAGCGCTGTTAATGCAGTACCTAAGACCTCCCCTGTCCATAGGCCCGTCCTCAAATACATGCCCCAAATGAGCATCCCCGGTTCTGCTCCTCACCTCGGTCCTCACCCTGCCAAAGCTCGTATCGACAGCGTCTGAAATCAGCGCTGCATCGATAGGCTTAGAAAAAGCAGGCCATCCGCATCCCGATTCAAATTTGTCATCCGACAAAAAAAGAGGCTCTCCTGTAGTAATATCCACATAGATTCCTTCCCGGAACTCATCGAAATATTCGTTATGAAAGGGCTGCTCCGTGGCACTATTCTGTGTCACTTCGAACTGAAGATTTGTCAAGCTTTCCTTCAATTCCTCCGCAGATTTTTTTATATATTTCCGGCCTGTATCCACCGCATTCTTCGCCTTCTCGAACTTATCCGCCCCGATATGACAATATCCACCAGGATTCTTATCCAAATATTTCTGATGATACTCCTCCGCCCTATAATAGTTATCCAGCGGCTTCACCTCGATTGCAATCCTTTCCTTATACTTTAATTGAAGCCTGTCAATCGATGCACGAATAATGCCCTCATCCTCATCGTCCGTAAAATAAATCCCGGTCCTATATTGCGAGCCCACATCATTTCCCTGCTGATTCACACTCACCGGATTAATTACATCATAATAAAGCTCCAGCAGAAATGGAAGTCCGATTACCGTATTCTCATATACCACTCTGACCGCCTCCGCATGTCCTGTATTCTTATGGCACACTTCTTCATAGCTGGGATTTTTCGTATTCCCATTCGCATATCCGACCTCTGTCTCTAAAATCCCCTTAACCTTTTCCAGATACTTCTCCGTTCCCCAAAAGCAACCTCCGGCTAAATAAATTTCTTTCCGCATAGAAATTCTCCTTTCATTTAATATATTACTATATTTTTTATTGTGTGTTATTTGTCAGGTGACGAGAGGCTCGGGGCGGTGGATTGGGTTTGGAGGCTGCGCGCGCGGCTGTATTTTCTAAATGAAACCGTTCGATGTTGGAACCGAACGGGCCGGCAGCAACGTACATCCATGTACGATGCTGCCTAAACACCGCTTCCATGCGGTGTTTACCTTGGGTTGTGAAAGGTTTCATTAAGAAAATGCAAGCCGCTTACTAAACGCCCCCAAACCCAATCCACCGCCCCGAGCCTCCCACTACGTACCGACTAAGAACTTCGCCGCAAAAAACATTACGCTATTACTTCCAAATCATTTCCATCCTTATTACCTCAACCCATGCCGCCATTTTCCACTTCCCGAATCTGCTCTCCTTCACTCAAGTTCTTAATCCCTATACAAATCTATATATCAAAGTCTACGCCTCACACCTCCACCGCCTCCCGGTCAGCCGTCACCCCATATCCCAGCCGTAGAACTTGCGCGGGGAAAGGCGGGGAGGGAAATGTTTTTAAGCGATTTTATGCTACGGAGGTGAGACAAAGAAAATTTTTCGTTACTGTTCACACAGTAGCTTAACACTTGCTGTTAAGCTACGTAAGAACGTGATGCAAGAGATGATTTCTGCTTCGCGAAGCGAATTTAAATGCAAAAAGTTTGCATTGCAGAACATCATGCGTTA
>JAEZRJ010000087.1 GCA_023412855.1 Bacillota bacterium | reverse complement strand
GATGCAAATACTGTAGTAAACTGTGTGGAGGTTAAAAATGAATAAGAAGTTAAGAAAATCACTTTCATTGCTGCTGGCAATGACGATGGTAACGGGGCTATTAGGAGGATGTGCAGGCGGTTCCGATAGCGTGGATACAGTCACGGATGTAAAAGATGCCGGGACACAGGCTGCCGGAGAGGCATCCGAAGACGGTACTTCGGACCCGTGGCAGTTAGCGGCAACATCGACTTATGAGCCGTACCCTGAGACGGTCACCTATACGATCGGCCTGAGGGTGCGTGCCGATGTAGCATATCCGGAGGGCAGTACGGATACGGCGGAGGAAAGCGCCTATACAAGATTTATGAAATCCAAATTGAACATACAAAATGAGAACGCATTCGAAGCGGCAGACGATAACGACTATAATCAAAAGGTTTCCATGGCAATCACCAGCGGGGATATTCCGGATATTATGAACGTTACCTATGACGACTTCAAGGAATTGGCCGAGAACGATATGCTGGAGGATTTAACCGATGCATACAATAACTGCGCCAGCGATTTGATGAAGGAAATTTATGCGTCCAACGATAATCGGTCACTGGATATGGCGACCATAGACGGAAAATTATATGCAATTCCTACAACGGCTATTTCCAGCGGACCGGAGATGCTCTGGCTGAGAGGAGACTGGATGGATAAGCTCGGTCTGGAGGAACCCGAGACCCTGGAAGATATAGAGAATATCGTTAAGGCCTTTGTGAAACAGGACCCGGGAGAGAACGGTGCAGGGAAGACGGTGGGAATTCCGTTGTGCGTGGACGGAGACACCAATTATATTTACGGAAACTATTCAGGAGCATATAAAGCCAATAATATTTTTACGAGCTTCGGCGCTTACCCGGAGCAATGGATTGAGGGCAAGGACAAAACAGCGGTATACGGCTCGGTGCAGCCGGAGATGAAGCAGGGACTGCAAGTGCTTGCGGACTGGTATAAGGAAGGCGTGATCGACCAGCAGCTGGCGGTCAGGACCTATGACGATATCAAGGCGCTTGTGACGGATGGAAAATGCGGTTCCTATTTTTGCGGCTGGTGGGCACCCTATGATTTGGCCGGTTCCTATGAGTTGAATCCCGATGTGGAATGGCGTGCCTATATCCTGCCTGCAGGTTCGGATAACAAGGTAACCATGTGGTCGGGAAATCCCAATCAGAATTATTTCGTAGTACGAAAAGGGTTTGAGCATCCGGAGCTTCTCGTAAAAGCGAAATCAATAACCTTGGATTACAATCAGGGAGATGCGGCGTATACGGATGAAAGTGTGGAATGTAAGGAATATCTGGATTATGTAGCTCATGGCTACGGCGTGGAGGTAATCGGCGGATTTGACTGGTATGATGCTGCTGCGCGTGCATATCAGCACATCAGCGAAGCCATTGACGGAACGAGAAATCCGGACGAAATGAATGCCTATGAACATTCCTTGTATGAGTCCTGCACGAAATATCTGGAAGCGGTAAACAATAAGGAAAAGCCTGAAAAAGCGAACTGGCTGGACTACAATGCCCGTATGGTAGCCAGCAAGCTCATGAATGATACCGAGGTAAATATTGTACAGCCGGTATTCTTCAGCCAGACAGATTCTATGTCGCTGATGTGGGAAAGTTTAAGAACTCTGGAAAGAACCACTATTCTTAAAATAGTGACAAACGAAATAAGTGTAGATGAATTCGATACTTTTGCAGAAGAATGGATGAATGCGGGAGGACAGCAAATCACAGAGGAAGTGAACGAAGCGATTAATTAGCACTGAACATTAGGCCTGAGCCGGTTTAGCTTATCATATCGGTTCAGGCATTTTTATGGGACCGCGGACTGTGAAGAAAGGTATGGGTTATTTTATGAATAGACCGAAAAAGCAAGCATATTATCATTTGATGATGCTTCCGGGGATGATATTTTTAATCATTTTTAATTTTATTCCTATGGCTGGAATTGTGATGGCATTTCAGAATTTCAGCCCGGTAAAGGGGATTTTGGAATCTAAATGGGTAGGGCTTGATAATTTTAGATTTATTTTCAGCCTCCCGGATAGCAGACAGATTTTTGTTAATACGATTATCATATCGCTTGGGAAGATTTTGCTTGGAATCCTTATTCCGGTCTGCTTTTCCCTGCTGCTAAATGAAATAAAGGTGAAGTTTTTTAAGCGAACAGTTCAGACGATCGTATATATGCCTCATTTTTTGTCTTGGGTAGTGTTTGCTGCGGTAGTCCAAAGTATATTTTCTTATGACGGGCCGGTCAATGCACTGCTGACGGCCATAGGAATGGAGCCTGTTATGTTTTTGGGAAGCAACCAATGGTTCCGAACATTAATGGTTACTACCGACAGCTGGAAGGAATTCGGTTATGGCTCGATCATTTATCTGGCGGCTCTAACGGGAATAGATCCGGGGCTGTATGAAGCGGCATCCATTGACGGGGCAAGCCGATGGAAAAGGCTTTTGTATATCACCTTGCCGGGAATCATGCCGATTATCCTCATTATGCTGACAATGGCCCTGCCTAACATTTTGAATGCGGGTTTTGACCAGATTTTCAATCTATACAATCCGCTCGTTTACGAATCGGGAGATATTCTGGACACCTATGTTTACAGAGTGGGTATGTTAAAAAGGCAATACAGTCTGGGAACGGCAGTGGGATTGATTAAATCTGTGGTCGGAATGATACTCATATTAGCTGCGAATAAATTGGTCACGACATTTTCCGACCGGAGAATGTTCTAAGGAGGACAAAAATGAAAAAACGGAAAAAAATAGATTTACTGGCCGTATTCATTTATGCGGTGGTGATAGTGCTGGGCCTAAGCTGCCTTCTTCCGCTGCTGAATACGTTGGCGTTATCCTTTAGCAGCAGCGCGGCGGCTACAGCCGGAAAGGTAGGAATTATACCGGTGGGTTTCACGCTGAGCTCTTATCAGAAGATATTGAATGACCAGCAGTTTTGGAGATCCTTTCTCATTTCGGTGTTACGGGTGGCGGCAGGTACCTCGCTGAATATATTTTTAGTAATTACCATGGCCTATCCTTTATCCAAGAGCCGAAGAGAATTCGGAGCGCAGAAAATATACATCAAATTCGTAATATTCGCGATGCTGTTCAACGGCGGCATGGTTCCTACATACATGGTAGTGCAGAAGCTGGGAATGATCAATACCATCTGGTCTTTGATTTTTCCGGGAGCGGTGGGCACGGGAAATGTTATACTGATGATGAACTTTTTCAGGAGCGTACCGAAGTCTTTGGAAGAAGCGGCGGAGATTGACGGTGCTACCCCATTTCAGATTTTATGGAATATATTTATACCGGCATCGAAGCCTTGCATAGCTACTATCGTGCTTTTCTGTATTGTAGGGCACTGGAACGATTATTTTTCGGGGATTCTGTACATAACGAAGGTACATAACTATCCCTTGCAGACCTATATACAAATGATAGCTACCACCTTTGATATTTCAAAAATAACCGATATTAAAAAGCTGGAAGAATTTCTTGCGGTATCCGAAAAGACGCTGAATTCGGCAAAGATAGTCGTATCCGTCATACCGCTGTTATTGATTTATCCTTTCCTGCAGAAATATTTTACTACGGGACTCGTGGTAGGAGCCGTTAAGGAGTGAGAGAAGGACGAATGAAGAAAATATATAGAATTGATGCCGGAGGAAGGGCATTGGAAGAAAATATAGTACACCGCGGGGAGCTTCGCATTACATTGCTGACCCCTGCGCTTCTCAGGATAGAATATAACCGGGAAGAAGACTTCGTGGACGCGCCTACGCAGGTGGCATGGTTCCGGAAGTTTCCTGCTGTGGATTATTGCCTGGAGGAGTCGGAGGATAGTCTGTTTCTGGAAACGGAGCGGGTATGCCTTAAATATGACAAGTACAGTAAAACGGAGGATTTCCTGACGATCAGGATAAAGGACGAGGCGGGCAGGTATATCGGAAGCTGGAAATGGACCGATGAGGTTCTGACTTTAAAGGGTACCGCCAGGACTCTGGACGAAGCGGACGGAGCGATAACGCTGGAGGAAGGTATTATTTCCAGACAGGGGTATTCTACTCTGGATGACAGCACTTCTTATTTAATCAAAGAAAGCGGTGAACTGACGGGCAGAAAAAGCATTGGCAAGGATATTTATTTCTTTGGATACGGTCATGCCTATCAGGAATGTCTGAAGGATTTTTTCCGGCTGACAGGGAAGCCGCCTATGCTTCCCAGATTTGCCTTCGGTAACTGGTGGAGCCGCTATCACAAATATACGGAAGAAGAGTATAAAGCGCTGATAGAAAAGTTCGAAGAAAATGAAATTCCTCTATCTGTAGCAGTAATTGATATGGACTGGCACATTACCGAGATTGCCTCCGGCGAAGGAAGCGGATGGACGGGATACACGTGGAACCGCGAATTGTTTCCGGAGCCGGAGAGGCTTCTTACATGGCTCCATGAAAAAAAGCTTCAGGTATCTCTCAATGTGCATCCGGCAGAAGGAGTTTTGTCACATGAGGAGGCCTATGAGGAAATGGCGGCCGCTCTCGGTATGGATACGAAGAGGCGGGAGCCCATAGCCTTCAACATTTCTGACCCTGAATTCCTGGAGGCATACTTTCAATATCTGCACGCTCCTAACGAAGAGATGGGGGTGGATTTCTGGTGGGTGGACTGGCAGCAGGGGGAAAAAAGCGGACTGCCGGGAGTGGACCCGCTATGGCTTCTTAACCACTATCATTATTTGGACAATGGAAAGGAAAATAAGAGGGCGTTGATTCTATCCAGATACGGCGGAGCCGGGAGCCACAGATATCCGGTGGGATTTTCCGGCGATTCTATTATATCGTGGGAAACTCTGAAGTTTCAGCCATATTTTACGGCGACGGCGGCTAATATCGGATACGGATGGTGGAGCCATGACATTGGCGGCCATATGCTGGGAGCATACGATGAGGAATTGCAGATCCGCTGGATTCAGTTCGGCGCGTTTTCTCCTATCTGCCGTATACATAGCTCGGCAAGCCCTTTCAATCATAAGGAACCATGGAACTATTCTTTGGAGACTAATATGATCGTTACGAAGTACTTGCGGCTGAGGCATCAATTGATTCCCTATCTGTATACAATGAACAAGGTTTTTTCCTCAGAAGGGATTCCTCTGTTAAGGCCCTTATATTATGAGTACCCGGAAAAAGAGGAAGCGTATCGTATGCCGAATGAATACCTTTTTGGAACCCAGATGCTTTGCATACCCATTACTGCGCCTGTTATCGATGCAATACGGGTGGCTAAAGCGAACGCTTGGATACCGGAGGGGACCTATATCGATTGGTTCACCGGCACGATTTACAGAGGCGGGCGCAGGATAGACCTTTACCGGGGAATCGGGGAAATGCCTGTGCTTCTTAAGGCAGGAGCCATTGTACCGCTGAATGGTGATAAGAAGGGAGAAAACGGTGCGGATAACCAGGACTTATTGGAACTGATCGTGGCCGCGGGGGCGGACGGGGAATTCGAGTTATATGAGGACGACGGTATCAGCCTGCTTTTTGAAAAGGGAGAGTATGTAACCACGAAGTTTGAGCTGGATTACAGGAAAGGCGGAGAGCTTCGGATCCATGGAGCAAACGGCGACTTGAAATTAATACCGGAGAGAAGAAAATACCGGATCCGCTTTCTCGGATTTGAAAAACCGGAGACGATATGGATAAAAAAAGATGACACATTAGCAGAATTATCGTTTTACTATGAAGCGATAAGGAATGAAGTAGTGCTGGAATTAGAGGCAGGAGTTGCTGAAGCGATCAGTATATCCTTTCAAGGGGGCATGCGCTTAGGAAGCAATAAAGTATCGGAGAGATGCTTTCTGCTGCTGGATAAGGCTAAAATTGAATATAGCGAAAAAGAGAAGATTTATAATATGATCACAAAAAACACATGCGGCAGGGCTTTGACAGGCTTGCTGAGCTTAAATATAAATGTTGAGCTTTACGGAGCGATTCATGAACTGCTGCTTGCTGAGGAAGAATGAAAGAGGACACATCTTATGAAAAAATGGCTTCAAAGCGTTTATTCCGATGGAACAAGGCATTACGTCAGCGAGCCTTATCCTGCAAAGGGTGAACGGGTCGATATACAAATTAGAATGTTGAAAAATCAAAGTGTAAAGCATGTGCTTCTGCGTTCTAAAGAATTTGGAATTGAAAAACTGACCGAGATGAAGCTGTGGAAAACGAAAAATGGATTGGATTATTATAAGGTGCAGGTCCGGATAAATGATCCGGTGTACCGCTACCAATTCTATTTGGTTACGGAAGAGAAAATTTATTATTATACACAGCACCGTATCACGGATCATATTCCCGATGAATCGAGGGACTTTGTGATACTTGCGGACTATCATCCGGCCAAATGGATAAAGGAATCTGTTTTTTATCAGATTTTCCCTGACAGGTTCTGCAACGGAAATGAAAAGATCAGCGTTAAGGATGGGGAATATAGCTATCAGGGGCATCCTGCCATTCGGGTAAAAAATTGGAATACGCCGGCTGAAGACTATGGGCAGACACACGCTCTGGATTTTTATGGGGGAGACTTGGATGGAGTCATCAAGAAGCTGGATTATCTGTCGGAGCTTGGTGTAAATGCCATATATCTGAATCCAATTTTCGCATCCCCCTCGGTGCATAAATATGACAGTCTGGATTATTATCATGTGGATAGTCATTTGGGTGGGGATTCAGCACTGAGAAGGCTGATTAAGAAATTGCATGAGAGAGATATGAAGCTCATGCTGGATATTTCGATCAATCACACAAGCTCCGCCGCACAGTGGTTCAATAAAGGGAACGAATTTTATCAATCTTGTGTGGGAGCGTATCAAAATCCGGAATCGGAGCTTCGCAAGTTTTATTTTTGGGATGATAAAGGAAATTATGATACATGGTGCGGAGTGGAGACGATGCCCAAGCTCAACTATGGGTCTGAGGAGTTGAGAAGAAAGGTATATAAGAACAGGAACTCCGTGCTTAAAAAGTGGATGAAAGAGCCTTACGGAATCGATGGCTGGAGATTTGATGTGGCGGATTGTCTGGCGAGGAACAAGGTGACGGATGTACATGAGGAAGTGCTTAAGGAGATAAGAAAGGAGCTTAAGTCCGAAAATCCCGATATTTATTTGCTGGCGGAAGACTGGGCGGACTGTTCGGAGGATCTGAAAGGAGACGCGTGGGACGGGACAATGAATTATTACGGCTGTGCCCGGCCGATTCGCGAATTTGTAGGAGAAATTGATTTGTTTCATGTAAGAAACCCGATACTCAGCCGCGTAACCTGTAAAATGACGGCGAAGCAGCTGGCGGAAAGAATTACACAATTTTATGCGAAACTTCCCTGCTCTGTACAGTATCAGATGTTCAACCTGCTGAACAGCCATGATGTGACCAGACTTTATAATAATCCTGAGGTAAACACGGAGGAGCACAGAGGGGCCGTTATGATGATGTTTGCATTACCGGGATGTCCTAATGTTTATTATGGAGATGAAATCCTTTTGGAGGGACGTATCGATTCCACAGAGAGCTGCCGTTATCCCATGAATTGGAAGCGGAAGGAGGAATTCACGGAGGTTTATGAATTCTACCGGAAGCTGGCACGGCTGAAGCGAAGCTCCCAGGCGATGCAGGACGGGGGATTTCAGGTTATTTGGGATAAGGATTACGTATTTGCTTTCTCCAGATTTACGGAAAAAGAGGTTATCTTTGTTGTTTGTTCGACGGATGACAAAGAATATGAAATAATTCTTCCGATTGAAAATTATGGATTAGAGCATTTTCGGGAAAAAGAGGATTACTTCGGCATTCCTTTGGATACGGAAAAAAGGGATGGAAAAATAATATGTCACATAAAGCCCCACCAAAGCTATCTGATAATGGTACCCATAGAAAAATAGGAGAAAGGCCGACTATTTTTTGCAAAGGAAATAGAGTATAATGTTCTTAATAATAACTATTTTTGAAGGAGCATTAGTATGATAACGTTAAAGGATATTGCAAAAGAAGCCGGTGTAAGCAGCGTAACGGTTTCAAATGTAATTAACGGTAATTATAAAAAGGTATCTGCCGAAAAGATTGAAGAGATTCAGGAAATCATTAAAAAGCATCATTATGTTCCCAATGCAGTAGCGCGAAGTCTCGCGGTGAAAGAGTCAAAGCTTATCGGAGTAGTAATTCCTTATATATCTGAGAATGAGAACTTTCTGCAAAGTCCATATAACGCGGAAATACTCGGGGTACTGGAAAAATGGATTCGTAAGAACGGATATTATCTGATGGTGCGATGCGTGGATAGCTGCAATGAGATCATTCCGGTAATCAATACGTGGAATGTGGACGGGGTGGTCTTTCTCGGAGCGTATAGCCACGAAGTGAGAGAACTGAAAAAGCAATTGCAGCTGCCGATGGTTTTTATCGATACATATACGGAAGAAAAAGGAATTGTAAATATTGGCGTAGATGATTTCAGAGGAGGCTATATCGCAACGAAATATCTGATCAGCAAAGGCCATCGTGCTGTCTGCTTCGTGGGGCCGTGCTATGTCGACGGAAATGTAGTTGAAAAGCGCTACGGCGGATACTTGAAGGCGATGCGGGAATGCGGATATGAGGATAATATTTTAAGCGAGCATGCGGTTGGCACTTCCTACGAGTGCGGTGTAGGCATAGGGAAAAAAATCGCGTTTGCAGAGGAAGGAATCACTGCTGTCTTCGCTACGGCGGATATATTGGCTTTAGGATTAATTCAAGGCCTGCGTTTAAGCGGGAAGAGAGTCCCGCAGGACGTATCGGTGATCGGATTCGACAATTTGCTGGAATGCAGATATTCTACGCCGCAGCTTACGACTATATCTCAAAACATTTCTGTAAAAGCAGAACGGGCGGCAGCGGCACTATTTCAAATGATCAGGGAAAAGAAGAAGCTGTCCATGAATGAGATAATAGAAGTTGAATTAGTAGAAAGACAGTCGGTCTGGCAATTATCGGACGCAGATTAAAAAAGTTATGACTTATGGCATTGCTCAGATTGTAGACAAATTAATTTTTGAATTTTGTATTATGTAAAGATAGAATATTTATACAGATTAAAGGCACGGGGATTTCCGTGCTTTTAGTAAATCTACGTTATCAAATTGGAATTTGTTGGTTTCGTATTACAGTTTTCTTGCCTTAAAGCATACTGAAATAGGTACCATTTTTGCTTTCCTTGTCTTATCACTTATATCTTCCGTTGATTCCATTGTTGCTCTGTCGTTTTGTTCAATCATCTGTTCGATAACAAATCCGGCTTTAGCCAAAGCATTAACATATGTTGATATTTTACGATTACATATAATTATTTCACTATCATGAACAGGCATTGTAAAATATGATTCATCAAAATAGCTTTTACTGAAAACTAATTTGTCACTTTCAATAATATCTTTGCGTTCAGCACAAGACCATGCTACACAATAATTTAATGTATGATGCCAACTAAAAATTAAAATCCCATCTTTCCTTAAGTAGGAAGCTATCTTATCAAAAGTACCCTGTAAATCTGTTGTCCAACCTATTCCATAAATCGAATATACATAATCAAAATAGTTCTTAGGGACATCAAGTTCTGCCTCCATAGGGGAACATATAAGTTTTGCTGTATATCCGTTTTCAGATAAAAACTTTTCCGCATTATCGAGCTGTTTTTGAGATAAATCGACACCCCAAAGTTCACCTGCGTTTCTATCTGCATGATATTTTAGTGAATGTCCGCTACCACAACATATTTCCAACATCTTTTTACCCGAGACGTCTCCAAACAAATGCAAATCATCTTCTGTCACAAATTTCACTCCATATTCCGGAAGGGAGGTTGTTCCGAACCAAAAATCAGCATTTGCATTCCAATAGGATTTGTTATTTTCAATAATTTTACCGTTATTCATTAAAATTTCCCTCTCAAACAAATTCAAATTTATTAAAGAATATCATAAGAAAGGATAAAAATATAGTATTGATTATTTATACACATATATTTATATGATTCTTTTAATAATTAGCTTTTTCTGTAATAGGAAAGAGGAAAGTGCGCCTACTACAGAAACAATGGATGCGGGAATCTGAAGAGGTTCCCGGGCAGTTGTTTTTCGATTTTACAAAATATGTCGTAAAAGGATAGAAAACGACTAAATAATAGTATGGAACTTCAAAGAAAAAAATGCTATACTGTAAGAAATGTATTTTTCAGGGTTATGGGGTGTTACTGTTCACACAGTAGCTTAATACTCGCTGTTAAGCTATGTATGAATATGATTCAAGAGATGATTTCTGCTTCGCGGAGCGAATTTAAATGCAGAAATCATGCGTTGCTGAGAACGGAGTGAACAGTAACGTTATGGGGTTACAAACGGGTAGATGATACTCGCAGGGAAAAGGGTAAGGTATGAAAAACAGCATTAAGTTAAAAGGCAGATTTAAAAAATATTTGCAAACTTCCGTATATTTAGGTATTTTATTAATTATCGTAAACATAGGAATCTATCTGATCGATTACCGCGCAGGGCTGGTCCTTACATGCTTTGTTATTTTCTATTTCGCGGTAGTTTCATCACTTTTGCTATACAATAAGCCGGTTATCATGAACGAGCTGATCAGTTTTGCTACGCAATATGGACAGATTCAGAGAAAGCTTCTCAGAGATTTGGACTTGCCTCACGCTCTGTTGGATGATGAGGGCAAGATTATATGGACGAATGCAGCTTTTGAGAAGACGGTACATAAGAGCAGGGGATACCGCAAGTCGATTACTTCCCTGTTTCCTACGATTACGAAGGAAAAGCTGCCCGGTGAAGCGGATGAGGTGGAATTCAGCATAAGCTTTGAGGACAGCGATTATGTGGCTAAGCTGAAGAAAATATCATTGAAGGATATGGAAGAGGGCAGCGATATCATAGAGGTGGAAGATTATGAAGGCTATTTGATTGCCCTTTATCTGTTCGATGAAACCGCTTTGAAGATTGCTCTTCAGGAGGTGGACGATCAGAGCCTTGCGGTAGGTCTGATTTATCTCGATAATTACGATGAAGCGTTAGAAAGCGTGGAAGAGGTAAGGCGTTCTCTTTTAATCGCGCTGATCGATAGAAAAGTAAATAAGTACATAGCCGGTCTGGACGGCATCTGCAAGAAGATAGAAAAAGATAAGTTCCTCGTTATCTTGCGCAAGAAGGCAATCGCTTATCTTCAAGAATACCGGTTCGACTTACTGGAAGATGTAAAGACCGTCAATATCGGTAATGAAATGGCGGTGACCATCAGCATAGGTGTTGGACTGAACGGACTTACCTATGCGCAGAACTATGAATTCGCACGCAACGCCATCGATTTGGCTCTGGGCAGAGGCGGAGACCAGGCCGTGGTGAAGACCCCCAACAACACCATTTACTATGGCGGAAAGAGCCAGCAGGTGGAGAAAAATACCCGTGTCAAGGCGAGGGTAAAGGCACACGCACTGAAAGAAATCATATCAGGCAAGGACAAGGTTATCGTAATGGGACACCGGAATGCGGATGTAGATAGCTTCGGGGCGGCGGTAGGTGTAGCGCGAATCGCGCACACGCTGGAGCGCAAGGTACACATCGTCGTCAACAATGTGACCACGTCGCTGCAGCCCATGGTCGAGATGTTCAAGAACAATCCCGAATATGCTGACGACCTGATTATCAACAGTCAGCAAGCCATTGAGATGGTAGGAAATAATGCAGTGCTGGTAGTGGTGGATGTGAACAAGCCGAGCATCACAGATTGTCCGGAAATGCTTCGTTTGTGCAAATCCATCGTGGTATTCGATCATCACAGACAGGGGACGGAGGTTATTGAAAATGCCACGCTTTCTTATGTGGAAGGATACGCCTCATCCACCTGTGAAATGGTTTCGGAAATTCTGCAGTATATCGGAGATAATATAAAGATTACGAGTACGGAGGCGGATTGTCTGTATTCGGGCATTATGATAGATACTAACAATTTTATGACGAAGACGGGAGTAAGGACCTTCGAGGCAGCGGCATTTCTTAGAAGAAACGGTGCGGATGTTACGAGAGTGCGCAAGCTGTTCAGAGAGGATGCGGCAGACTACAAGGCAAAGGCGGATGCTGTCAGTCAGGCGGAGATTTACCGCAATGCGTATGCGATTTCCATCTGCACGGGAGACGATGTTTTGAATCCTACGGTGGCGGGAGCGCAGGCAGCCAACGAATTGCTTAATATTAAAGGCGTGAAGGCCAGCTTTATTTTGACCGAATACCAGAACCAGATTTATGTCAGTGCACGCTCTATCGATGAAATCAATGTTCAGATTATTATGGAAAGGCTGGGCGGCGGAGGACATATGAATATAGCCGGATGCCAGATGGAGGATAGGTCTCTGGCAGAGGGCATCGGCATCATTAAGCATACATTAGATACGATGATTGAAAACGGCGAGATATAAGCTCAGTCAAAGGTTTTCAAAATTTGAAAGGAGTACAGGAACAGATATGAAGGTTATATTGATAGAAGATGTGAAGAGCTTGGGCAAGAAGGGCCAGATAGTGGAAGTGAACGACGGTTATGCGAGAAATTTCGTGCTTCCCAAGAAACTCGGACTGGAGGCTACCGGCAAGAACATTAACGACTTGAAGCTGCAAAAAGCCAACGAAGAAAAAATAGCGGCAGAACAGCTTCAGGCTGCAGAAGACTTTGCAGCGGAAATGGAAAAGCAGGAAGTCGTCCTGACGATAAAGGCAGGAGAAGGCGGAAAGACCTTCGGTTCCATCTCCTCCAAGGAAATTGCGGAGGCTGCCAAGAGCCAATGCGGAATGGAAATTGACAAGAAGAAGATTCAGATGCCGGAAGCGATAAAGAGCCTTGGTGTATACGAGGTATCCGTAAAGCTGCACCCGAAGGTAGCAGGTAAGCTGAAGGTAAAGGTTCAGGAAGAAAAATAAAAGATACGAAAAGTGAGAGGATGAAAAGTGGCAGCAATGGAAGAAACATTGCTCAAAAGGGTACTGCCCCATAGTATAGAA
Source organism: Bacillota bacterium (assembly GCA_023412855.1). GTDB lineage: Bacteria > Bacillota > Clostridia > Lachnospirales > Lachnospiraceae > Kineothrix. The sequence continues at coordinate 5,795 of JAEZRJ010000087.1, read as the reverse complement.
GCCGAGCAATCCGTGATAGGCGCTATGATTATGGATAGGGAAGCGATTGTTGTAGCCTCCGAAATAGTGACGGAGGAGGATTTCTACAGCAAGCAATGCGGGATTCTATTTGAGGCTATGATAGAACTGAATGATGAAGGGAAGCCGGTAGACTTAGTAACGCTGCAGGACAAGTTAAAGGAAAAGGATATTCCGGCGGAGATGAGCAGTCTGGAATATATCAGGGACTTGATCACCGCGGTGCCTACTTCTGCCAATATCAAATACTATGCGAATATCGTGGCGGAGAAAGCCACCTTACGCCGGTTGATAAAATTAAACGAAGAAATAGCCAATACATGCTACGTAGGGAAGGAAAGTCTGGAAGTAATCCTGGAGGATACGGAAAAACGAGTGTTTAATCTGGTACAGAGAAGAAATACGGGAGAATTTGTACCGATTCGCCAGATTGTCATGAACGCCATGGATCAAATCGAGAAGGCCTCCAGAAATAAAGGGAGCGTTACAGGTATTGCCACGGGGTTTATCGATTTGGATTACCGGACGGCCGGAATGCAGCCTTCCGACCTCGTTCTCATCGCGGCCAGACCGTCCATGGGAAAGACAGCCTTCGTGCTGAATATCGCTCAGCATGTGGCTTTCAAGCTGAATCAGACCGTAGCTGTTTTCAGTCTGGAAATGTCCAAGGAGCAGCTGGTCAACCGTTTGTTTTCCTTAGAATCCAGGGTTGATGCGCAGAAGCTGAGGACGGGAAGTTTGTCTGACGGCGATTGGGAAAAGCTGATTGAGACAGCCGGAGTTATCGGCAAGTCGAATCTGATCATAGATGATACCCCTGGTATCAGCATTGCGGAGCTGCGCTCCAAATGCAGAAAGTACAAGCTGGAACACGGACTTAAAATGATCATCATCGACTATTTGCAGTTGATGTCGGGAAGCGGTAAGGGAGATTCCAGACAGCAGGAAATCTCGGATATTTCCCGCTCATTAAAGGCATTGGCCAGAGAGCTTAGCGTTCCGGTGCTGGCCTTATCCCAGCTTAGCCGGGCGGTAGAGCAAAGACCCGACCATAGGCCGATGCTTTCGGACCTTAGGGAGTCGGGAGCCATTGAGCAGGATGCCGACGTAGTTATGTTTATCTATAGAGATGATTATTACAATAAAGATACTGAGAAAAAAGGAATTGCAGAGATTATTGTGGCAAAGCAGAGAAATGGTCCGATCGGAACGATAGATTTGGTCTGGCTGCCGGAATATACCAAGTTCGCGAATATGCAGAAATGATAATCTATATTTATTTAAAATTAGAAGATAAGATTACAAAAGAGGACATGTATAGTATACAGTCCTCTTTTTATGTATATGGTTGACAAAATAACCCGATAAAATACAAAATTCAACAAAGTATATAGCTGAGGGAAAGTGTCGAAAAAATAAACCGGAGAATATAGGAAGACAGAAAGGAGAAAAAAGAATGGAAAGACAGACACGCTATTTAATTTCGGATGCGGCAAAGCTGGTGGAGGTAGAGTCCCACGTGCTCCGTTATTGGGAGGAGGAACTTGGAATTCCGATCAAGAGAAACGAGCTGGGACATAGATACTATACGGAAGAAGATGTGGAATGCTTTAAGGAGGTAAAAAATCTGAAGGAGCAGGGGCTGCAGCTCAAGGCTATCCGGGTAGTAGTTCGAAATGGCAGGCTGGAGCGCACAAGCGGTAATCCAATGATTGAGAACGGGCTGCTGCATGGCGAAAGATTGGACAAGGCCAATGAGAACAAGAGAAAAGCATATGAAAGCGAAAGGCCGGAGTCTGGAATGGGCAAAGAACACGGAGGGCAGATGATAGAAATCATCGCGTCTAAGGAATTGTCCGAGGCAAGGCAGGAGAGTATCGGTTTCGGAGCTATCGGAAGAGAAGAAAAAAGTATGCGGCTGCAAATACTTTTGCAGCATATGATATCGGAGGCGGTAAAGGAGAGCAACAAGGAGCTGTGCGACGATATTAAAGAAAGTGTTCTCAAGGAAATGGACTATCAATTCCGGCTTCAGGAGGAAAAGGAGGAAGTGCGGGAAACCGAGCGAAACAGGAGAGAGGACGAGCATTATAAGAAAATCGATGAACTGCTTCGGAGTTACAGCAAAAAGGGAAGGAGAAAAGAGAAGGCAGAAGAGAAGCAAAGCCGTCTCGCTGCAAGAAAAAAGCCTTCAATCGTCTGATTGAAGGCTTAAGTAGCGTTATTATAATAATATTAGCCCTGAGAAATAGCGCCGGTAGGGCAAACGCCTGCACAAGAACCGCAGTCGATGCATGTACTAGCATCAATTTCGTACTGGCTGTCGCCTGCGCTGATTGCGCCAACCGGACACTGTCCTTCGCAAGAGCCGCAGCTTACACAAGCATCACTAATTACATATGCCATAATAATATTCCTCCTTAATATGTATCCTTATTGATAAATTGTTATCAAACTATACCTTATTTTAATATAAAACCGGGTTAAATACAAGTGAAACATAAAATATTAAGTTACTGTTCACTCCGTTCTCGACAACACATGATTTCTTCGTTTAAATTCGCTTCGCGGAGCAGAAATCATCTCTTGAATCACGTTCTTACGCACCTTAACAGCAAGTGTTAAGCCATTGTGTGAACAGTAATAATATTAACACAAAACAGGAATGCCCCGACAGCCCCTAATGAGGCTGACCGGGTTCCGAACGGCGCTTCTTGATTCCCTCAAGTATTACCTTTTTCTTCTCGGGAATCTTATTCTTGTCCATAGCGGGAACGCCGGAAAGCTTATATTCCATATTGAGTTGTTTATACTTAGCTTCCCCCATTGTGTGGTAAGGGAGCACATCAAGCGCTTTCAGATTGCTGAATTGACCGATGAAATATCCCAAGTCGAACAAATACTTATCATCGTCGGTAAGTCCCGGCACGATCACGTGGCGAACCCACATATCCACATGCTTTTCATTCAGATAGGCAGCAAATGCGAGGATATCTTCATTGGGCTGCTCCGTAAGTTCTTTGTGCTTCAGCGAATCGATATGCTTTATATCCAGCATAACCAAATCGGTTAAGGTCATTAACTGATCCAGCTTTGCGATCCACTTCGTGTTCTGCGCTTTGTATGTGATGCCCGAGGTGTCGATGCAGGTATGAACGCCTTCTCTTTTTGCGATGGTGAATAAATCGATCAGAAAATCGATCTGCATCAAAGGCTCTCCGCCGGTCACCGTCATTCCGCCGCTTTTATAAAAGGCTTTGTTCCTATTGTATTGTTCAAATATTGCCTCCGGTTCCATGAGATTACCGGCATTCATTTCCCAAGTGTCGGGATTGTGGCAATAAGCACAACGCATAGGACAGCCCTGCAAAAAAACGACAAATCTCGTACCCGGGCCATCCACCGTACCAAAACTTTCAATTGAGTGTATTCTGCCTTGCATGTCCATCTTCCTTTTCTTTTAAAAAGGGCCCTGAAATGGTTTCAAGGCCCTCGATGATAATTGTTTTTGCGCAATTATACGGATTCGTGGAATGTACGTGAAATAACGTCATTCTGCTGTTCGGGAGTCAACTTGATGAAGTTAACTGCATATCCGGATACGCGGATAGTAAGCTGAGGATAGTTCTCAGGATGTTTCTGAGCATCCAGAAGAGTGTCTTTGTTAAGAACGTTAACGTTCAGGTGATGTCCGCCCTTCGTTGCATATCCGTCTAATAATGATACAAGGTTATCAACCTGTGCTGCACTGATATCTGCCATTTTATTTATCTCCTTCCGTGATAGAAAAATCATCATTGAGATTTTTCTTTATCGATAGTCGTCCAAGCCCTGTTCCAAGGTAGGAACACTGCATGCTAACGGGGTTCTGGAACAGTCTGTACATCCCAAAGTCTGAACGTTTTTCGATTCTTCCTGAGAATTGTCCACGTCCACATTTATGTGACCTACTCCTTGTGCCACGCCGGAATCCAACATTTTTACAATATCGTCAATCATTGTCTTCTCATCCATAACAAACCCCTTTCTTGTTTCGTTTATAGTTAATTAGCTGTTCAAATCCAAATCGATGTCGCCGGCGAATACTCTGTCTTCTTTGCCGAGAGCTCCCGGGATGATGGAGAAGGTATTGGAGATACCGTCCTGTGCATCTTCGAAAGGAAGCTTTGCAACGGAAGAGAGAGAAGCGATAGCGCCATGTGTATCGCGTCCGTGCATCGGGTTAGCGCCGGGTGCGAAAGGCTGGCCTTTCTTACGTCCGTCAGGTGTGTTTCCGGTAGCCTTGCCGTAGGTTACGTTGGAAGTAATCGTAAGTACGGACATGGTAGGAACACCATTTCTGTAGGTGTGATGTCTTCTGATAGCAGTCATAAATTTGGAAACGATGTCATGAGCAATTTTGTCTACACGGTCATCATCGTTGCCGTATTTCGGAAAATCACCGGTGGTCTTGAAGTCTACGATAACTCCGTCTTCGTCTCTTATTACTTCAACCTTCGCATATTTGATTGCGGACAAGGAATCGGCAACGATAGACAATCCTGCGATACCAGTTGCGAAATAACGTTTTACATCTCTGTCATGAAGAGCCATCTGTGCTCTTTCATAGCAGTATTTGTCATGCATATAGTGGATAACATTCAAAGTATTAACATATACGTCTGCCTGCCACTCCATCATATCGGAAAACTTGCTTATTACATCATCGTAATCAAGAACATCGCCTTCCACCTTGCGGTATTTCGGGCCTACCTGTTTCTTTGTTACTTCGTCCACCCCGCCGTTCAAAGCATAGAGCAAGCATTTTGCGAGGTTAGCGCGTGCGCCGAAGAACTGCATTTCTTTACCGATTACCATGGAAGATACGCAGCATGCGATACCGTAATCATCCGCATGTGTTACTCTCATAAGGTCATCGTTTTCATACTGTATGGAAGAAGTCTGGATGGACATCTTAGCACAGTATCTCTTGAAGTTCTCAGGAAGTCTTGTAGACCAGAGAACGGTCAGGTTCGGTTCCGGAGAAGCGCCCAGGTTAGTCAGCGTGTGCAAGTAACGGAAAGAAGATTTCGATACCATGTGACGTCCGTCAACACCAACGCCGCCGATGGATTCTGTTACCCACACAGGGTCTCCTGCGAAAATCTGATTGTACTCAGGAGTACGAGCGAATTTTATGCATCTTAACTTCATAATGAAGTGGTCGATAAACTCCTGAATCTGCTCTTCGGTAAAGGTTCCGTTTGCCAAGTCTCTTTCTGCGAAGCAGTCGATGAAAGTAGAAGTACGTCCGAGGGACATAGCCGCACCATTCTGCTCTTTTACTGCACATAAATATCCGAAGTAGGTTGCCTGAATAGCTTCCTTTACGTTAGTAGCCGGATTAGAAATATCACAGCCGTAAGAAGCAGCCATTTTCTTCATCATCTTAAGTGCTACGATCTGCTCGGAAATCTCTTCGCGAAGGCGCATAACTTCATCGGTCATAACGCGTCCGGTAGAATCCTTCTGAGCCAGTTTATCTTCAATTAATCGGTCGATACCGTATAAAGCGATACGTCTGTAATCGCCAATGATACGTCCGCGTCCGTAAGCATCTGGAAGTCCTGTGATAATATGGGAAGAACGGCATGCTCTCATATCTTCGTTGTAAGCGTCGAAGCAGCCGGCATTGTGTGTTTTTCTATGAGTAGAGAAGAATTCGCTGATTTCGGGATCTACTTCGTAGCCGTTATCGGAGCAAGCTTTTTCTGCCATGCGGATACCGCCGTAAGGCT
>JAEZRJ010000086.1 GCA_023412855.1 Bacillota bacterium | reverse complement strand
AGTAAATACGGCAAATCCTATAAAATTGGGCGCAATAAACGAGTAGGCTACCAAGTCTCTTTTCGCTTCTCTGCTTATCCTTCTGTTATTTCTGATTGCCGTGGCCTTACGCTGCACGCTCTCTCTTCTGGCAATCAGCTTTTGTTTTTTCTTCATATCCGTTTCGATACGAATCTGTTTCATCAAATCCGCGGACTCTACTTCCAGCTTTTCCATCCGGGCTGCTTTTTTTGCGTCCATTCTAACATCCTCTCTCTGATAGTTCGGGGCCGGTATTTACCAGCCCCGGAATTGTCATATTTACTTAAGGATTATTGTCCTAAAATTTTTCCAACTTCATCATTCATTGCTGCAATACCTTCGTCAACGGTCATTTCACGATTCATAATGGATTTATGATATGTATCGAGAATATCGTTCACTGCGGATACGTTTTCTGCATAAGGAACTTCCAGGTATAAGTTAGATACATTAAGAGCTTCCTTGCTGGTGTCATCCTGCGGGAATCCGTCGAGGCTGGAAATAATGCCTGCAACTTCAGCATTCATAAGAGCCGGGAAGTTACCTGTTTCAGCCATAACTTTCGCGCCTTCCGCACTGGATACCCAGTTTACGAAGTCAAATGCTGACTGTTTTTGATCGGATACGCTTGTTACTGCCAGACCTGTAATCGTACCGAGCGTGGAACCCGCCTCTACGCCGTCTGCATGAGGATATTTTACCATACCCCAGTTGCCGCAAAGAGAAGCGTCATATTCGCCGCTGGCAATATTGGCCATCAAAGTAGATATAAACCATGAACCCATATTCATCATCGCTACATCGCCGCCTGAGAATGCTGCGGAATAATGTAAGCCTTCTGCGCTCAAATCAGCATAATTTCTGCAAATCTGGTCGTCTTCCTGCTTCAGGACCATTTCATAATACGGTTTGAAGAAATCATAATTTCCGTCTAAGATTGTATGCTTTCCGTCAAGTACGCCGAACAACTGAACAGCGCTTCTCCATGTATGGTAATGTGTGCCGTAAACCTGTGCTCCGAAGGTAGGATCTGCTACCTGTCTTGCCAAGGCATCGTATTCGTCAAAGGTCATATCGTTGGTAGGATAATCAACGCCCGCTGCATCAAAAATGTCCTTGTTGTAGAAAACTACCCAGAAATCATTTCTGAAAGGAAGCTCATAGAGGCTTCCGTTTACCGTAACCTGCTTGTCAACGCCGCCGTACTGGCTAAGGTCGATACCTGCGGAAGAAATGTAACTGTCGAGGGGCTCCAGCGTATTCTTGGAAACCAAAGTTGCATAACCGGGAACGTCCTTGATCGTAACCACGTCGAAATCAGAACCGCTTCCGGATAATTCCGTTGCAAGTACTGTCATGTAATCTGTAGAACCTAAATCTGTCATTTCAACTGTAACGTTGGGGTTGGCTGCTTCGTATGCTTCTTTCAGCGCTTCCCAGTAAGGCGTAATGTCTTTATCCCATATTGCCCACTTAAGTGTAATAGGTTCCGCAGCATCTGCCTGCGCAGTATCCTCTGCCTCTGCCACTTCCTCAGCTGCCGGTTCCGCTGTCTCCGTTGCAGTACTTTCCGTTGTAGCAGCCGGTGTCTCCGCTGCGGCAGAACCGCATCCGGCAAACAAGGTTGCCATCATTGTTGTTGCAAGAAAAATCCCTAAAAGCCTTTTTTTCATGAATAGATTCCTCCCTTTTCACGATAATTAATTTAATAGTAGCAAACATACCCTTAAGGTTATTGACCCGATGGGCTATTGTGGTTTAAGTATATAAATTATTTCTTTTATTTTACATGAAATATTTCTTTATTTCATTCATAATTCATTCTTATTCATAAATATTTAGAAAAAAAGCTGTACTTTCTTTGATTAAAATGCACTATTTTTTTTACTTTGTCCTTTTAATGATTTTTCCTTTTCAACAAAACTTCCGTTGTGCTAGAATACATTCAAAGGCCTAGTGTATCGTCCTGCAAATAGCCGGACTGAGTTTAGAAAAGCAATGGCGAAGGTTAATTTGAGGACAATGCAACAATTGTACAGATCAGTACAGTGGTCTCTAAGACCCGGAAGGAGGAACAATATGATTCCTGCAAAAGGCAAACTGAACAAATATCTTCATACCATACGCGCACGTATCTTGCTTAGTACTGTTATGTTAATCGTCATTATAAGCATTATCATAACCTCTATCAGCTACTTCGTAGTTTCCTCCAGTCTTCAGAAGAACTTAATCCAAACTTCAGAAACCAAGCTGGCCTTTTTGTGCTCCTCCATAGATTCTAACATAGATAACGTTATTGGCTTTATCCGGTCCTGCCGGATCAGCAGTAAAATCAAAAACTTCGCCGGGGAAGCGGATACCGACAGTAACAGCATTAAGCGGGAGGCCCACGATTTCATTATAGATACCTATGCGGCTAACGCCGCACTTCCTTCCTCGCTCATCCGTCTCGTGGTCATCGGCAAGGAAAGAAGCGACATCGTACAAGTGGTGGAATCTCCTTATTCCACTATAGCAGTTTCCGCCGATGCCATTTTGTCCCTCCCTTATTTTAATACGCTTCACTCCAATCCGGGAGAGGTATCCACAGGAATATTAATGGACCCTTTCTTTACCACAAAGCAGGTTCCCATGATTCCTTTCGTCCACACTATCGAACATCCTTATAAAGCGGAAGAGCTTGGATATATTTATACGGAAATGTCCCTCTCCGTTATTACCGGTCCCATTAAAAACTATTTGTCGGAGACGGACAGCCGTTTCTTCTTTCAGATAGGTGACTATCGCTATGAATATAGCGACCACATGCTGACACCCTCCTCGATTCAGTTCATATTGGAAGAGGATTTGTCGGATATCTCACTAAGCAGCGATACCATCATACAAAAGGTCTATAATCCGGAAAGTAAAAGCCATTCCATTATGATAACGCGTCCTCTCGGCACCAAAGGCTGGTATGTGACCGAGTGTCTGGATCAAACAATATTGTCCAAAAATATTTATCGTACCTTCTTCTTAATCGCATTGATCATTCTTACTTCTGCCAGCATTATCGGAATCCTTCTTTCCTGGTTCTTGTCCAAGACGGTAAATGTTCCGGTCCATAAGCTTCAGGAAAGGATGAAAAGAATTGCCGGCGGCGATTTCGAAAGAGACCCTTCCACAGAATGGGGGCATGAACTGGGTGACATCGGCAAGAATATCAACGATTTATCGGAGAATGTGCAATTGCTGATGAATCAAAGAATAGCAGATGAGAGGCAAAAGAAGGATTATGAATATAAAATGCTGCAAAGTCAAATTAATCCTCACTTTATATACAATACACTCAATTCCATCAAATGGATGGCTACTATTCAAAATGCCTCCGGTATCGCGGAAATGACCACATCTCTTTCCCGACTGCTGAAGGATATCTCCAAGGGTACGACCAATCTCGTTACTTTAGAGCATGAAATTTCTTTGATCAATGATTATTTTACGATACAGCAATACCGTTACGGTGGCACCATCACTCTCCATTATAATATTGAAGACGAAACCTTAACCTCATGCAGGATATTGAAATTCACCTTGCAGCCTATTGTGGAGAATTCCATTTTTCACGGTATCGAGCCGAAAGGGAATGCCGGAAGCATCGAGATTCGTATTTACCGGGATGAGGCTGCCGACGTACATATCGATATTACCGATGACGGTGTAGGCATGACACCTGAGGTGGCCGCTCATTTGCTGGATACGGAGGCTCCGGCAGAATCCTCTTTTTTTAAGGAATTCGGTATCAGCAACGTTCACAAGCGTTTGCAATATGAATTCGGTGATAAATACGGACTATCCGTGAAAAGCAAGATAGGTGAGTTCACAACTATTTCGATATTGCTGCCGTTCCAATCAGAGCCTTTCGATTCGAAGGATTCAGGAGCGCAAACCGAGGGGGGATCTCATGATTAATTTACTTATAGCCGACGATGAACCATTGGTTCAGGCTGGTATTAAATCCATGCTCAATTGGGAGGATTACGATATAAATATTATAGGAACAGCGACCAATGGAGCCATTGCCTACCATATGATAAAGGAGAATTCTCCTGAAATTGTTATAACAGATATTAAGATGCCCCTTATGAGCGGTCTGGAACTGGCTAAGAAATGTTATGAAGAAGGAATGACTCTGCCTATATTCATTATCCTTACCAGTTACGAAGAATTTCAGTTCGTAAAGGAAGCCCTTACCTATCAGGTCGCCGATTACCTTGTGAAGCTGGAACTCACTCCTGAAATCCTTGGAGAATCCTTAAAGCGTGCTATCGGTAAGGTATCCGAGATGCAGAAAACAATAAGCGCCGCAAATACTTCTATCGGAAGTATTTACTTATTAAAGGAGCAGTTTTATACGAGACTTATTTTGAACCTGTTCGAATCTGAGCATCAATTCGAAATTCAATATAATAACCTCAACATCGATTTCAATTATGAAGCTTTTGCTGCCTCTTACATCGAAATACAAAGTGAAAAACTGTCTTTTATGTCCTCCGAAAAAAGGCTTAACCTATACACCAGCAGCCTGCAAATTGTGCGGGAATTGACGGCTAAGTACATTCCCTGTCACGTTCTGTCACTGGATACGAAGCATTTTGCTATTATCTTCTTTTTGGATAAGGACACGGAAGAGTTCAAAAAAATTATCCGCAGCACCATAGAGCAGGTTTCCTCCATGCTCTACAACTATTACAGCGTCACCATACTGGCGAGTGTCGGAGCAGTAGTTAAAAAGCCAATACAAATCGCTTCCTCTTTTCAGGATGCCAAGCAGGTATTCTCGCAGCTGACACCGGAGCAGTCTCTTCTTTTTGCAGAGGATACTCCTTACGATAAGCCTCTCAAAAATGTCTTCAATATGTCTTTATTCAAAGAGGACATACGAAAGGCCTATGCCGAATTCGATGAGAAGGCACTTTATGCCATTTTTACCTCTATTATGGAGTTGTTCCAGAATCAGCCCTCCCACTATGTACAGGCGCTGGATGCTGCCGGAAATATTCTATATTTATCCCTTTCCCTGTTGAGTAACGGCGAGCAGACAGTGTCGGAAATATTTAAAAATAAAAGCAATGGATATCGTTCCCTCTACGAGCTTACCAATGTAGAGCAGATATTGGAATGGCTGACCATATTCCGCGACGGGCTGTGCGAAAGCTTCGCCACCCACAACAAAGATTACAAGAACCATATCGTAATCAATGTGAAAAAGTATATCAGCGAACATGTAGAGGAAAAGCTCACCTTAAATAAAGTAGCCGAGGTTTTTAATATAAGTCCAAATTATTTGAGCGTCCTTTTCTCCAAATACAACGATTTGGGATTTACTGATTACATCAATCAAAGCAAAGTAGATGCCGCGAAAAAGATGATGGCGGACGGAGATTTTAAGATATATGAAATATCCGATGTCCTCGGTTTCGAAAGCGCCTTTTATTTCAGCCGCGTGTTCAAAAAGGTAACCGGAGTCTCTCCCAGGGATTATATGAGCCAAATTATATAAATACTAAATAAAATAGTGAAGCTTATCGTAATATAATTCATTCTAATTATTGAAATATAAAATTATACTGAAACCAGAGAAGCTTTTTACTTGCTTTTCTGGTTTTTGTTCCATTATGTTCAAGTATATGCCTGCGGCTAGTATATCGTCCATCAAATAACTGGAATGAGTACACCAGGAGTTCACAGGTCATGAAGAAAGGTATGGTTATCCGTATGTTTTTTGAATTTGCTAAAGAATACCAGCATCCCCTTATCCCCTTCACACCCTTTGCACCCATTACCGATAGAGGGGCTTGGGATTCCTTGGATGCGCAGTGGAGAAAGGAAGCAATCGGGTTGGGGGAAAAATATCTGGAGTTTTCCTTTCCTTATATCTCTGCCTCCGATTTTATGGATTTTTCGAAAACAGGAAACAGAGTCCGGTTCGAATCCAAATCCTTCTCTAAACGTCTGGCCCTAAGTGCGCTGGTATTGGCAGAATGCGCAGAAAACAAAGGGCGGTTTATACAGGATATAATAAACGGTATTTTTTCTATTTGCGAAGAAAGCGCATGGCAGCTTCCGGCGCATAATTCCTATATCCGCGACTGCACGCAGTTTCCCCTGCCCGATGTGACAGCTCCCGTGTTAGACCTGTTTGCCTGCGAGACAGGCGCAGTTCTGGCTGCTGCCTATTATCTGATGAAGGACGTTCTCGATAAGATCAGTCCCTTCATAACAAAACGGATTCTCTCGGAGCTTGACCATCGCATCTTTACTCCATATTTAAACGTCCATTTCTGGTGGATGGGCAACGGAAATGAGCCGATGAATAACTGGACCATCTGGTGTACGCAGAATGTCCTGCTTTCTGCCTTCTTAACGGATGGAAATGAGAATATCCGGTATGACATTTTTCTGAACGCTTGTAAAAGTACCGATTACTTTCTTGCCGAATACGGTGTGGACGGCTGCTGTGACGAGGGTGCTCAGTACTATCGCCATGCCGGTCTATGCCTGTTCAATACCATGGAGATACTGAATGCAATAACAAAGGGCCGCTTTGCTTCCCTCTATGAAGATACGAAGATCCGAAATATTGCTTCTTACATACTGAACGTTCACATCGACGACAAATACTATGTGAACTTCGCAGATTGTTCCCCCGCCGCAGGGCGCGCGGGAGTACGGGAATATTTATTCGCCAGACGGACCGGCAACAAGGCGATGGAGCAGTTTGCCGCTGACGATTTCAAAAAAGATCTGCCCGCTTCTCTCCTCTTGTCCTCAGAAAATAATTTATACTATCGTTTGCAGAACGCATTTACTGCTGCCGAGATAAAGGGTTGTGATACCAGCCTCCCGCTTCCCCGCCGGGATATCTTTTATCCCAGTACGGGTCTCTTTATCGCAAGAGATGAACAGCTCTGCCTCGCCGTAAAGGCAGGGGGTAACGGGGACAGTCATAACCACAACGATACCGGAAGCTTTACCATATATAAGGACGGCAAGCCTATGTTCATCGACATCGGAGTGGAAAGCTATACGAAGAAAACCTTCTCTTCCCAGCGTTACGAAATATGGACCATGCAGTCCTCCTACCACAACCTTCCTACCGTGGGCGGCTTTATGCAAAAGGACGGAGCCGAATATAAGGCAAAGGATGTTGTTTACCGGCTGGAAAAGGAGGTATGCGATATCGAAATGGATATTTCAGGGGCTTATCCCCCGGAATGCGGCCTTCTTTTCTATAAACGGCATGCCGCCCTATACAAGGGAAAATATATCGCTATTGAGGACTGTTTTTCCGTTCCTCCATCTCAGGTGTTCATCAGCCTTATGACCTATGAAAAGCCTGTAGTCAGTCATTTATCCGATAAAAACAGCACCACGGTTTCCATAGGCTCCTTGGGAAAGATGAAGATAGAAGGCGGCAGCATTTATACGATAGAGGAAATTCCAGTTGCCGATCCTCGTCTGAAGGCTGTCTGGGAGCACGAAATCTACCGGATTCTGGTCCTGCCGGATAAAAACAGTTTGAAAATACTGATTTCATAGTAACAGTTCAGCCTTCAATACCGCGATGGCAAAATTGCGTCTCTGTGCAATTTTGCGAGGGCTGTAAGCGCCAAAATGCAGTTTTATCGCATTTTGTGTGCATATATGTTACAGTTCAGCCTCGGCTGAACTGTAACATTTCTTAGAATCGCATTGCAGTGTACAAAAGGAGGAAGCAATGAAAAAAACAGGGAAAGTGAAAAAAATCAAATTATCTAAGAAACACGGTATTATAAGACAAATCAGCGTTGCATTTATCATCCCCATTCTCTGCGTTATTCTCGTGGGCGTACTTGCTTACTCTCAGGCAGAAAAGGGGATAAGGGAAAAATATGAGGATTCCTCTCTGGCCGCCATAAAAATGATTGATCAGTATATCGACCTGGGTCTTCAACTGGGAGAAGCCGAAGCCTTGAAGTATGCCAACGATCCTAACATGAATAAGTATTACATGGGTCTGTACGAAGGAGATAACTCCAAGAAAATGCAGATCATTGACAGCATGAAATCCGGCATGGAGTCCGCACGTAACACCAACAAGTTCATTCATGACATACATATCATCACTCAGCCCGGCGTTATTATGCAGACTACAAAGGATATGAAAAAGGGGAGCGGCACCGGCTTCTACGATGAGCTGGAGACGGAGATTCAGGAAACCTGCGGTTCCGGCATATTCTCTGCTTGGCTGGATTCCCACGCTATCATTGATGAGAAGCTGGGGACTAGTACGGAAGACTATCTTCTTTCCTACTACTGCGCTTCTAACAATTCAAAGGCGGGCGTTGTTGTTGATATAAGCAAAAGCATGATTCTGGACATTCTGGATAAAACAGATATTGGTACAGGCAGTACGGTAGGGCTTATAACAAGAGGCGGCAGAGAAGTGGTTACCGGCAACGAACTGGGGTTTACTTTGACAGACGGTGATTTTTATAAGCAGTTTCAAAATTCCGGTGAAACACAAACCACCGGCTACATAAAAGAGGGAGGCATGAGCTATCTTCTTCTTGCCTCCAGGAACAATATTGCAGGTATCGTTGTATATGCCGTAATACCGAAAGATATTGTAACTGAGAAAGCAAATAATATTAAGACCATTACCATTCTTCTCGTTATTTTATCCTGTGTCATCGCCAGCGTTCTCGCGGCTTTGATTTCTATAAAAATCAGCAGGAGAATGAAGCTTATTATGGCAGGCCTTGACAAGTCTTCTTCCGGTGACCTTACGGCCGAGATAAAAATACGGGGAAATGACGAATTTAGCAGTATCGGGCAGAGCGTTACCCAAATGTTAGAGCATATGCGCGTTTTGGTTCACGACTTCAAGGAGAGTGTTTCCCGGGTGTCCGAAACCTCCGGCGAAGTTAAAAATACTTCCGACACGGTAAACAGCCATTCCGGCGATATCAATTATGCCATTGAAGAAATCCGGCACGGAATCGAAAACCAGAGAGAAAATGCCAACGAGTGCCAGCAGAAAATGGATCTGTTGTCCGGGGAAATAAAGACGGTATTGCAGGAAATAGGAAAGATAGAGACCTTTGCTTCTTCCAGCCACGAAATGATCAAATCGGGAGTACTGCAGATGAACTCGCTGTCTCACAGCTCGGATTCTACCTCACGTGTTACGGCGAAGGTCATTGACAACATTTCCTATTTGTCTCAGAAAGCGAAGTCCATCGAAGCATTTATCGGTATTATCAACGATATTTCAGAGCAAACCTCGCTCCTTTCCTTAAACGCCTCCATTGAAGCGGCCCGCGCAGGTGCTGCAGGCCGAAGTTTCTCAGTGGTCGCGGAGGAAATACGCAAGCTTGCAGACAACTCTCTGGAAGCGGCGGAACAAATCCAAAATACAGTAAATGACATCATGGCCCAAATGCAGGAGACTACGAGCAATGCGCAGGAAGCGAAGGAAATCGTAGGCGAGCAGGAGAAAGGTGTTAAAGAAATGGCTGTCATTTTTGACAAGCTGAGCCTCGGAATGACGGAACTCATCATGAGCGTAGATGAAATAAGCCAGAATGTGGAAAGCGTAAACGCCGGACGCCATGCGACCAAGCTTGCCGTTGGAAGGATTACAGAAGTTACTGAATCCACCTCCGACTCCGCCGCCAAGGTAGGTATCCTGGCAGATGAGCTTTTGATAAATGCGGAGAAAATGGATTCTATATCTCAGAACTTGATGGAGAATATGGATACCTTGGAGAAGAAGATGGAACATTTTGTGGTAGGGTAGGTTGAAAAATAAAAAATTTTTTCAACATCCTGATTTATACGTGTGCTAAAGCACACAGATAGGCGTTAAGATGAATCTTTTCTGCGGACTTTGCTTACAAAGAGCACCTGGCGGCATTGAAGAGAAATAGTAATCGGTGCTTAACAATGTATCGTAAATAACATTTACAAAACAAACTTTGTAATGTATAATTACCAAAGTAATAAAGCACCGGCTAGATTGAAGATCTGTTTTCAGATACTTTGCTTTATAGGTGTGTAACATGATGATAAGGGGTTTCCTATACGGTGTTTGTCTGCAGGCACTTTTGTTGGGAAACTCTTTTAATGTAAATAGGAAAGTGCGTCCAAAATGCTTGCCTACAAGGCTGAGAAGCACGCTTTTGTTCTATAGCTAAGGAGAAACTAACTGAGATGAAAAAAACACTTGTTATTTTAATGAAATATCTGTCGGGTCTTGGTCTTCGCAGAATTCTATGTATGTTCGCAGGAAATACTCTGCTTGGTATCGGAATTGCTTTTTACCGCCATGCGGCATTGGGCAATGATCCCTTTTCTGCCATGACATTATCTTTATCCATGAGGACCCCTTTAAATTATGGAACGTTTCTTTTGATATTTAATTTTTTTCTTTTCAGCTTCCAGTTCTTTTTGGGCAAAAAATATATTGGAATCGGAACGCTGGTAAACTGGACTCTGGTCGGCTATGTAGCGGATTTTTGTATGTATTTGGATACTCATTATATTACACTCCCTGATATTTATCCAGTTCGGGTGATTGTTCTGCTGTCTGCTATTCTTATATCGGCAATGGGCGTATCCCTTTACCAGACTTCAGCCTCAGGCATCTCTCCCTATGATTACCTTTCACTCGGACTATCAGAACAAGCTCATTTACCTTATCTCTTCTGTCGTATCGCTTGTGACGGAACCGCAGTAATTATAGCTTTTATAGCAGGCGGATTAGTTGGCATCGGAACGTTTCTCACGGTTTTGATGCTCGGACCTTCCATACAGTTTTTTACAAGGACTGTTTCAAAGAAATTACTAAAGCAAGTTTAAATTAAGAAACTGCAAATAAAAAACTCGAATTGATGAAAATGTTGTAAATGCTAAACATGCCCCTTATAATGGTAGATGAAGCGATGATATGCTTAAAATTACAATTGAAAAGAAAAGGGAAAGGTGCAAAAGGTCATGAAAGAATTTACATCCAACATGGAAGCGATTCAGTATTGCATTACAAACAAGTATTTTTCTCTTGCACATCTTTATAGCGATGAAAAGCCGTTGGACATGCATATTCACGACTGCTACGAGATTTATTATTCTATATCCGGAGGCAAGCAGTTCTTGATCGATAACCGGTTTTATACGATTGAGCCGGGAGATATTTTCTTTATTAACCAGTATGAAAGCCATCATCTGACACAGATAGATGCCCGCATTCACGAGAGAATCGTTCTTTCCATTCATCCCGATTATTTAAGTCGTATTTCTTCTAAAATAACCGACTTAAGCCATTGCTTTACTCACAGAAATGCGGATTATCCTCATAAATTTCATCTCGATTCCGATTTGGGCAAACGCTTTATTTATCTGATACATAAAATAGCGGAAGCCGAAGGCTTCGGCACGGATTTGACGGAGCGTTCGGCTCTTACGGAGCTTATGGTATTTTTAAATAAGTTTTTTGATGAATCCTGCCATCGCAAATATAAGGAAGCGGTCACAACGAATCATGCTCAGGTGGATGATATTCTTTCTTATATCAATCAACATATTTCTGAAGACTTGACGCTTGAGATGCTGTCGGAATACTTTTACTTAAGCGGTTCTTATTTGTGCCGCATCTTCAAGTCTACCACCGGAACTACAATCAACAAATATATTACCGCGAGAAGGATTACCATCGCAAAATCTTTGCTAAATGAAGGGCATTCCGTGACGGAGACCTGTGAAAAATGCGGTTTTAACGACTATAGCAACTTTTTAAAATCCTTTACAAAAGCAGTGGGCATATCTCCGAAGAAATATTCCCGGTTTAATTCCTGAACCCTGCTTCGACGAGCGGGGCGTATTGCGTTCTAAAGCCTTCGCGTATTAAATGCGTTCTGATATTTCTCTTCGATAGTTTTTCATTGCCCGGAACAATTCCAGATCCGACATATGATTTTCCATATTTGTTATCAATACTACTCTTTTATCCTCTTCGGAATAGACCACATCTCTTTGCCATTTATAAAAATCGGGCCCATCATCCAGATTACGGATATATCCCATCAATCGCTCCAGACAATAGGCAGTTTCCTTTATATCTGCCAGACAGTCATTGGCATAAAAGTCTTTCCATTTGCCATGCTCTCTTTCCCGCATAGCTTGGTTGGCCTCCTCATACTGTATTGCAGCTTCTCCAATCAGATAAAAAGCATCCATATATTTTTCATTTTTATATTTATTATATCCCTCGCAGAACGCAACTGCTCCCTTCATGCAAAAAAAATGGAGCTTCACTTGAAGTAAAATAGAATCTTCCCACAATTCTCCTCCCTTCACTTCCTCACACTTCTTAAGCAGCCTTCCAAACCTTTTAATCCCCTCTTCACATTTTCCCTGATACCATAAGACCTGTTCTGAAAAATCCTCTTTTTCAGCGCACCAATACAAATTTTCACAAGGCCTCTTTCCTCCATTTTTCATCCAACCATGAATCAAGCCCCTCGTTACATAATTGTAGAATTGTTCTCCGGCATGCTCGTCTTCTCTCATTCCATAGCTGATTGTATCAGAAAAATAATCCTCCAGGCACTCTTTTATTTTCTCTCTTAAAGGAACTTCTTTTGTATAGTAATCTAAAAGATATTTTTCTCTGTGCTGCTGTGCCGTTATATATTTATTTTTCCAGAGATTTGCAATAAAGTCCAAAGGATATACATGCGGCTTTATATAAGTGATTATTTTTTATAGCTTTGATGGAAACCACTCCATTGAATTCATCCCTATAAATTAAAATATTCCTTTGCATTGTTATAGCAAATATTTTCCACCATCTCACCTAAATAATTCATATCTTTTGGATACTCTCCGTTTTCAACCAAGGCTCCGATTCTATTGCACAGAATTCGCCGAAAGTATTCATGTCTCGGAAAAGACAGGAAGCTTCTGGAATCGGTCAGCATTCCTATAAAGGTGGAAATTAACCCAACGTCCGACAAAGCGTTCATCTGCCTTTCCATACCGTTCTTGTGGTCGCAGAACCACCATGCGCTGCCAAGCTGTATTTTTCCTCTGATTCCGTGAGCATTGCTCTGGAAGTTACCGGCCATGGAAGCGAGCATTTCCGCATCCTTGGGATTCAGGTAATAAAGAACAGTCTTGGGCAGTTCCTCCGTTTGGTCCATAACATCCAGAAGGGCGGACAATTGAGGCGCATAATTGAAATCATTCAGACTGTCAAAGCCGGTATCCGGTCCTAATTTTTTCAGCATCCTTGTGGAATTACTGCGGATTGCGCCTATGTGGAGCTGCATAACGAGATTTCGGCGGGCATATTCCCTGCCAAGCTCTGTCAGCAGAAAACCTCGGTATTTCGCTGCTTCTTCCGTAGGCAGGCAAGCACCTGCCATACGTTTTTTATAAATAGCATCGGTATCTTCATAAGTGGCTGGTATATAAAAGCTGCCTTCCAGGCTGTGGTCGGTTACGCGGCATCCAGCCTCAATAAAGTAATCCAACCGTTTTTTAAGCGCTGAAATGACATCCTCCAAAGAAGTGATACTAAGTCCGGTTTTTTGCTCTAACCGGCCTATATAGGCAGGAAAATCAACTTTTTCTATACCGAGTGCCTTTTCCGGACGAAAGGTTGGAAGTACACGGATGCTGAAACCTTCTTCTGCCAGATTTCTATGCCATTCCAAATCATCCACAGGGTCGTCGGTGGTGCACAGCACCTCGGCACTTTGCATCTTTAACAGATTACGAATGGAATAATGCGGAGTTTTCAGCTTCTCATTGCAGGTTTCCCATATATCTTCAGCAAAATCGGGCGTGAGGATCGTATCGACACCAAAGTACCGCTTAAGTTCCAGATGAGTCCAATGGTACAGCGGATTGCCGATGCAATTTTGTACGGTATTAGACCATGCCACAAATTTCTCTATGGGTTTGCCATCCCCGGTTATCAACTCTTCCGGAATGCCGGCAGCGCGCATCACCCTCCATTTGTAATGGTCGCAGCCCAGCCATACCTCAGTCATATTGTTATAGCGGGAATCCTCATAAATATCCCGGGGATTCAGATGATTATGAAAATCGATAATCGGCATCTTTTCTGCATGCTGATGGTACAGCTCCCTTGCAGTGGCAGTGCTTAGCATAAAGTCTTCATGAATAAAAGGTTTCATAAACAGAGGCTCCTTTCGAATCACCTAAGTCCTATACATATTTTTCCAGTGTCTTTCTTACTGCTCCGGGGCCGGCAAGCATCTCCCGGAAGTAGATGCACACCAGAGGTGCGAGTCCTGCATCGTATAAATTTACTCCAAAAATATTCTTATTCTCTAAAACAGGTCTTATCCTATTCTCTATTTTTTCTTCCGTATTATTGTCATCATCCAAGCTAAGCCCATCCATATAAAGACGCAGAGCATCTAAAAGAGGATCCGGACTGAGTTCAAATTGATTTCCGTTGTCATCGATACCCATAAGGTAACGGAACCATCCTGCAAAAACCAGCAAAATCCCCTTTAAGCCGGAAACATTAAGCTCCGGAGACGCAATATATGCCTTGATAGTTTCGCCGAAGCGGATTGCCAGCTTCTGGGACGTATCCGTTGCGATACGCTGCGGAGTATCCGGCATGAACGGATTGGGAATGCGCACGTTTAAAACGGTATCAATAAACTGCTTAGGATCCAGAATGCCGGGATTGATTACTACCGGAAGCCCTTCCTTGTATCCGATCTCCTCTACCAGCCTGCGCAGAACATCGTCCTTCATTTCCTTTGAAATCAAATCATAACCGAGGACGCAGCCGAACACTGCTAGCGCTGTATGAAGCGGGTTCAGGCAAGTACAGACTTTCATTTTCTCCACCTTATCCACAGTTTCCCGATCGGTAAAAATAATGCCGCCCTTTTCCAGCGCAGGCCGGCCGTTAGGAAAGGCATCCTCAATGACGAGATACTGACATTCTTCCGCATTTACGAAAGGAGCCATATAAGTGTGTTTGGCAGTGACTGCAGGTTCCAGCTCTTCTACACCGTCTCTTTTAAGAATCTCTTCTATGGAAGGGTCGGGCCTCGGGGTAATCTTATCTATCATAGTCCAAGGGAAAGAAACTCTGGCAGGATTGCTTATATATTCCTTAAAGCCTTTTTCCGTTAAACCGGATTCGCTCCATTTATCTGCAAAAGCATAAATCGCTTCATAAAGGCGGGTACCGTTATGAGAACAATTATCCATACTGACCATAGCCACCGATGTCGCTCCGGCCTGAAACCGTGTGTAAAGCAGGCTCGCAATTTTTCCGATATAGCTTTCCGGCTTTTTGGGTCCGCGCTTCATGTCTGCGGCTACGGAGGGAAGGGTGTTGCCCTTGCCGTCCGTAAGGAGATACCCTTTTTCTGTAATGGTAAAGCTGACCATCTGCAAGGACGCACTGGAAAAAATCGCGCGCAGCCGGCCAAAGTCCTCGTGATTATCCGCATCCGCACACAAGGATTCCACCACGCTCGCAACCACCGTTTTCTCCACAGAACCGTCGGCCTTCAACGTTACAAGAATGGAAAGGTCGTCATGAGGATGATTCATCTTTTGTATGATTTCATAATCGAAGCCTTCGGCAACGATAAGCCCTTTATCCAGAACCTTTTTATTCAAAAGATTCTGCACCACATTTGCCTGAAAAGCGCGGAAGATGTTACCTGCGCCAAAATGAATCCAGTAAGGGGCAGATTTGGTTTTTTCCTCCACCGCATTTCTATCATAAAGGGGGAGGGCATATCCTTTTTCAGACCACGCTTTTTTGTCGTTCATACCGGTTCGATTCAATTTCACTTTCTGCTCTCTCCTTTCTCAATCGCTTCCCATAAGCCGTTTAAATAAGTTGCTCCTAACGCTCGATCATACAGTCCGTATCCGGGCATCGCAACCTCTCCCCAGATCATACGTCCATGATCGGGGCGGATAGGGCCGGTAAATTTAATATCATAGAGAGCCTTCATGATTTCGTACATATCGAAGGAACCATCCCTGGAAAGATGTGCGGATTCTTCGAAATCATCAGGGCTGTTGAACTTCAGATTGCGTACGTGGGCAAAATGTATTCTTCCCTTTAAGGCGCGGATCATGCCGGGAAGATCATTTTGCAGATTGGTTCCATAGGAACCGGAGCAAAATGTCACACCATTGTGAGGATTATCCACCATTTTCATCATACGAAGTATGTTAGGCTGATTGATAATAATGCGTGGAAGGCCGAATACGCTCCAAGCGGGGTCATCGGGGTGTATTGCCATATTAATGTCATACTTGTCGCAAACAGGCATAATCCTTTCGAGGAAATATTTCAGATTTGCAAATAGTTTCTCTCCGTCTATATCTTCGTACATTGCAAACAATTCCTTGATTTTCTTCATCCGCTCCGGTTCCCAGCCGGGCATGATTGCACCGTTAGAATCTCCGGCGATAGAGCCGAACATGTCCTCGGGATTTAATGCATCTACAGCCGCCTGATTGTAGGCAAGCACCGTAGAACCATCGGGGCGTATCCGGGCCAGTTCGGTACGGGTCCAATCAAATACGGGCATGAAATTGTAGCATACGAGATGAATATCTTCTTTGCCCAGATTCTCAAGTGTCTCGATATAATTATCAATGTATTGATCTCTTTCCTCTGTACCTGCTTTAATGGCTTCATGGATGTTTACGCTTTCGATTCCGGATATGTGAAGTCCGGAAGCTTCCACTTCTTCTTTTAATGCACGAATCCTCTCAGGACTCCATACTTCTCCCGGAGCTGTGTCATATAATGTGGTGATGACTCCGGTTACTCCAGGTATTTGCCGAATCTGGCTCAGTGTAACGGTGTCAAATTTTGAACCATACCATCTTAATGTCATTTCCATAATTAACAGTTCCTTTCTCTGACAAAAGTTTGTTTGTAGTGTACTTTTATTATAAATTGCGGGGCGGAAAAGTCTATTGATAGAATTGCTGTTGATATTGTAAAAGTTGCGGGGTGGTGGTATTCTGTAGGGGATGAATGCGAAATTTGGGGAGTTTTGAAAGGTTGTGAAATTGTGGCTGCAATTAATGTGGTTGAAACTTTCGCAATGGTCAGTGTTGGAAGGAATATGGCTGTGAAAATAAAGAAGAATTTAAGGGCGGAGTTTACGAAAAGGCAGTATATGCTTTCGGAGGACTTTGAAATATATTATTATAACGATAGGAATCTTCCGCAGGGAAAAATTCATATGCATGGTTATCATGAATTCTACTTTTTTCTGGAGGGTGATGTGTCTATTCGGATTGAGGATCAGATGTGGGATTTGAGGCCGGGAGATATTGTGTTTATTCCTCCCAGAGTGTATCATCAGGCGGTGATACATGAATCCGGGAGGCCTTATAGGCGGTTTGTGCTTTGGATTAGCGAGGAATATTGCAGTCAGCTTCTGGAGCTGTCGGAGGATTACCTTTATTTTATGAAGCATGTATCGGATACGGGAGAATATATTATCCACAATGATGTCATTGCTTTTAATACGATTCAGGCAAAGGTGTTCGAGCTTCTGGAAGAGATTCAGGGGCAGCGGTTCGGAAGGAATGTGCGGATTGCGCTGGGCATCAACGGCCTGATCATGCATCTGAACCGGATAATGTATGAACAAAGGTATTTAAAATATTCAGAGGAAGGGAATAATTTATATCAGAATTTGATTTACTATATAGAAGAGCATTTGGAGGAGGAGCTTACGCTGGATGTAATTGCAAATAAATTTTTCGTAAGTAAATATCATATTTCCCATATTTTCAAGGACAATATGGGTATATCCGTCCATCAGTATATTGTGAAAAAGAGGTTGCTTGCATGTAAAGAGGCATTGCTCGGAGATGATCATATCAGCCAGGTATATCAGTCCTTTGGCTTCAGGGACTATTCCAGCTTTTACAGAGCATTTAAAAAGGAATTCGGAATTTCTCCGAAGGAATTTAAGGAGACGAAATTTAAACCGGAAGGATAACCTTTGGATGTGTATAAGAAAGATAGTATTATATGAATTCAATGGGTTATGTATGTTAAAATTAAGGAGGAAGCAGATGAAAGAAAAAGCAAATAATATTAATCAAATCGATCGCCGCAATGAACCGCCGAAAACAATTAATGAGTATATTGCTGCACAACCAGAGAGTGTGCAGCCGCTTTTGTATCTGGTAAGGGATACGATCCGGATTGCGATCCCGGATGCAGAGGAGCGTATATCGTGGCAAATGCCCACTTATTGGAGCAAACACAATATCATTCATTTCGCATCGTTCAAAAACCATATTGGGATATATCCCGGCGAGAAGGCTATGGCGCACTTCTTGCCAAGACTTGAGGAGTATAAAACAAGTAAAGGTGCATTGCAGCTTCCACATAGCAAACCGCTGCCGCTGGAGTTAATAGCAGAAATTGCAAAATGGAGCTATGAAATGGAGACAAACTAGATTTTTATGAGTCATTCATTGGAGGGGTTCGGAAATCAGAAAAATTATAGTATAACATATTGACATCCAACTTGTTTTGAGTACTATATTAATCACTTGCAGGCATGTAACCGAAAAATGATCTGAGCTTTTTGCAGCCTTCATAATCAAGTGGATAGTTTCCCATTACCTTCCCGTTTTCAAAATGTAACACATGGGTACAGCACTCCATGACAAGCTCTAAATCGTGCGTAATTAGAAATACGGTTTTTCCTTGCGTTTTCAAGTGTTCTATATTTAATGCGACCTCTTTCATGTGGCACAGGTCAAGACCGCTTGTCGGCTCATCAAAAATAATAATCTCCCGTTCACTGGCAATAGCCCCGGCAATTGCTACCCTTTGCTTCTGTCCGCCGGAAAGCGACATAGGGTGAAGGTCCTTCAAAGGGAGCAAATCAAGACTATCAAGGATATACTCAGCCGATGATTCCTTCCTGTCTTTCATGCTGAGCAATACCTCATCCAACACACTCTCAGTAAAAAGCTGGTGATTTACATCCTGCATCACCATATAAGATTTTTTCAGCAGCTGCTTTGCCCGCAGCACTTGATCCTCTTTTCCCACCGTGCCGCCGAATTTTTTCTCCAACCCGCACAAGCATCGGGCAAATGTGGATTTTCCCGCTCCGTTTTTTCCAACGATAGCAATAATAGCGTTTCGAGGGATTGAAAAATCCTTCATGTCGAGTGCTGTGGCTGTGGTATGCTTGTAAGTATAGGAAAACCCCGAAAGAGTCATAGTCTCATTTGATTTAGGCACTGCGGGGTAATCTTTTACGATATCGGAAAAGAAAAGCGGGCGCAATCCCATCTCCGCAAGTTTATCCGGAGGAAGCGACCTGAATGTCCGGGCTGTATATTCTCCCGTGATAACACCGTCTTTCATATGAATTGCACGGTCAATCAGTTCCCGCAGATAATACAGCCGGTGTTCGGCAATGACAACAGTTTTTCCTTTCTTTTTCCACATTTCAATGATTCTGCGCAGTTCCTCCACGGCATCTGTGTCCATATTGGAAGATGGCTCGTCCAGCACAAGAATCGGAGGATCGAATGCCGCAACAGATGCACAGGCAATTTGCTGCTTCTCTCCACCGGAGAGCTTAAAAATACTCCGATTCATCAAACTTTCAATCCTAAACTCATGCACCGTTTGATCAAGCCGCCGAAAAATCTCGGAAACCGGAAGAGCCATGTTCTCACAGCCAAAGGCAATCTCGCTGTTAGTGCTGACATTGAAGAATTGAGAACGAGGATTTTGAAAGACCGAACCCACCAGCCGGGATGTCTCGTGCAGTGGCAGTTCATGGATTCGTTGTTTACCAATCAGAACCTCTCCGCTTATCTGTCCCTCATAGTAATGGGGTATCAGGCCATTTATCAACCGGGTCACCGTTGTTTTTCCACAGCCGGACTCACCGCACAGCAGCACCACTTCACCTTCGCCAACTGTCAAATTGATGTTTTTTATTCCGCGCTCCCATTCACTTCCCGCATAGGAAAAGGATACATCCTTCAAATTAATCATTTACATCCCTCCTTTTACAAAATAAAAAACAGGACCGCGGCCGCCGTCGCCCAGAAGACAAACAGAGCATCCGGCACACCAAACCCAATTTTATATATGTTGGTGCGCTCTCCTATGATGCGCAAGCCTCTTGTGACCGCCGCCGCTGACAGCTCGTTGCCGATTCCTACAATCGACATCATCAGGGGAACAAGCCGGTATTCCAGCACCGCCAGAGGACTCCCGCGAAATCCAATGCCGCGCATACGCATGGCATCATTAATTGCACGGGATTCCTCAGCAATGGTTGGAAAAAAGCGAAATATAACTGCAAGCGGGATAATGATTTTTCTCGTAACATGCATCCGTTCCATTGCAGCAATAAATGCGCTGACTTCCATTGTCTTGACTAAATAGTAGGCCATGATGACAATTGGAACGAATCTGTTTAGCATCTGTGTGGTAAATCGCATCAGAAGTCCCCACACTCCGGCAGCGTATTCGGTAAAATAAATTTCGGACAGCTGCCCCGTCACATATAAAACAGCGTAGATAAAACCCTGCCTCCACTTTCCGGCACAGCACAGCAGCGCAAAGGGTATGGCCGCCAGCGCTCCTTTTGCTATCAGTTGGTAGCCGCTGGGATTTGCAGGAAATATGACAATATTTATGAGTATCAAAAGATATATCTTAGTCCGCGGGTCAAGCTGTATACCTTCCGCTGTTTTCATTAACTCAGGTTGTGGTATCATACGACTCCTGCCCTTATAAAGTGTTTTTTAAGCACAGCCTTGCCTAAATACGCTCCAATGACGGCTGCGACCGCCGTCAGAATGATAAGCAGCACAAGCATCCAGCCGGTGATTAGAGACTCCAGCGATTCGGCAAAAGCGGGCCCCTGCATATCACGCACCATTTCAAAATAGCTGTCTTTCATAATCCACATGGGAAGCATCGAACCAATTATCCATTCGCTGAACACACAAAAGCACACAACCATATGTTTCCAGCTCTTATACTCTCCGGCCTTGCATATCAGGTCGGCGAGCAGGCCGCAGAGAAGGCCGGTAGCAATGGAATACCAGCCCTGCCCAAAAGCAAAATTCAGAATTCCCAAAAGCACGCCCATAATGGTAATCATTCCAAAGGTCTTTGCTCTTGTCAGAAAAAGAACAAAAGGAATCCCGCAAAAAAGTGCAATCAAAAGCGGAAATAGTACTGAAAAGATGGGAATATACCCTAAAAATCCGGCTACAATCAGTAAAATATAATAAATTGCGGTGAAGATTCCTACATTGATTAAATCCTTTACATCCAGTTTTTTCTTCCTCATTCTAATATCCTCCATAAAATGATAAATTGGCCTTATGCACTGACAATTTTCCAGCCTACGGCCTTTTCACGGACATGAATAAAGTCCGCATAGATTCCTTTTTGTGCGAACAGCTCATCATGTGTGCCTTTCTGAACAATTTTTCCTGCATCCAGAACAATGATCTGATCGGCGTTTTGTACCGTTTTGAGACGGTGCGCAATCATAATAACAGTCTTGTCTCTTGTCAGCGACCTAATTGCCTTTTGCAGAGCATTCTCGTTTTCCGGATCTACATTCGCAGTTGCCTCATCCAATATGATGATGGGCGCATCCTTTAAAAGCGCACGGGCAATGGAGATGCGCTGCTTTTCTCCGCCGGAAAGCGTTGCACCTCCCTCACCGATGACCGTATCATATCCGTCCGGCAGTAGGCTTATAAAATCATGGCAGCAAGCCTTTTCGGCGGCTTCTCTGATTTCTTCCCGAGTGGCTTCCGGCTTTCCGAGCCGGATATTATTGGCGATGGTATCATTGAACAAATATACCCGCTGAAAAACCATACTGATATTTTGTAAGAGGCTGTCCAGTTTGTATTCCCGAATATCTATACCTCCCAAAATAATGCTGCCTTCGTCCACATCCCAAAAACGGGCAATTAAGTTGCACAGCGTGGTCTTTCCGCTGCCGGACGGTCCAACGATCGCTGTGATCGTTTTGGCAGGTATTGTAAAGCTAACATGATTGATAATAGTTTTCTCATCATAGGAGAAGGATACCTCATTGAAAACAATATCCATATTAGCAGGTTGTTGTTGTCTCCCCTCAAGGTCCATAACAGGGGTTTTCTGTATTTCATTCACCCGGTCAATGGATGCGTCAATCAGACGCAGGAAGGCCGACATACTGCCGCCGCTCTCCAGCTCGCTGAACACAATAAAGCCGGAAAGAAGCATCAGAAGGCAGATGGAAAGGTCCATAGTCCCGTAAAGATACAACACTACTGACAGAGTAATCATAATTGTACTGGTAACTCGCAGGACAAGTTGCTGTAAGGCCATAAAGGGGACGGTCTTTTTTTCAAGACCAATGTTTCTTCGCTCGCTGTCGGCAATTGACTGGCGGATTTTTTGTCCGGCGTTTGCCTCGATTCCGAAAGATTTTACAACGCTCATTCCCTGTATGTATTCCAGCACCGCGTCCACCAGCTCGGCTTGGGCCTCCTGCCTGACCTGTGATGCTTTGCGCGCGTTCTTGTGAAGCAATATGTTAATGAGCAGAAACAATACCAGCCCTGCCATAGCAATCAGACCAATCTTCCACTCAAAGATAATAAGCGCAAGGGTTATGACAAACCCGTGAATCAAACCGTTAAGATAGCTGACAATGATACGCGGCGCTGTATTTTCAATGTCTTCCATTGTGGTGGTGGCCGCGGCAGTAATGTTGCCCAGACTATGGCTGTTAAAATGCCCCATGGGCATAAGTTTCAGCCGGTCACCAATCTGTATACGCTTATCCCCACTCATAGTATAGCATCCGAAGGACTGACTGTTTTGAGCCAGATGCCGCATAACAATGGTACCTATAATACTTACCAGCATAATCCCCAGTGCGGACAGCGCCGTCGTGTGAGTCACGCAGTCTGCGGCAATCCCGCGCAGCACGATGGCGATGGCAAGAAGCTGGGCGGATACAAAAACGGACTTGAATAAGGTAAAGACAATGCTTTTCACCCATTTTGACTTCTGGCTGTCCGCAAACCGGAAGAACTTTTTGAATATATCAAGCAAGAATATCCCTCCCCTCAATATCTGTTGTGCAGGCATCTCGCACTTCCATGTGTGCGGTAAACATACGACGGTACAGTTTACAGTCCGACAGAAGCAATTCATGCGTTCCTTCTGCCACAACCCTGCCGTTTTCAATGACCACTATTTTATCCGAATCAGTAATGGTGGACAGACGATGCGCAATGACAATCAGCGTTTTTCCGCGAATGAGCTTGGATACCGCCTCTTGGATCATCGCTTCGTTTTCCGGGTCGGTGTAGGCGGTTGCCTCGTCGAAGATAATAATGTCTGCGTCCTTAAGCATGGCCCGGGCGATAGCAATACGCTGCCGCTCTCCGCCGGAAAGATGCCCACCGGCTCCGCCGGTAGCGGTCTCGTAACCTCGTTCCAGCTTCATAATAAAGTCATGACAGCCGGAAGCCTTTGCAACCGCTTCAACATCCTCGTCCGTGGCCTCTGGTTTTCCCATTCGGATATTGTTGCGGATAGTATCGTTAAACAGATAATTATCCTGTGATACATAGGCAATCTCATCCATAATCTGTTCCAGCGGTATATCACGGACATCTACGCCACCCAGAGTAATGCGCCCTGCGCTTACATCCCAGAAAGAAGCGACAAGCTTTGCAATGGTGGACTTTCCTCCGCCGGACGGTCCGACAAAGGCTGTAATCGAGCCCTCCTTTATTTCTAAGTTTATGTCAGAAAGTACCTCCTCCTGTCCCTGTTCATAAGAAAAGCAGACATGTTCAAGCTTAATATTCCGGTTTTCAAGTTTTTTGTTTTTCTTCGGCCGGTTTAATTCCGGCAAATCCAGCACCTGTCCCACTTCTTTCACAACAGCACCGATTTTCGCAATATCATCTGTATATATCATGGCGGACAAAATTGGGCCGGAAATACCAAGGGACAAGATTGTAATAGTAATAAATTCTCCACCCCCCAACGAACCGTCCATGTAAAAGAGACATCCGACAGGCAATACACCCACCAGTACAGACGGCCAGACCCCCTGTGAAATGTCTGAGTACACCTGTGTAGAGCGAATCCAATCCAAAACTACATTTACATTAGCCTTTACCGAATCAGTGAACTTCGCATAAGACCTTGCTGATTGATTGAAGGCTTTGATAACCTCAATGCCGTTTATGTATTCTACCATTGTTCCGCTCATGTGCTTGCCTGCTTTCATAACACTGGCGTATTTTTCAGGATAATCCCGCATCATCATCAGGTAAAATATAAACCCAAGCGGAAGTGTGATAAGCGAAACCAACGCCATACGCCAGTCCAAAATAAACATGTATATGATAATACCAAACGGAATCAAAAGATTGGACGTCATTTCCGGCAGCACATGCGCCAGCGGCGTCTCCAGACTGTCCGCCTTTTCCACAATGATGTTCTTAAACTGGCCGGATGGTGTTTCAAGTACACATCCCATAGGGACGTGAGCCAGCTTCCTGACCAATTTGCTTCGTACCTCAGCAATGACTGAAAATGTTGCCTCATGGGACAGCGCCGTCGACCAGTTCATGCAAATGGTTTTAAGAACAAGTCCTGCGCCCGAAATGGCGCACCACATCAAATAAAACCCCACATCACTTCCGGCCCCAGCCAGCAGACGAATGATAATTCGGGACACTCCCACATAGGGAATCAGGCCCCCAACAACACCAACAACCGCAAGAAGCACGGAGGCAGCATACTTTCCCTTATGATACGATGCAAACCCCATAAGCTTTCTGAATGGGCTTTGTCCTTTTTTCTTTTCCAAGTGTATTCACCTCTTTTCTTTTTTGCGAACGATTTGAGTTAGTGTTAACTAACCTATAAAATGAAAAATTCGGGGACGAATCCCCGGCATTTCATATTGTTAGTTTATCAGTTTCGTTTTAAACCATGTCTTCCATACCGAAAGCCTTTATCCAACCAGGATATAAAAATTCCATCAGCATTTTGGCATGTGTAATAGCCTTTTCCCTCGTATAGTCATGAATGACCATTTCAAATATAGAGGTGACATAGCCGCTTACGAGCATATGAAGTTCATCCTGCGAAATATCCTTTACCGAAAAACCTCTGCTTCGCAGCTCATTCATCAGTTTGGTCATTTCCTTGACTTCCATCTCCGAGACATTGTGAATAAAATTCTGGTGCTTTGTACCATCCGAACAAGCTAGCAAGAGCTTGAATTCATCAAAATGGTCATAAATAAAATTTATATATTGCAAACCCTCTTCCTCGGAGAACATCCAGAATTTTTTGACTTCTTCCGTATCCAAAAGCGTATAGTTACGCTGTATGGATTTTTCATAATTGCGAAAATATGTATCCACGAGGGGTGCCACCAGCGCATCGAACATAGCTTCCTTATTTTCAAAATGACGGTATAATCCTGCCGCAGACATATTTGCATCAGCGGCGATCTTCCGCAGAGAAGCTCGTTCGAAACCCTTATCTAAAAATTCCCTTTTCGCGCACGGGATTATTTTTTCCAGCGTTCCGCTCTTATCCTTTGGCATTTCATCACTCCTGTTTAGCTAACATGGTTAGCTAACGTCGTTTATGGTAGCATACGAATTTCTGTTTGTCAATAGAGTTACTTATCTTTCGTTCACTTATTCTCTATCAATAAAACCATACTTGGTTATTTCAGCTACTACTCTTGTAAATATTTGCCCCCATATCTGATTTAAGTTTTCTGCTTTTTACATGATTCGGCAAATATTTATCTGTATTATAACATGACTAATCCAAAAAGCCATCAACATACAGAATGTCAGCAGCCTGAGCGCAAAAGCACCGCTGCACTTTCACCCTCTTTATTTTTACCCTATTACCAAAGCTGAAACGGAACAATACTGTTTAAAGCAAAGGCAATAACAGCACCCATGCTTATCATAATAATTGTTTCTTTTGCCGTTCGGCGCAATATAATAATTGCAAGCACAAATACGGCTAATTCTAATGGCGATTTAACATCAAAATATCCAAAACCATATGCAAAGGTTGTATTAAATAATACAGCAATAATTCCTGCAGAAATAATCAATGGAACCTTTCCGCTGCCTTTGGCATACCAGCAGATAAATGCTAATAGCGGTGAAATGGCTGTAAATCCTATCCAAATAAGAGCATAACTATATGGGAAAAATCCTGCAATATACTTGGAATATAAATAATAGCTTCCAACCATTCCCACAAAGAAAAAAAATACATTGATCGCAGCTCTTACAGATGTTTTACTGTAGATTGAAATACATACAGCAAGGAATATCCATATTGCAAAACGTCCGAAAAAGTTTCTAAAATCTAATTTTTCAATCCAATACGGCAATTCATTAGAAGGGGTACAGTCTAAATATTTTGAAGCTGTTCCTAAAATAATACCAAGGCTCAAAATTCCAACTGTATAGATTACCTGTTTCCATATAGAAAGTTTGTGTTCTGCAATTCTCATATTATTCAAAAAGGTTCCCCTATTTTCTCCATGACTTCTCATATAATAGTGTTTCCTAATATAGGATATCACTGTTTATATAAATTCGCTATCAGTCCTTGCCTCTATAATAATTGCAAATCAGATTTCAGTTACTGTTCACTCTGTTCTCAGCAACGCATGATTTGTGCAAATCAATATAGCTTTACGATTATTATGAAAAATATAAAAGCCGGTAATCAGGCATAATTTAGAGCTGTATCAAGCTGCCGGTATACTTTTTTAATGATTCCATATAAGCTTTTCCATATCTGCTAAGTGCCATGTTTTTCTGGGTAATCGTTCCGATTATCATATACTCATCCACCTGAAGGGGCTTGGCAATGATCTGCTCTCCGTTCAGCTCTTTACTAATCACTCCGGAACTGACCGTATATCCGTTCAAGCCTATTACCAGATTGAATAAGGTTGCTCTGTCTCTGACCTTAATATTCCGGCCTCTGTCTAAAGTGCTTAGAATTTCCTCGGAAAAGTAGAAAGAATTATACTCTCCCTGCTCAAAAGAAAGGTATGGATATTCCTCCAAATCTTCCAGGGTTAGAATTTCTTTTTCCGCAAGCGGATGCTTTGAAGAAATAAAGACGTGCGGGGCTGCCGTAAATAATTCTTCGAATTTCAAATCGTATTGTTTTATAAGTTTATCGATGATTTCTTTATTCTTGGAAGATTTATATAATATTCCGATCTCACTTTTCAATCGGCTTATATCTTCAATAATTTCATATGTCTGTGTTTCCCGCAGGGTAAAGTCATACTTTTCTCCGCCGAATTCACGGATAACATCCACAAAAGCGTTGACTGCAAAGGAATAATGCTGGCATGATACTGAAAACCGGGGGCTTTGTTCCTTCACATGCAGAAATTTTTCCTCCAAAAGGTTAGCCTGCTCCAGAACTTGCCTGGCATAAGCCAGAAACACATCCCCTTCATTTGAGACAGCAACGCCTTTGTTGGTTCTATTGAATATGGTTACCTGCATTTCGTTCTCTAGCTCATGAATCGCATTGGTCAGACTGGGCTGGGAAATGAAAAGCTGTTTTGCAGCTTCCGTAATGTTTCCCGTTTCTGCTACGATCACTATGTATTTTAATTGCTGTAGAGTCATGGTATTACCTTTATTGTTTTACCTTTCATCCAGATTTAAATTAGAACAAAAGTGTGCTTCGACTGCACATCTTTTATTCCGCGCGCATAGCTGCGCATCCATAGTTTCTGTAATAGGAGCATTTTCCTTATTACATGAAAAAGAGATTGCGGTCAAGCAATCCCTTTTCAGCTTTATATTGCCATTTTCATTTCTTCTCCGCAGGTGCAGAATTCTATCTTCTCGAGAAGCTCTATCCAAGCTTCCGCCTCCTCTGTGTGAGCCCGAAGTTCCAGCACCTTTCTGAGTCCAAATCCCAGAATGCCGAGCGCAGATTTTCCGTCGATGATACGGCTTCCGCACTGCAAGTCTATATTAAAGGGGAAACTTTCCACAGCTCTAATATACTTCTGACATTCCTCCATTGAATTAAAGACAACTTTTACCGATTTCACTTTTTTCTCCTACCTTCCATAATGTAAACCACACCCAATGTATTATGCCTTTTACGGCTAATTTTATTTATTCTATCATATTTGGATATAAAAAGAATGAACAATTTTTGTCAGAATAATTAAAATTTTATTACTTTTTACCATTTATTGCTGATTTTAAGGAAAACTGTCCTTTTTCTTCGCCAAAATCATCACAGCATACATCGGTTTGCCGATCAGCAGCATAATAATAAAATTGCAGATTCCATGCCACACATCCCAAGTCAATCCGCTGAGCCAGTAGGCCAGCGCATAAGAAGGGTCCACCGGAAGATAAGCTATAGCAAACAAGGAGCCGAATATCAGGCCGAAGAGCCCCGAAACAATAGCCCACAGCACGAATTCCTCCTGCAAGAGTTTCTTTAACAGAAGTGTCACCAGACAAAGCAAGGGCCATACATAGAGATAGGATACCCACCATACGCCAAACCCCCACTGTATCAGCTCGAACATATTGAAGACCGTAACAATGAGGAAGGCCTCTGCCCCAAACACCAGCGTATAGATAATGGTCAGGAACGACACAAGCTCCACATTCGGCAAAAATTCTAACGCCACTTTCGCAACGTAAAGAACCGCGCTTAAAAGCGCAATTCTTGTTATTTTTCTAATCGGCATCTGTTCCCGCCTTCCTGCAGCCAGGCTTACCAGCCCTGCATCAAAACAAAGCTGTAGATTTCACCGTCCTGCAAAGGTATCTCATCAGCCCCTATCGTCGCCGATTCACCGTTTACCATTACACACCACCAGTATTGATTGTCTATATCTTCTTCCATTCCATCAAAGCCGGTAATATAAATACCATAATCGGAATTCTGCCATTCGCAGCCCTCGAAGGTGCGCATGAAATTCCCCAGATATTCCTCCTCCGATTTATATTCTGTCGTCTTAGAATATCCGTCCCGCTCGGAAGTCACTACTACCTGGAAATGCTTTACACCTTCCTGTGTGACGCGATAATTCACCACCCCTGCAGCGATGCCTACTGCTGCCACTATAATGGCAAAAACCGCCACCAGCATGATTTTTTGTTTTTTAGTCCATTGTTTCATTTTTATATCAATGCTCCTTTCACACGCCATTCCTTATTTACTGAAGTCGGATAGCCTCCCTTTTTTATTTACCTTTAAGCATAACATATGCTTTCATTTTCATAAACTAATTTTTACCATACTACTAAGAGCTTCTATCTGAAACGATAGAAGCTCTTTCCATTGTATTATTGCTTACTCTTATAAAACTTCTTTCCTGCTTTTTTCACTTCCGCTAATCCATATTTGTCTCTGCTTGCCGTTCTAATACCGATGCGCAGTCCAAAATATTTCTAAATAATAATTATAATCTTTTCAGCAATTCTTCTCTCTGCGCTTCATATCCGGGTTTGCCAAGAAGTGCGAACATATTCTTCTTAT
Organism: Bacillota bacterium; assembly: GCA_023412855.1. Taxonomy (GTDB): domain Bacteria; phylum Bacillota; class Clostridia; order Lachnospirales; family Lachnospiraceae; genus Kineothrix. The sequence goes on along the minus strand of JAEZRJ010000086.1, from coordinate 157,805 downwards.
AGCTTTCCACGCCCGGCTGATCAAAAGGATTTACACCCAGCAGATATCCGCTGACGCCACAGGCAAACTCGAAGAAATAGAACAATTCACCGAGATTGAATTCATTTACTTCAGGCACATGTATGATCAGATTCGGAACATTACCGTCGGTATGGGCAAGAAGCGTTCCGTTCATCGCGCTCTTATTTACAAAATCTACCGTCTTGCCTGCAAGATAGTTAAGGCCGTCCAAGTCCACAGTCTCGGTACCGAGTATGATTTCTTCTCTGCTCGTCTCGATATCGATTACCGTCTCAAAAAGAGTTCTTGCTCCGTCTTGTATGAACTGTCCCATGGAATGCAAATCTGCGGTAAGGTCTACGCTTGCAGGGAAGATACCCTTCTGGTCCTTTCCTTCGCTCTCGCCATACAGCTGTTTCCACCATTCGGAAACATAATGCACGCCGGGTTCATAGTTAGCGAGAACCTCTATTGTCTTGCCCTTTCGCAGTAAAATATTGCGAAGTGCAGCATATTTCAATGCATCGTTATCCTCAAAAGAAGCTTCCATCGCTCGCTTTCTTCCGCTGGCCGCACCTTCCATCAGACGATCGATATCCGCTCCGCTGACTGCTATCGGAAGCAAACCTACTGCGGTGAGAACAGAGAATCGTCCTCCCACGTCATCAGGAACAACGAAGGATTCATAACCTTCCTCGGTAGCCAGATTTTTAAGAGAACCTCTCGCCTTATCAGTCGTAGCATAGATTCTTCCCGCTGCTTCTTTTTTACCATATTTGTTCTCCATCATTTCCTTAAACACGCGGAATGCGATGGCCGGCTCCGTAGTCGTACCCGATTTGCTTATCATATTAATGGAGAAATCTCTGTCTCCGATTACCTCTATAAGATGCTTAATATATGTGGAGCTGAGGGAATTGCCTACGAAATAAATTTCAGGCGTTTTTCTCACAGACTTGTCCACCGAGTTGTAAAAACTGTGTCTCAAAAATTCGATTGCCGCCCTCGCACCGAGGTAAGAACCTCCGATACCGATAACGAGAAGCACCTCTGAATCAGACTGAATCTTAGCCGCCGCCTTTTTAATTCTGGCAAACTCTTCTTTATCATAGTCTACCGGCAAATCAATCCATCCAAGAAAATCATTGCCAGCGCCGGTCTTGGAAACTAAAACTTCCTTTGCATCCAAGGTCAGCTTTTTCATAAGCTCCACTTCATGATCGCTTATAAACTGTGAAGCCTTGGAATAATCAAATGTAACTTTATTGCTCATTTGTCTCGCTCCTTTTATCTGCCCGGACTGATATTTCCCGGGTTTATATTCGTATTATAAATGAGTAAAAGACACTCATTGAGTAAAAAATACCCATTAAGTTAAAAACACTCATTAAGTAATTACGTTAAGTTTAGCAAAGTTGTATTTCTTTTTCAAGAGAAACATTGGATTACTCTGTATACCTTATACAAAAAATTCCCTAAGCAGCTCCTCCAGCTCTTGTTTTTCCTGATGGGAAAATATCGTTTTCTTATAATCCTTACGAAACGGCTCGGGCTTGTCCTCTTCTATTTTACTCTTCCGTTCGGTCTCCTGTTCCTTGCGCCTCGGCGCCAGACCAATTTCCTCCCGCAGCGCTTCGATGTCTCTCTTAGGCTCCAAACTGCTTTTTATTTCCACACTGCTTTTTACTTCCGTACTATTTTTTGTTTCTATACCGCTCTTTTCCGGCTTGTCCGCTTTCTCTGCTTTCTTAACGAGCCCGGCATTATCTATCTTTTCTCCCCCTGTGATTTCCGCCCAATCAATGGCCGACTGCCGCAGCTTGTTCGCCATATGATTTTCCAGATAATCTACCAGATTCACCTTTAATCTTTCCCGTTTCCCTTGTATATCTACCAAACCGGAAATAGAAAAAAATACATATAATCCTAAAAAACTGATAATATAATAAGGAAGCACCTTTCCTACCGTTTCCCCGCTCACGATTTCCCTGCAGGCTCCGGCTCCCGCAGCCACGATAGACAAGAGCATAAGCTGTCCGGACAGATGTTTAAATCCTGTCAGAGATATCCCCATAAAGGATACCCTGGAGATAAACTTATCCACAAATATGGGTATATTGGACACTCCTTCATTCAATTGGTAGCAGTTAGCGAACTTCAATTTGCATTGTTTTAAAAACTTGTTGTTGGTAGAAGACATATTATCCGTCTCTTTTATCATTTTTTGGTATATTGCTCCTATCATAATCTGGCATATTATGCTCAATAATAAGAGTATTAGAAAAGCTCCGCAAAGAAGCTTGTGTTCCAGAAAGACCTCAAGCATAGAAAACCTCCTTTTCCCGATTTAGATATTATAAACAAAAGTACTGCGCATCTCAATAGACGGCAGGCTGTAATCCATTGCAATTTTCGACAAGATGAAGGAATACCACTGGAAAAATATAATTCTTTCTGTTATAATTATTGCAATACATGTACATATGCTTAAGAGAGGAACGCTGATGCGTTCTTTTGGTTTGCATATTTTTTGATAATTTGTTTTAGAAAGGCGTGATTATTCATATGAAATATCAGACGAAGGGCGTATGTTCAACATCGATCGATATTAAATTGAATGATGGGATTATCGAGTTCGTTTCCTTTACCGGAGGATGCGACGGCAATTTACAAGGGATATCTAAACTGGTAAAAGGAATGAAGGCGGAGGAAGCCATCGAGAAATTAAGAGGAACCACGTGCGGCTTTAGATCCACCTCTTGTCCTGATCAACTTGCAAATGCGCTTGCAGCTATGATAGGTGAATAACGAATAATTAAGTCTGGAGGCATTTAATTAAATGGCAAAAAGAATCGTACTTACCGGCGGCGGAACGGCCGGTCATGTAACTCCAAATATTGCGTTAATACCAAGACTTCGGGAATTGGATTATGAAATATACTATATAGGTTCTTATGAAGGTATTGAGAAAAAATTAATCGAGGATTTTGATATACCCTACTATGGAATAGCCACCGGCAAGTTCCGCCGATATTTTGACCCGAAGAATTTTACAGACCCATTCCGCGTCATGAAAGGCTACTCGGAAGCAAGAAAATATTTAAAGGATCTTGATCCCGATATCGTCTTTTCAAAAGGCGGATTCGTCAGCGTTCCTGTGGTTCGTGCCGCTGCCTCCCTGAATATCCCATGCATTATCCACGAATCGGATATGACTCCGGGATTGGCCAATAAGCTTTGTATTCCCGTAGCTTCCAAGGTGTGCTGTAACTTCCCCGAGACCATTCAGATGCTCCCCGAGGGAAAAGCCGTATTGACCGGTTCTCCTATTCGCGAGGAGTTAGCCAGAGGCAACCGGATAGCCGCCTACGATATATGCAAATTCACTTCCAACAAGCCGGTAGTTATGATCATCGGAGGAAGTCTGGGAGCAGAAGCCATTAATAAAACGGTACGTGACGCTTTACCCAAGCTATTGCAGGACTTTCAGGTAGTTCATATTTGCGGGAAAGATAAAGTGGATAACCTGATGTTAAATATTGCGGGTTATAAGCAATTTGAATACGTGAAGACAGAGCTAAAGGACATATTCGCTATGGCCGACGTAGTAGTTTCCAGAGCCGGTGCTAACTCTATCTGCGAGCTTCTGGCGCTTAAGAAGCCTAATCTTCTTATTCCGCTTTCTTCCCACAGCAGCCGCGGTGACCAGCTTTTAAATGCCAAGTCCTTCGAATCGCAAGGCTTCAGCCTTTTGATCGATGAAGATTATCTTACAGAAAATTTATTGGTGGAAAAGGTTCATGAGCTTTATTTCACCAGACAAACATATATAGACGCGATGAGCAAGAGCAATCAGCTTAATTCTATCCGCACGATTACCGATCTCATCGAAGATACCACAAACGGCCGCTGATTCTGCCGGAATCAAGGTCATACAAAAGAGAAGAAAGCAGTGATTAATTATGTTTATTGCCCGACAGCCTATATTTAATAAGGCGATGAAGATTTATGGGTACGAGCTCTTGTTCCGCTCTGATTCCAGTGCGGTGAGCTTTGGGAACGCTTCCTCTGTCTCCGCTACGGCGACAGTTATCGGAGGCTTATTTGAGCAGGGCATCGATCAGATAGTCGGAAAGGCGAAAGCTTTCGTCAACTTCGACTACGATTTTATCATGTCCAATAATATTGAGCTGATCAGCCCGGATACCCTCATTATCGAGGTACTTGAGACCGTAAAGGTGGATGCTTCCTTGATAGATAGAATTAAGTACTTGAAGAGAGAGGGTTATCAGATCGCGCTGGACGATTTCGAAGAGAGTTTCGTCTCCTATCCCATCGTGCCTCTGGCCGATATTATTAAATATGACATTATGGTTACACCCTTAGATACTATTACTTCCGATGTAAAACGAGCACTTTCCCAGAAAAAGCTTCTTCTGGCGGAAAAAATCGAGACGGAGGAGGAATTCCAAAAGGCGATCAGCATGGGCTTCCACCTGTTCCAAGGATACTTTTTCTGCAAGCCTAAAATAGTAGGCAGTTCCAGTCCGAAAAGATCCTCAAAGGTGCAGTATTCCATGATTCTAAACGAGCTTAAAAAGGAGGAACCCTCCTACGAGGCTATCACCGAAATCATCGAATCGGATGTCAATCTCGCATACCGTATGATGCGGGTAATCAGCCATAAAAAAGGGGAATCCGCCTTTAATTCCATTAAATACGCCTTGGTCCGTATGGGCCTTATCGATTTAGAGCGGTGGGTCAACATCCTGATGCTTCAGGATATTTCCCAGAATAAGCCGTTAGAACTTATGCGGCTGTCTTTGGTTCGTTCCCGGTTCAGCGAATATGTGGCGGAGAACAGCATATATAAAAACCGCAAGGAAGAAATTTCCATGATGTGTCTGTTCAGTACGCTGGATGTGCTCTTAGACCAGCCGATGGAAGAAGCTTTGAAAGGAATGCTGATTTCAAATGATGTATTTAATGCTCTCGTCTACGGAAAGGGAAAATTAAAACCCTTTTGCAGACTTATGCTTTCCTACGAACAGGGTGATTGGGCAGCGGTGCAGGAATATGCCCAGATTATCGAGATAGATACTGAAATATTATATAAAGGGTATTTGGAATCTATTCAATGGTCTTCAAAAATACTTACCTTTTTCCAGTAATTCTATCATCAAATAGTTGCTGTGGCATTTTCATGCCGCATTATTTTATAAATAAAATTCAGTAATGATAACTGTTCTTGTTACAGTTATAAAATATAGGAGGACATATGAAAAAAAGCGTCATCAGGACATATTTTTGTTTATGTATTATATCGGGGATAATCATGGGAATTATTTTTCCCATATTCGCAAGATTTTTTATGACAGCGAAGTCGTCTGCAAGCGAATTATACTTTACCGTAGGCTGCATATTTGCCGGTATCGTGGTGGGAGGCATATCCTTCGGTATCGGAAAGGCTACCATTTTGAAAACGATCGGAAAACTGAACCAATGCTTTCAGTCTATCAGCCAAGGCAATTTCACCTATGAATGTAATATAAACAGCCACGATGCCATCGGTGATCTGGTGCAAAGCCTGAACGGAATGAAGGCCTCCCTGGAACAGCTCATAGGCACAGTGGCAGACAAGTCCATGGTCATTGACGGCATCGTGCAGGAAAATTCCAACGGCTTATCCGGACTTCATCACCGGATTGAAGATATCAACGGGTTTGCAGCAGAGGTTTCCGAAGACATGGAAAAGGTCTCCGGTATCTCCAATGACCTTCATTCCATATCGACAGAAATTGAATCTGCGGTGAAATCCATAGCGGACAGCGCAATGGAGGGTACCGGCGTCTCGGAATCTGTATTGAAAAAGGCAACGGAGGCCAAGAAAGATATATCCGAATCCATCCAGACCGCGGAGGCACTTCTATCCGAAACCAGTCAGAAATTAGAGGTTACCATTAAAAATGCCTTGATTGTGGACGAAATCAATATATTGTTAGAGGCTATCATTAAGATTTCTTCCCAGACAAACCTGCTCGCCCTCAACGCTTCTATCGAATCCAACCGTTCAGGAAGCAACGGGAAAGGTTTCGAGGTAATCGCTAAGGAAATACGGGCATTATCCGAACACTCTAAAGAAAATACGGAAAAAATAAGAATAGTAATCGACGAAGTGGTCTTTGCAGTAAAAGAATTGGTCACTGATTCCCGCAGCCTTTTGGAATTCATCTCCAATAATGTGAACCGGGATTATCACAGCTTTCTGAATATCGTCGACGAGTACAGCAATGATTCCCACTATATTAACGATATCATTACTGATTTCAGCGGTACTTCCCAAGAACTGTTCGCTTCTTTACAAACCGTCTTCGACAGAATAGAGCACATCGCTCGGGCCGCCGACAACAGCTCTCAAAAGGTAAATCAGATTTTTGAAGAAGTTCAGGCGCTGAATGATGAATCCTCCCTGCTCGTAAAAGAGACGGATTTATTGAATGAAAGTTCCTCACACATGAAGGAATCTATTTCTAAGTTCGTCTTTACCGGAAACTAAACCTCCGCCTTGAAATGAATATAAAATGCGCCTTGAAACGGGTTTTCAGCCCAATCAAGGCGCATTCTTGTCACTTATATTTCTATCAATTCATAATCCGAACTGCCGATTCCTAATTTTACCGCATGTTCTATAGAGGATTTCCAATTGGTAGCCGGTGCAGAATCTATAAAATGGTCGTGATGCACGTGAGGCATATGATCCAACTGACTTCCCGCGATGACCGGCTGCTTATTTACGGCCTCCGCACAAGCAATATCCAAAGCTACCGGGTCGAAGGACGCGAACATTCCTACATCAGGCACGATAGGAATATCGTTTTCTGCATGACAATCGCAGTTAGGAGAAATATCGATAACAAGGCTGATATGGAAATGAGGTTTTCCCGAAATTACCGCCTTGCTGTATTCCGCAATCTTTCTATTGAGAATATCGTTGGACTCGTCTCCTGCTGCCTCAATGGCATCCGTGGGACAAATTCCGATGCAGCGCCCGCAGCCTACACATTTGTCCTGATCGATGCTCGCCTTTCTATTGGTAATGGACGGCGCATCGTGAGCGCATATCTTAATACAGCGCCCACAGCCTATGCAGACCTCTTGATACACAGAGGGTTTTCCTGCGCTGTGCATCTCCATTTTACCGGCCCGTGAACCGCAGCCCATACCTATATTCTTCAGAGCACCGCCAAACCCTGTGGCTTCATGTCCCTTGAAATGATTTAAAGAAATGAATACGTCTGCGTCCATAATCGCTCTGCCGATTTTAGCTTCCTTCACATATTCGCCGCCTTCTACGGGTACCAGCTCTTCATCCGTTCCCTTCAGTCCGTCGGCAATAATCACATGGCAGCCCGTAGAAAACGGTGAGAAACCATTCTGATATGCTGCGTCCATATGGTCCAGCGCATTTTTACGTCCGCCTACGTACAGCGTATTGCAATCGGTAAGGAACGGCTTTCCGCCCAATTCCTTGATGACCTTGACCACGACAGCCGCATAATTCGGCCTGAGAAAGGCCAGGTTCCCCGGCTCTCCGAAATGAATCTTAATCGCCGCGTATTTTCTGTCGAAATCGATCCCTCCGATTCCCGCCGTCTTTATCAACCTCTCAAGTTTCTGTGGAAGGTTTTCGTTGAACGACGTCTTCATACTCGTGTAATACACCTTTGATTTTGACATACTTTCCTCCATACTGTCCTATCGGGCATATATTTTTTTATTATTTTACTGCAGATATTTATTCTTAAGGATTATGAGTCCGTCCCCGCTGAGTCCCATTTCTTCCTGCAAATAGCGCTGAACACCGCCATAACCGTCTTCCATTATTTTGAATAACGTATTGATGTAGCCCTCCTGAACGGTAAACAGGGTGCGGATATGCTCTGCCAGCCTTCTGTCGCCGGTCCTTTGAAAGACTTTATTCATCATCTTATCAATGCCCTCTGCCGCAAACTCGTTGACCTTCATATAATCTGCCACGATCTGCTCTCTCGGGATTCCAAGAGCACTCAAAAGCAATACTGCTCCTGTACCGGCCCGGTCCTTGCCTGCCGTACAGTGCCAGAGCACCGCTCCTTTCTCCTGATTTAACAATATGTCAAAAAAGGAAGCATACTGCTTCTTGCAATAAGAATCGGTAAGTAAATTGCTGTATATGTTCTTCATGTATTCCGCTCCGGCACCTTCATTGCCGCCAAGCTGCTTAAGCACTCTGCCCACCGCGTCCTCGTCCGTCTCTTTTTCCCGGGTAATGCCCAGAACCTTCTCATGCAAAATAGGATTGACAATATAATTCACCCCGTCAAGCTCCGGATCGGGCCTCTCATATCTCTCCGCTTCCGTACGAAAATCTACCACCGTAGCAAGTCCGTAGTCTCTTGTCAGCACTTCCTTATCTTCTTTCGTAAGGTCGAATAGCTCTCCGCTTCGAATCAGACAGCAACGTTTAATTCTGCTGCCATCTGCTGCCGTGTATCCGCCTAAATCTCTGGTATTATGTACTCCCTTTAAAGGGATGCGTTTCACTTCCTGCATCATATCTCCTGCCGTTTTCTAACAATCTTTTAAGTAATCGATTACATCTAAAAGGGAATAGAACTTCCCATAGAGCATGGATTCAATCTCGGGCGTCGGTTCGATCAGATCCGGCACCATAATCGGCTTCATTCCTGCACGGTACGCCGAACGGATTCCGTTGGGTGAATCTTCAATGGCTATGGCATTCATCGGCGTCACTCCCAATTCTTCGCACGCCTTCAAATAAATATCCGGCATGGGTTTGCTGTGCTCCACCATATCCCCCGCAATGATCTTGCGGAAATAATGAGTGATGCCCGCCTCCTCCAAATGTGCCAGAACACTCTTCAAGCTCGTTGAGGAAGCCAGTCCTATGATATAGTTCTCCTGCGTCAGATAATCCAATATCTCCAGAACTCCCTCCTTCAAGGGAAGCCCTTCCTCCAGAATCCTGCGCTTCATAAGAGCATGTACTGTTCCCCGGAATTCTTCAAAAGGAAATTCCTCTCCGTAAAGGCCCCTCATAAGAATCTCGGCGTCATTTTTATTTAAGCCGACACAGCCCTTTACCCCTTTGCTTAAATCACCAAGCCCCATTTCCTGTCCCACTTCATTCCAGCATTCACAGCTAATTCTCTCTGTATCAAACAGTATGCCGTCCATATCGAATATAATCGTATTGGTCATACTAACAACCCTGCCTTTCATTCGTTTATGCCACAGTTTGGCCTTCGCCTAGACTGTAACAGCTCATGCTTAGAAATTATGCGTTCCGCATAATTTCACTCCTTCATTCCTCTGATCCTCTACAATTACTGCTTCACAGAAAAATAAGCGCATGAAAATTTGCGAAACGTTTAAGTTTCGCAATTGTTTTAATATATTTATTATAATTATAACCTATAAACCAAAAGCTATCAATAGCAGAAGACAAACATCACTCCTCGAACAGCGTTTTTTCTATGATATCCACCGCTCTCTCATTATCTTGCTGGCAAACGGAAATCACTTCTTCATCACCTATTTCAGCCGCTGCCTCAGTATCCGCGCCAAGCTGTACGAAGCTGACATAGCTGTCCACCGTCTCTATCCTGGAGGCCTCCACCTTCCCAAGCTCCTGCGGACGATCTCTATATTTTGTCATTAAACTCTCCCTATACTCATTCAGTATAGTTTCCACTTCTCCCACATACTCCTCTTTCGCCTTAATGATAATTATCATATCAATATCCGTTTCAACACTCTGCTTCTCCGCCAAATAATCCTCATACATATCCGCCGAAATACCCGTCTCCGTTTCCAGCTCTTCCTTTGTAAGCTTCTTATCCGGCCAATAATTATCCCCAAGAATATTCACTATCGCGTCCCTTATCTCACTCATAGACGCAAAAGCATCATTATCCCCGGAATCTTCAGCTGCCTCCACGACATCCATATCTACTGTGTCATCCCTCTTAACATTTTCCACACTATTCGTATTAGAATCCGACACCTGCCCATCACCGCATCCACTCATAATAGGCGCCGCCAGCAGCCATATTGTCAATACCATTGCCAAAGTTGTAACTAACGAACGCATCTTCATAATCTCCTCCATCTCAATCTATTGAAATAATTTACAATAATTCCACTGATTACACAGTTATCATTATCTCCCGGTAAACCGAATTTATCCCTTTTTGGCAAAAAATTTCATTTGCACTTTTATTTGGAGAAATTATTTTAACCGATATAAAATGATAAAATATTTAATATTTTTATGGAAATAATTATGTTATAATGTGCGAATAGGGCAGAGTCAAATAGAAAAATAAACAAATACCCGTGCTCGCACGAGTATTTGCTTATTTTTCTATTTGATGAGCGAAGCGAACGAAAAAACGCAGTTTTTTCGTCTCTGCCCGTGGCCCGCCAATCCCCCACCACGGCCCGCCCCCCCACTCCTCCCTCACAAGCACCTGAGGCCCTCAAAATAAATACGTAACGCCATACTCCCCAGAAAGGTACTCACACCCACAATGCTTTTTAATTCCTATATATTCATTTTCCTATTCCTCCCCCTAGTCCTTCTAGGCTGGTACGGACTGAACAAGCTAAAAAAATACGAGCTGGCGAAGGCATTCCTTATCGGAATGTCTCTATGGTTTTACGGTTACTTCAACACCTACTATCTCCCTATCATCGCCATAAGCATTTTCGCCAACTACACACTAAGCTATCTCATGACCTTTTTAAAGACCAAGCTTACGAGCCGGATCGGTCTTTTAACAGGCATAGGCATCAACCTCGGCCTTTTATTCTATTTTAAATACTATGATTTCTTCATCGACAATATCAACTACATCTTCCATAACGACTATGCGCTGAGGCACATACTCCTGCCCCTGGGTATCAGCTTTTTTACCTTCCAGCAGATTTCCTTCACCGTAGACCGCTATGAGGGTAAACTAGAACACCCTTCCCTTATCAACTACGCTGCTTTTGTAACCTTTTTTCCCCAGTTGATCGCCGGCCCTATCGTTTTTTACAAAGAAATGATGCCTCAATTCGAGGACCTGGGCAAAAGGCGCTTCGACTCCGGTAACTTCGCAAAAGGCATCTCTTTGTTCGTGCTGGGTCTCTCAAAAAAGGTCCTTTTAGCCGATATGCTGGCATTAGCCACCAATTTCGGTTTCAAGCAGACCTATTTTCTTGACACACCATCCACGCTGTTAGTCATTCTGGCATATACTTTCCAGATTTATTTCGATTTCAGCGGATACAGCGATATGGCAATCGGACTCGGCTATATGTTTAACATCGCCCTTCCCATTAACTTCAACTCGCCCTATAAAGCCTGTTCCGTTAAGGAATTATGGCAGCGCTGGCATATGACCTTGTCCCGCTTCTTCGTCAATTACGTATACATTCCTCTGGGAGGAAGCAAAAAGGGAAGACCCCGAACAATTCTCAACACTATGATCATCTTCTGCTTAAGCGGGCTGTGGCACGGTGCTAACTGGACCTACGTCGCATGGGGAACTATGCAGGGTCTCTTAGTCGTGTGGGATAACTTAGGGATAATAGGAATAAAGGGCAACAAAGAAAAGGTTCCTTCCAAAATCCATATTCCCAGATGGCTGGGGTGGTTTTTCACCTTTTCCTTCTTCAATCTGTCCTTGATTTTCTTTCGGAGCGAAAATATGGCCTATGCGTTCCAAATGTTCAAGAATATATTCGCCTTTAAGAATACCGGCTACCTATACAAACTGGCTGCTAATATGGATATTCCCGAATTCTATGTTATCAAACAGGCCATCAACCTTCTGGCGCCGAATATGCTCAGTACAGCTTATATCGTATTTTTCTTCATCGCACTGGCTGTCAGCGCTTTCGTTTTGACGAGGAAAAATTCTCTCCAAATAGTGGAGGAGACGAATTACGGCTCCAAGTTCTGCTGGTACATTACTATCGTATTCCTATGGTCGCTGATTTCATTTTCGCAGGTCAGCACATTTATCTATTTCAATTTCTAGCGGCAGCTTCACCCGTTATACCGCAGCAAACAGACAGAAAGGTATTACGCAATTGGAAAGAAAATTTATTTTATCTTTTTTTAAAAGAATATTGGTAATCATGGCCATTATCGCTGGTTTCGTCATCATACTGGACCCTTTTTTCCATTATCACAAGCCATGGTTCGGGTTAAAAGCAGTGCTGACCGATAAGGAATATCAGTGCATCGGCACACTGCGCACCTTCGATTACGATAGCCTGATTCTGGGCTCCTCTGTAGCGGAAAACTATAACAACGGCTGGTTTGACCAAGGCTTTGACTGTACCGCTATCAAGGCGGTTCGTTCCTACGGTGCTACTGCGGACTTATGCTATCTTCTGGATACCGCATACGAAAGCCATGACTTGAAATACGTTTTCTACAGCATGGATACCTCCTCCCTTGCCGCGGACCCGGTGCCTACTTACGAGCTGACCGGCTGCCCCATGTATTTATACAACAAAAATTACCTGGACGACGTACAATATATATACAACAAAGGTGTTCTGCTGGAAAAAACGCCTTATCTGATCGCCAATTCTCTTATCGGAGATTATAATGAAAACGACTCCTATAACTGGGCGCAGTGGAAGCAATTCAATCAGGATATGGCATTAAATGTCTACATTAGAACACCCCAGATTTCTCCCATGAAGGAAAAGGATTGCTATCAGGATGTACTAAACGCAAACATCGGGCTGGTAGAAGAGCAGATTACCGCCCATCCCGGAACACAATTCAAGATTTTCTTTCCTGCCTATTCCATGCTTTGGTGGGACAACATTTATCGCACAGGCGATTTGGAGGCTTACCTTTACAACATGGAACAGACTGTCGGCCGCCTGCTCACCTATGACAACGTCCAGATATTCTATTTTCAGGATGAGACCGAGATTATAACCAATCTCGATAATTATATGGACACTCTCCATTTTTCTCCTGAGATAAATCAGTACATGACCGACCAGATTATCGCAGGAAACAGCCGGCTCACTCCGGAAAACTATGAGCAGACCTTCTCCGACATGCGCGACTTCGCATATAAGATCGTAAACGAATTGATCCTTCCCTATGAGGATTCCATAAAGGTCGACTATACGCAAAGCTAATCTGCGCGCAACTGCGCATCGCTGGCCCGAAGGGCAATACGAGTGCTTTATACTCTTATTTATATTATAGGAAGCAATACTTCCACACGTTAAGACAACAAGGTCTTTCCTATGACATAATAAAAAGGCTGCTTACCGTCCAATTCAGGATAGTAAACAGCCTTTTGGCTTAATTATTTACTGTACAATCGCCCAGTTTATAATTAGTTAGCGTCTGTTGCTTCTGCATCAGTAGTTGCTGCTTCGTCTGTCGCTGCTTCATCTGTTGCTGCTGCATCATCTGTTGCTTCTGCATCTGTTGCTTCTGCATCTGCATCTTCTACTACTTCTGCATCTTCAGCTACTTCTTCCGTTACTTCTGCTTCGGGAGCTGCTTCTTCCGTTACTTCTGCTTCGGGAGCTACTTCTTCCGTTACTTCTGCTTCAGTTTCTACTGCTGTTTCTTCTGTTGCTACGTCTGTGTTTCCACAAGCCATCATCAATGTTGCGCATGTTGCTACTGCTGTTAATAATAAAACTACTTTCTTTTTCATAATTTTTCTCCTCCTAGAAATATGAAATGTTTTTTGTTGATGCAAACCTATGTATGTGGTTCCTGTATCAACTTTTAACATAATATGTCATAAATGTGTCCAAAGTGTGAACAGTTTCTTGATTTTTTATTAATCCTCCTTAATTACCCCTCTCAGCCCCCCTTCAACCCCAGGTAAACAGCCGCTTCACGAATTTATTTTACAAATTCACTTTTTTTCATTAAACTATACTTATAACTCTTAACCACCCGCGAAGCTAACGACTTCCCATTTATGAAAGGAATCAAATATTATGAAATTAATTTCTTGGAACGTAAACGGCCTCCGCGCCTGCGTCGGTAAAGGATTTCTGGACTTCCTGAGCTTGGAGACCCCCGATATTATCTGCTTACAGGAAACCAAGCTCCAAGCCGGTCAAATTGATCTGGACCTCCCCGGCTACTTCCAATACTGGAACTACGCCGAGAAAAAAGGTTATTCCGGCACTGCCATCTTCACCAAAGAAGAACCTCTTTCCGTCTCCTACGGAATAGGAATAGAAGAACACGACCATGAGGGCCGCGTCATCACATTGGAATTCCCCGAATTCTACATGATAACCGTATACACCCCTAACTCCCAGGACGAACTGGCGAGGCTTTCCTACCGTATGAAATGGGAAGACGACTTCCTTTCCTATCTAAAAGCACTGGAAAAGGAGAAGCCCGTCATTTTCTGCGGTGATTTAAACGTGGCTCATAAGGAAATTGACCTAAAGAACCCGAAAACCAACCGCAAAAACGCGGGCTTTACAGATGAAGAGAGAGAAAAATTCACTGTTTTAACCGAATCCGGTTTTATTGACACCTTCCGTTACTTCTATCCTGATAAGGAAGGCATTTACTCATGGTGGTCCTACCGCTTCAGTGCCAGAGCTAAAAATGCCGGTTGGCGTATCGACTACTTCCTCGTGTCGGACAGTCTGAAGGACCGTTTGCAGGATGCTGTCATTTATACCGATGTGCTCGGCTCCGATCATTGCCCTGTGGGCTTACTCATCTGATTGTACCAAATATCCCGGCTCGGCTAACGTCTGCTGTACCTCCATCGACCCGTCGTAATAGTGGAGCAACAGTCCTACTACTCTTGTGTAGCTTAAGATTCCGTCTCCCACACCGTTAAGGACCATGGAAGTCTCCGATAATTTGTCGGAGACTTTATCTACGACCTCTGTATCCAGAAGAGCCTTTGCCTCTACCTTTTTCCAAGTGGCCTCTTTTAAGAATACATTCTCTTTCTTTACCTGATCAGATATTCTTACATGGGAAGCATAGATTTCGCTATTTCTTCCTATCGCATCATAATATTCGTTGTTTATATAATTCAATATACTCAGATAACCGCTGTACTGGAACGTCACATCCGAGGAGTTGGCACAAGCCAGAAACCCGATAAGATTCGCCTCGTCTTCGAACATAAATCCCTTCAAATGGGCATATTCGTGACAAATGGTCGCAGGACGGTTGATTTCCAGCATCAGGCTGTTATAATTGGCCTCCATAGAAAACGGGAAAAAGTATCCCTTCATCTTCTGCTGGCTGAAAAATCCTGAGAAATGAAATTGCTTCGCCACAGGATAATAACCACCTAACTGCTCACAATATTTGCTTAAGTTCCTCATGGACTCTATGGCGATTTCCTCCATATTATCGGGATAAATAATATTCCCCTCTTCGTCCCGGTTTACCTGTTTCGCCAGCTCATTCGTTCTTATGACCACGTAATCTCTAAGGTTCTCCAGCTCTTCCAGCGTATATTCCCTCCGTAGTAAATCCGGAAGCAGCGGATCTTGTGCCGACATCCGGTCAAGCATCCCGTACCTCTGCGTCAAAGCAGAGCTGTGATAAGGAATAAAGCAGTTCAAGGTCATCACTCCGCAGAATCCCGCGAATATCCACGCATAAGCGGTAAAATACCTGCGGCAAAATCTCTTGACTCCGGAGTAAACCAAAGAGTGTTTAAACGCTAATAAAAAAATGACCGCAACAAATCCCAGTACAACAGCTATCACTGTTATTACCAGACCTACTGCTATCATTATTTCTCCGACGGAAAAAGGGAACATCCCTGTAAACCGTCCATAAGTATTCACCCAAAGAGGAAAAATATTTCGCACATAAAAGTTACAGAACGCCTCACTTCCCCATGCAATGGCATTCAGAACTGCAATCAACGCGAAAATCCCCAACAATGCCAAGAACCCTCTCCGTCTCATCCCATACCTCCTATGAAGCTACACCCCTGCTGCTTATAATTGAATGATATCAGATAGATATGAAGTAGGAATGATAATTTGTAAATAATTTATGAATAATCTATAAAATATTTTCAATTATCTCTTTTTATTTGGTAATATTATACAATTTTATTATTTCTTCCATTCTTTTTTATTTTGGGAACGCAGGAAGATGATACAGTATTGCTCTTTAAAGATTAAATAAGAAATGAAAATAGCATTGTAATTTTTAAAAAAATTAAGTAAATCTTCAATATTTTTCCATGCTCTTTAGTATATTATATTATTGAGTTTAATTTCAAAATTACTTGTTTAAAGAAAGGCTTTTTATGAGGCGGACAAACCTTCGGGTATTTCGGGCAATCTTGCTCATCATTACATTTACTTTCCTTTTTTCAGCATGCGGGAGCTCTGCCTCCATCAAGAAGGAGGATATAACCACCTATCAAATCCGCATACCGGGAGCAGAGGACAGCTATGAATTTTTATATCTGACAGACACTCATATGATTGTTCCGGACGATAACGAAAGCCGGGAAATATCCGATTATGAAAAACAGCGCCTTCCTGTTTTCGCTGTGGAGGACGTTCCGTCCTCTGCCGAACAATTTCCGCAGTGGATTCACTATGCGAATGAACAGGATTTTGACGGCCTGCTGCTTGGCGGGGATATTATCGACTCTCCTTCCGCCTCCAATCTGGAGTACCTGAATACCTCTTTGGGCGATTTAAAGATACCGTATATATATAATATAGGCAATCACGACTGGACCTATCCTTGGGAATACATGACCGAGAAGGGAAAAAGTGAATATCTTCCCCTTTTTAATTCCTATATGGAAAATAACACCTCTATCCATACGAAAGAATACGAGGACTTCACCATCGTAGCCGTAGATAACAGCAGCAATCAGATAACCTCGAATGCACTCAAGGAATACAAGGAAATCCTCGCCCAAAAAAAGCCTGTCATTCTTATGCTGCACGTACCCCTTTACACTAAGGCTGTTCTGGAAAAAGCTGCTGCGGTCTGGAAAGGCGGCGTAGTACTGGGAGGCGGAATTCATGGGGGTATTTATCCCGACACCGTATCCACAGAGTTCATCACCCTTACTACGGCGAAAGACAGCCCGGTAGAGCTGGTGCTGGCCGGTCACGTTCATTTCGCATTAAAAAGCGACATTGAAGGGGAGAAGATCATACCTCAGATTATAGGGGATGCCGGATATAAAGGAAAAGCGACGGTCATTCAAATTTCCGGCTGATCATTTTCTTAAGGTACCCCTTTCGACATATTTTCATATTATATAACAAGTCGATGAATATGGATTCTGTTATGTACCTACTTTTTGGAACCTTTCTCTTAGTCCTCCTTTTTTTCTGCTTCATCAGCCGCAGGCGCCGGGAAAAAACCTTGAAAAAAGTATGCGCCCTGAATAACGAAGAAAAATATAATATTATAAATGAGCTGTTGGAGCCCTTCGGGTTTTCTTATTTGGCATCTCAGGATATTCTTGTGTCCCGCATCGATTCAGATAAGAGTAGGTTCGGCTGCCGTTTCTATCTGGTTCTTTACCGCCTCCCTATTTATTTTGACTACAAGGATAAGACGTGGTTGGTGGAGTTTCGCAGAGGACAGTATGGAATCAATACCGGCGGGGAAATAGATATTTATTATGCCGACCGAATACTGGATCAAAAGGAAATTAAAAGCACTCCTTTTTACAGCGTGTCCGACAGCGAAATGCCTCAGCTTTCCTTCTGCTTATTCAGAAAAGGAGTCCGCATTGCGGATGTCCTCTCGAGACAATGGTGGCTGTCGGCCTTTTCCATGGGCCGCTTTTCCGAGCCTGCCGATTTGTTCATGCAGGCGAGTATCGCTTTTCCCGGTCAGGAAATGGTCTGGGCCTTCGTAAAGAGCCTTAAGGCTGCCGGTTACACTAAGGAAGACTTCAATGTGACTCTTAATACTGTAACCTTTTATTTTGCCGGCTCCTCTATACGCCCCCACAGGCTGCATCTCTTAAGAGATGCTATCGCCCAGCTTATCAATCACTTTTGGTACAGCGCATACCTCTTTATCACGAGGCCGTTTTGCCTGTCTCTCGACCGGCTTTTATATTTATATTATTATCTTCCTCATATATTCTTCAAAATGCTGCATATCAATAAGTATAATAAGTTGAATCAGCAAAGAAGGCACAGTTCATGAGTTATTATTCCCGTCTTAACAAATCCTTCGAGGGAGCGCTGAGACTCCCTCTGACGGACCGCTCCAAATACGTTCTGATCAGCGACTGCCACCGGGGCACGGGCACCTCCTACGACAATTTCCTAAAAAACCAAAATTTATATTTTGCGGCGCTTCAGCACTATTATCAGTACGGTTATACCTATATCGAGCTGGGCGACGGGGATGAACTGTGGGAAAACCGCAGTATGGAGCAGATCATTCAGACACACAGCAACGTGTTCTGGCTGCTCTCCCTCTTTCGTCAGGAAGGCAGGCTGTATATGCTGTACGGAAATCACGATATGATAAAAAAGAACAACCGCTATATACAAAAAAACTGCAGTACCTACCACTGCAGCTGTGAGGAAATTTCCTTCTGGGAGAAGCAGCCCCTCTTCCCTAATATGACCTTTCACTCTGGCATTATACTGGAAAATGTTCCATCGCCCCCTATAAATAATGAGGCTCACCTCTGCCCTCCCGGAGAAGACATGTGCGGCCCTCATGATGTGTATCTGACCCATGGCCATCAAAGCGATCTGTTCAACTCTACCCTCTGGAGGTTCACCCGCTTTCTTGTCCGTTATTTCTGGAGGCCTCTGGAGCGATTCGGCGTTCTGGATCCTACCAGCGCTGCCAAGAACTATACGAGGAAGCGCAGGGCGGAACAACGCCTGCAGCATTGGGCAACGAAGGAACAGCATATATTGATCACCGGTCATACCCACCGCCCTTCCTTGACGGAGGAGGATAAATATTATTACAACAGCGGGAGCTGTGTCCACCCCCGCTGTATTACATGCCTGGAAATTGAATATAAGCGTATCCGCCTCGTAAAATGGACTCTCGCCACCAGACCCGACATGACTCTCTATGTATCGAGGGACGTTCTGGCCGGTCCGGTTTATCTGGATCGCTGATCTAAGTTCCCTTACCCTTTTATCGCTCCGATCATGACACCCTTCTCAAAATACTTCTGCACAAAAGGATATACACACAGAATCGGAAGGGTGGACACGATAATTACCGCATACTTTACCTGATCCGCCGAAGACTGGGCGTAACCGCCCTGAACCCCGCCGCTTCCGCTGGAAAACGCTTCGTTCAAGAGCAGAATTCTTCTGAGTACGATTTGAAGCGGCTCATTGCTCTTGTTGCTGTTGAAAACGAGGGCGTTAAAATAATCGTTCCAGTGGAATACCGCATAGTACAAAATAAGTACGGCAATTACTGCTTTCGATAAGGGAATCACAACCTTCCAGAAATAGGTAAAGTGGGAGCAGCCGTCCAAAACCGCCGCCTCATATAAATCATGAGGTATGGAGTTCTCTATAAAAGTCCTTGCGATAATAAGATTGTACGTATTAATTGCTACCATAATAACCAGAATCGTCTTGGTGCTGATCAGATTCAGCGAGCTTACCGTCATGTAAAGAGGCACCAGACCGCCGCTGAAAAACATCGTGAATACAAAGTAAAACATGACCTTCCCCCGGGCCTTGAAGTCCGGTCTGGAAAGAGCATAGGCTGCCGGCATGGTAATTGCCAGATTGAGCACTGTTCCCGCTGTCACATACAGAATAGTGTTGGCATACCCCTTCCATATTCTCGCATCCTCCATGATCTGCTCATAGCCATAGAGCCTGATGTCCCTCGGCAGGAAAGTAACCTTTCCGAGATTCACCAGATTCGAATTGCTGATGGAGGCGATAACGACAAACCACAGCGGGTAAAGAATAATCAGAAAGATAACGATACTTAAGACGATTACCGCCGCTCCGAATATTCTGTCCACCCGACTTTTATATTTTACTTTTACTGCTCCTGCCATTTCGAAACGCCTCCTTACATCAAGCCAGTGCCGGAGACACGCTTGGAAATTTTATTGGTTACGACCAGGAAAAAGAAATTGATAAGAGTATTGAACAGTCCCACAGCCGCACCAAAGCTAAACTGCGCCTTTTTGATCGCTACGGAATAAATATAAGTGGATATGACCTGAGATGCCCCCAGATTCAGGCTGTTCTGCATCAAATATACCTTATCGAAGCCTACATTCAGAATATTTCCCATATTCAGAATGAGCATGATGATGATCGTAGGCATGATTGCCGGAAGATCGATATGAATCATAGTCTGCCATCTGTTCGCTCCATCAATCTTACATGCGTCGTAAAGTTGTGTATCCACAGCAGAAAGTGCCGCAAGGAAGATAATACTGTTCCAGCCCATAGTCTGCCATATTCCCGACAAGACATAAACCGGAACGAACGCCGATTCCGTACCGAGCAGGTTGACATTCCTGCTCACCAGATAAAAGCCTTTCAAAAAATTGCTGATAACGCCGCTGTTATTGGCGAGCATGATATTCAGCATAGACACGAGGACTACCACCGATATGAAGTAGGGGACGTAAACAGTAGTCTGGACCACCCTTTTCCACCTCTTATTCCGAATCTGGTTGATGATCATAGCCAGAATGATCGGAGCCGGGAATCCCAGGATAATGCTGGTAGCCGCGATAATAAATGTATTTTTCAAGGTCGGCCAGAACATAGGGCTTTCGAAATACTGCTTAAAGTACTTCATCCCCACGAACTCACCGCCGGTTATCCCGGCGGTAAAGCTGTATTCGCGGAAAGCCAACTGTATGCCGTACATCGGGACATAACAGAAAACGAATATGTAGATGATACCCGGCAGCAGCATGAGCCAAAGCTGCCAAGTATGTATGAAATAGTTTTTAATTTTCTTTCCTTTTGACGTAAGCGCGTTCATAAGAATCACCTTTTAATTATTTTCCAAGATAAACATCGAATGCCTTTTGACGGATTTCCAATACCTGCTGCAGGCCCGCATCGTTTACGCTCTGTATATAAGTATCCCAGTCCGCATCGATATCGGATTCTCCGGTCATCCATAAGGACCAATAGTTATCAATAATGCCGTTGATGCTGGCTTGTGCCATTGCCATTGTGTTCTGCTCGTCTTCCGTATATTTCATCATGAACTGCGGATAACTATCCATCTCATCCGCCTTAGCGATTATATCGTTGTAATACTCCCTCTCCTTTAAAGCATATGTCATATCCTGAGCCATTTCGATGGTGCAGTCCTGCCTGATATACATCGGTCCGTTATCCGCAAATGCATTGGTCCATTTCCATGTACCTGCATCTGTATCCTTATCCAGGGGGTCTAAAACCTTGTAGCTGCTATCTCCCATTTTTTCCACGCAGCCGTCGGTAATTCCACCGAATAGTACCTGAACGGAAGTATCCGCATCATAGAAACCGTCGACGAATCTCATTGCCGCATCCTTATCGGAGCAGTTGGCACTCATCGCAACTCTGTTAACCGCCATGTTCAGTCCGGTGTAATCGTCTCTCCAACGGGTATCATAGGTGCCTGCTGCAACGTCGATATCGTAATCGAGAGGAGCTAAGGGTTCGTACTGTTCATAAAGAGTGGGACCGAACTTATCCGTCTCTTCCCATCCGAATACTACACCTACCAGCGCATCGCCGTTTTCATTGCCGCGGGATAAGGACTGGAATGCGGAATAATCATTGGTCAGTGCATTTTCATTGATCAATCCCTGAGAATACAGACCCTGCAAATATTTCATGAACAATTTATATCTTTCGTCCACTGCATAATTTTTTACCTGACCATCCTCGGCAAAATATGCATCCACACCCCAGTTGGTCAACTGGATTCCCATTCCTCCCAGAAGGTTCGTAAGAGAATATGCGGAATTGAACCAAGCATTGTTGCCGCCGTATGCGTTGTAATCCAGAGGAATCTCATCGTTCATATCTCCATTGCCGTTAGCATCCTGTTCCTTAAAGGCTTTCAAAACAGCTTCCAGCTCGCTGAAGGTGGTTGGTTTTTCCAGACCCAGATTATCCAGCCACTGCTTATTAATAAACATTACCGTATTGGTGGACGGCCATTTCCCTTGGAACTTCGGGATACCGTAAATCTTTCCGTCTAAGGCAGCCAACACTTTCGTATCGGGCTGTTCGGTAAACATTGCCTGAATATTGGGCGCGTCCTTCTCGATCAATTCGGTCATATCCTGAAACAGACCGTTATATGTCGTGTAGTCGGAATCAATCGTCGCATTAAATACGAGATCCGGTATATCCCCGGAGGCAAATCTGGTAGCCTTCACCGTTTCCCAGTCCGTGTAAATAGTTTCCCACTCCACATCCACTCCTGCCTTGTCTTCGATTTCCTGAAGCCACTGCATTTCATTTAAATCCTTGGTAAGCGGGTGTGCGATGAACAGGGCGGTCAGTTTTACCTTTTCACCGGATGCCGTGCCGGTGCTTTCCGCTCCAGCAGAAGCGGATGTATCTGACTTACCACTTGTGGATGCGCTGTCTGGCGTTGCCCCTCCACAGCCCGCAAGTGCAGATACGGTCATCATAGCTGCCAGTGTCAGTGCTGCAATTCTCTTTTTCATACTCTTTCCTCCAATCATTCTTTCTTGTTATTTTTTGATATATAGTTCATCAAAAATCCTGCATTCGCCGTTAAGGCCTATATTTTGAAATTTCACGGTAACCGTGTTATTTCCCAGTAACATTTCCTCCGGCAGGAGGTACTCCTTCGTATAGAACTCCTCGTCTTCCCCAAAAAGTGTTTCTGCTACAAACAGCTCGTCGTTCAAATAAATATGGAAGGAGCTTCCTTCGTCTTCGTCTGCGTAAGTCACGCAAAGCTTTCTCGCCTTTTCTGTCAGGCCAAGCTCGTAAGAGAACCAGCCATTTTCTTTCACATAACGGCAGCGGTGTCCATCCACCCTCGACGTATCCGTCTTCTCGCCCTTGATATGGTGAGCAAGTTCATATTGTTCATTTCCGATAGGAACCGTATCGATCTGGCTCTTTGAAAGTGCCTGCCTCCTCTTCTCCCTTTCTCTATATCTTGCTAACGTCTGGGAGCCTTTCTGGCACAGCTTAAAATAAATGCCGTAACGATCCTGATACCTTGCATAATGAGGGGTGAATATCAACGCTCTGTCAGCTTCCGTATTTTTCAAGATAAACTCCGATTTCCCCGGAACCCGAACCAGATTTTTATCCAAATCTGCTTTCCACTCTGAAATCGTGCCATCTTCCACTACGATGTAATCCTTGATCAGCAGTTCCTTCATAGGAACGAGAACATCCACTCCGGTAATGGTCATATCCATCATTTGTCTTCCAAGTCCCGCGCTGAGCACAAAAGGACCGTAGGTAAATGCAACGGCGTTCTTGTTGTCGGGGAGGCTGTGCAGTGCCAGACCCATGGGAAAGGCAATTTCTATCTCGTCGCCCTCCTGCCAGCGGGAGAGCAAGACGAGATAACCTTCTTCCTCTTTGCTTACCGTATCCTTTGCAGTTTGTTTTATCTGGGGGCTCTCTTCACACCATTCGGGGATGCGCAGGGCAATCTCCGTCTGCTCACTTTTTTCACAGCATTTTACCACTTTTATCCTGACGGTATCGCTTATAAGAAAATCTCCGGTCACTTCCAGTTCAAGTCCATTTTCTTCCGTGGATACCTTGGAACTTACAAAACGATTGATATAGACCCTTCCCGGAAGAGTGAAATAAATCCCTTCCGTCAGTTTGGTAAAATTCTCCATTCCGGTTCCCGTACAGCACCAGAAACGATCGAAGGGCGTTCCAAACACCTTGAAATATCCCGTAGCCATAGGCTGGAAGTAAGTGGTCATTCCCGTCTTCGGATGTTGGGAGGAAAGGATCGTATTGATGAACGACCTTTCATAATAGTCCGCATATTTCTTCTCTCCCGTAATTTGAAACAGCAGTTTCGAGAGCTTAAGCATATTGTAAGTATTACAGGTCTCACAATTACAAGCCGTTCTTTCGTCATCCAGTACATCCGGCTCTCCGAAATGCTCCCATTCACTGTTACCTCCGGTGATATATGTATGATGCTCGGTTACCGTCCGATAAAAATTCTCGGCAGCCTGCAAATAAAACCTTTCCTCATCCCCCGCCTCTCCATTTCCAAAAGCGATATAGCGCTTCAGTCCGCCTATCAGCTTAGGAATAGTTGCGTTGGCATGCAGTCCGTTCAAAATATCCCTGTTCTCATACATCGCCTGAAAAAGCGGCATCTCGTCGAACTGATGAGCAGCTTGGGCAAACCTCTCATCTCCCGTCTCCATATATAAATCATAAAGGCAGCCGTTCATGCCTCCGTATTCTACATCCAAAACTACTGCTCTCGTCTCCTCACTCCAACCACAGCACCTGCGGTATATCCAAAGTCCGAGAGAAGTCATTATCTCATATGCCATTTCGCTTCCCGTGAAGCGATAGGCAGCTATCAGCCCCTCCATCACCTTGTGCATGGTATACCAAGGTACCCATACCGGCCTTTTGCTTTCCACCCTGTCGAACAGCTCACTGGGAGAAGCGAACAGATAACCGTCCTCATACTGGCTTCTCCTAAGCTCCGAGAGAGTATATTCTATTTTCCGAAGAAATACTTCGTCCTTCGTCTCCCCGTACGCCTGCGAAATAGCAGTCAGATAATGTCCCAGCGTGTGCCCTTGTATCTCGGTGCTTTCCCAGCCGGGATAGCGTCCGGTCCTGGCCGCAGCGCCGCCGGTTTCCAGAAATCCGCAAAGCAGCTTATCTACATCCAATTCATTCAAATACTTTAGCTCCAACCGGAAAGCATTTTCCAAAAAAGAATCTGTGATTCTGACGCTGTCATATTCCAGCGCTTTATACCGAATCACTTTACTTCGTTTTCCCATTTTGTCAGTTTTCATATTCTTATGAATTCTCCTGTCCTTTTGTTTTATTCCATGGGCAGAATATAGCATTATACAAGAGAAAGTAAAATATCATACTGCTTTATAAAGTGTAAAATTGTAATATATTTCTTTTTTACACTGCTGTCTTCTGTAATTTTTACACTTTTCCTAACCTTTATGTACATTATGCCTATATATCTTTACTTTTAATGGGAATCATTATATAATATTATTAATTAGATATGTTTTAAAGACACTTATTTACACTCAAAAATATGTTATAAAGTTCATTTAGGTGTAATTTGGTTTGATAATAAGTATCTCAAAGTAAGAAAGGGTGTAATTTTTCTATGTATGTATATGAGTTTTATATCGAGCATCCAATGAATTATGTCATGACCGGAAAGTTTGAAGCACCTTCCCCTAACTGGGTGCATGAGGATTTCCCTCTTACCGATTATGAGCTGTTCGTAGTCACAAAAGATACCTTGTACATTTCTTACAACGGAGAACCGTTTACTATAAATGAAGGAGAGTTTCTTCTGCTTCCTCCCCTTCCTCCTCCGAACAACCGCAGAAAGGGCATTCGGCCTTCCCATTGCAGTTTCTATTGGCTTCACTTTTCTGTGAACCATGAAGTTGCTCTGAGTACGATTCCGAACTCCAAGCACGCGGCTTATCCTTATACCGTTCCTCAATACACCATCGCTATTCCACGCCAAGGGAAGATTCCTCATGCGGAAAAAATCGTGGTGCTTATGAAGCAGCTTCAGGACTCCATCCGCAGCAACTATGACAGCACTACTGCCAACTATCTTTCTACTACTATTCTTTGCGAGCTTTACAGTCAGTTCTATAGGGAGAACAATGTCAGCCAGCGCTCCAAGCGGACCCAGAAGCAGATGTATTACGATATCATCGATTATGTTAAATCAAATACGGACAAGAATCTGAAGGTGGCAGATGTAGCCGCTCACTTTTGTTATAACGAAAAATACCTTTCCCATCTGTTCAGCAACATAGCAGGCATACCGCTCAAACAGTTTATTCTGAACGTAAAAATGGATGCCGCCAACTTCATGCTGACGGACACAAATGCTTCCATCAGTGAAATTGCGGCATCTCTGGGTTTTACGGACAGCCATAACTTTGCCAAAGCCTACAAGAAAATCGCGGGACTCACTCCTACGGAGTATCGAAATGCATTTTTCAAACGGCTGCTATATCATGTTTGACCGTCATCCATTGGCAAGGTTACACACGGTCGGAAAAGGGCAAATTTTTGTTCCTGCTACGTTACTTTCGCTCCGCGTACGTTCAGGACGGATAAGACTTTATGAATCGATGATACCTAAAGCTGTACTATTTTCGCTTTTATTTTGTCTACAAAGGCCTTATCATGCTCTACCATAAGAAGGGTGGGGCTATATTTCATAATCAAATCCTCGATCTGCATCCTGGAAAATACGTCGATAAAGTTAAGGGGTTCATCCCAAATATAAAGGTGAGCCTGCTCGCATAGGCTTCTGGCGATGAGTACCTTTTTCTTCTGCCCTCCGCTGTATTCCTCCATGTTCTTCTCGAACTGGATTCTGGAAAAATCCAGCTTTCTGAGCAGCGCCTTAAAAAGAGTCTCGTCAATATCATACTTCCTGGCATAGTCCGAAATACTTCCAAAGAGGTGAGAAGTGTCCTGAGGTACATAAGAAATGATCAGACCTCCCACCGGCTCGATCCGCCCGCTTACTTTTCCGGTATATTCTCTTTCTATGTCATAGCTTTGGTGCGCAGATTCTGAAACACTAGATAATACAGCCTTTATGATGCTGGACTTACCGCAGCCGTTTCTTCCTTGAAGCACTATTTTTTCGCCGTTTCTGATTGCCAAATTAAAACCGTCAATTATCTGCTTTTCATTGCTATTCCCCTCTCCGCTCTGGGACAGATAAGAGATTCCCACATTCTCAAGGCGTACTAAAACGTCCTTGTGATGCCTGAGCGGGAACAGTTTAAGGTCATCTGCGGTCTCGATATTTTTAAGTAAAGACGATTTTTCTTCTATCGCTCTCTCTTGTCTCCTTTCTGTATTTTTACGGCGCATCTGCATACGACGGGACTTCTCCCCTACATAAGCTCTGGTATCAATATTTTTTTCATATTTTTCCGACTTTTTTCCTATTTTGGTGGATTCCACATTATCAGCCCATTCCTTAGACTGTCTGGCTGATTCTTTCAAGCGATGGATATCCCTTTTCAACCGCTCATTCTCGGCCAGTTCATATTCGTCCTGCCTCATCTTGTTCTCCCACCAACTGGTAAAATTACCCTGCTGTACTTCGATATTGGCCTTATTGATGGTCAGCACGTGGTCGATGCACTCATCCAGAAACATTCTGTCATGGGATACGAGTATATAACCTTTTTTCTTATTCAGATAGTTACTGACCAGCTCTCTCGTCTGCATATCCAAATGGTTGGTAGGCTCGTCGATCAAAAGAAAGCTGTTTTCTTTGGAAAAAAGAACCGCCAGCATTACTTTCGTCTGCTCTCCGTTGCTCAAGGTGTCAAAGGGTCTGTAGAAAACCTCCGTGTCCACTTGAAGCAGTGTCAGTTCCCTGCATACCTTCCAGAATTCGTAATCAGGATAGATTTCCTCCACTAAGGTCAGCGTATCCTTGGTACGGTCGGATATTATAAAAGGGAAATACTCGAATTCCACGCAGGACGTTATAGTCCCCTTATATTCATATTTTCCCTGAAGCAGATTTAAAAAGGTAGTCTTTCCTCTGCCGTTTCTTGCAATAAATCCTAGTTTCCAATCCGTATCTATCTGGAAGGAGACGTCCTCAAATATATTGTCATAGCTTCCGTCATAATAAAAAGTTAAATGGTTTACACTTATTTGTGACATTTATAATACCTCCGTTTTATAGGCTCCGTTCTATGCATATGCAGTGCCTAAGCCTTTACTTTTACTCGGCGCGCATCTGTTCATTCCGTCCGGCAGGGCTTTTTTTATAATAGGATGACATTTCCTGTCACAAAAAAAGGTGCAGAAATAATTATCTGCACCTGACAAATCATATCTTTACGATTCGGCCTATTGGCTTCATGGTAATAAATGATATACAGAAATTATGCATACTGCATAATTCCGCGCTTACAATATCAAAAGATGTCCGATTTCAATTATTCCTGCCCGCACGATAACAAAACTCCGGCCTGCCACGTTACATCACACCAACGGCCGAATTACCATGCACATCATTCAGTTACTAATCAGCAAGAATAAATAATCATCCACACATCTCCTATTCTTTGAATTTTCTCCATCAATATATCATTTGATCCGGTAAATGTCAACTCTGTTTTTTCCTTAATTTCCATAGTTTTATACGCAAAATCAGCTTTATGTCAGGTTCCTATAAACAACCAAACACAACGAAATTTTTTCATTTTTGTAATAGTAAAAATACACAATATTCATTTATTAATAAGTTCTCATACAATTACCAATATTATTACAAATATCATATTAAGACAGAATTAATTACATATTCTTTCTCATTATCAAATATTATCCCCATATCTGTCCATGACTCAAACAAGCTTTCAAGTTTACCTCTTTCAATATCTATTTGATGGGCTTTCAAACGCTGATATACATTTTCTGTAGTAAATATACCGCTTTTTTCAGAGAAAACAATATTGTACACAATAAAATTAACCTGTTCAACTTTATCTTCGGATGATATTAACATTTTACACATGGATATTTCTCCTTTTTATTTGGCTGAATTATATTGTTCAATTTTTTTATCTAGAATAAGAATCCAATTCTTACAAAAGTTTTCTGAGATTCCTTTTCCTATAAGCTTCAGAAATTTATTTAAGTCTAAATTAATATCTTGATATGAATCTGTTTTTAGTATATAAATAAAAAACTGCGGAAAAGTATCGTAACTTAAATCTAGTATTTTGGCTATTGAACTTATCTCATGCACAGCAAACATTTTTTTCTGATTTTCATCATAAAAATTAAGAGGTTTTTTTATACCTATGTCATACTTTTTAACTACAAAAAAGATATCTTCTATTGCATTGTTTGGAAAGCATTCTTTAGCTTTTAATATAACCTCGTTTAATAAATTAGATACATCCATATCCTCTAAATACATTGTATTATATATTTTCTTGAGATGTGAAAATATTAATCCCTGAAATGTCTTTTTTTCGTCCAAAGATTTTGACAATAATAAGGTTCTCTCAATTCCGCTTAAGAAGGGATCTATTGTAACAAGTTTTGTTTTGTCATTATTATTATATGATGAACTTAGCTCTCTAAGCTTTTCTATTTTCTCTGACAACTCACTACTATGTTCATTAAAGCATTTTGCTATTGCATTATCAATTATTAAGAAATCTTCTAACCTTTTTATTACAGAAAAATAATATTTTTTATTTGTCAATAATTCAGTTAACTGCTTAGATAACTTGGTATATTTCTCAGTTCCTGTTATAAACTGATTAAAAAAATGCTTTTTAAGCACAGTCATTAACCACGCGTCGTCCCATTGACATATTGCATATGCACTATCTGTATTAGTAGAAGATTTCAAAGCCTTCCATAATCCTGATATATCTGCTGGGAGTAAATCACTATCATTATCTTGATTTTCTCCAACAATATCTCCATTCAAATATGCTCTGCAAAGTTCTTCAATACTATTCTGTAAAAGATAGTCTGTTTTGACAACTCTATGATGAAAAATTATATTTTTATATATGTCCCATCTACGGTTTAAGTAATCTTCAACCGTATTTAATGACTTAACATTGGGACAAATCCAAAATCCCTTTTCATTTTTAGCAATTGTCATTCCACAGCAAAGTCTATCATATTCTATTATTCCTTTATCTATACCAGAGTTTAATGCATCTCGAGTAACATAATCTAAGCGGTCGCCGTCTAAAGTTCCGTCTATTATTCTATGAATTACGTCAAATGGCTTATAATTCACTAATATTCTTTCAACAGTTTCTTTTACTAATATTTCAAATACTTGTCGATCCAATATATCAGGTCTGGTATTTGCCGTGTTAACATCAATATCATTAATAGAATCTCCCAAAATGATACTTACAATTCTATTACCCATTTGTTCATGAAGAGCTTTCTTATCTTTCTTTTTTTCGTCTGATTCATTTTCATCACTTCCGAAAAATTCACCCATTATATTATTAAATTCTATTACTCTATCATTTTCCTTTAAATCTTTATACTCTTCTCTAATTTTATTTAAGGCGTATTCGGATATATGACTATATGGGGGATGGCCTATATCATGTAACAAAGCAGCTATTCTAACAGACTGTAATAATATGTAGTAAGTAAGCTGATTTTCATTTAATTCTATAGGACTATTTAAAAAAATAGAAGATTTTTCATTTATATTAGGAAGAGTTTCAATTTTAACTTTTCTCACTCTTCCACCAAGCTTTTGATCATATACATTAAATTTATTATTTTTAATACCATTTAAAATTAATAAAAATTCATTTTTATATATATTAAAGAATTCATCTCTTACACTTACTTCGGCGTTCTGAATAGCTGCATAAAACATATCACTACATAATTTCATAGTACCCAAACTATGCTCAAATCTTTTTGTTCTATTACAAGGAAATGTTAAATATACTGTCGAGTTTTGATATACATCATGAAGTCTATTAAAAATCACATGCGAAATAACTCTTTTTTCCAATGCTGTCAACGGGATATTTCCATGTATTGTATCTGCTACTACACTATTTTTATTAGCCATAATTCCCCATCCCCATAAGTAAGTTACTTTGATAAAGCAAATCTATTTTTTTATCCCATTCAAATCTCACATTTGACTTGATAAATTTATAAATAAATTACCAAAAAGTATATCAAAAAAATTCTATATACATCAAAAATGAGGAGGAATTTAACAATATTCTATATTATATATATTTTTTTGTCAACGTATGGACACTCGCGTTTTCCATGTACACTTCTTAAAAAGTTCATATTATTTTTAATTTTTTTAAAATTTCTCTTGCTGTAAGAAAATCTGTATGCTATAATGGCCTCTAGACAAAGAAGTCCAGTGAGTCTATCGCTCACGGACTTCTTTTTTTTACGCGTAAAGGTCTGACTAACTAAATAAAAGAGGAGGATTTGAAAATGAATTCTGGCGACACTAGTTTTATGTTAATTTGTACCGCATTTGTATTTCTTATGACACCCGGTCTCGCTTTCTTCTATGGAGGACTCGTGCGTCGTAAAAATGTAGTTAATACTATGATGGCTTGTGTTTCTGTAATGGGTCTCTCAGTCGTTATGTGGTGTTTATTCGGTTATTCGCTGGCTTTTGGCGGCAATCACTTAGGAATAATCGGAGATTTTCGTTATTTTGCTTTAAATGGCGTGGGAATGGAGCCCGGCCCTTATGCCGATTCGATTCCTCACTATGTATTTACGGCCTTCCAGATGATGTTCGCAATGATTACCCCTGCACTGATCACGGGTGCTGTTGTTGGACGTATGCGCTTTAAAGCTTTGTTCCTATTCATCGCGCTTTGGTCCGTAGTGGTATATTATCCGTTGGCTCATATGGTATGGGGACAGGGCGGCTTCTTAGCTTCTATCGGTTCCGTGGATTTTGCGGGCGGTAATGTCGTGCATATCAGTTCAGGTGTAAGCGCCCTGCTGTTAGCTTACCTTATCGGCAACAGAAAAGGCTTCATAAACGTTTCTTACCGCATCCATAATATTCCTTTCGTCGCTCTGGGCGCATCCCTGCTTTGGTTCGGCTGGTTCGGTTTCAATGCCGGAAGCGCTTTAAAGGCTGATGGTCTGGCGGCACACGCATTTATGACAACTGCAATTTCTGCTGCTTCGGCATTGCTTTCCTGGATGCTCATTGATATTATAAAGGAAGGAAAACCTACTCTGGTAGGCGCTTCTACCGGTCTTGTAGTCGGACTTGTAGCGATTACGCCCGGCGCAGGCTTTGTACCGATTTGGTCCTCCTTTATCATCGGCGCTCTCGTAAGCCCTATCTGTTATTTTGGAATCACTTTTATTAAGGGTAAACTGAAAATCGACGATTCCCTCGACGCTTTCGGCTGTCACGGAATAGGAGGTATTTGGGGAGGCATCGCTACCGGTTTGTTCGCTCAAAGCTCCATCAACGGCGTGGCTCAGTGGGACGGTCTGGTATTCGGTGAGACGAGACTCTTTTTAGCACAGTTAGCCGGTATTGTAATTTCTATCGCCCTTGCAGTTGCAGGCACATTTATCTGTGCAGGTATCGTCAAGTTATTTACACCTCTTCGCGTAGAAGACAAAGACGAAAAACTCGGTCTTGATATTTGTCAGCATGGTGAAAATGCTTATCCATCCTTCAACGGTTGGGATTAAAAAGGAGGTTGACTATGATTATAAAAGTAGAAGCTATCGTACGTGAAGAAAAAATGGAGGACGTAAAAGACGCGTTAAATGCCATTGAGGTAAACGGAATTACTGTCTCACAGGTTATCGGCTGCGGCATTCAGAGGGGCTATAACGAAGTTGTCCGCGGTACGGAAATCGACATTCTCATGCAGCCTAAGGTCAAATTTGAGATTGTTGTCTCTTCTGAAGAATGGGAGATGAAGGTAATCGATGCGATTCAAAAATCCGCTTACACCGGAGAAGTGGGCGACGGCAAAATTTTCACCTACGAAATACGTAACGCCTTGAAAATCCGGACAAAGGAAAAGGGATATGACGCTGTTCAAGGTGTTGTTTAATAATATAAGCAAGGGAGCTTGCGTTTTACCGCAATGCTCCCTTTTATGTTTATTTTTTTGAAATTTGAAGACTTTGCTCATTTCAAGGTCTTTGTTTTATACTCATGATTTTTCGGTATCGATGCCTTAGAATTAGTAAAACTCACAATCGCAGCCTCAACCTCATGGAACTTATAATGTAATTTTGATATTGGAATCGAGGCGTCTTCGACAATTTTTATTCCGTTATCTTCTGCGTTCCCGATATTTTCCGGGATATCCTTGATATCCTTAACATCTTCCCCGGACTGTCCCAAACGTTCTTCCGGCATTTCGACTTCAGAGTCTTCTTTTTCTAAAAGCTCTTCTTCCTCAGGAAGCTCTTGATATTCCGTAGATTTTACGAAATCCATATGTGCTGTCTGGACTCCCATAACTTTTTTCTGAAGCTTCTCCATAAGCTCCAGCTTCTTATCCTCGGGAATACTGGCATTGCTCATAATTCCCTTCGCTTCTGCCATGAAGCTTCCCATCTTATTTATCTTGAGGCGTTCTGCTTCTTCCTTCGTTTTGCAGGCCTTGAGCTGTCTTTCATAGGCCTCTTTTTCGTTTCTTACCTCAAGATACTCCCGATATAACTCGGGACTGTTCTTCTGTAAATATTTAATTTCTTCGGGTGTTAATCCAGCTCCCGCTTTCAATTTGGCACTGATAGATGCCATCTGATTATTCTTCCGCATCCTCTGTAAATCCTCTTGAAACTGCCGTATCTGAGGATCCGCTGCCTGGGCAGGGTCCTTCCCCGCATTCTTCTTTCGCTGCTGCCACTTGTTGTCCAGCTCTGCCAGCTTCACCGCATTACGGATTGTTCCCGCTATGGGTATCATCATGTTTTATACTAACCTCCTTGTTCTGTTCATACAAATCCATTTGTATGTAAATCCATTTATTAACTTATCACAAATTATATCGGCATAATTTTATATATTGAATAGAATACGATGCTTTTTCGCCGTTTTTTAATATTTTCCGCATAAAAAAGCAAGCTTCTGAATAGTATATAATAGACCGAATTAGACACAATAAAAATAGCTGTTATCCGAATATAAGGCGTAAAGGGATCATAGGAGAACTTTATAAGAGGTATGGAATGTCTGAAAATAATAAAACAAAGAAACAAACATTGAAGGAAAGGCTGGCACACGAAAGGCAGCAGGGTCTCTTATCGATTGAAAAGAGCCTGCAATATTTGAACGAGCCCACCTATTATTTTACCGTAGGACAAGAGGTAGTGTACGGAAGCTTGAAAAACTGCATTATCAAGGAAGTATTATATAACGGAAAGGTATATGGTCTTACCGGCAAAGCGATCAGTAACAATTACGGACATCCATATACATACCAAATATACAGGGTTGCGGCATGGATGGATGTAAGGCCGGTTTCACATGAGAATACGAGCTTCGCCAATAATCAGATTTCTAAGCTGACTTTCCAGAATTCTACTTTGGAAAGCCTCCTTCATCTATATTATTATTTTGGGATCGATATGAAATCGGATTATCAGAGGGAGGACGTTTGGGAGCAGAAGGATAAGGAACTTCTTATCGACAGTATTTTCCACAATATTGATTTGGGCAAAATCGCTTTAAACCATCTTTCCAAAGAAGAGCGCCTTAAGCGAAATGCGGATTATGAAATTATCGACGGCAAGCAGCGCCTTAATGCACTTATCGATTATTATGAAAATAAATTTGAATATAAGGGAAAATCTTATAATAATCTAAGCTGGATGGATAAAAGGATATTTAAGAATCATCCCATTCGTATGGCTATCGCCGAGGAAGCGAAGACAAAGGACATATTAAAGTACTTCCTTATGCTCAATCGCGCCGGAAAGGAACTGGAAGGTCTTCACCTCGAAAAGGTTAAAAGGATGCTGGAGGAAGCAGAAGCTGGGCATCCATTGTTTCTGTAATAGACGCACTTCCTTATTACATGAAAAAATCCTGCGGGAGAGCTCGAACTCCTGCAGGATTTCTTATTTAAATATATAAATAATTCGTAAAACGTGCTACCTGTTGTCTTATTCTGCCGTATCCGCCCCCGTAGTATCTTCAACAGCAGTGCTATCTTCGCCGGCTGCTGTATCTTCCGTCGTTCCTGTACCCGAATCTACGGTAAGATATTTCAAATTGCCTTTGTTATCCGTCACTGTGTAGCTTTCTTCAAGCCCAACCATATATTGGGCTACTCTCTCTGCGGCAATCGTATCGGAAATGGTTGCATCCGTAGCACTATCGTAATATCTGTTAACGAATTCCACAACATAATACTGATGGTCCGTGGTATCCTCTAAAACGGTAATGTCGCCTTCTGCTCTTCCCTCTTCAAAAAGCCAGCCGGATATGGTGCTCACTATGCCGCTGTAAACCCTGCCCTCGTTAAGAGTTGCATCGGTCTCAGTATCCTGATAAGTTTCCTTATCCTCCTCGGCAGCATTTTCCAAAGCCAGCGCCTTAAAGTCGTCGCCTGCCTGACGGGCTTCCATCATCGCATTCGCTTTTTTCTCCGCTTCTGACATCGCTTTCTCGATATCCTCATCCGTTGCACCCTCTGCAATATCGGCCTTAACGATAAAGCTTCTGTAATCTACCTTATCGTACTCTTGCGTATGCTCTGCGTAATAATCCTTTATTTCCTGATCCGTAGGAACATTCTGGCTCAGCAGCTCATTATAATATGCTTCTGCCAAAATGTTATTCTTGATATAAGGCTCCAGCCTCTTTTCCGTAGCATAAGGTCCATAGCTGGTAGCATAGTAGTCGCTGAGCGATAAATTCTGGGACTCTGCACTGGCGCTGAAGGAGCTCAATACGTTAGCGTATTCTTCCGTCGTATCATGGGTAAATCCATGCGCTGCAGCATCATCCAGCAATACCTTTGTCTGTTTGATCTGTTCCACCGCCATCTGATCGAACAAATCTTTCCATGTCATATTCTCCGAATATTGCTGTTTATCAAAATCTACAGAGGTATCTAAGCCAATATAAGAAAGGATGGGCGAATAAGTAGAAACATAATTGTTGACCGTAGCACTGTAATAGTAATTGAATTCAGGCTCGGTGATTTCATAGCTGCCTATTGTCACATAAGGGGCATTGACCGCGTTATGCTTATTCACTGCGGAAACAATGATAGAGCCTGCAATTGCCGCAACGATACCGACACCGATAACGATTGCACCTGCCTGCATAATTCTCACCTTACGCTTGTCCTTTATTTCTTGCTTTCTTCTTTCTTCCATTTTGCGGTCGTATTTCGTCTTTGCCTTCTGTTCAACATCCGTCTGCGGCTCCTTATTCTTCGCCATTTGAGAGTTCCTCCTCATTTTTACATTATTTCCCGAAAAGTTAATATCAAAAGAATACCATCGTACGGTACTGCTGATGATTATACGGTATAATTGTGATATTACTGTGATTTCCATGCCCTATATTTAAAATTATATTTGCCTGGCAAGCTGACGATTGAGCTTGCCACGAGTGTTCCTGACTCGTTAGTAACATAATTTATGCCATCCGGCAACATGAGCATTTCCCACTCATATGGGTATAAAATCTAATGAATATTCTATCACAAAATACCTTTTTTGTACAAACCTATTTCTAACATATAAAAAGCCGGTCAAACTACCGGCTTTTCTTTCAAAATACATAATCGTCAGTTATATGTTAACTCTCCGGAAGGCTTTTCTTGAAAAGCCTTGCCGTCATTAGTAATGACATCCTTCTCACATAATAGTTCCTGTAGTAATAGAAAAACTTTCCGCTATAAAAGAAGCTGTCTCCCCTTCCACTCTCACCGTTACCGGAAGGGCCTGCTGCGTCTTATTGAAAACAATGAATACCAGCCTGCCATCGGAATTTTTAAAAGCTGTCGCCTCCAGCTCCTCCGTGTATCTGGAAAAAGCGATACGGGTCGATCCCGGTGTTAAATAACGGCTGAAATGCTCGATGGCCGACTTGGTGAAGCGCTCGGTCAGCTCTCCTTCCTTTGTCTGAAAAAGGTAAGGCGCGTCGCAGAAATTTTCCGCATGATTCGGGCCTCCTTGTTCATCCAACAGGATATTCCAATCATAAAAACCCGTCATTCCCGCATTGAGATTCCCGATAATGTCATGAGCATATTTTTTTACATTTTCAAGCTCTCCTTCCGCGCCGTACTTGCTGTATTCGATACAGGCCTCGGAGAGAATCAGCTTTTTATCGGGAAATCTCTTATGCACCAATTCCACCGCCTCGAAGTGGTCTCCACTGTACCAATGGAATGCCATCCCCGCTATCATATAATCGGTAGTTTCGTCGATCATAGCACAGGCCCTTTCATATACTCTCTCCTTATTATGATCCCAGATAAAGATTTCTATTTCTTCCAGTCCGCTTTTTACCAAAGCCGGATATAGATAATCCCTTAAAAATACCTTTTCCTCCTCCGCAGTATAGTTGCAGGAGTCCCAAGTCTGCACCGCCTTAGGCTCGTTCTGGATGCTCAGCCTCTTGACAAGAAAGCCTTCCTTTTGAAGCTCTTTGATATAATGGCAGAGATACCGCGCGTACAGCTCCCGGTATTCCGGTTTCAGTCTCCCTCCCTTTACTCTTTTTTTGTTTGTTTTCATAAAGGCCGGCGGTGACCATGGGGAAAGCATTACCTCGATGTCTTTTCCATACACTCTCTGTATGTCCTGCCAGAGAGGATAAATATACTTTTTCTCCCTTTCGAGAGAAAAAGTAACAAACTCCTCATCTCCCTCCGCAATTGCCTGATACTGCTCTATAGAAAAGTCACAGCTGTCGATAGGAACGCGCACCGTACAATAGCCCATTCCCTCTTTGCCAAAATATGCTTCCAGCAGCTTCTCTTTATCTGTTTCCTTCATCTGAGAATAGATATAGCCCGCAGAATCCGTCAGTGCTCCGCCGAAGCCATCGAATTGCTGGTAGGTGACCTCCGGGTATAAATTGAGAAGTTGGTTTTCCGTTTCTTTATCCGTTTGAAAGATAATCTCCCCGGCGCTTTTTTTTATTCCGCTCTGCCTATAACTCGTGGTATCCAGCTGTAATTTCATAGGTGCTCCTCCTTGTGTTAAAAACGTTTTTATTTTATGTAAAAATTTTCCTGCCCTGAGTCATTCTCTGGGGCAGGTAGATTCTCTCGGTATGATTCTTCCGTGCAAAATGTTAATGTTGCCTTCATTTTCCCCTTTTATCAGCCTTACAAGTTGCTCTACAGCGAGGGTTCCCTGCTTTTCAAAAGAAGTCCTGATCGTGGTAAGGGCGGGTTTTACCAGCCGCGCTGTCTCAATATCATCACAGCCGATGACGCTGACCTGCTCCGGCACACGAACGCCCTCTTCCAAAAGCGCTTCCAGCGTACCGATCGCGCTTTCGTCGTTGGCTGCAAAAATAGCCTCAGGAAGCTTCTTCCCTGATTCCAGAAAATCCTTCATGGAATTGTAAGAGGTCTCCCGTTCAAAGGCTCCCGGCAGAATATAATCTTCTTCTAAGGTTATGCCTGCCTGCTTCAATACGTTGGTAAATCCTCTTTCTCTCCCGGTGTTGTCGAAGTTGTTCTCCACCCCTCGCATATAAGCGACACTCTTATGCCCTAGTTCCAATAAGAACTTCGCAGCGAGCTCGCCCTCGTGATAGGAGTCGAACACCACGCTGGATAAAAACTTTCCTTTCATCTCTCTATCTATGAACACGGTGGGGATATCGTTATCCACCAGCATTTTTATATGCTCGTCCTTGATCCATTCGTTCAAAACGATGGCACCGTCCACTCGTTTGCCCAAAATATTCGCCATCATATTGTTGGACCTGTCACTGATAAA
The DNA here is from genome assembly GCA_023412855.1 of Bacillota bacterium. Lineage (GTDB taxonomy): Bacteria > Bacillota > Clostridia > Lachnospirales > Lachnospiraceae > Kineothrix. Next base: position 119,060 of record JAEZRJ010000086.1, on the reverse strand, counting down.
AATATTCAGCTCATATCCGTTCTTCTTGCATGCCCAAAAGATGGAGTCCGCCAATACTCCATAGTAAGGTCCCTTTATAGAGCTGATGAACAGCCCGATTACATTGGTCGCCTGTGCCTTTAAATTTCTTCCATTCAAATTCGGCATATAATGCAATTTTTGCGCTATCTTTAAAATATGCTGCTTTGTATCGGGATGCAGAACATCTACATCGTTTAAAGCATTGGATACCGTAGATATGGATACTCCGGCTTCCTTTGCCACATCCTTAATCGTCACCTTTTTCGATGCCACTTTTTATTCCTCCGCGGTTATAAAGAAATTATCGTTTTTATCTTAGCATAATTTACTTTTTTAGACAATGTAAGTTCTTATTTCGAAGTTCTTATTTTAAAGTATTTATTTTATTGCGATTCAATCTTTCGATACCACGAGGTGTTTTTTGTGAACAAAGTTTTTTTAAGTCCAAATTTTACAAGAGTGAAATAATACGCAGCAATATTTCTGTGCATCAATGGTTGTTATGAAGCAGCAGGCGGAATAATAACATTTATTTCGTTATGATTTTCTCCACCTCTATTTTTCCTTTTTCTACGCATATTCTGATTACGGATTTTTCCGCTGCGTTTAGCAGGAAATTCTCTGTAACCTGGCGCTCCGCTCCTGCCTCCAGCTTCGCCCTTCCAAGAAGGCTCTCTCCCTGATAAAAAGCTACCTGGGCATCCTCACTGACAAAAAGTTCACAATGTACAGCACTGCCCTCCCCGATATCAAAGAGCGAATAGTCCGCAAATTCTCCCTCACCCATTGCCAGAACAAATCTTTCCCATTTGGAATCAAAGCCAAATTTCTGGACAATGTCAGGAAATTTATTGCGAATCTCCATTCCTGATCCCATCCGGTAACAATAGATGTTCTCTTCCGGAAAAACCCCTGAGCAGGACTTCCCTCTTCCCGGGAACTCATCAAAGTCCGTGCCTCTGACCGTACAGCCCGGTTGTCTGAATATTGCCTGAGTTACCCCGGGATGGAGAACGCAGTTTTCTATCTTCATGTTTTCCAGATATTCGTCCAGAATACTCTGCGCCTTTTCATAGCCCGGATGTTTTCCCTTTTTCGCATATCCGGTAATCAATTCAAAGTCCTGCGGTTTCTTTATGCTGCAGGGAGAATTGGTGCAGTTCATCTTCTTCCACGGCCATAGATTATAACCGATTCCAAGCTCCGCCGCCAACGGGTACATGGCAGTGTACCATTCAGATATATTTTCCCCTGTCTCCCCGAGCCATAAGGGTGCATCGAGCCTTTCGGACAGAGCGAGGAATTCGTTGTAGCAGGCCATATCGGGCTGGCAGCCGTATCTGTGGAAATGAATGACCATCTTCTCGTCATACTTTTTATGGAAAACGTCCGTAGCGGAAGCCCAGTGATGCCCCTCCAGCGTAAATAAATGTCTATCGTCTATCTCACGCACCGCAGCAATCGCTTTTTCGTAAAATTCCTGAAGACGAGGCAGCAGATAATCCACATCCGGGTCTGTTTCGAAGCGCTTGGGCCTGATAGGCTCGTTGAGCAAATCGTATCCGCCGACAATCCATTCATCCTTATACCGTTTGGCCAGCTCTTTCCAAAGGGCAATTCCCTTGTCGAAGCAGTCCTGATCTAAGAACAGCCTGGGTATATCATCAATACAATCGTCAATATTCGCGCCTGTCTGTCCTCCCGGCGCGCCATGCAGATCGAGGAAAACATACAGGCCGTATTTTTTGCACCACTCGATACATTTATCCAGTAGAAGAAATCCTTCTTCCAGAAACTGCGGCTCTCCCGGCTCTTCTTTCAAAAGAAGCCTGGCGTTCATGGGAATTCTTACGGAGTTGTAGCCAAGCTTCGCCATAAGGCGGATGTCCTCCTCTCTGATATAATTTTCCCTGAATTGCTTCCAAAAGCGGGCTGCGTAAGTTTCTCCGGTGAGCTCCTCTACAACTGTTTCAATCCGCCTCGGCCTGTCAAATCTCTCGTAACCGTTAGCAAGCCACATATAGCCCTCGCATAAAAGCCAATTGCCCAGCCCCCAGCCCGTCAGAAGAATCTCCTCTCCTTCTCCGTTTACAATGTTCTTCCCCCTTACATCCAGAAACCCTTTTACTCTCGTTTTCAGCATCTCCTGTTTCATGTTAACGACCATACCTTTCCTTCCAGTTTTTTACTGATCTACCTTGAAACTACTCACGGTATTTGTCAGCTGCCCGGTATTTTCCTTTAATTCATTGATTCGTTTTTCTACAGCTTCTACCTGACCGGCCTGTTCGGTTACCATCTCTTTCACGTAGGTGGATGAGGCCAAGGTCTGCTGCAGTACGCCGGAAATACTTTCCACCGCACCGAGGGTTTCCTCTCTTTCCACCATCATCTCCTGCATAGCCCGATCCATTTTTTCTACATTATCTTGTATGGCTTCCATGCATTCATAGATTTCCTTGAAAATAGTATCCGTTCCGATGACGATCTCGTCCTGCTCCTCCACGATTTCCTTTGCCTTAGCGGAGGAATCCCTGGTGGTCTCCATGAGAGAGCCGATTTCATTCACTACCCGCTCGATTTCCTTAGAGGATTTTAACGAATCATCCGCCAGCTTCTTTATCTGCTCCGCAACAACCGCGAATCCTCTTCCCTGCTCACCCGCTCTGGCGGCTTCGATGGAAGCGTTCAGAGAAAGAAGAGTCGTTTCGTCCGCAATATCGCTGATAGTTCCTACAAAACCTTCGATTTCCTTGGATTTGCCCAAAAGTTCATCCACCCAGTCGGCAACTTGACCCGTTATCCTGCTGGTTTCCTTCTCCTTCGTCTGAAGCTGGGTCATCTGCTCTCTTCCGCTAAGAACTTTATCTCCGGTAAAGGCAACCTTTTCCTGCATCTTGGATACCCGCTCCTTCGTATGGATGATCAGGCCGGAGAGGTTATCCATCTTCGTAAGGCAATGCTCCGCATCCTGTGCCTGCTGCCCCGCTCCCAGATTAATTTCTTCAAGGGCCGTCTCTATTCCCTCCGTGGATCTTTTCAGCCTTTCGGAAGCTTGGGAAACCTCTTCCACGGATTCTGTTACATTTCTAACGATACGGATAGCCTGCACGATGAGATTCTTAGTGTTGCTTACCATTCCCTTAATATATTTAGCCAGCACGCCGAATTCGGACTTAGTGCGGATATTCATATCCACTGTCAAATCCCCTTCCGCTACATGAGAAAGGCGCTTGGTCAGATGGCTCATATTACGGCTTATGCTTAAGAGAATAAATAAGCCGATAATGAATACGGTCACACAGGAGAACAGGATGAGAAGCAGGCTGGTACGTTTCATCTCCTCCGCCTCCTTCATTAAGGAAGCTTTAGGAACGAGAGCGCATATCATTGCTTCATTAGCAGAACATTTGCTGTACATGAACAAATATTCCCCGTCCTTTGTCTCTACATATTCCGATCCCTTCTCCTCGCCGCTCCCCGCTGCTCTCCGGAAAAATTCCTGACTGAGGAAGGAATATTCCTCCTGCCCTGCAGCCATCTCTCTTCCATCAGCAGTGATGAAGGCTACCACACTGTTTTCCCCTAACTCCATGCTGCTTAATATTTCCTTTATTTTGCCGGCGTTGACGTCTATTACCACGGCAGCATTTCCCGTAGAAAGGATTCTGTATTGAGAACAGATATAGCTGCTGTCGCTAAGCGCGAAATGCTCGTCCAGAACCGCATGGGTTCCCGCCCATTTTTCCGTCCCCACCTTGCTGATAAGCGCGTCCTGCTTTTCTTCTAAAAGCTCTGGATAAAAGCCGTTTGTGCTTCCCTCTCTCCCCACCGCCGCGGTAGTAAGGCAATTGACTTCTCCTGCGGTAACGATATGGATGCTTTCAATGAAATGGTTGGAAACAGCTTTTACATTTATCAGATTCTTGGAATAGTTCAGCACCCTTTTTGCTTCGACGGGTTCATTCTTATACAGATTCAGAATATAGTTTGTCAGATTTTCATCGCCATACATCTGCAAGGAATCCGCTTCTATTCCTTCGAACCCGAAATCCAAATATTGGGTCGTCATATCGATGGCCTGCATCGTGGAATTTTCATAGTTTTTCAACATCCCGGCAGAGGCCTTCTCATATGCATATACGCCTACTAACGCCACAAAGCATACAGGAATTAAAAAGCCTATAGAAAGCTTTGTTTTCAAACTATGTATGAAGTACTTCCTTTCTTTTTTCCTTTGTTTTTCCCTTTTCTTTTTCATCCTATCACCCACAGATTTTGACTATACCTTTCCCTTTTAAAAAACAGCCGGCATCTTTTGCCGGCTGCCTTTAGAAACTTATTTATATCCGTATTCGTTGCAATATGCTTCCCACTGTTCTTTGAAACCATCGCGGCAAACCTCTATGCCTGCGTCTGTCATCTTCTGACGGAATTCTTCTACCGCTGCATCCACATCATCTACCAGTCCTGCCTGCAATGGAGCGAGGTACTGCTTCATAACGTTAGATACCGCTGTTCTCTCTGCCTGATAAGCATCATAATTTTCGTTGAAACCGTTATAGATATTTACATTGGGGAATTTTGTCTTGCTTCCTAATTCCTCATATTTATCGAACATTTGATTCAAAATAACATCTGTTTCCTGAGGAAGTTTATACTCGCCGTTTCTTAACGACCATGTATTGAAACCTTCATAAGGGAACGCTTCCGGAATCGAGGTGCTCAGGTTGTGATAGATACCGTCCGCATCCAGCTCATAATTGGTTCCTTCGATACCGCACTGTACCAGCCTGTTGACGCTTTCGTCCGTCATGAGAAGCTCTAATACCTTCAAAGCTCTCTCAGGATTCTTACTGCCGCGTACGATTGCGGTACCGTTCTGTGTTGCATGTCCAGGGTAAATAGTATTCGTTACCTCACCGTATGCGATGTATTCGGATTTCCAATCGGGTTGTTCTTTTTCAAAATCTCTGATAGCGGTAATCTGTTTGTTCGGATTCTGTCCTGCAATTTCAGCTACACAAAGACCGCTCTTATATGCTTCGCTATCGTTGGTATCGGACAGTGCGCTCTTAGACCAGAAGCCTAAATCAGCCCACTTCTTCATGAGCTTCATGTCCTCTGTGAAGTCATCGGAATACCAGTAATCATATACGTCCGAAGGCGTATCATAATTGGATGCCAGACCATACGGAAGTCCGTTCGCGTTAACCCAAGGATATTTCAGATTGAGGATCCAGGCTGCATCGAAGGCTGTTAACATTCCCTGGCTTTCCTCCGTAGTTACGGTCAAAAGTCCCTGACCAGGCGCATTCTCTTTGATTCCCAGCATGTATGCTTCGAAATTTTCAAGGCTGTCAGGTACCGGAAGGTCATATTTTTCTCTTAAATCTTCGCGGTATTTAACTCCGTTGCATGTATATTCCGCCCAGGAGCAAGGAACCGCATAAACTTTTCCGCCTACGCGGCACATATTCAAGTTGCTTTCTCCAACGGTATCCTTCAATGCGGGAGCAACCGTATTCAACACATCATCTAACTCCTCAAAAGCTCCGCTGGTAGCTAACTGTCCGTAATTTAACCAGTTGGCTACGTAGATCAAATCCGCCTGACCTGCTGTCAGCTCCAGACTGTATTTCTGCTGGAAATCCGTCCATGTGGAGAATTGAAAGTCGATAGTAGCGTTTACCTTTTCCAGCAATATCTCATTCAAGGCATCTTCTACCGCAATCTCGTCTACAGGTGCATCACCCATTACATAAAATACGAGATCTACTCTTTCAGAGGTATCCAGCGCTGCTGCCTCTGTGGTCTCTTCTGCTGCCGCGGGAGCCTCTGCTTCCGTACTATTATCAGTAGTTTCTGCGGGAGCCGCTTCGTTCAGACTTTCCACTGCGGACTTACTTCCGCAGCCTGCCATCGTAAGTACCATGGTAAGTGCCAGAACGATACTCACTAATTTTCTTTTCTTCTTCATTTTTACCCTCCTAAAATAATTATTAGTTTCTTATATCAAAGCGTTTCCGTTAAGCGTCCGCGCCTTCATATCTGTTCTTACCCCTTTACCGCTCCCACCGTAATACCGGAAACGAAGAATTTCTGTACAAAAGGGTAGAATAAGAGCACGGGACCGGTAGCCACTACCGCCATCGCCAGTTTCACGGACTGGGTAGGAAGTTCTGCGGTGGAAATACTGGTACTCTGGGCCATTTGCTTTAATGCCGTAGTAGCGTTTAATAAATCGTATAGATAAAACTGCAGTTCCCATGTCTTAGAGCTGGTGCTGAACATCGAAGAGCGGTACCAGTCATTCCAGTAGCCAAGTGCCAGAAACAGCCCTACCGTAGCCAACCCCGGCTTTAACACCGGCATTACTATCTTGAAAAATATGGTCAGATGTCCCGCACCGTCTATCTTTGCCGACTCTGTAATCGCCTCGGGAACGGAACCTACGATGAAGGTCCTCATCAGGATGATCAAAAACGGGCTCATCAGTGCCGGAAACCAGATTGCAAAGGTAGAGCCTTTCATATTCAATACGTTGGCATACATCAAATACCACGGAATCATACCTCCTCCGAATATACTGGTGAAGTAAATCAGAAAGGATACCGTATTGCGGTACTTGAATTCTCTTCTGGAAATAACATATCCCGTCAACGTTATCATCATAAGACCGATTACCGTGCCTACAATGGTATAATAGAAGGTCATCTTATAGGCCTGTAAAATATCCTTAGGCGCATTGAAAATCGTCCGGTAAGCGGATAGCGTAATATCCCTCGGCAGCACGCTGTAGCCTTGAGTGAGAATCGTGGTATTGTTCGTCAGGGAGCCGGAAACGATAATGATAAACGGAAATACGCAGACAATGGCTCCAAAAGTAAGCGTGACATAAGTAATGATGTTAAAAATTATAGTAGAGGTATTCTTTTTAATTTTCATTTCTGCTCCCATCTGCCCGCTTTAACAGGCATACAAATCAAGGATGTTGAAAGCGCTTTTCTGTTACCGTTCACTCCGTTCTCAGTAACGCTTTTCTTTCCACCTTTTCACCTTTCTTTAGAATAACGCGTATTCCGGATTTTTACGTTTCACTAAGAAGTTGGTAAGGATAACGATGGCGAAACCGAATACCGACTGGTATAAGCCCGCTGCCGTACCGAGTCCTATGCTTAGCGGCTGAGTCATAGTAATTCGATATACATAAGTATCAAAAATATCCGTTACGTTATATAAGGTGCCGTTATTGCCGATCATCTGGTAGAACAATTCGAACTGTCCCTTCATAATGCTTCCCAGCGCGTATAAAAGAAGGATGATGAAGGTGGGCTTCACGAGAGGAAGCGTGATATACCATATCTGTTGGAAAATATTAGCCCCATCCACCTTGGCGGCCTCATAATATTCGCTGTCAATACCCATGATCGTGGCCAGGTATACGACCATTCCATAGCCGATGTTTTTCCACAGATAGAACAGAGTGATCAATACGGGCCAATAAGAGGGTGTATTGTAAAAGTCGATTTTACCTCCTCCTGCAGAGGTAATAATATTGTTGATAAGGCCATACTGATATTCGAAAATGTTATATACCAGAACCTTCAAAATAACGAAGGATACGAAGTAGGGCATGAACATCAAGGTCTGCGAAGCCTTCTTGAACCACTTTACCGTCACCTGACTGACAAAGATAGCAAATACAATCTGGAGAGCATTACCGAGTCCGATAAATACTACGTTATAAAGAATGGTGTTTTTCGTCAGCCTGAACAAATCCGCCTTAACCAGAAAATCGAAGTTCTTGAACCCGATAAAAGGGCTCGCCCATAAACCGTCTCTGAAATTAAAGGAGGTGAAGGCGTAGTATACGCCGAGCATCGGAAGGTAATTGTTAATCATAAAGTAAATGAAGGTGGGCACCAGCATTAAGAACAATACCCAATTTTTCTGTATTTCTTTAAGCAGCCCATGCTCCTTGTAAAGCGCCCTTTCCTCCGCCTCCAGAAGCTTGATAGCCGCATAGGACAGAAGGGAAAGAAGAAAAAGTATGTATACCGCAGGCGATGCCTGCATACCGGTCATCCCGAACTTGTGATTCGCGAAAATTATAAAGCCTGCCGTCGCCGCCGTAGCTATTATTTCGAACACCATAGCAGTCTGTCCCGTAGCGTACAGGCCTAAGTTTCCTTTGTTCCCCTTAAGGTTAAAAGTTACCTTTAAGACATAGACTACATTGAAATAGAGGGCGGCTGCCATGAGTATTAACAAAATCATCGCATACAGTCCGAGACTTCCCTGCCTGGACTCCTGCACAAAAGATAACAGATTGAACAAGCTGTAGCCTTGAAATAAATTCTCCGCCATTTCCCTCGTTATGTTCAGTTTGGAGAAAAGAGAGGGAATATTTACTATACTTATCCATGAAAAAAAGGGGAGAGATAAAATGATAGCAACGACGCTTACTGCCGCCGTGAGACAGACCCCTGTCTTTCTGTTTGCAATCTCTTTATTTAAAAACTGATTGCTCCGGAATAACCCTTTTATTTTCTCCTTCATACAATCCTCCTTGAAATCCCATATGTTTTCGATTCTAAAAAACATCCCGCTTTATGTATATAAAAACGTTTTTATTTTATGTCATAATACTACTATGATTTGTCTTAATATTCAATATACAAAATAATCTTTGGCACTATATACAATAAAAAACCCCTTTAAAACAAAAATAAAGGGGTAAAATAAAAACGTTTTTATTCATTTTCAACAAAAATGGAAAAATTTAGATTAAAGTACAGATATCAATCCATTCCTTGGAATTTGACACTTTTTCCAGCTCATCAGGGGTCAGCACCACACAACTGTTGGCACTCCCCGCCGCGGGAAGAACCGTTTCAAAACGCTTCATGGAAACATCCAGATAAACCTCAACGCTTTCATCCGGGATATCAAAAGGGCACACGCCTCCTACCGCATGTCCCGTATAGGCAATGACCTCCTCCGGCGTCAGCATCTTCGCCTTCTTGCCGAATATCGCCTTATATTTCTTATTATCTACTTTGGCATCTCCCGACGTAACGATCAATATAGCACCTTCACCTATTTTAAAGGAAAGTGTCTTGGCAATCCTCGCCGGAATAACGCCTGCGGCCGCAGCCGCAAGCTCCACCGTCGCGCTGGATACTTGGAATTCCTTAACCTTATCATCCAGTCCGAAGGATTTTAAATATTTTTTCACATTTTCTACTGGCATTTCTTATTTTACTTCCCTTGTTTATTTTGTTTCTTTCGTTCTTGCTTAAAGCTTCAGTTTCTTAAATAAATCTCCGAGAGACGTGCCGATTTCCTCGTTAGAGCTATATTCCGCGGCTTCTTTCTCTTCCATTTCATCCGGTCTGGAATCCTCTTCCACAGCCTTTATACTCAAGCTGATCTTATGATCATTCGTATTGAGTACTTTAACCTTAACCTTATCTCCTACCGTCAGCACCTCTGAAGGCTTTTTAATCCTTTTAGCAGAAATCTGAGAAATATGCACCAAGCCGCTTAACCCATCTGTAAGGGCGACAAACGCGCCGTAAGGCATCAAAGATTCCACCGTTCCCTCTAACACCGTGCCCGGCACCAGCATAGAAATCCTATGATTGATCTCAGTCTCCGCCTTCTGCTTCTCCACCGCCTTCGCCGACAGAACCAGCTTCTTTTTTTCTTCATCCACCGTAATGACCTTCACCGTAAGCTGTTTATCCTTCCACGGCTCTAAATCCTCCACATAAGTAAGAGATAACTGAGAAGCGGGAATAAATCCCCTGATTCCTTCGGCATAAGCGATAACCCCGCCGTTTACCACCTCGCTCACCTTCACCGCAATTTCCTTCTCCTCATCCAGATACTTCTTCAAAATGTCCCACGATAAAATATCTTTCGCTTCCTTACAAGAAAGCTGGATATTTCCTGCCCCATCATCCGTCCTAACCACAGTGGCCTCAATCACTGAACCGATCTTCACTTCCTCCAGGATATTGAACTTCGGATCATTGCTCATATCCTCCGCCTTAATAACACCTTGAGCGAAATAATTCAAATCCAGAATTACTTCCTCCTCATCCACAGAAATTACCGTACCGGATATGATTTCCCCTTCCCCGATCTTCCTGAAAGAAGCCTCCAGCTCTCTGCTGTAATCTTCCATCGTCTCCTGAGTGCCGACTTCATTTTCTGCAGCCGCCTCCGTGGAAGTTCCGATGTCTCTGTCCAGCGTGTCTTTTTCCAGTAAATCTTTTTCCATAATCTTTCTCCTTTTATTTTATTTTTAACCAGGTAATTGCCTATACCACAGGTGGTATGTATATGTTTAAAAATACCCACACAGAAAGGTTGAGAACATCCACAATCGAGTGGGCAATAATACAATGACGCAGCGTTTTTGTTTTCAGATATACACTTCCCCATAATATCCCCATAATCAGTAAGGGCATGACCATGATCTTACTTCTTATCGTAACAGAAAAAATACCCCACATAAGAGGGTGGCTCAGCGAGAATAAAATAGTACTGTATATAATTTTTACCCAATTTTTCCACTTCAGCCGTTCCAACAGATATTGCCGCCAAAAAAGCTCCTCCATTACAGGATTCACAATAACAAAAACAAAGGAAAGCATAATAAAAAGTGGATCAAGTATTATAAATTGAAGTCCCCACACAAAAGCAACAATACAAAATATACAAGGAATATATGCTAAAATATTAAAGCAGCGGTGCTGCCCGGATTTTACAAAGGCCCTTTTCAGGCTTACCTTATCCACTTTACCAAAGATACCAAGAACTACCCAGTATACAATAGCCAATGGCATAAATGCCCAAGCGCCGATATAATGATTGAACAATAATGCAGTAAAAAAACCAATCAATATAATAAAAACTGGAGTAATTGCAACTTTTACTTGTTCCTTCATCCTTCCCCTCGTCCTATAATAAATTTATAGTTACATATTCAATAAAAATTATTCTATGAATCTGACTGAACCCCTATGCCAGGTAATTGATTCTTCTCATTCATCCATACCTTTGTTTGATACTTCCGGCATAGAAGCATGGGTTACTAGAAATAAAAGATATTATCTATCCGGTAAATATCCAAAATATCAGAACAACTGTAATACCAATTTTCTACATCTATAAGTGAAATCGCTAAAGGCTTCGATATCAAAAAGCAGCCCTTCCGCTCTTTCCTCACCATCCCGCCATTTATTACTTGCGAAATCTCACAACATTACCGTTTCACACCCTTCGTAAAACTTGGCAAGGAAGGAAGCGTATGGAATGTGTTTCCGGCGATTAGTGCTACGGAGGCGAGACATAGGAATTCTTTCAGCCTCTGCTGAAAGAATTCCTGCCCTGGCTCACCGAAGTGTTCAGCATTTCAGAGCCGGAAACACATTCCATACGCTTCCTTCCCTCACAACCCCCACCACCCCAAGAAACCTCACATTCCCCAATTTCACAATAATAAATCACTCTCTTTCCCCACAAACACGCATACCGAACGAGGCATCATCCGTATCCTTCCGCAAGTTATCTCCGGCATATCCTCCTCCGACTGAGGGATACCATCCGCAAGATACTTCAATCCCGTATCCGCAGCCACAAACCATCCCATATCGGCAGTTAATCCCGGCAGCCAGAATTCCTGCTCTTCCCAGAATACATTGATTGCCAGACACACTATATCATCTTTTTCATCTATACTGCCCTGAGCACTTCGTCCTGCATAAACAATACGCAGTACCTTAAGACTCTCTTCCGGCTCCATCACCTGAATCTCCGGAAAATTTAAGGAGCAGCGCCCGGAAAACTTGCGAATAACGACATGTTTCTTTCTGAACTGAATCATATATTTAAAAAACTCATAGATATCTCTATTCTTCTCCAACATATCCCAGTTGAGCCACGAGGTCTCATTATCTTGACAATAAGCATTATTATTTCCATACTGAGTATTTCCGAATTCATCTCCTGCCAGGAACATCGGGGTTCCGCGGCTTAGCATAAGGACTGCTGCCGCATTTTTAATCATTTTTCTTCGTAATGCGAGAATTTCGTAATCCTCTGTCTCTCCTTCCGCTCCGCAGTTCCAGCTTCTGTTATCGTCAGTTCCATCCGTATTATTCCATCCATTAGCTTCATTATGTTTCATATTGTAGGAATATAAATCCCATAGCGTAAAGCCGTCGTGGCAGGTCAGAAAGTTTACCGATGCATTGGTTCCCCTGAATTCCGGAAGATACAAATCCTTGGACCCGGCGATTCGCTGCGCCGCAATATCCGCCATGCTATAATCGCCCTTTAAGAAATTGCGCATGTCATCCCGATATCTGCCATTCCACTCCGCCCAGCGGTTCCATGCTGGAAAGCTGCCTACCTGATAAAGGCCTCCCGCATCCCACGCCTCCGCGATAAGCTTCACATTCCCAAGAATAGGGTCGAAAGCAAGGCTTTGCAGCAGAGGCGGCTTACTCATCGGAGAGCCGTCCTCGTTACGCCCTAATATACTGGCCAAATCGAAACGAAAGCCATCGATATGATATGCCGTTACCCAATACCGCAGGCATTCCAGTATCATCTGCTGCACGATAGGATGATTGCAATTCAGCGTGTTTCCGCACCCGCTGAAATTATAGTAATATCCCTCCGGGGTAAGCATGTAATAAATATTATTGTCGAATCCTTTGAAAGAAAAAAACGGTCCCTGCTCATTACCCTCTGCCGTATGGTTAAAAACCACATCGAGAAAGCATTCGATACCGTTGTCGTTCAATTCCTTTATAAGCTCCTTAAGCTCCGTACCCTCTCTGTTATACTCAATATTTCCTGTATAACTCGTATTCGGAGCAAAAAAACTGACAGTATTATACCCCCAGTAATTAACTAACGGCTTTCCATCTACTTCCCGGTAATCGGACATTTCGTCGAATTCAAAGATAGGCATTAGCTCAACGGCGTTTATCCCAAGCTCCTTCAAATAAGGTATCTTTTCTCTTAGACCTTCAAAGGTTCCCGGATATTTCACGCCTGAAGATTTGTGAAAGGTAAATCCCCGGATGTGCATTTCATATATGATCAAATCCGCCATAGGTATTAAAGGCCGCCTGTTGTTTCTCCAGTCAAAATCATCCTTTACTACGCGGGCCTTGTAACAGACCGTCTCTTTTTTTTCCATTCCCCATACGCTCTGCCCGGTAACCGCCTTTGCATATATATCTAACAAGCATTTATTTTTATCAAACAGCAATCCCTTCCGGGGATTATATGGTCCGTCCAAGCGATAAGCATACTCGAATTCCTCAATCTTCAGCCCGAACACGATCATCGAGTATACTTTTCCTATCTTGTAATTTTCGGGAAATCTCAGTACCGCATAGGGCTTCTCTTCCATCCTCTTAAACAAAAGCAGCTCGCAGGAGGTGGCGCCGAAGGAATGTACTGTAAAATTAACGCCGCAGGGAATCGCCATTGCCCCATTAACTTCGTACATTCCAGGCCTCACTTGAAAACCGTCTATTATGTCCATCGGAACCATATGAATGCTGCTTAGCGGAGAAATAATTTTATTTTCTTCCATTCTTGTCCTCCAAGCCTGATTATCCGGTGAGCAACGCTTAATAGGTTCTGATAAACTCTTCTACCTCATTCTTTGCAGGCATTACGCGCAGAGCACCCTTCCTTGTCGTAACGATAGATGCGGCAGCGTTGGCAAAGGTGAGCATCTCATCCAGCTTCTCTTCATCCAGATTATCGATACCATATTTCAATATATGGTGCAGACAACAGCCGCCGAAAGTATCTCCTGCGCCCGTGGTCTCTATTGTCTTTTCCTGAACAAAAGCGGGCTTATCCACCTTGATATCCTTATAATAGGCTCTGCTTCCGTCTTTTCCCATAGACAGTACGATCAAAGGAATGCCGTATTCCTTCCGCAGCTTCTCTATGCCCTTATCATAATCCTCTTCTCCGGTAAACCACTGAATCTCGTTGTCGGATATTTTCAAAATATCGCATTTCCCAAGTCCGTACGCCACCTGATCCTTGGCTTCCTCCAAAGACTCCCAAAGAGGCGGGCGCAAATTAGGATCGAAGGAAATCAGCGCGCCGTGCTCCTTCGCCATCTTGATTGCTTTTTTGGTCGCCTTACGAACCCCTTTATGAGTCATGGACAAGGTGCCGAAGTGGAAAATCTCACTATGCTTGATCAGCTTCTCATCTATCTCGTCTTCCGTCAGCAGCATATCCGCACCGGGATTACGGTAAAAAGAAAAATCTCTGTCCCCGTCTTCAAAAGTCTGGACAAATGCCAAGGTTGTCCTTGCATCTTTATCCACAATCAAACCGGTGGTATCGATTCCTACTTCCTCCAGAACTCCCTTTAATTTCGTTCCGAATATATCTTCTCCGACCTTTCCGATAAACGCAGTGCGATCGCCTAATTTCTGAAGCATAGCCAGTACATTGCACGGAGCTCCGCCCGGGTTGGCTTCGAATATTGTATTTCCCTGCTCGCTCACTCCGTTATCCGTAAAGTCAATCAGCAATTCCCCTAATGCAACTACATCAAATTCCTTTTTCATCTCGTCTTCTCCTTTTGCCGCATTGCGCTTTTAAATAATTTCTGAAACTTCCAAAGCCTCTCTGGCAGACTGCTGCCACTAAATTCCTTCTTCCTCCGAGCGAACCTTACACCCGTTGTCATAAGAACCGATTTCACAAGGATCTGCTTTACCTTTATCTGTGCAGAATGTACACGACGGACAGGGCTTGTACTCTCCCATGAACTCTCTTGGAACCCCTTCGTTCACCGCATTGTGTCTGCAATCGGAGCACCAGCACACTTTACATTCTTCGAAATATTGCTTGCCGTCTTTTTTTACTTCCTCTGATTTTTGTGGTTTCTCCGATTCCTCAGAAGTAAAAATATCGAAGAGATTTATCTGTCCCTCTAGCTGCTTTCTCATTTTCCGTTCTTTCTTATGTGTTATGACAAATGTGTATAATAAATGGTTCCGCCTGGCAGGCTTCGAATATATTCTAAATATACTCTATATATACTTTTATTATATATCGACTTAGAAAATATTGAAATCCTTTTTAATATATTATTCTATTAATATTCCGTGAAAATATTATATTTTAATACCATTTTATACATTACATATAACTTCAGACATCTGTTTTCTTTAATAGAAGCACTTTTCTGTTAAAAAATGAAAGTGTGCTTCATAGACCCTCGCAGCTAGGCGCTTCGGCAGTACAGCTTTTGTTCGCGCATAACTGCACATCATTTATCCGATGCAAAAAAAGCAGCTAACCTTTCCGGTGTATCAGGAAGGCCAACTGCTTTTCCAATTAATTTTCTAATCAAAAATCTATGTGTATTTCCAATTCTGCCGGCTTTATTCCCGTCAGCTCCACGCTTCTTGCGTCCGGCTGGCTCATGCCCGCATACAAAATATAGTTGCTGCCGTCATAGAAACGTTCTCCTTCATCGTTAACAACGGTAAAGCTCTTTCTATCGATAGTCATCTTCTGTTTCAACGTTTCCCCCGCCTTTATATGCACCCTTTTAAAAGCACACAAGGCAGGATTTCTAACCGCAAATTTTGAATCTCTGTTTTTTACATAAATCTGAATTACATCGTCCGTATCCGCAGTTCCCTGATTTTTTGCCGTAACTTCGACGCAGATATCGTTTTTACCGGCTTCCTTTCGTTCGATTCCCATCACCTGTACCTTTCCATAGGTCAGCCCGAAACCAAACGGGAATTGTGCTTTTTTCTCCATATAACGATATGTTCTTCCCTTCATGCCATAATCCGTAAATTCAGGAAGCTCCTCCAAGCTTTCATAAAAGGTTACGGGAAGCTTGCCGGAAGGAGACGTTTCTCCAAATATAATATCGGCAGCGCTTTTTCCTCCGCGGGCGCCGGGATACCATAACTGCAATACCGCATTAAAATGACCGGCAGGAAAACTTAAATCGATAGCGCTTCCTGACATCAGACAAAACACTACCGGTTTCCCCGTTTTTTCCACTGCCTCTATTAAGTCCCTCTGCGGCTTTGGAAGTTTTAAATCCTCTTTATCCCCGGAAGCATAGCTGTTTCCGGTATCTCCTTCTTCCCCCTCTAACGTTTCGTCCAATCCAAGACAAAGAATAACGACATCGCTATGCTCCGCCACAGTCATTGCCTCAGCCAGCCGATCCTTGGCAAAGGCTAGCTTTTCCGCCCTGTCCTCCGATAGCTGACAGCCCTCCGAATATAGAATACGGACTTTATCCTTCACATAATCCTGAATTCCCTCCAATACTGTGATATATCTCGAGGAAGTTCCATGATAATTGCCAATCAGCGCTTTTCTGCTGTTTGCATTAGGACCGATTACTCCGATGGTCTTCAACTTATCCACAGCCAATGGTAAAATTCCATCATTTTTCAACATAACGATACTTTCCCTCGTTATTTTATCCGCAAGCGCCAGATGTTCATTGCATTCTACCTTTTCGAACGGTATTTCATCGTATTCGGTCTTTTCAAATAATCCAAGGAGATAACGAGTAGTGAATAATCGAACAGCGGCCCCGGTGATTGCCTCTTCTGTTACAAGTCCGTCTTGCAAAGCTTTTAAAATATGCAGATATACATTTCCGCAATTGAGATCACAGCCCGCATTTAATGCCATTGCCGCAGATTCCTTCGCCGACGATGTAACCATATGATGTTCATGAAAATCTTTAAGTGCCCAGCAGTCTGAGACATAATGTCCTTCGAATCCCCATTTGCCGCGAAGAATATCCTGCATCAACATCTTATTCGCACAGCAAGGCTCTCCGTTCACACGGTTATAAGCTCCCATTACCGCTTCCACACCCGCTTCCCTTACAAGCGCTTCAAACGCGGGAAGATAAGTCTCTTCCAAATCCTTGGGCGTAGCCAGGGCATTGAATTCATGCCGCAACTCTTCAGGACCGGAGTGAACCGCATAGTGTTTCGCACAAGCCGCCGCTTTTATTACCTCTCCCTCTCCCTGCAGGCCCTTAACGAAAGCCACTCCCAGCCTTGAAGTCAAATACGGATCTTCTCCGTAAGTCTCATGTCCCCTTCCCCATCTGGGGTCTCGAAAAATATTCACATTAGGTGACCAAAAGGTAAGTCCTTTATAAATATCTCTGTCGCCGTGAGCAGAATATTCATTATATTTTGCCCTGCCTTCTGTTGCCGTACAATCGGCAATTTGGTATATCAGCTCTTCATCAAAGGCCGCAGCCATACCGATCGCCTGTGGGAAAACTGTCGCCGTACCGGCGCGTGCAACTCCATGCAGCGCCTCGCCCCACCAGTTATAGGCAGGTATATTTAACCTCGGAATCGCTGGTGCATTATATCTTAACTGTCCGGCACGCTCTTCTATCGTCATTTCTGCAACCAGCTTCTTTGCCTTCTCCTTCGCTTCTTCCCTCGTCATCGTTTTCCTTACCTTTCCAAGCTTTTTCTTTTTAATTACCCCTTTACCGCACCTGCCGTTAATCCATCTACAATCTGATTGCTGAACATACAGTACACCAAAATCGTAGGCGCTATCGCAATAATGACCGCCGCAAACATCTGAACATAATTCGTCGAATATGGCCCTACAAAATAGGTCAAGGTCACCGGCAGAGTTTTTTTGGTCGTATCGGATATAAATACCATTGCCAGCAAAAGCTCATTCCAATTTCCTACAAAAGTCATAAGTGCCGCTACACTCATACCTGTCTTGGAAAGAGGTATCGCTATTCGAAAATAACATTGATAAATATTACATCCGTCGATACACGCCGCTTCAAACATTTCTCTCGGCATTCCTTTAAAAAATCCCACCATTAAAAATATGGTCATCGGAAGAGAAAATGTAATATAAGGCAAAATCAATCCCGCCAGCGAATTGGTCAGTCCCAGATTGGAAAACCGTACGAACAGGGGAATCAATACGCAGTGTACCGGCACCATCATTCCTATCATAAAATAGGTCATTGCAAGACCGGACAATTTCCATTTCATCCTCGCGATGGCAAAAGAAGCCATGGAACCTAAGAACATGCTGACAATCAGCGCAATTACACATACAATCAGCGAATTGAACATAGCTCTTCCCAGATAACCCTTCGTCCATGCGAAAATATAATTCCCAAGCTGTAATACTTCCGGCATTCCAAAAGGAGAAGAAAATACTTCCGCATTTGTTTTTAAGGAAACGTTTACCATCCATAAAAGAGGTGTCAAATATACTGCGACCAACAGCAGTAATACAATATATATAACGATTGAAATCGGGCTGATCGGTCTTTTATTTATATTCATCATACCTTCGTCCCCCTAACTTTCATAAGTTTCTGCTTTAATAAATTTGTTAATAAGGAAAGACACGATCAAACAAAGAATCAGTAATACGACAGATATGGAACTGGCATAGCCGTATTTGAAATATTGAAAGCCCTGCATGTATAAATGCGTTGCAAGCACATCTGTACTATGATTGGGACCGCCTTGCGTCATATTATAAACTAAATCAAAAAACTTCAGGGAACCGATACAATTCAGCGATAAAGATATGGTCATCATCGGCTTTACAAGAGGAAGCGTCAGATAACGGAAGGTCTGTGCCTTGGACGCGCCGTCAATATATGAAGCTTCGTACAATTCCTTTGATATTCCGCTGATTTGCGCGATATAGAGCATCATCGTCGTTCCTACATACTGCCAGAGGGCAACGCAGGCAATGACCCACATAGGAAGGACGATAAATCCCTTTGTTGAGGAAAGCCACATCGGACCTTCTATACCGAAGTAAGCCAGCATCTGATTGATTCCCATCTTAGGATTAA
Organism: Bacillota bacterium; assembly: GCA_023412855.1. Taxonomy (GTDB): domain Bacteria; phylum Bacillota; class Clostridia; order Lachnospirales; family Lachnospiraceae; genus Kineothrix. Next base: position 100,117 of record JAEZRJ010000086.1, on the reverse strand, counting down.
ACATGAACGCCCAAAGCAAACCTAATGCTGCCGAAGAAAGAACGCAGGGAAGATAATAGATATTCTTAAAGAAGTTTCTTCCATGCTTTATGTTTGTTAAGAGGACCGCTAGCAACAACCCAGTGATCTGTTGTGAAACAGCTGAAAATACCATAAAAAATAGTGAATTCTTAAGAGCCGTCCTCATCGTTTCATCATCCGTAAATAAATTGATATAATTTTTAAGGCCGACGAATTCAGGTTTCGTCAGCGCATTATAGTCGCATAAGGAATAATAAAATACTTGTATAATCGGAATAAATAAAACAAAGGTAAATAAAATAAATGCGGGTGCAATAAAAATAACAATCGCTTTTTTATCTTTTAAAATTTTTTCCATTAGGGAATACACCTCCCGGAGCTTTTTTAAAAGAATACGGGACTAAATTTCAAGCCCCGTATTTCTTCTTAATATTCGTTACTTTTTATTTCCAAACATTCTTCTCATAGAAAGACTGTACTTTCTGGAATGCTACATCAGAAGTGGCATTTCCAAGGAAAATATCTACCATGGCATTATCGAAAACATCTCCCGCTTCCACACTCGCCAAGGATTCATTATAGAAACCAAAAGTACCTGTCATATTAGCAAGAATGTCCTGAACATAGGATAACTGTGCCGGTGCCTTGGAGTAATCGATTTCCACATTGTTTACAACCGGAATCTTTCCTCCTACTTCTGCCGTATATTTCTGTGCTGTTTCATCCGTAAAATATTTCATCAATGCAATTACCGCATCCGGATTCTCTGTAGAAGAACTCATAACAAGGTTATCTGTCTTAACGATCATACGGTTCGGGTCCGCTCCGCCGGTAACTGCCGGGAATTGGAACACTCCGCATTTAGGCTCAAAATCAGGATTATTTCCGTTAACCTGACCAATAACCCAAGAACCTTGAATCAGCATTGCCGCTTCACCGTTATAGAAGGCTGCCGTTGCCTGATCGTTGGAATCGCCTGCGGCTGTTGCCTGGAAATATTGAGATAATTCTTTCAGCTTATTGCCGGCATCGATAAAAGTAGGATCTGTCCATTCCATCTCATGATCTGCAATTTTCTTAAGATTATTAGGACCGCCGACACGATCACAAAGGTAACCCGCTACCATGGACAGACACCATGCAGTTCCTGCAGAACAGGAAATAGGAGTATATCCTGCTTCTTTGATTTTCTGGCATGCTGACAGCAATTCCTCATAGGTGGAAGGAGCCTTTACACCTGCTGCTTCGAATATCTCTGTATTGTAGAATACGCAAGCTGCTGCAAAATTCGTCGGAACAGCCATTATTTTTCCGTCATATGTAATTCTTTCAAAGATTCCTCCGCTAAAACTGTTATACCAGTCCTTCTCCTGATTCGTGAGAATATCCGTTAAATCCGCTGCAACTCCCGCATCTACGTACTGCGTCAGATTAGGTCCCGGGTTACAGATGAACAAATCCGGTGTATCCTTCGCTGCGATAAGAGCATTTAACTTTGTATCATACTCTTCCAGATTCGTAGTAATAACGTTAACATGATACGTGCCTGCATAATCACTGTTAAATCTGTCGATAACTTCTTTATAGCCTTTCGTGATCAAATCTTCCGTAGCCTCGAGGTCATCCCAGAACATCCATGTGATTTGCACTTCTTTTCCGGTCGAAGCGGTTTCCGTTTTTGTCTCCGTCTCAGCCGTATCGGCCACCGTACTGCTGCTTTCCGTCTGCGCCGCACTTCCTGTATTCGTAGATACACCGCATCCTGACAAAAGACTTGTGATCATTCCAACCGACAGTAACAATGACAATAATTTTTTCTTCATTTACTTTACCTCCCTATTCATACTGTTTATCAGCTTCATAACTTCATAAATTTAAAATAACATACTGTTTTTGCTCTTTCTTTCGAATAATTGCCTTATAGCTATTAATTATTGCTATTTTAGTTATATTAAAATTATAATTATTGTCAAAATATACTATAATAATGTTCTATTTTGTAACATATTTAACAAATAAAGTTAAATATGAATTTAATATATTTACTTTTTTGCCTTGTATTGCTACTATTTTATTAAATCATTAGGTATTTTTTATTTATAAATTGGCAATAATTAACTCACAATAATTGTTATACATACTATTATTTACTTTTTACTTTATTAGCGAGGGAAGTGACCGATATGATCGAGAACTTAAAGGGTATCTTTGAAACTGTAAATTTTAAAGAAAATACGAATTTGAGGCTTTATGATAATGATAAATATGAAGATTATCCGCCTCACTGGCACACGCCTCTGGAAATTATTATGCCTACGGAAAGCGAATATACGGTCGTATGCTGCGAACATACCTTTTTACTGCGGGAAAATGATATTATTCTCATCTGTCCCTGCTGCCTGCATACTTTATATGCACCCAAAAAGGGCAGAAGAATTATTTTTCAGCCGGACATATCAGTCCTTCGTGAAATAAGAGAATTGGAAACTGTTCTATCCATATTGTCCCCCGTCATTATCATAACCCCGGAGGAGTATCCTCAGATTCATCCTCAAATTCAGGCTTTGTTATTGGAAATCAGAGATGAATATCTGAAGAACACTCCTCTTTCAGAGGCCGCTATCTACGGCAAACTGCTTTCCATTCTTATTTTGATCGGACGCAGCTATACGGAAAATAGAAAAACATTTGATGTTACGAACAATAAGCAGCAGGAATATACCGAAAAATTTATGTATATATGTGATTATATAAGCACCCACTGCACGGAAAACCTAACTCTGGACGATGCGGCCAGCCTTGCCGGTTTCTCTAAATTTCACTTCACAAGGCTGTTTAAACAATTTACCAACGTGTCCTTCTATAAATATCTGAACCAAAAAAGAATCGCTACGGCGGAAAAGCTTCTTGCGAATCCTGAATATACAATAACTGACGTTGCTTTAAACTCAGGATTCTCAAGCCTCTCTTCTTTTATCAGAATGTTCAAAATCATTAAGAACTGTACGCCTACGGAGTTCAGGAGCATGTATACTATTTCATAAAGTCAAATACCTCACGGCAAGCTGCAGGATATCTGGCCGCAGATAGTCTCCCAATAGCATCCATGACCCGCTCGCTGTCTACGTGAGAATTAATTCCGTAAAGCGGGCATAATTGCCATTATGAATATCGTGATTAGATGTCGCATAAACACCCATGGTACAGCCCACGAAACCTCCTGCAGCTTCGGAGGTAAGACCACGTATATCGGTACTTTGCAGCGTTCTTCCCTCCGCCATGCAAACTAACGAAAGTCCCTTTACGTGCATTTTCAGTCCATAGCAATCTGCAGCTGCCTCCTCCTCAAATAAGACGGTTTCTTTCTCCCTTTCCGTCTTTATAATTCTTATCTTGCTTCCATTAACAACGGTATCCGAAGTCGTTACCGTAAAACGTACATAGTTCTTTTCATTGTATAAATAGACTAAACCTGCCTCTTGCCTGCCGTAAGGAGTAAATTCCATCGTCGTTTCTATGGAAAAGTCCTTAGAAGTGACTCTTACTCCGATGTAAGCAGGTGACAGTTCATCATATATATTTTGCGGAAGGGGCTTAAGAGCAAGCCTTCCACCTTCTTCCATCCGATACATGCCCTTCTCCGGGAAACGGAAAAAAACGCATCTATGATCCAGAGAATCTTTCCATTCGATATTTTTTCTATTACCGAGAGCGATCACTTCTCTTTCCAAAGCAGAAGGAACCTCTTGAATCTCCTTCAGCTTACCTTCTCCCGGATTAGCGATCGGCCAATCGTTCTCCCATACGAGTTCGGCGAAAAAGGTCTCTCTGCCAAGGGGTGCATATCCTTCCTCCGGCCTGATTCCCAGCATAACAATATACCAAAGCCCCCCCTGCGTCTCAACGATATCCCCATGGCCTACATTCTGCACTTTGGCATTATGTCCGAGATGTCTGTGGGTAAGTACAGGATTGTAAGGGCAGGCCTCATATGGACCGAATATATTCTTACTCCTTGCAAAGCAAATACTATGTTCATAACTGGTTCCGCCTTCTGCTATAAGCACATAGTAATAATCCCCTTTTTTATACAAATGAGGACCCTCCGCCCAAATAGCATGTTTCATGGCTCCATCCCACACCACATGGACTTCCCCCGTCAGTTCTCCCTTGCTCAGATCCAGTTTCTGTATCCATATTTCACAATCGCCGTAATATTTCGAATCCTTTTTACCGCGCTGCCCGATGTAATAACAATCCTCCCCTTCAAAATACAGACTGGGATCGATTCCCGGCGCATCTTTCAAATAAACCGGGTCTGACCAAGGGCCTTCCGGATTCTTGGCTGTCACATAAAAGTTTCCCCCTCCTGACACGTTTGTTGTAATCATATAAAATGTACCCTTATGATACCGGATACACGGTGCATAAATCCCCTGAGACATTCCCGCACCTTTCAAGGAAAGCTGTTCTTCACGCACCAGCACGTGTCCGATCTGCTCCCAATGCGCCAAATCCTTACTATGAAAAACAGGGACTCCCGGCGCATAAGAAAACGTAGAATTTACAATATAATAATCCTCCCCGGCTCTGCAAATCGACGGATCCGGATAAAATCCCTCCAATAACGGATTACGAACACTTCCCATATCTGCCTCCAATCCAACACCTTAGTATTTTTTATCTTTTCTAAACACTATTTAATTCACTAATCTTTATCATGTTTTTCTTAAAATCATTATAATTTATCAATTGTTGCTTTACTATGTAATTCTTGCTTTGCTTCTCTCAATTATTGTTTTTTTAAAGAAGGATTTTTTTGTTTATCGAAAGGAGGATGAAGAATCGGCAAAAAGATTTCTTTGGAAGAATTAGAGTAAAAGTGATTCGAAACATACTTTGGAGAATTCCAGGAAATATACAGGAAATTTTATTCCCCTTCTACATGCCTGGGATTAGGCATATCGGCAGGGAAAAATCAATGACGTTCAGATAGTATCTACCTCTATCAGGAATTGCATTTAAAGCCTTTTCCAAACGATGCAGTGTTATTGCATACATTTTCCGGATAAAAGGCTGAATGCTCTTCTGATTATAATGCTATATATACTGAACAACCCCAGTCCACCAAGGAAGCCGGTTACCAATCTCCTTCCGTTGGTGGACTCTTTCAGCCCTGTTTCTTGTATACACCAATCCGCTCCCATAATTCCCATTAGGATACAGCACTTTCTAAAGGGAATCTGCTTTTTCATAAAAAATAAGACAATGGCAAGGGAATGGCCTATAAATACACCTGTGCATCTGGCACAAACCGGAAACTGCTTATCCTTATAAAAAAAGCTCCTTTCCGGCATCTGGTGACATCCGCTTTCATTTCCAAGCGTCCTGATGATTTCTAAAAACGATTGCCGCAGTCCTGACATACACTTACTACCTTTGATTTTGTTCTCGTCGTTCTCTTTCCTTTTCCCATCCCGCACAGTCCGCAAAGGATTCCCCATACGTTAAAGATTAAAAATCCGATACATGCCTTTATACATCCGAACCCCTTTGTCTTCTCCGTCACTTCCGTATCCGTTACCGTCTGTGTGTTCACATGATTGCTTCCGCATTTTGGACAAACCATAATTTACCTTCTCCTCTTCTTTTCCTTCGAATCAGTTTTACCATCTACTTTTTTTCATGGATGCTCTTCTTAAGCATTTCGCTGCCCCACTCATACATTCCTTTGTTATCATACATCCTGTAATCACATTCCAGACAAGCAATTAAGAACAAATAGATATCGTACCACTTTGCCCTTTTTAACTGTTTATCACTTAACCCTTCGATTCCATATCCCTTAAAAAAGGCTTTTTCCAATCCGTAGGTTCTAAATCCTACCTCCATCAGTTCATCCGCCCATAAGCACCTTTCAAAATCGATGATTCCGGTTACCGTTTTATTTTCTACAAATACGTTTCCAGCCCATATATCCCAGTGTACAAACTTCGCTTTCTCCACTTCTTCAAATATTTCCTTGTCAACCTTCAGCATGGATAATATTTGTTCCTCGGAAACGGGGATGGAAATATTCTTGCGTTTTGCATCGGAATAGGTGTCCGTCAACATGGATTGAAATACTTCATACCAATCAGAGCCCTGCTTTTCTTTTTGCCCGAAATAGCCGAAGATATTATTTTCAATACTGTTAATTGCTTTCGTGTATTTTCCCATTTGGAAGAAAATCTCATCCTTCTCCTCCTGTGTCATCTTATCGGCAATACTTGAAAAGCTGCTGCCTTCCAGCTTGTCCATGAAGAAATAATCGCTTTCACATATCTCCCGTCCGTCATCATAAAACAACACCTGCGGAACGGGAACAATGGATTGCTCCTCCATCATTTTCATCGCGCGCACTTCACTTCGCATAATATCTTTTTCATGCGTCATTATAATCGCATCCGGAGGAGGAGCAATCTTCAATATAACGTCCCTTTCCTCCAAGCTGACCAGAAATGCGACGTTGAAAAAGCCTTCCGTCAATTCGATAATATTCTTTGCCTTTTCCTGAGGAAAGGCTTTGCAAATCATTTGCTCAATGCACTGCTCGCTTACTTTGTTTTTTGTTATACTAACCGGCATCCTTATCTCCTATAGCGGTATGATTATATTCAGAAATTATATCGGTTTATGTGTAATTTATTTTAGAGTTATTTTATCATATCGTCTGCTGTTTTCATACCTTATCTTTTATGCCGGTATACGATGATGCAAAAATAGCTGATTTGATCCTTTGTAAAAGTTCAAATCAGCTATTTTCAATTCAATTATTTCATCCAACTTCTTAAATTAATTTCTCAATTTAGTCTCTTAATTTAATTTCTTAATTTAACTTCTTCCTAATTTCTTAGTTTTGCTTAGCTACTACGAGAAATCTTCCGTCTGCTGTATGATATGAGCAGGTGACGAGAGTGAGAAGTCCGTCTCCGTACTGCACGTCTACTCCGGTTCGGTAAAGGGATTTCTTCTTTACTGCTTCGATATAACTGCCAAATTCCTTCTCCCCGGAGAAATCAACAGAAAAATACTTCTCCACTTGTGAATCATCGGCGGCATCTATGGAAAAGGCCGCCAGTATTTCATATTCCTGCACCTCTTCGGGTGTATAAAAGAGGAGTTTTTTATGCGCTCTCCAATACGTTTCATCCTGATAGGATAGGAGGCCTGAAAACATGGAGCCGTTTTTCATATTGTGACCATAAACGATTAGGTTGTCGGAGCGTGGGGTGACGGTACAGGCTGCGTCTATAAAAGGCACCCCTGACAACGAATATTTCTGCACGAAATTCCTATGCAAATAATATTCTCCGTCTTTCGGCGTATACATTACCGGATAGTCTATCATCGTGTCCTGAATCGTAATCCAGCCTGCGATATCGCTGTTTTCCCGCTGCAACGCCGTTAAATCAATAAAACGTTCACTTCCTGCCACGACAGGAGACTTATCCCCGGAGAAATCCGCGAAGGCCGTATTCCTGTCATCAGCTGTTTCGATCAATCTACGAAATTCTCCGGCGTCATAGGAGAGAGAGTAGAAATAAATTCCAACGCTCAAGCATCCTGCAACGACAATTGTACAGAGAATTCCGATACATAGGTCAATCGCTTTTTCTTTCGTACTTTTTTTGCATCTTTTGTACTTATGAATCATAGTAATAGCCAAAAATTTTTCTTTTGTATAAAAAGAGCACTACCGCTCCGACAACCGCAATTAGCGTAACAACAATAATTGGAATCAAAGGCATATTGTCCCCGGTCTTAGCAATGGAAGACGCTGACAATGCCACGCCGTTTTCATCCACATAGGAATAAGTACCATCGGCATTCTGCACCCTTGTGTAGGTACCAAGTACATTACCGTCCTTATCCACCAGGATAATCTTATCAGGAGCATCCTTTCCATTAGGATTAGGTACCTCTCCCATCCTATACTTAGCAATGAGCTTGGACATATAAGAAGAAGTATCATCCGGATCCTTACTTCTGCCACTGGATTCATCGACTTCATAAGTATTTATAAAATGTGCCACACTGGCAGTATCCTTGGAAATCGTCCCGGTTTCACCGACAGATCTCTTCATATACCCTTCAGAAGAATAATCTGTTTCCTCTACGGTATATGTAGTACCTTCCAAAATCCCGGTGATTTCTATGGATTGCCCATCGGCAAGTTCTATTACATCACCACTCGTTATCGTTCCATCATCCACGCCTGTACCTATATAAGAATAGGTCTTATTTGTATTGAAAGTAACAGTAAATTCAAATTTTTTATTCTTGTCGCCTCTGTTTCCTTCCACTGATTTACTTATCGCCAGATTGCCGTTATTTTTCGTATTGGTAAAATGCGCTGCTCCTGCAGTATCCTTGGAAATCGTTCCGGTTTCGCCGGTAAATTTTGTCACATATCCCTCAGGAGAATAATCTTCTTCTTTTACGGTATAGGCAGTACCTTCCAGGATTCCGGTAATCTCTATGGATTGTCCGTCGGCAAGCTTGATTATGTCACCGCTTTTTATTGTTCCGTCACTTACGCCGGTTCCTTTATAGGAATAGGTTTTATTGTCGCTGAAGGTAACAGTAAATTCAAACTCTTTATTTTTATCTCCTGCATTTCCATCCACTGTTTTGCTTATGGAAAGACTTCCTACATTTTTTGTGTTGGTAAATTGTGCTGCACTAACGGTATTTTTAGAAATCGTTCCCGTTTCTCCGGTGGATTTCATCGTATATCCTTCAGAAGAATAATCTGTTTCTTTTACGGTATAGGTGGTACCCTCCAGGATTCCGGTAATCTCTATGGATTGTCCGTCAGCAAGCTTAATTTTGTCACCGCTTTTTATTGTTCCATCACTTACGCCGGTTCCCTTATAGGAATAGGTTTTGTTGTCGCTGAAAGTAACAGTAAATTCAAACTCCTTACCCTTATCTCCCCCGTTTCCATCTACTGTTTTGCTTATGGAGAGATTTCCTACATTTTTCGTGTTGACATAAGATACGGAAACTCCTTCATCTGTTGGTATTTGACCTGTATCGCTTAATTCAACAACTGAGGTTTTTCCATTTTTATCATCCGAGTATTCTGTGATATAACCTTGGGCAGAATAATCTGCTTCAGTTACAGTATACGTTGTTGCACTAGGTAAATCAGCAATAGTAACACTTTCCCTATCTTTAAGAGAAATTATCTTTTCTCCTTTAATTTTTCCGCTCGGACCTCCATTAATTCCAGTAAAAGTATATTCATTATCCTTATCGCTTAACACAATGGTAAAATCAAATTCTTTTCCTGTTTCTCCTCCATTTCCCATTACTGTCTTGCTGATAACTAAGCTTCCCGGCTTATATTTTGTATTAGTAAATATAACATCTTGACTTTCTTGTTCTTTAATCGTACCAGTCGCAATTCTGCCTATCCCTTTATTATTATGGGTAGAATATGATTCTGAGGAATAATCTGTTTCTGTTATAGTATAATTTGTATCTTTCAGCAAATTAGGAATAAATAAAATATCCCCATGCTTAAGTAAAATCGTACTTCCTATACTATCTCCAGTGATTTTATCACTGGCGACAACACCATTTATAGTATATGAGAAAGACTTACCGTTTAAAGATGTGTTAGGATTATCAAGTACTATCTTAAATTCGAAATCCTTATCTACTTCATTCGCATTGCCTGCAATTGTTTTCGTTAAGGTTAAATCTCCAACTTCATTTAATGGGTAATTTTGAGCTTCTAATACTCCTGTTTTTCCATCAATGGTAGTAGTTACCGATAAACCTTCTGTCTTAACTGTAACCTTATGGATGATTCCTTCTAACGCATAAGTCGCAGTACTTCCATCAGGTGCTTTCGTAGGGGCTATTGTTTCCCTTAAAAAATAGTTTCCGTCAGGAATCACTTTTAATCTTATCTTACCATTTGAATCACTTACACCTTTACGTATAACTGTTACATTATCTTCTGCAAAAAGAGTAAACTCTGCTCCAGCCAAAGGGCTGGAACCATCTTTCTTTAAAATATCTATGTAGCCGTTGCGCTGAGCAGTAGCGATACCATCCAAACTGGAAATATCATAATCTACTGCTGCAAGATTATACTTAGGAGCACTATCATACAAACTTACTAAATTTTTAACTTTAGTACCATCATCTCCCGTTAAGTCGGTTAAATAAATGAGTCTGTATGCTTTGGTTTTATCCGGAATAATGAAAGTTAATTGGCGATTTGCATTATTATATGAGATATTGCCGCCGGTTCCGGTTGTAAGTATAACTGCACCTCCGTCTGAATACGTACCGTCAGCATTCAGTATTAATTCAATGGCTTTTATATTATCATTGTTATAGCTATCTTTCAGTAATAACTCTCCTTTTGAATCCGTACGTAAATCAATACCTTCAGAAAGCGTATCTACAATTTTTGTTCCGACCTCTAAACCATAAGGCTTATATTCCACTGTCCAACGCAATACACCATTTTCAGGAACTATTTTATCTTTATACAAAATTTTACTTTCGACAGATAAATTTACAGAGGTAGATACTCCCGGAGTCCAGGAAGCTGTCTTAAAATTCACATTATTTTTAATGTTTTCTGTTTTTTTATTTGAACTGAAGTATCCCTGAATAGTATCATCGGAAGGCTTAGCCTTTACTAAAATAACATAAGCCCTATCTAATGAACTGAAAGTAAAAGTTGCGGTATCTCCTAATACATTCGGACTCAATCCGCTTACACTATCAAGAACTGTACCTATTGCATTTCCGCTGCTATCTGCTTCAAAAATTAAGAAATCCTTTTCGTTCTTAAACTTAATAAAGTTCCAGTTTACTGGTAAAGTGTCTGTAACTGTAACATTACCTAATGGTGTTAAGCTCCCATTAGTAGCGCTTGGCCAATTTATTCCATCTGCATTAACAACAAGACGATAAATTACTGATTTATCTATATAATTAAAGCCTTCTGCTGCATTTGTAGTTCTATTATTAGCCTTTGCAATATCGAGAGGATCTGAAATTAAAGTTGTATTTCCGTTTTTAATCATTTCTTTCCTTAAAATATTGCTAGTATAAGAAAGATCATCCCCACTTTCATCGATATATGTAGTACCACTAAATAAATCCGCCGTATTGTAAATTTTCGTTTCTCCAGTACCACCAGTACCATTATTGGCATAAATATTAGGATTTAATATGAGAGTTTCAAAACTAAATTCATTACTATCTTCTGAAAGACCATCTGAAAAATTATCGAATACGAGTAAATCAGCAACAATCTCACCATTTTTTATAATCGGAACAGAAGTTACAGCAATGCCTGTGTGCTCCAAATCTTCAAATACTCCGTTATATTTCTGATTGTACTGAACACTAATTTCACCTCTATCAACACCTGCAGGAAATCCTGAAAGAGAAACATCATTTATATCAAATCCGCTTCCGCTATCACCGTAAACTAAAAGATCATACACAACTAAATCATCAAGGGAACTTTGACCTCTTGATTCTACTTTAATTTTCCATGTAGCTATTCGTGTCTTAGTATCAATTTTTGTTCCTGTCTTTGTAATAGCATCATATCCGACCACAACTTCATTGCTGCTCTTATTTAATCCTACAGCCTTACTTATATCAGCAGGATATGCCGGATAAGAAGGATTAGCAGAATTATCCCATTTAATGCTTGCACTATTTGTAAACTTTTTTTCTTCTGTTACAATAGTTTCACCAGTATTTACTTCACTGACAATAGTTAACCGTACTTTTGAACTTATATTTCCCATAGAATAAACAGAATCACTATCCGTTGGATTAATGGCACTTGGAATATTATACGAACCAGTATCTTTATCCCATTTTTCTACAGTTGCAGATATAAATTTTAAACCAGCCGGTAAAGAATCAATAATTTGAAAAGTATTAAGTGAAGCTCCTATTTCATTAGCTTCAATAGTCCATGTAATTTGACGATTATCTGGATCCTGAGTAGTACTTCCTGTAGTACTGCCGTTTGTCTGTTCACCTGATTTACTGATCCATTTCGGGGTAGTAAACTTTACTGGATTTGCATTATTATTCCCGGTAGTCACAGGTGTTGTGTCAATTTCTTTTTCATATAACTTTGCTGTATTTGTAATATTTTTTTCTCCAGGTGCCCCATAATACAGACTTTCTGGAATATCTGTTGAAAAAGTGATTGTTTGTGGAGCTATTGCACTATCTGAAAATACATAACTTATTTTGTTATCACTTCCAGTTAAAGTTCCTAATAAATTGTTACCTACATCTAAATCATTATCTACATCAAATGTACCAGATATATATTTACCAAGATTTGTTGAACTATTATTAACTTCATCTTCAAATTTAAATCCACCTAAACTAATACTAGTACTTCCCATTTGTTGAGCATCAACTACTACTGTCCAATTGACTTTTTTTTCTGCTAAATTTAATACTCCACTTTTTTCAACAGAATATGTTATAGGGGGAGCAGGCGTATATACATCAACACTTTTTTGAAGAATAGATGCACTTTCTACGATACCATCGTTATCTGCTATATTTCCGGTGTACTTCAATTGTGCATCGAATGAACAAATAATATTATTAAGAGTAGAATTATTATCATCAAATACATCGCCATTAAACTCTATATGAGCTTTGACTTTATAAGTTTTTCCTCCATTATTTTCAACTTCATTTTCTGTAAATGTAAGAACTCCAACTTTAATATCGGTATCTTTAACCTTTAATGTTATTGGAGTATTCAATACTAATCCAAAACCAGAACTCACTTCAAAATCTGCCCAATCACCTTTAATAACATAATCCGTAGGGGTTGGAAAATCATTTATTACTGGCAAATTAAAAGAAACTTTTATATATAAATCACGTTCCGAATCTATAGGATCAATACTTGTACCTTCAATATCTTTATAAACATCATCAAATTTTTGCTGAATTGCTGCACTAAAAGTTAAAAAATCTACTTCCTGCGGTGTAACCCTGCCGTCTAAATCTCCCAACAGCACTGCATTAGCTCCAAAAGTCCCTAAAACTGTCTCACTGTCAGTTTCATTAAGCCCAGTACTTTTTTCAATACTCTCACCAGTAATATCTTCACCACTGTCAGTATCTCCACCAATAATACCAGCGTCAGTCACACCATTCACAATGTTCTCTGCACTTTCTCCAGTTAAAGAATCCTGGCTCTCCCCAGCCACAGCAGAATTCCCAGAAACTTCCTGCGCATATGCCGTCAAAGAATTAGTTCCAAATACAGTATTAGTGCTTATTAATACCAAAAAAAGTGTCCAAGAAATTCCTCTTAAAAACTTTTTTTTCATTCTCAATTTGAATAAATTCATTCTTTCTCCCTACCCTAGTGTTTTGTTTTTTTTAGTAAAATATTATGCGAATCTTTTACAAGACAAAAGATAATATCTAATATGATAACTTATAATTGATAATTTTTATCAACATCATTAATCATAATGATAGTAATTATTATCGTTTTCTTTTACTCTAAAGTATATAGAATAACCAAAAAAAAAACTTGAAAATAATTTAAAAAAATAGTTGAATTATGTTACCTAACAGAAAAAATATTCCAAATATTTTTTAAATCGATGGTAAATTAATATGATTTTGTGTTAAAATGAAATAAAAATGCAAGATATAAAAAAATTTTACATATAAAGGGAAAGTGTGGTATTACTTATGAAAATCAGTTTTCTATTAAAAGAACTTATTGTCATTGCCAAAAAACAAAAGACAGATTTCGCACTTCACATGAATATGACTCCCAGTGGACTTAGTAAGATTCTTACAGAAAAAGGAATCCCTACCATTAAGGATAGGAAAATTTTTACCAAGTTGGCAGCCGAATATTTTGCACAAAATATTTATTCTCCCGGTTGCTATTGGAAATTTGAAAATATCTTTCCGGTAATTTATGATTTTGAATCTCAGGACGATTTACAGTCTTTCTTATCATATGCTATTGAATATGCATTAGACGGAGCCTTCACGGAAGAAATTAACATCAATTTGGATTATTCTGAGAGAGGACAATATTATATTGGTAAGAGGCCGGTTCTTGGTATTCTTTGCATCATTTTATCGGATTATGCTACAAGTAATTCCAATAATCCATTAGAAATTTATTTCTCCATTCCCTTATTAGACCCTTCATATACAAAGATATTCCAGAAAATGGTGTTGATAGGGAAGGATGGATTTAAAAATATTATATTCAATTTCTTTTACAACAAAAACTTTTTAAACCAACTTGAACAGAAGAATCCCGGCACTATAAGCTTTGGCAGTATCCTTTCGCTGATTGTTAAGTACCAGAAGTATTTTCAAATTAACCTTTGGGAGACATCTCAGGACACCTCCCCTTTCTTACTTCTAAAGAGTAATATTTTAATGTTTTTTAATGCTCAGATTGATGGAACACCGATTTTAACCGCCGTTTACAATAAGAGCTACCTTGCGGTTTTCTATAACATTCTTATGAAAAGGGACGCGAGAAAAATCAGTTATGAGAAAAAAGAAATAATTACATTCTTGGAAAATAATCCTGATTTTTTTGATAAATTAACAAATAAGAAGCTTAAAAGTGTTTATAACTTTACTTCCTTCGGATATATGTTAACAAATGAAGAGCTAGATACGTTAAATGGGGATAAGACCCTTAGAGATAATATTAAGAAGCTGTTTGATGATGCTATGTCTAAAAATACCAGTTACTCAGTATCTAACACCTCTATGGATAAATTTATATCTATGGGAAAGGTGATTGTTCCCTTTATCGGCACTTATTATTTTCCGCCCGATAAAAGAATACCATATTTACAGAGATTTGATTCCTATTTAGAAGAGGGCAGCTATAATAAATTAAAAATCATTAACAGCGATTTATCAAATATGGTCATATTCTGCTTTGAAGAATTTAGTCTGGCATATGTAATAAGCGATACATACGAAAGGGAGATCATGCATTTATTCAGAACAAATAAAATTAATGATATTCTATATGATGAAATGATTAAAAACAGTGAATTATCTATGGATTTTTCCACTGAATTATGGAATGCTTATCAACAAGAACTAATAGATCATATTCCTTAATTAATATATATAATATCTATCGATGTTTCACTAATTACTCATACATTCAATAAAAAAGGATAAATCCAATTTCTTATATTTTAATGAAATGGATTTATCCTTTTTAAATTTTGATTTATTCTTCCGTTTCCTCGGTAGGAAGAGTTACTTCTTCTTCCTCTTCGATTATTATGGGATGCTTCTCATCTTCAGGTATATCCTCAAGAGCATCTTCAAGATTTTCGAATTCCTGATTGCCATTTGAAACCTTTTCTCTTACTTTAGCTATCCTAGCTACCTTCACTCCCTCATCGAGATTAATCATTCTAACCCCTGAGGTAATTCTTCCTAAAGTGGAAATATCCTCCATGCGAAGCTGGATAACGGTTCCCAGAGTGGTTATCATCATAATTTCATGATCATCATTTACTGCCTTTACTCCTACCACATATCCTGTCTTTTCCGTGACTTTATAACACTTCACTCCCTTACCGCCTCGTTTTTGTACGGTGAATTCCTCGAGGTAAGTACGTTTACCCATTCCGTTCTCGGATACGATGAGGAGAGAATCCCCCTGGTGATCAAGCTGCATTCCAACGATTTCATCCCTATCGCTTAAATTCATGCCAATTACGCCCATGGAAGCTCTTCCCGTAGCCCTTACGTCAGTTTCCTTGAACCGGATACACATACCGTGCTTAGTAACAAGGAATATTTCCGTATTGACATCGGTAATTTTAACTTCTATCAGCTCATCATCTTCTCTGAGATTGATAGCAGTCAGACCGTTCTTTCTCACATTACTGTATTCCATAATATAAGTTTTCTTTACAATACCCTTTTTTGTAACCATAAAAAGGTTCTTATCATCTTCATAGTCTTTTACCGGTATGATGGCAGAAATCTTTTCTCCCGGATTGAGCTGCAATAAATTAATGATTGCAGTTCCCCTGGCTGTTCTTCCTGCTTCAGGTATCTCATAAGCCTTCAGTCTATACACCCGTCCGAAATTGGTAAAAAACATAATATAGTGATGGGTCGTAGTCATAAGGAGGTCTTCGATATAGTCCTCTTCTATGGTCTGCATTCCCTTGATACCCTTGCCACCGCGATTTTGACTCTTGAAATTATCAATAGTCATACGTTTAATATAACCCAGGCTGGTCATTGCTATTATCGTATTATCCTTAGGAATAAGATCCTCCATATTGATGTCATAGACATCAAAGCCTATCACACTCCTTCTGTCGTCTCCGTATTTCTCAGCAATAATCGAAATTTCTTCCTTTATTACTCCAAGCAGCAGTTTTCTATCGGCAAGAATAGCTTTTAACTGGGTAATTTTTTCAAGCAATTCCTTATGCTCATTCTCTATCTTGTCTCTTTCCAGGCCGGTGAGAGTTCGAAGTCTCATATCTACGATAGCCTGAGACTGGGCGTCAGAGAGGCCAAAGCGTTCTATCAATCTTTGTTTCGCAGTTTGAACATTATCGCTGCTTCTTATAATATTGATTACTTCATCGATATTATCGAGAGCAATCAACAGACCTTGTAAAATATGGTCTCTTTCTTCTGCTTTATTTAAATCATATTTGGTTCTTCTGGTTACGACTTCTTCCTGATGTGACAAATAGTTTGTAAGCATATCGAGGATATTCATAACCTTCGGTTCGTTGTTTACAAGCGCTATCATTATAATACCGAAGGTATCCTGCATCTGGGTATGCTTGTAAAGCTGATTCATAATTACATTAGCATTCGCATCTCTTCTAAGCTCGATAACAATACGCATACCTTCTCTGTCGGACTCGTCACGAAGATCAGTAATCCCGTCGATTTTCTTTAATTTCACGAGTTCTGCGATTTTCAGAATCAGATTCGCCTTATTGACCATGTACGGAAGCTCAGTCACTATGATCCTGCTCTTACCGTTAGGAAGAGTCTCTATATCGGTAACTGCACGCACTCTTACCTTACCTCGGCCGGTACGGTAAGCTTCTTCACTTCCTCTCGTTCCGAGAATAATTCCGCCGGTAGGGAAATCAGGAGCTTTAATAATAGAAAGTATTTCTTCTATATCCGTATCTCTGTCATCATCAATTCTATTATCAATGATTTTTAATACAGCATTTATTACCTCACGTAAATTATGAGGAGGTATATTAGTAGCCATACCTACTGCGATACCCGTGGTACCATTGACCAAAAGATTAGGATAACGGCTGGGAAGTACGGAAGGCTCTCTTTCCGTCTCATCGAAGTTAGGTAAGAAATCTACCGTATCTTTATTGATATCTGCAAGAAGTTCCATGGAAATCTTGGAAAGTCTGGCTTCCGTATAACGCATAGCTGCCGCGCCGTCCCCATCCACAGAACCGAAGTTACCGTGACCGTCTACCAAAGGATAGCGGGTAGACCATGGCTGCGCCATATTTACCAGCGCTCCGTATATGGAACTATCGCCGTGAGGATGGTACTTACCCATGGTATCGCCGACAATACGCGCGCTTTTTCTATGCGGCTTATCAGGACCATTATTCAATTCTATCATGGAATACAGCACTCTTCGCTGTACCGGCTTCAAACCATCCCTTACGTCAGGCAATGCACGGGAAGCGATAACGCTCATAGCATAATCGATATAAGAGGTTTCCATAGTCTTCTTCAAATCCACGTCATGAACTTTATCAAAGACTGTGTCTTGAATATTTTCTTCCATTTTTCATTATCTCCATTTCGTAATCGCAGTGCTTATTAAATATCAAGGTTCTTTACAAACTTCGCATTTTCCTCAATGAATTCGCGCCGCGGTTCTACTTTATCACCCATAAGTGTAGTAAATGTCAAGTCTATTTCCGATTCCGCCTCTCCGTCCATAGTTACCCGGAGAAGAATGCGCCTTTCAGGATCCATGGTAGTCTCCCAGAGCTGTTCCGGGTCCATTTCTCCAAGTCCTTTATAACGCTGAATCTTATTATTCTGATCTCTTCCTATTTCTTGAAGAATGTTATCCAACTCTTCGTCATTGTAGGCGTACCACACCTTTTTATTTTTCTCAAGCTTATAAAGAGGAGGCTGTGCTAAATATACGTAACCTTCCTTTATAAGATTAGGCATAAAACGGTAAAGAAAGGTCAGCAGCAAGGTAGAAATATGTGCTCCATCCACATCGGCATCTGTCATAATAATGATTTTGTGATAACGCAGCCTGTTGATATCAAAATCATCGTGAATTCCTGTACCAAAGGCAGTAATCATTGCTTTAATTTCCGCATTAGCATATATTTTATCGAGTCTGGCTTTCTCTACATTAAGTATCTTGCCTCGAAGAGGAAGAATAGCTTGAGTCGCACGGCTTCTGGCAGTCTTCGCACTGCCGCCGGCAGAATCTCCCTCAACGATATAAATTTCACAATTAGCAGGATCTTTATCTGAACAATCCGCAAGCTTTCCGGGAAGGCTCATTCCTTCCAAAGCTGTCTTTCTTCTCGTCAAATCCCTCGCTTTTCTTGCAGCATCCCTGGCACGCTGGGCAAGAATGGATTTTTCACATATAATTTTGGCAATGGAAGGATTCTGTTCCAAAAAGTAAGTGAGCTGTTCGCTGACAATACTGTCTACAGCGCCTCTGGCTTCAGAATTTCCAAGCTTTTGCTTCGTTTGTCCTTCAAACTGAGGATCCTCTATCTTAACGCTGACAATTGCTGTTAATCCTTCTCTTATATCCTCACCCATAAGGTTGGTTTCATTTTCCTTTAATAACTTATTGTTTCTTGCATAATCGTTAAAGGTCTTGGTAAGAGCATTTCGAAAACCTATTAAATGAGTTCCGCCCTCGGGGGTATTTATATTATTAACAAAACTATAAGAGCTTTCGGTATAAGATTCGTTATGCTGCATAGCAACCTCAACATAAACATTATTCTTCATACCTTCAAAATACATTATATTATCGTAAATCGCCGTCTTGCTCTTATTCAGGTAAGTTACAAATTCTTTGATTCCGCCTTCATAATGGAATTCTCTTACAATAGGTTGTTTGTCTTCTTCCACCCTCATATCCTTAAGAATAATTTTTAAATTCTTCGTAAGGAAAGCCATTTCCCTAAGGCGCTGCTTTAAAATATCGAATTCAAAAATAGTAGTTTCCTGAAAGATAGTAGCATCAGGTTTAAAGGTAACCTTCGTTCCTGTCTGATCTTCCGGACATTCTCCTACTACTTTCAAGGAATAGCAGACATGTCCTCTTTCATATCTTTGTTTGTGTATCTTAGAGTCCTGATATATCTCAACCTCCAGCCAGTCGGAAAGAGCATTTACAACGGAAGCTCCTACACCATGAAGGCCGCCGGACACCTTATATCCTCCACCGCCGAATTTACCGCCTGCATGAAGAATAGTAAAAGCTACTTCCACGGCAGCAATACCGGCTTTGTGGTTAATTCCTACAGGAATACCGCGCCCGTTGTCTATAACTGTTACGGAATTATCTTCATTGATAATAACTTCAATTTTATCACAATATCCTGCAAGCGCTTCATCCACGGCATTATCTACGATTTCATACACCAAATGATGGAGGCCCCTGGAAGATGTAGTTCCTATATACATACCGGGCCTCTTCCTTACTGCTTCAAGACCTTCCAATATTTGAATTTGATCCGCTCCGTATAAATTTTCATTACTCATTTTTATAGCTATGCTCCTTTCAAGCGCGAAATACTGCTGCGCAATACCTATGCGTATTAATTGTTTCATATCAGGAAACCGAAAACTGAATAGTGATCTATTCCTTGACAGTTCCTTCTACTATCTTAAAAACCTTATCTATTTCAAATCTGTTATTCACAAATTCATCTAAGCCTGTACAAGTAATAATTGTCTGTATATTTCCTATACTGCTAAGCAGATAATTCTGTCTGTTACTGTCCAACTCCGAAAGAACATCGTCCAAAAGCAAAACAGGAATATCCTTGGTAATTTTCTTTACCAGTTCTATTTCGGATAATTTAAGAGAAAGAGCTGCTGTTCTTTGTTGTCCCTGAGAACCAAATCTGCGAATATCTATATCCCCTACCATAAAACAAAAATCGTCCCTATGAGGTCCTACCGAAGTCTGCTTTAACCTGATATCCTTTTCCTGGCTGTTTTTCATCAACTTAGCAAAATCGTCGATTTCCACATCAGGTTCATATTTTATAGACAATTCCTCTTTATCTCCGGATAACTTCTTATGTATGTCATAAATAATCTCATTGAGCTGCTCCACAAAGATACGGCGCCTTTCAATGATCTTGCTTCCGAAGGAAACCAGCTGAGAATCCCATATATTTAAAGTTTCTTTTAACTCAGGTTTAAAATACATATCTTTTAAAAGCTTGTTTCTTTGATTTACTATTTTATTATAATGATTTAGATTATATAGATAGAAATTATCCAATTGACAAAGTTCCATATCCACAAACCTTCTTCTTTCTGCAGGTCCGTTTTTTATAATGCTTAAGTCCTCGGGAGAAAAAAAGACAACGTTCAATAAGCCCAAGAGGTCTGCCGCTTTTTTTATCTTCTGTCCGTCAATCGCAATCCCCTTTGATTTATTTTTACGAAGATGTACGTCTACCTTGTATTGAATTTCCTGCTTTTCAAGATAAGTTCTTATATGAGCTTCTTCTGAATCGAATTTAACAATATCTCTGTCTTTGCTTCCTTTATGTGATTTTGTGGTTGCGGATAGATAAATGGCTTCTAGCACGTTGGTTTTCCCTTGTGCGTTATCACCGTACAGAATATTTGTTCCTTCACTGAACTTCAGATCCAGAAATTCATAATTCCTGAAATTCATCAGTTCCAACGATTTAATAATCATGCTTACACCTTATTTTCCAAATACAAAAATACAAATAACCACTATTTTTGTATTAAAATCTTTTTCCCGCCAAATTCCACAATATCATTATCATAAAGCTTCTTTCCTCTTTGAAATTCCGGCGCACCGTTCACTTTCACTTCTCCGTTCACGATGACATCCTTCGCTTCTACTCCGGAATCCACAAAACCTGCAGCCTTTAGGGCTTGACCGAGTTTAATATACTCGTCTCTTAATTTTATTATTTCCATAATTTTCCTTAAATTTCAAATTTATATTTTTAAAATTGTGAAATTCTTTATATAAATAAACATTACAGTTCAATATTCCATACTGCGAATCGAAAATTGCGTTTCTATGATGCAATTCTGAGAAAGCTGCAAGCGATAAAATACAATTTTATCGAATTTTGTATGCATATATATTGCAGTTTAGTAAAAAACTGAACTGCAACATATAAACTAATTCACAGTAGTGAAATTTACCGGAAGAATCAAATAAGTATACTTCTCCTCAACATCCCTGATAAAGCAGGGAGCCTTTGGATTCACCAGATAAATATCGATTTCTTCATCATCGATCACTCGAAGGGCGTCAATTAAAAATTTCGGATTAAATCCGATCATAATATCTTTTCCCTTTTTATCGATGTCTATTTCTTCGTTCATGCTTCCTACAGTGGAATTAATCTTAAGTTCCATCATTCCATCGATTATATTAATAATAATTGGTTTTTTATCCCCTTCTTTTACGAGAAGAGTAGCTCTGTCAATACAATTCAAGAATTCCTTTTTATTTATTCTTACCTTTGTTTCATAATCGCTGGAAAGCATCTGGTCTATTTTGAAATATTCCCCTTCTATCAAACGGGAAACTACGGTAGTACTTTCGAATTCAAATACGATATGTTTATCCGTAAAGAAGATATGTACATCCTCCTCCATCCCACCGGATAATATCTTGCTTATCTCGTTTAAAGTCTTACCGGGAACTACTACTTTTTTAGGCATATAAAAATTCTTCAGGCCTATTTTTCTTATGGATATCCTATGCCCATCCAGAGAAACTACCTTCAAAATATCCTCATTGATTTCAAATAATTCACCTGTCATCAATTTATTACTGTCGTTATCAGAAATGGAAAATATAGTCTGCCTTATCACTTCCTTCAAGGTAAACTGAGAAACAATAATAGAATCTATCTTCTCGATAGAAGGAAGATAGGAAAAATCATCTCCTGCCTTTCCTATAATGTTAAACTTAGCTTTTTCGCAAGTAATAGTAGTCTTATAAGAGGAATCCGTTACAATAGTAATGTCATTATCAGGAAGCTTTCTTACAATTTCCAGAAAAATCTTGGCATCCAAAGCAATCAAGCCTTTTTCCACTATATTTCCTTCAATCAAGGTCTCTATACCGAGTTCCATATCATTGGCTATCAGTTTGATATTCCCTCCCCTTGCATCGATGAGAATACATTCGAGAATAGACATCGTCGTTTTATTTGGAACAGCCTTAGATACGATTTGTACTCCGTTAAGCAGATTTGACTTTGAACAAACTAATTTCATTTGTGTATAACTCCCTTCCTGAAAAGATGAAAAATTTGATTTGCCGAAAACCGGTTTATATATAATGAATTTAATAATATAATTAGTAATAGTTGTTGATATGTGTATAACCTTATCTATTATACTATTTTTCAGTGAAAAAAGAAATCATAATATATGTGAAAAACTAAATATAACTTTTGGATAACATGTGAATTATTCACATTCCTTTTCATAAGATCATAAATTAAGCTCGATTATTTTTAATAAAGTTGAAGATTTATGAAAATATCAACAGTCTAACCACATAATAATAAACATGAAATTGTGGAAAGCTATTATTAAATTTAAGATGGATTAATTTTTTTTCTGATGATTTCTATTTTATTCTTAAGTTCTTCGTTGCTCTTAAGTTCTTCTGTAATTTTGTTTACACCGTGGATAATGGTAGTATGATCCTTTTTACCGAGAATCTTACCAATATTCTGATAAGAAGTATCTGTCATGCTGCGGCAAAGGTACATAACGACCTGTCTTGGTTCCACGAATTCCGAGTTACGTTTCTTGGAAGTAATGTCTTCCGGATTTACTCCAAACTGCTCCGAAACTACATTAATAATGAAGGAAGGGCTTATTTCTTTCGGTTTATCAGGATAAATAATATCCTTCAGCGCTTCCTCCGCGATATCCAGAGTTATATCTACATTATTTAATTTGGAAAAGGCTATAATTTTATTAAAAGCGCCTTCTAATTCTCTTATGTTAGATTTAATATTGGTAGCGATATATTTGAAAATTTCATTATCCACTTCTTTGCTGTAGCTTTCTGCATTTTTTTTAAGGATAGCCATTCGGGTCTCGTAATCAGGAGGTTGTATATCCGAAATAAGTCCCCATTCGAATCTGGAACGGAACCTTTCTTCCAAGGTTTCCATTTCCTTGGGAGGTTTATCTGAGGAGAGAATAATTTGTTTTCCGGAAGAATGGAGTACATTGAAGGTATGGAAGAATTCTTCCTGTGTACTTTCCTTACCTATAATAAACTGTACGTCATCGATGAGTAATACATCTACCGTCCTATATTTTTCCCTGAGCTTCGTCATGGCCGCCGCGTTACCGCTTCTTATAGATTCTATTACTTCATTGGTAAATTGCTCTGAGGTAACGTAAAGCACCTTCATGTTCGGATTCTGATTTAAGACGAAATGTCCGATGGAGTGCATGAGGTGAGTCTTACCAAGTCCGGCTCCTCCGTATAAATAAAGGGGATTGTATGCTTCTCCGGGAGATTCAGCTACTGCGAGGGAAGCGGAATGAGCAAATTTATTATTGCTTCCTACTACGAAAGTATCGAATCTGTACTTCGGGTTCAGGTTGGCTTTTTCATAATTGATATTGTATTGAGGCTTTAAAGCCATAGAATTATCATTCTCATCCACATCTTTTTCCAATATAAAAGATATGTCATATTCATGGTCCATCATCTCCGCGATGGTTACCTGAAAATAACTCTTATATTTATTAGTTATGTAGCTGAGCGCATGAGCCTGGTCGGATGGGATCAAAACAGTGACCACATCGTTTTCTACGCTGTAAAAA
Organism: Bacillota bacterium; assembly: GCA_023412855.1. GTDB lineage: Bacteria > Bacillota > Clostridia > Lachnospirales > Lachnospiraceae > Kineothrix. The sequence continues at coordinate 75,913 of JAEZRJ010000086.1, read as the reverse complement.
TTGAGATTAGCTACCCATGTATTATAAGAAATATTGGATAAATCATATTCTTTTTTTATCGTTTGTTTAATTAATTCCCAGTTCTCTTTAATAGAATCCATGAAATGCCTCCGGTTATTGGTATCACTTAAGCGAAAATACCTCATTTATATCTTAATATAAATAATATAAAATTTCAAATGGTTAATTTTATGAACGGATTTATGCACGTATTGTGGATAATTAAGGGGAATAAAATGTGATTTTGAAATTAAAGTTAACATAGTATTTTTTACGTCCTGAATATATGTGTATAACTATAAAAATAATTATTAACATAAGAGAAGGTTTATTATTAAAGGATTTTTTTATTTAATTCACCTTATTTTCACATGCTATAAAGGAGTTATCCACATCTTATACACAATATGTGGATAGATTTATGTAAATTAAAAATTAATTTGTTCCTATGTGAATAACTTTTTTGTCGGTCTACATTTAGTGGTTAGCTTGTATTTGAAATAACAATATGTAGTTTTAGTTAAAATCACGATTTTTTCAGCGTTTTTTGGGTATTTTTAATTTATTAAATTTATAGTTATTTACTTGACGGAAACTTTTTTATCTTATATAATCGTAATGATATTTTTCCAACACAATATTAATAAAAAACTATTCGTTTACCTTATTATAGAAATTATAGAGGGTTTTCAAAAAGGAGGTGCACCAATTATGAAAATGACATTTCAGCCTAAAAACAGACAGAGAAAGAAAGTTCACGGTTTCAGATCCAGAATGAGTACTCCGGGCGGAAGAAAAGTATTAGCTGCCAGAAGAGCAAAAGGAAGAAAGAGATTGTCAGCATAGGCCGCAGTTTTGTGGCCTTTTTTCTCTTGTGGCGAAAAATATGAGATTTTCAGAATCATTGAAGAAAAACAACGATTTCAGAACTGTTTATAAAAGTGGCAGATCCTATGCTAATAAATATCTTGTAATGTATGTGTTGGAAAATAATAGGGATATGAACAGAATCGGAATATCGGTAAGTAAAAAAGTTGGAAACAGTGTCGTGCGCCACAGAGTAACGAGATTGTTGAGAGAAAGTTACAGACTGCATGAAAATATATTTAATAGTGGATTAGATATAGTAGTCGTTGCAAGAAACAGTGCCGCTTCGGCTTCTTATGCCGATATAGAAAGCGCATTATTACATCTGGGAAAACTTCATCATATATTAAAGATATATTTTTATAATGATTAATAGTATATTATTATTTTATTATTATAAGTTTATTATGATAGGTACTTTACTATAAGTATACCATTATGGGTATTATGAACAGAGACACAATTTTGGTTTTGCGGTATGGAGAGCTGAATAGTAATGCATTTTATCGTGTAAATTATTTTTATCCTAAATTGATTTGGATGTTTTTAATGTATGTATGAAAGTTTGATTTGATAATTGTTATGAAAAAACTATTGATTTATATGATTAAGTTCTATAGAAAATATATTTCTCCTATGAAGAGAACAAAATGTCCTTATTTTCCTACTTGTTCAGAGTATGGTCTGGAAGCAGTCAGTAAATACGGCGCTTTGAAAGGTGGGCTTTTGTCGTTATGGAGAATTTTACGGTGTAATCCTTTTTCTAAGGGAGGCTATGATCCGGTTCCATAGAATAATTACTAATTAAAATTTAAGTACGCTTCATTAAGGAGGAGAAAAATTGTCAGGTATTATATTAACCCAGAATCAAACTTTTATTATAGGGCCGGTTGCTAAGCTTCTCGGATATATAATGGAAGGAATTTTCTTCTGTTTGGATAAAATAGGTATTCCCAATATTGGTTTGGCTATTATTTTATTTACTATTGTTATTTATCTTATAATGATGCCCCTCACTATTAAGCAGCAGAAGTTTTCTAAGCTTTCGGCTAAGATGAATCCTGAACTTCAGGAGATTCAGGCGAAGTACAAGAATAAGAAAGACAATGAAAATGCTATGAAAATGAACGAGGAGACGCAGGCTGTGTATGCGAAATATGGCGTTTCTCCTACAGGAAGCTGTCTTCAGCTCATCATTCAGATGCCTATATTGTTTGCACTCTATCGTGTAATTTATTCTATGCCTGCTTATGTAGGTAAGATTAAGGAAGCATTTTTCCCCTTGGTGGACAAGTTGATTGCTTCCCCGGGGAGTACAGAGTTCATAAGAGCTTTTAAAGAATCCAATATGTATAATAAGCAGTTTGAGTCAGATGCTTTTACCGGCGGTACTGTGGACTATGTGCAGAATACTTTTATCGATGTGCTGAACAAGGCTTCTACCTCGGAATGGCTTTCTATTTCGGATAAGTTTCCTAATTTATCTGAGGATGTGACCAATACTCTTCATACTCTGGATAAATATAATAACTTTCTCGGTTTGAATATAGGAAATTCTCCTTCTTTTATTATGAAGGAAGCAATTGCCAGCGGAACTTATCTTATGATAGTAGCAGCGCTTGCAGTTCCTGTATTGTCGGCAGTTACCCAGTGGATTAATACGAAGCTGATGCCTCAGCCGGATACAAGCAATAATAAGGATAATCCGATGGCTTCTTCCATGAAGACAATGAATACGATGATGCCTATTATGTCAGCATTTTTCTGTTATACTCTTCCCGCAGGTATGGGCCTTTACTGGATTGCCGGTTCGGTAGTGCGAAGTGTTCAGCAGATAGTGATTAATAAGCACATCGACAAGATGGATCTGGACGAACTTATTAAAAAGAATGTAGAGAAGAGAAATAAGAAACTGGAGAAGTCAAAGGGTATTAATTTAAAGACAATTAATGATTATGCTAACATGAATACGAAAAATGTGGCGGCTAAGCAGGCAGAGCAGAAGGCTTCTGAGATTTCCTCAATGACGCAGCAGGAAAAAGATGAAGCAGTAAAGAAATCGACAGAGTATTATAGCAAGAGTGCAAAGCCTGGCAGTATTGCTTCCAAGGCTAATATGGTAAAACAATATAATGAAAAGAATAATAAGTAGGAGGGTATGGTCATGGAATTTATTGAGATTTCAGCAAAAACTGTAAATGATGCGATTACGGAAGCTTGTAGAAAACTTATTGTTACGAGCGATAAATTGGATTATGAAGTTATGGAAGAAGGTTCCTCCGGATTTCTCGGGATTGGCTCGAAGCCTGCAGTTATTAAGGCTAGAGTGAAATCCTCTATCGATGATAAGGCGAAGCTTTTTCTTGCGGATGTTTTTGAAGCGATGAACCTCACTGTGGTAGTCAATACGAAATACGATGAAGCTGACAGCTCGCTGGATATCGATTTAAGTGGTGATGAAATGGGAGTTCTTATCGGAAAGAGAGGTCAGACTCTCGATTCTCTTCAATATCTTGTATCTTTGGTAGTTAATAAGGACGCTGAAAATTATATTCGCGTAAAGGTAGATACTGAGAATTACAGGCAGAGAAGAAAAGATACCCTTGAAAATCTTGCGAAAAATATGGCTTATAAAGTTAAGAGAACGAAGCGTTCTCTGTCACTCGAACCTATGAATCCTTATGAAAGAAGAATTATACATTCTGCATTGCAGGGAGATAAATACGTGACTACTCATAGTGAAGGTGAAGAACCTTTCCGCCGCGTAGTTGTTACTTTAAAAAAATAAAGATGTATGATATAATAAACCCTTGAATCCATGTAGATTCAAGGGTTTTGTTCCTTTAATAGGAAAATGCTCCTATTAAAGAAAAATAGATGCGCAGCTACGCGAGCGGAACAAAAGTTACTGAGAACGGAGTGAACAGTAACGAACAAAAACTCTGCTGCAGAAATATTGAGTTATTATAGTTATATATGTAAAATAAGAGGTTTATTATGAAGACAGATACTATTGCGGCCATTGCCACTGCGATAGCGGATTCTGGAATTGGGATTATCAGAATCAGCGGTGAAGAAGCAATTCAAATTGCAGATAGAATGTTTCGAACGAGATCAGGAAGAAGAATTCTTCGTGAAGTCACTTCTCATACTATAAATTATGGATATATTGTGGATAACTTTGGTGAAGAGAAAAATATTGTGGATGAAGTTGGTCTTAACGAAACTAATGTTGTAGATGAGGTCATGGTCAGTGTTATGAAGTCTCCTGGCAGCTATACGACGGAAGATACGGTTGAGATTAATTGTCATGGCGGTGTTCTTATGATGAATCGTATCTTGGAGCTGATAGTTAAGAATGGGGCCAGGATTGCAGAGCCGGGGGAATTTACAAAGAGAGCTTTTTTAAATGGAAGGATAGATTTGTCCAAAGCAGAAGCGGTTATTGACATTATTCATTCGAAGAATCAATTCGCTTTAGCAAGTTCTGTGCGTCAGTTAAAGGGTTCGGTATCTGAAATAATTCAAAAGCTTCGGCAGGAGCTTATTTATGAAATTGCTTTTATAGAATCTGCGCTGGATGACCCGGAGCATATTAGTCTGGAGGGTTATGGAGAAAAGCTTTCTGGAAAGACGGAGAATATTATTTCAAGATTAAAAAAGCTGCTTGATTCTTCTGATAACGGCAAGATGCTTAAGGAAGGAATCAGTACAGTAATTGTAGGAAAGCCTAATGCAGGTAAGTCTTCTCTTTTGAATCTTCTGGTCGGTGAGGAAAAGGCAATTGTTACTGATATTGCGGGGACTACGAGAGATGTTTTAGAGGAATCCATAAGGCTTCATGGTATTAGTCTGAATATTATAGATACTGCGGGTATTCGGTATACTGAGGATGTGGTAGAAAAAATTGGTGTGGAAAGGGCGAGAAAATATGCTTCTTTAGCAGATTTGATCATTTTTGTAGTGGATGTTTCTCTGCCTTTGGATGAGAGTGATTATGATATCATTCGTATGATTTCCGGTAAAAAAGTGATAGTTCTTTTGAATAAAACGGATTTAGATGAATTGGTCACAGAAAGTACTTTATCTGCAGAAATGAATGCTATGGATGTCTCTCATATCCGGATTATTAAGACTTCCACGAAGGAAAATGTAGGAATCGATTTATTGGAGCAGGCTATTAAGGATATGTTTTTTCAAGGGGAAATATCTTTTAACGATGAAGTATTTATTACGAATATGAGGCATAAGGAAGCAATTATGAATGCTTATGAAAGTATGCTTCAGGTAAGGTGCAGTTTAGAGAACAATATGCCTGAGGATTTTTATTCCATTGATTTGATGAGTGCTTATTCTTCTTTAGGTACTATAATAGGAGAAGAAGTTGGGGAAGATTTGGTAAATGAGATTTTTTCAAAGTTTTGTATGGGAAAATGATTTTGTGGATAGTGCCAGGTTTATGTGTATTTGATTTTGGTTCATTGTCTTTACGGGAATAACGAAAGAAGGAAATAAAATGTTTGGAACTAATATAAAAGAAGAAGTGGATGTTTGTGTAGTCGGAGCCGGACATGCCGGATGTGAAGCTGCTTTGGCTTGCGCGAGGCTTGGACTTAATACTGTTATTTTTACTGTCAGTGTGGACAGTATCGCACTTATGCCGTGCAATCCTAATATAGGAGGTTCCTCCAAGGGACATCTGGTAAGGGAAATAGATGCTCTCGGCGGAGAAATGGGAAAAAATATAGATAAGACTTTTATTCAGTCTAAAATGCTCAACGTCTCCAAAGGTCCGGCAGTTCATTCTCTTAGAGCCCAGGCAGATAAGGCAGAGTATTCCAGATTTATGAGAAAGGTTTTGGAAAATCAGGATTATCTTACGATTAAGCAGGCGGAGATATGTGAGCTGCTTACAGAGGATAATCATATTGTTGGCGTAAAAACCTTTACCGGTACGGTTTATGAATGTAAGGCAGTAATTCTTTGTACCGGCACTTATTTGAAGGCCAGGTGCCTTTGCGGGGAAAGTATTACTTATACGGGACCTAATGGGCTGCAGGCAGCGAATCATTTGACGGATTCCATGAGAAAGCTTGGAATAGAAATGAGGAGGTTTAAGACGGGAACTCCTGCCAGAATGGATAAAAGAAGTTTGGATTTTTCAAAAATGGAGGAGCAGTTTGGAGATGAAAGAGTGGTTCCTTTTTCTTTTTCCACTGATCCCGAGGATGTACAGATAGACCAGGTTTCCTGTTGGCTGACTTATACGAATGAGAACACCCATGAAATTATACGCGGGAATCTGGATCGTTCTCCTATTTATGCTGGAATTATAGAAGGCACGGGACCGAGGTATTGTCCCTCTATTGAAGATAAGGTGGTAAAGTTCGCAGATAAGGAAAGACACCAGGTATTTATTGAGCCGGAAGGTCTTCATACCAATGAGATGTATGTGGCAGGAATGTCCTCTTCTCTCCCGGAGGATGTACAGCTTGCCATGTATCGTACAGTTCCGGGAATGGAAAATTGTAAGATAGTAAGAAATGCTTATGCAATAGAATATGATTGTATTAATCCGAGACAGTTATTTCCTACTTTGGAATTCAAAAATATAAAAGGGCTTTTCAGTGCCGGACAATTTAATGGAAGCAGTGGATATGAAGAGGCAGCAGCTCAGGGATTGGTTGCCGGAATTAACGCTGCCCTTTCCATTCAGAATAAAGAACAGCTTGTGATAGACCGTTCAGAAGCTTATATAGGTGTATTGATTGATGATTTAGTAACCAAGGAAAGCTTTGAGCCTTACCGGATGATGACTTCGAGGGCTGAGTATAGGTTGATCCTGCGTCAGGATAACGCGGATTTGCGCCTTCGGGAGAAGGGATATAAGGCAGGACTTGTTTCTGAGGAAGTTTATAAATCTGTCCTCGATAAAAGGGAATTGATAGATAAAGAGGTTTATCGCCTTAAGAATACATCTATCGGAGCCTCGAAAAATATTCAGGAGTTTTTATCTTTAAAAGGAAGCTCTATTTTAAAAACCGGAACGAATTTATCGGAGTTAATTTGCAGGCCGGAGCTTTCTTATGAGATTTTATCTGAAATCGATGTAAACAGACAGCCTTTGCCCGCGGATGTTATTGAACAGGTGGAAATAGAGATTAAATATGAGGGTTATATTTCCCGCCAGATGAGGCAGGTGGAGCAGTTTAAGAAGATGGAAAAGAAGAAGATTCCTTCCGATCTGGATTATAATGATATAAAAAGTCTTCGTTTGGAGGCGCGTCAGAAGTTGATTTCTTATAAGCCGGTATCGGTAGGCCAGGCTTCCAGAATTTCCGGGGTTTCTCCTGCGGATATTTCTGTTCTGCTTGTTTATTTGGAACAGTTCAGTAAAAATAATAAGTGATTTGATAGTGTGGCTTTGCAGGAGTGAAATTCTGTCATACAGTATTTTTGTACATTAATTGTTGTTCCGGAACCCTCTGGTGAATAGTAATTAAGTTTAAAAAAGGAAAGGTTTAATATGTTTGAAAATGATTTGAAGGAATTTGGAATTCATTTGAGTGACTTGCAGAAATCTCAGTTCGTGCAGTATTATGAGCTTTTAGTCGAGTGGAATTCTTTTATGAATTTAACAGCGATTACGGATTTCGATGAGGTTATGAAAAAGCATTTCATCGATAGTCTTTCTATTGTTAAGGCTTTTGACTATATGAATAAAAGTTTCGATAGCAAATCAGATTTTTCTTTGAATGATTCGCAATGTAAAGTGATAGACATCGGAACGGGTGCAGGTTTTCCCGGTATTCCTTTAAAGATTGCTTTTCCTGATATTAAGGTTACTTTGTTAGATTCTCTCCAGAAACGGGTTAAATTTTTAGATGAGGTAATAGGTAAACTAGGACTTTCAGGTATTCATACTCTTCATGGGCGTGCTGAGGATTATGCTAAGCCGGATAAACTGAATGAGGATAAGATGCTCAGGGAAAAATATGATTTATGTGTATCAAGAGCAGTTGCCAACCTTTCTACTCTTTCCGAGCTATGTCTTCCTTTTGTGAAAAAAGATGGATTATTTATTTCTTATAAATCAGAAAAATTGACAGATGAATTAAAAGAGGCCGGGAAGGCAGTAACGATACTTGGCGGAAAGGTGGAGGGTCAGGTTTGTTTTAAACTGCCTGATTCAGATATTAGTAGAAATCTTCTTATTATAAAGAAAGTAAAAAGTACACCGGCGAAGTTTCCCAGAAAGGCGGGACTTCCGGCCAAAGAGCCTATAAAATAAGAAGTAGTTTTAACATAATATATAAAGAAATCCAAATGAAGCCATATTTTAAATGTGAAAGGTTTCATTTGGATTTGTTTTTTAATAGAAAAGTGGTCCTATTAAAGAAAGATAGATGTGCAGCTACGTGCGCAGAACAAAAGCTGTGCTGCCAAAGTATTTGCTCACGAGAGTGAATGGAGTGCACTTTTGTTCTATAATAGGAAAGTGCCCCTATTATAGAAAGATAGATGCGCAGCTGCGCGCGCGGAACAAAAGCTGTGCTGTTGAAGTACTTGGCCGCGAGAGTGTGTAAAGCACACTTTTGTTCTATTGGGGAGTCAGAAATACATCAATGTATCCATAAGTTTTTTCAGGCGCTTCCAAGTGAGGAAGGTGCTTGGTATAGGGAATATAGGAAGCTTCAATCGCGCTGTTATAATAAATATAATTTTCTAAGGATGTATGGATGTTTTCCTTTGCGTTCCCGCCAATGAGATATATACTGTTGTTGACTTCCTTCAGGGCATGGATAATATTAGTATTAATATATTTTCCCATATAGCTGGAAAAAGCATATTTCGAGGTGTGGTCGGGAAGATGAGCTGCTTCCAGATAGGCAGAAATATCTTTTTCTTCTATATTTAATGTGCTGTAAAAATATTCTTCCCTGAAAGACTTTTCGATAGATGACCTATTTGTAAGAAAGTTATATACAAAAGTTCCGATAACGGGTACATCCAGCAATAATTTAAAAGCTCTTGTTTGTTTGGATGGAATCTGGTTAGATTCATACAGGTTCTGTGGATTGATGAAAATCATTTTGTCGATTACTTCCGGATCATTGTGGCAAGCCATTATTGTGATAGGAGCTGAATCTCCTGTAGCTATTATGTCTGTTTTTTTACCTATAATGTTTTTAACAAAATCTATAATAAGCTGCACATATAGGTAATTAGTGTAGGTCATATTCGGTTTATCCGATAGCCCATAGCCTAATAAATCAATGGAATATACTTCGTGATTTGTTGCCAGTATGTCCGTAATCTTGTTGAATTCATAAATAGAGCTTCCTACCCTTAGGTCGTGAATGAGCAGTAAAGGGGTTCCTTCTCCCTTTTTAGTATAACGTATCTTACCAAATCTCCATTCATAATAGTTATTTTTCGGATAACGAAGGTGATTCCTGGCGGTGTATATGGAATAGTAAACTCTGTTTATGATATGAATTGCAATGGTACTAAGTCCTGACAAAATCATGAGTTGTTTTAATTTCTGTTTCATATAATTAACCATGTCCTCCCATAGTCTGATTTTTTGATTTACTACTTCATTGTATTATATTTATAAAGTGATTACAAATAAAATTGTTAAAATGTCTTTTCATAGCATTTATTTTATTATATTATATCAATAGTAATTTTTTGAAGCAATCATTTTACAAAATATGATAAAAATGTGATATAATATAACTTAATAAATTTTTGGTATTGTATGGGGACTCTGGATGCTGGATGAATTATATGTATATTTAAAAGAAATGTATAACGGTTTTTTTAAAGAACAACAGGAATTACAGGATATGCTAGAGAACAATAAAAACCGAATTGCACAGATTGACAATTATTTGCATGAGAATGATGCAGGCTATTGGAGAGATGAAAAGAATAATATTGAGAATGATAATCAATATTATTATAAGAAAATTAATATATTAAATGATAGAATAAAAGTTTTGGGTAATGAATTAAGCCTTTTGAATAAAAGCTCTATTTCTGAGCGAGATAAATCAAGTGTTGATTTATACAAGCGTGTCATATGCAATCAGAAAAATATTGGTGAGCAGCGTCAAATTCTGGATATTCAGGAAAAAGAACGTCAGCGTATAGCACGGGATTTGCATGATACTTCTCTCCAGAATCTCGCTTTATTAGTACATAAGATAGAACTGACGTCCATGTATATGGAACAGGATATTATAAAAGCTAAGCTTGAACTGGCTTCTGTAAATAAGAGTCTTAAATCTGTTATTCAAGATATACGGAATACGATTTTTGATTTAAGACCTATGATTTTTGATGATTTGGGATTAAATAATGCATTTGAAAAACTGATTTATAAATTCAGAGAGTCTTCAAATTATGATATTAAATTTGAAGTGGACGAAATCGAGTGTGGTAATTCCTTGGTGCTGATGACGATATATAGAATTGTTGAAGAATGTGTAAATAATGCTTTAAAGCATTCAGAAGGCGACAAGGTCATTTTTACTTTAAAAAATGAAAAGGGAGGATGCTCGATTGAAGTTAAGGATAATGGACAGAGCTTCGATTGCAATGAAGTTCTCTCTCCAGAGGAAAGACATTTTGGGTTATATATTTTGAGAGAAAGAGTAGAGCTCTTATCAGGGAGTATAGATATTGATTCTAAGCCGGGTGTTGGAACTGCTATACATATATTTATTCCATTGTTGGAACTGTGAGAGTATTTTATGTATGATTCATTTTTGGAGCGTGAGATTGTGCGAGACTTTCTTTGGTAGCTTTAGTTTTGATTCCGGCATAAGTATTTAGTTTTTTAAAGGAATTGGAATGAAATTACTAAAGAAAATCTCCTTCAAAGTTATAGATTATAATGTAAGTTATTTGTAAATATTATTATAAAAATTTTGTATAAAACTTATGGTTTTTTGTGGAGTGACATTATTGCGGGATTATACATTATTATATATGAAATTTTGGGATTTAGTATTTTATAGTTGAAAGAGTAATCCTGAATTGAAAGGAGTAATATTAATAAGATGTCAATTAAAGTAATGTTGGTAGACGACCATATTTTGATGAGGGAGGGAATAAAGAATCTTTTGGAGTTTGATGGAAGTATTGAGGTAGTTTCTGAGGCATCGGATGGAATTGAGTGTTTGGACAATTTGAAGCATATAATTCCTGATATTATTTTATTGGATATAAATATGCCTAACAAAAATGGTATTGAAGTATTGACCGAAATTAAGAAGAAGAGTATGCCTGTAAAGATTCTAATGCTTACGGTACATAATGAAGTTGAATATTTGTTGAAGGCGATAGACATTGGAGCTGACGGATATATATTAAAGGATACTGAATCAGCGGAATTAAAACGAGCTATTAATTATATTATACAGGGTGAAAATTATATACAGCCTAGTTTGATTCCAGCATTGAATTCACGATTAGTCAATAGAGATGTGGATAAAGAGAAAATAGAATCCCTGACCAGAAGAGAATTAGAAGTTTTGATTCAGGTGTCGAATGGTATGTTTAATAAGGAAATAGCGAACAGCTTAGATATTAGTGAGAGAACTGTTAAGAATCATATATCTAATATTTTTAAGAAGATAGAGGTTAACGACAGAACTCAGGCTGCTGTTTTTGCAATTAAAAATAACTTGATACAGCTTTATTAGGTTTTAAATACTGGAAAAAGAAGAGTATTTAATGTTTCACGTGAAACATATAGTGCTCTTTTTTAATTATTCCACTACATAATGTTTCACGTGAAACATCGAAGCCCTAGATGTTGTAAAACCTGTCCGTGAAACATTTTAAATAGTGTGAAACATAAGATTAACTTAAAATTATGTAGATTCTACATATAATTAATGATATAATCGAACAAGACGATAAAATAATATAATTAGAAAATCGTTTGAAAAGACGAAAGGCGAGTATAAAAAATGGGAAGAACGATTGCAATTGCAAATCAAAAAGGTGGAGTTGGTAAGACGACGACATCAATTAACTTATCTGCTTCACTTGCAGAGAAAGGAAAAAAAGTATTAGTCATAGATACGGACCCTCAGGGAAATACAACTAGTGGATTCGGCATTAATAAAAATGAACTGGACAATACGGTTTATGAATTGATACTGGGAGAATGTTCTATCCAAGAATGCATTATAAAAAATATTGTTCCGGGCGTATCTATTATTCCTTCCAATGTGAATCTTGCGGCGACGGAAATTGAATTAATAGGAGTGGATAAAAAAGAAATTATCCTAAGAAGTGAAGTGGATTGGATTAAGGATCAGTACGATTATATTATTATCGATTGCCCCCCTTCTCTCAATATGCTAACGATCAATGCGATGACGACCGCTGATTCGGTGTTGGTTCCTATTCAGTGTGAATATTATGCACTGGAAGGATTGAGCCAGTTGATACATACGGTGAATTTGGTAAAGGAGAGATTGAATCCAGATTTGGATATAGAGGGAGTTGTCTTTACAATGTATGATTCCAGAACAAATTTATCCATGCAGGTAGTGGAAAATGTTAAGAGCCATTTGAATCAAAATATATATAAGACTGTCATTCCAAGAAATATTCGTTTGGCGGAGGCCCCCAGCTATGGGATGCCAATAAATATGTATGATGCAAAATCGGCAGGCGCCGAGGCTTATTTGTTACTTGCGGATGAAGTTATTAATAGAAAGGGTGTATAAATTATGGCGGCGAGAGGATTGGGTAAGGGACTTGATGCTTTAATACCGAGCGGAGTGGATACCAAGGCAAGTAATGCCTCACAAAAAAAAGAGGTATCCAAGAATGAAAATGGATCGAATGAAAACAGTTCGGAAACATTAGTGAAAATTACTAAGGTTGAACCGAATAGAGAGCAGCCGAGAAAGAACTTCGATGAGGATGCATTATTGGAATTAGCGGAATCCATTAAACAGTTTGGTTTGCTCCAGCCTATTCTTGTTCAGGACAGGAAGACTTATTATGAAATAATAGCAGGTGAGAGAAGATGGCGTGCTGCGAAGATGGCCGGATTGAAGGAAGTGCCGGTTATCATAAGAAATCTGACCGAGCAGGAAATAGTTGAAATTTCTTTAATTGAAAATATTCAAAGAGAGGATCTAAATCCTATTGAAGAAGCTTTGGCTTATAAGAGATTGTTGAACGAGTTTAGTTTAAAGCAGGATGAGGTGGCAGAAAGAGTATCTAAGAGTAGAACCGCTGTAACAAACTCCATGCGTTTATTGAAGCTCTGCGATGAAGTACAGCAAATGATTATCAACGACATGATTTCCACTGGACATGCAAGGGCACTTATTCCGATAGAGGATGAAGAGCAGCAGTATACTTTGGCTCAAAAAATTTTTGATGAGAAGCTGAGTGTACGCGACGTGGAGAAGATGATAAAGGATTTAAATAAGCCAATCAAGCCGAAAAAGGTTGTATTGACTGACAAAAATCTGGAAGTGATTTATCAGGATTTAGAAGAAAAGTTAAAGCAAGCGCTTAGTACGAAAGTATGCATATCCTCCAAAGGCGAAGGTACCGGAAAAATAGAAATCGAATTCTATAATCATGACGATTTGGAAAAAATTACAGATAAACTAACACATTAAATAATGATAAACTGAATTGATACCTTTGGCAAAATACGAATGGAGGAAATACAAATTGTGAATAGTGAAATATTGAGTTATATTGGATTGGGCAACCTGGATATTGGTTACTTAATGATAGGGATGGTAATCCTTATCATTATACTAGCAGTGCTAGTCATTATCCAAATGGTCAGCACGTCAAAACTGAAGAAAAAGTATTCTAAGTTTATGCAGGGTAAGGACGCAAAAAATTTAGAGAAGGACATTATCGGATTATATGAAGATAATAAGTTTGTAAAAGCAGCGGCTGAAAAAAATAAAAGGGATATAAGAGATTTATATAAGAAACTGGAATCTACCTTCCAAAAAATAGGAGTAGTAAAATACGATGCATTCAAGCAAATGGGAGGCCAACTCAGTTTTAGTTTGGCTTTGCTCGATGAAAACAATAATGGCTTTGTATTAAATTCCGTTCATAGCACAGAGGGTTGCTATTCTTACACGAAAGAAATAAAAAATGGGCAGTGTGCAATCTTATTGGGGGAGGAAGAAAAACAAGCGCTCGATATAGCGATGGATATAGAGGGCTAGTATAGAAGAGGAGTAATATTGATGAAGGTATGTGATATCGGTAATTTGTCCGGTGGAGAAGTTTTATCCAGACCAATTATAACGCTGGACTATCAAGTATTGTTAGCGGAAGGGACAATTTTACGGAAAGAATATATTGAGAAATTAAGTGAGCTGGGAATTAGAGAAGTATACATAAGAGAAGAAATCAATACGGAAGAAGTAGTATTGTTAAAAGATGAAATAGAAAATAGCTTTAAAGAAAAAGTTAGAACAGTTATCGAAAAACATACTTATACTCATAGTAAGGAATTAGTAGAATTGAGTAAAACGGCAGATAATATTATCAAAAACCTTTTGGAAGAAGAAGAGGTAATTGAAAAGATATATGATATTAAGGAAAGAATTGCCGATATTTACGAACATTCAATTACTATTTGTTCTTTAGCAATATTGACCTCTTTAAAAATGAAAATTCCTCAGGAGAAAATACACGATATAGGTGTAGCATGTTTGCTGCATGATTTGGGCCTGAGATATTTAACAATCAACTATATGAATAAAAAACTTGATCAGCTGTCTGATCTTGAGTTGTCAGAATATAAAAAACATCCCGTATACGCATATTCCGCTTTGAAGAACGAGCCATGGATTTCCGAGTTGGGCAAGAATATTATCTTGTATCATCATGAGAGATTGGATGGCTCCGGCTATCCGCTGAAAGCTACCGATATTCCGGTGGAAGCGAGAATAGTTAATGTTTGCGATGCTTTTGATGAAATGATATGCGGTATCGGCTGCGAGAGGATAAAGGTCCACGAGGCCATCGATCATCTAAGAAAAAACAAAGATATTATGTATGATGGTAAAATTATAGATATATTTCTGGAATTTACTGCGGTCTATCCGGCAGGTTCCTATGTTCTCACCAACGAAGGGGAAATAGGTATTGTTCTGAGGCAGAATAAGAATTTGCCTGACAAGCCGTTTATCAAGATAATATACGATAACAAGGGTGAAACAGTCTTGCAAGATATAGTTAAAGATTTATCGGTATTTGATAATATATATATTGAGAGAGTAATGGAAAATATTAAATAGAAAAGAGGAGTAAGGCAATGATTGACATTAAATTCTTGAGAGAGAACCCGGAAGAAGTAAAAGAAAATATTAAAAAGAAGTTTCAGGATAATAAAATTGCTCTGGTGGATGAAGTAATCTCGCTGGATTTGGAGAGCAGAAAGACACAGCAGGAGGCGGATGACTTAAGGGCAAACCGCAATAAGATTTCTAAAGAAATCGGAGCACTGATGTCCCAGGGAAAAAAGGAAGAAGCGGAAGAAAAGAAATCGGAGGTTGCTGCCGGCGCGAAGCGTCTTGCAGAGCTTGAAGAAATTGAAAAGGGACTGGAAGAAAAGATAACGAAAATAATGATGACAATCCCTAATATCATAGACTCCAGCGTACCTATCGGCAAGGATGACTCGGAAAATGTAGAAATCGAAAAATACGGAGAACCTGTAATTCCCGATTTTGAAATCCCTTATCATACGGAAATCATGGAGAACTTGAATGGTATCGACTTGGACAGCGCCAGAAAAGTTGCCGGAAATGGTTTCTATTATTTGATGGGCGATATTGCAAGGCTGCATTCTGCAGTTATCTCTTATGCGAGAGATTTTATGATTGACAGAGGATTTACTTACTGCATTCCTCCTTTTATGATTCGGAGCAACGTAGTGACAGGAGTTATGAGCTTTGCTGAAATGGAAGCGATGATGTACAAGATTGAAGGTGAGGATCTTTATTTGATCGGAACTTCCGAGCATTCTATGATAGGTAAATTTATTGATACTATCGTTCCCGAGGAAGAACTTCCTAAGACACTCACCAGCTACTCTCCTTGTTTTAGAAAGGAAAAAGGTGCTCATGGGTTGGAGGAACGCGGTGTATACAGAATCCATCAGTTTGAGAAACAGGAAATGGTGGTAGTATGCAAGCCAGAAGAATCCCCCATGTGGTTTGAGAAATTATGGAAGAATACGGTAGATTTATTTCGCTCTATGGATATTCCGGTAAGAACGATCGAATGCTGCTCCGGCGATCTGGCAGACCTTAAGGTAAAGTCTTACGATGTGGAAGCATGGTCTCCGAGGCAGGAGAAATATTTTGAAGTAGGAAGCTGCTCCAATTTAGGAGATGCACAAGCAAGAAGATTAAAAATTCGTGTAAACGGAGAAAATGGAAAGTACTTCGCGCATACATTAAATAATACGGTAGTCGCTCCGCCGAGAATGCTGATCGCATTTCTGGAGAACAATCTCCAGGCGGACGGTTCCATAAGAATTCCTGAAGTGCTGCAGCCTTATATGGGCGGTAAGAAAGTAATTAAATAATGTACAAAAATAATTTTTATGTCCTTGCCCCAATGCAATTTATAGTTTTGAAAAGAGGTGAAATCTTTGCATAAATATTTAAGGGCAATCGGTTTTAGTAAATTGAAGGATAGAAAAGAGCTGCAAAATCTTTTAACCGATATTATTGTAAATACGAATGAGCGTGCTTATACATCGAATGGTGAAGATACGATCATAGCAGAATTCCGCAAAGATTTTGCTGAAAATATGGGAATCGCAGTCTGCGGTGAATTCGATAGGGAAGAGAGATACTCATATGATTATTATTATCCGTATTTGAGAGGAACCGGCATTACCTCAGAGGAAGATGTATCCGTGGAACGTCATGCCGGTACGGAATCCTATGCAGGGGTATGTGACGATATTAAAATCGGGGTTTCGCTTATTTTCTATTTGCAGAATATGATCCCATACGTGAAGGCACAAAATAATAACAGCCTTCCGATAAGGGGAACGACACTTACGCTGTCGGGCCTTTCCCTTCAAGGAAAAGTTATGATGCCGATTATAAAAAACGAAAAAGATAAGAAAATTATTCAAAAGGCGTCCAATAACCGTAATTCTTTGATTGCTGCTGCAAGAAAGGGAGATGAGGACGCTATTGAAAGCCTAACATTAGAGGATATGGATACCTACACTACCATTTCCAAGAGAATTCAGAAAGAGGATGTATTCAGTCTCGTAGATACTTATTTTATGCCTTACGGTGTGGAATGTGATCAGTATTCGATTTTGGGAGAGATTATAGAATGTCATAAGGTGACCAATAAGATGACCGAGGAGGAGATCCACCAGATGACCGTGAGCTGTAACGATTTGCAGTTCGACATCTGCATCAATACCGAGGATCTTTACGGTGAACCCCAGGTAGGAAGAAGATTCAAAGGAAATATATGGATGCAGGGATTTATTAATTTTCCTGAATAATAAGTGAAGAGAAAAATTTAGAAAAGGGAAGGTTGCCAGAGTTGGATTCTTGTGGTAGAATAATTCGGTAACAGTCCCTTTTCAATAAAATGTTCTCGTAGCTCAGGGGATAGAGCACTCGCCTCCTAAGCGAGGGGTCGGACGTTCAAATCGTCTCGGGAACGCTGGGAAGTATTGAAAGCAATGAGTTTTTCAATACTTCTCTTTTTTTGTCCTTAAAAATCCAGCGATGTAAGAACATCTGTTTTAACAAAAAATCTTGCTAACAGGGATTCGTACTTATTTTTATGTATTTTAGCCACTTGCTAAGAGTTTGCTAATTGCATATTAGCATCGAATTGTCTGCTAATAGCGTTTTGTTTCAGAGCTTGGGTTAAAACCGCCACTAAATTCGGGGACTGCTGTATTGATATTTTGATACTCCTGGTTTGAGAACAAGATAAATGCTATTTGTCAAGAGTCAATTTAAGTGAATATCAGTTTTTTAAGTGTAAAAATGAGTCTTTTAAGTATAAAGGCTCATTTTTTGTTTTTTCATGGTAATCTCAGAGTGGAATTTTGCAAGATATTATCGAGGCTTGTTGCTTTACAAATTGAAAAGATAAGCATTCATTTCAAATGGAAGGAGGAGTTGCTGATGCACATTGTCATCTGCGACGACAGTGCCAATGATAGGAATTCACTGCGACGGGCGCTGCGGGCATGGGCCATCGAAAACGGTCAAAGTGCGGAGATCGTCTCAACAGAGGATGGTAAAGCTTTGCTTGCCATGAAACCGGAAATTCTCTCCGAAATAGAACTGTTTTTTCTCGACATTTACATGAAGCACTCCAATGGATTTGATGTAGCCAAGGCTTTACGAAGCCAAGGTATTACGGTACCTATTGTCTTTCTCACCTCCTCACCGGACTTCGCAGTGCAAAGCTATGAGGTGGAGGCGTTTTCTTATCTGCTTAAGCCGGGTCTGCAAGACAAGCTAAAGCCTTTGATGGAGCGCTTTCTTCAAATTTATCGGCCCCGCAGTATTTTTTTAGCAGGGCGGCTCTTTGTGCAGGAGGACATCGTATTTGTTGAGAGCGACCTTAAAAATATTACCCTCTACTTTCGGGATGGAACAAATGCCCGGGTGAGGGAGAAACTGGACACGGTGGAGCTGTGTCTGAAGGGAGCTTCTTTTCTGCGCTGCCACCAGAGCTATCTTGTCAATCTACATCATGTCCGTGGCATAGAGAATGAAACTTTTCTTACTATCCTTGACCGGACTGTACTAATCCGTAAGCGAAATTTCCCCGAACTTCGGAGGCGGTATTATGATTACCTGAAATCTGTGGCAGGAGTAGGGGGACAGTTATGATTGCAAAGATATTAAAAGCTATCCAACCCTTGAAGGGAAGGTGTGCCGCCTGTTTTGGAAAGCGGACAGAAGGATTGGAACCGGAGCTCTACACAGAGCTGCTGCGCCTCTCCATAGATAGTGTGAAGGCACAAATCGAGCTGGTGGAACAGGAATATCGGGCAGATTTGGACAGCATAGAACAAATCCGAAAAATGCGTCATGATTTAAAGCACCATCTAGCCGTCCTCTCCGCACTTTTGGAGGAAAACGATCTGGACAGCGCAAAGGCTTACATAAAAGAACTTTCCGGTGAACTACCACAGACACCACTGGACGGCAAAAACCGGCTTACCAAGAGCTTTCTCAGAAAATATGCACAATTGTGCCGAGGAAGTGGGATTACTCTTATCTCTGATATCAGGTACGATGAGGATGCGTTAACCGACAAAACAGGGTTGGGACTCATTCTGGGAAATGCTCTGCAAAATGCCTATGAAGCTGCTTTGGAGGCACCAGAAGGGGAGCTGCGGCAGTTAAAGGTTGAAGGATGCACGGTGCAGAATACATTGCTGCTGATTGTGGAAAATGGCTACGGCGGCCATTTGAATCCGGGTTATCGCACCACCAAACCAGGGACGCTCCATGGCTACGGTCTGCCTGGTATCCGTAAAGTCGCCGAGAGTGTGGGCGGCTATGTGGAAATCGAACATACGCATCAAAAATTTCGACTGACTGTCGCTCTGATGGTTGGGGAAAGGACATCGGAATATTGATAAAACAAGACACAAAAAAAATAAATTTTTCCTTGACAGATGAGGGCATTGACGCTGCCAGTACGCATATCGGTGTGTTGCTGGAGGGTGTCGCCGGACGGCGGGAAATTTTACGCATTCGTCTGGCATCGGAGGACATTTTAAATCTTTGGCGGAATACGCCGGGAAACGAGGCCGTTTGTACTGTTCAATATTGCGTCCGGCCAGGACAGCGGAGTATTCGATTATCTGCCGCTGGTCCCGGAGTAAATCCCAATACCGATTCTTCCCAGAATGAACTGGATGCTGCCGGAAATGTCATTCTGGAGGGATTAGGTCTGTCACCGATGTATCGATATGACAAAGGTATCAATCAAGTTGACTTCCGTGTGCCTGGAAAAAAGGTCAATCAACTATCGTGGGTCGCCTTGGCTGCAGTGCTGGCAGTAAGTTCGGGTCTCCTGACCACACAACTGCCGGAGAAAACACAGCAGTTTTTGGCGGAACAGCTTGCCGTGCCTATGCTGAACATTCTTCTGGGGATGCTTACCGGCGTGGCCATGCCTATGATTTTTCTTTCCATCTGTACCGGTATTTTAGGCATTGGAAACGTAACCGCACTAGGCCGTATTGGAAAGAAATTTTTACTGCAATTTCTGGGGCTGACCTTCGTGATTGCAGCCTTGACAATAGCTGCAGTAGGATGTCTGTTTCCGCTTTATAGTGGAGGCAGTGCTGAATCCGGAGGGTTTCAGGCCATTTTTAGTCTGGTACTCCAAATGATACCCACCAATCTGGTTTCGCCATTTTTGGAAGGGAATGCCATTCAACTGATTTTATTGGGATTATGCCTTGGTATTGCACTTTTGATACTTGGCGAGCGAGTGGAGAGCTTGTCAGATGTAGTGAGACAGGCAGATGATATGGTGTCGCTTTTGATGGGCGGCATCAACCGGCTTATTCCGTTATTTGTGTTCCTGACCTTCTATGGTCTGGTCGTTTCATCGGATGTTTCCAAGCTAAGTGGGACGGCTGAAATATTAATACTTACGGCTGCTTTGTGTCTGGTGTTGGCTCTGATCTTTACGGCTGTCGCCTGTCTGCGTTGTCGTGTATCCATGGGAACACTGCTACGGAAAACTCTGCCGGTCTTTTTAGTGGCTCTTAGCACCGCCTCCTCTGCAGCGAGCTTCCCTTTACGGCTGGAAATATGTGAGAAACGTTTGGGGGTGGCGAGACAGGTCTCACGTTTTAGTGTTTCTCTGGCACAGACGCTTTTCAAACCAACCGCCTGTGTCTTCTATAGTGTATCTGCCCTGTGTGTTGCCAGGGCATATGGAGTGCCGATCACGCCTCTTTGGTTAGTGCTATGCATTCTGGTATCCGGAATTTTGACTATTGCAACTCCACCCGTGGCTGGCGGCACGAAGATGGCCTATTCCGCTCTCTTTTTGCAGCTTGGCATTCCAGCAGAGGGCCTGGTGATGGTGCTGGCGGCGGAACCGATTATAGATTTTCTGCTTACTGCGGTTAATTCCCACGTGCAGGTTATGTTGATCGTTCTGACCGCCGGCAATCTGAATCAATTGGACAGAGAAATATTGGTTTCCTGCGATTAAAAGAAGAAAAGAATACATCTTTATATATGCAAAACTATGGCAATGGGCGCATTGTGAAGGTTCCGTAGAAAACCCGCGTATTTTGTCGTAAAATCTGCGGAAAATGGCAAAGCCATTGATGGATTATGTATAAATTACTACACTAAATATAGATCGGGAAAGGAAAAATCACCATGAAAATACCTGTAACGCATACTATTTATAAGGTATGCCAGATTCAAAAACTGTCGTCCGCAGAGCGAGTTATACCAGGGATAAAATAAATCCTTCTGTGATTGTTCCGAATACCAAAAGCGTCTATAAGGAGACAGCAATATGAGCAGTAATACTATTTTCCGTAAATCTAGTCTGGATCGAGTGTCGTCCCCGGAACAGCTCAACGACTACATCAAGGTTTCCCACCCTGGCGTGTGGCTGATTTTGGGTGCAGTGATCGTGCTGCTCATCGGCGTTTGTATCTGGGGTGTGTTCGGTACTCTTACCTCTGCAAAGGATGCACTGGTGGTGGTAAAGGATGGAAAGGCCACTTGTTACGTCACTCCCGAAGAGGCAAAAAGCCTTACGCCCGGCATGGAGGTGCGATTGGGAGACAGCAGGGGAAGTATTGTGTCTGTTTCTTTGGCACCCATGAAAATTACTGGTAATTTTGATGCGTATGCTCTCTATTTAAGCGGACTGAAAATAGACGACTGGGTGGTTCCGGTGACGATAGATATTTCTGCCGCGGATGGTACCTATATGGTCCAGATTATCCTTGAGGCGATCCCACCTATTTCTTTCGTGCTGAATTGAGGTGGCGTATGACGAAGAATAAAAGGAAACTCAAGAAACCAATGGAAAAGGGATGTGCAAAGGTGCCGGTGGTGATGCAGCTGGAAACGCTGGAGTGCGGTGCGGCAAGCCTGTGCATGGTATTGGCCTACTACGGTAAATGGGTGCCCCTGGAACAGGTGCGCGCTGACTGCGGTGTTTCACGGGACGGCTCCAAAGCTTCCAATGTGCTCAAGGCGGCACGCAGCTATGGCCTTGGCGCCCAGGGCTATCGCTATGAGCCGGAGCAGTTAAGAGCAAAGGGACGCTTTCCCTGTATTATCCACTGGAACTTCAATCACTTTGTAGTGCTGGACGGCTTTCGGGGAAACAAGGCGTACTTAAACGATCCTGCCAAGGGAGCATACAGCGTCTCTATGGAGCAGTTCGACAAGTCATTTACCGGAGTGTGCATTTTTTTTGAGCCGGGTGACACCTTTGAGCCGGACGGAAAACCCAAAAGCACTTGGAGTTTCATCAAAAAGCGCATGGTGGGTACCGGCGCTGCGGTGGCCTTCGTAGTGCTCACCACAGCGATTACCTCACTGATCGGTATCATCAACCCCGCTTTCTCCCGGGTATTTCTGGACAGGCTGATCACTGGGAAAAATACAGAGTGGTTTTATCCCTTCCTGATGGGACTCTCTTTGATGACCGCCGTAACGCTGCTCGTGGCATGGGTACAGGCGGTCTATACGCTGAAGCTGAACGGCAAGCTGGCGATTGTGGCTAATTCCTCGTTTTTGTGGCATGTCCTGCGAATGCCTATGGAATTTTTTTCCCAACGTATGGCGGGGGATATCGCCATGCGGCAATCACTTAATGAGGGTATTGCCAATACGCTGATTTCCACCTTTGCTCCGCTGATACTACAGACAGGCATGATGGTATTTTATCTCATAGCTATGCTGCGTTATAGTCTACTATTGACAGCAGTGGGCGTTGTGTCGATTCTGGTCAATCTCGTTATGGCGCGGATTATCTCTGATAAACGAATCAATGTAACCCGGGTACAGATGCGGGATGTCGGTAAGCTGGCAGGTTTCACGGTGGCGGGTATTGAGATGATGGAAACTATCAAGACCAGCGGTGCAGAGAACGGCTTTTTTGAAAAATGGGCAGGCTATCAGGCTGAGGTAAACACCCAGACAGTGAAATTCGCAAACGTAAACCACTATCTGGGGCTGGTGCCTGCACTGGTTGCTTCCCTTACCTCCACTACCGTGCTGATGCTGAGCGTGTACTTAACCATGCGGGGGCAGTTCACCGTGGGTATGATACTGGCATTCCAAGGCTTTCTGGGTGGCTTTACCGGCCCGGCGGGATCCATCATAGGTGCGGGACAGGCCATTCAGGAGATGCGTACTAATATGGAGCGTATCGAGGATGTGATGGAGTATCCCACAGATATAAATTATGAGGTTGGATTTGACGAGGCTGAAGAATACGGCAAGCTTTCCGGTGAGGTGGTGATGAAGGATGTAACCTTCGGCTACTCCCGGTTGGGGGAACCGCTGATCGAGCATTTCGATCTGCACATAAAGCCCGGAAGCCGGGTGGCATTTGTGGGTCCTTCCGGCTGCGGCAAGAGTACCCTTAGCAAGCTCATTTCAGGGCTGTATCAGCCATGGAGCGGAGCGGTCTTATTTGACGGCAGGCGTATTCAGGATATTAACCATAGTATTTTCACCGGCTCGGTGGCTGTGGTGGATCAGGATATAATTCTCTTTGAGGATACCATCGGTAATAACATTAAGATGTGGGATAGCTCCATTGAAGATTTTGAGACTATCATGGCTGCCCGGGATGCCAGTCTCCACGAAGATATCATGGGTCGGGACGGCGGTTATTCCTACAGGCTGATGGAGGGCGGAAAGGACTTATCCGGCGGGCAGCGTCAGAGGCTGGAAATAGCAAGAGTTCTTGCCCAGGATCCCACGATTATCATTATGGATGAGGCTACCTCCGCTCTGGATGCTAAGACGGAGTTCGAGGTGGTGAATGCCATCAAGGACCGTGGCATCACCTGTATTGTCATTGCACATCGGCTCTCAACCATTCGGGATTGTGATGAGATTGTGGTTATGGAAAAGGGTACAGTGGTGGAGCGGGGCACTCACGACGAGCTTTATGCGAAAGGCGGGGTATATACCTCACTGGTGGCAAGCGAATGAAAAGAGGATGAACAATGGGATGGTTTGACGAGCAGATAAAACAGCGCATCCGGGCAGATGACGATGTCTTTGCGGATTCCTTTGCTTCTATGGCGGGGGTAGTCATGGGGAAGGGCATGAAAAGTGCCCTGATGGACGACCGGAAGAAAACAAAAAATGCGGTGGACGAGATTTTGAAGTTTTATCGTGTGAAATCCACGGAACTGCCTGACGAGCTGCAGGATATTAACGAGCAGCTGGAATATCTGCTACGCCCATCCGGTATCATGCGCAGGGTGGTCCATTTAGAAGGCACGTGGTATAAGGACGCTGTCGGTGCTTTCATTGGAACAATTAAAAACGGCGGTGTAGTGGCTCTGCTGCCTTATGGCCTTTTGGGTTATGCTTATTTCGATTATGAAAAGGGCAGGGTGGTGAAGCTTAACCGTCATACGATGTCTTATTTGGAAACGGAGGCCATTTGCTTTTATAAGCCGCTGCCGCCCAAAAAGCTGGGAATCCGCGACCTGCTATTATATATAACCCAGACGCTCTCACCGGCAGATTACCTGATGATAGGAATTGCCACCCTGGCAGTCACGCTTATCGGAATGCTGGGACCAAAGCTCAATAATATTGTCTTTTCAAGCGTTATTAAAAGAGGAGATATGCGTCTGTTCCTTGCGGTGACAGTGATGCTGTCGTCTGCTGCTATTGCAGGGCTGCTCATCGGCACGGTGAAAAACATCCTCATAGAGCGGATTCAAACCAAAACCGGCACGGCGGTACAGGCGGCTTCGATGATGCGGGTACTGTCCCTTCCAGCCGAGTTTTTTAAGGAATACAGTGCTGGTGAATTATCCAGCCGCACCCAGAGCATCAACAGCTTGTGCACCATGCTGGGCAATACCGTTTTGACTGCCGGGCTTACTTGCGTGTTCTCGCTGGTCTACATCACGCAGATTTTTGCCTATGCCCCGGCATTGATGGTTCCGGCCATTATTATTCTCCTGACGACGATGCTGTTCACCATCATTTCCACCATGGTGCAGATGAAGCGATCTAAACGAATGATGGAGCTGTCGGCTAAGGAATCAGGCCTGATCTATTCTTTTATCACAGGCGTGCAAAAGTTAAAGCTCTCCGGCGCAGAAAAGCGGGCCTTTTCCAAGTGGGCGGCTCTCTACCGGCAAAAGGCTGGTCTTACCTACGATCCGCCTTTGTTCCTCAAGCTGAACACGGTCATTTCCACCGGCATTTCTCTGGTAGGAACTATCGTGATCTACTATGAGGCGGTGAAGTCGGGGATTTCAGTGGCGGGCTACTTTGCGTTCAATGTGGCCTATGGCATGGTCAGCGGCGCATTCCTTGCCCTGTCCGGCATCGCCATGTCGGCGGCTAATATTAAACCGGTGTTCGAGATGGTAAAGCCCATTTTGGAAACAGTGCCTGAGGTATCTACCGGCAAAAAGGTACTCACCCGTATTTTGGGAGGCATTGAACTTAATAATGTCTCCTTCCGTTACAGTGAGAGCATGCCACTGATTGTGGACAACCTTTCCGTAAAGATCCGTCCCGGGCAGTATGTGGCTCTGGTGGGCAGGACCGGCTGCGGAAAAACTACCCTTATGCGGCTGCTGCTTGGATTTGAAACGCCGCAGAAGGGTGCAATTTATTACGACGGCAAGGATTTAAGCACCGTGGATCTAAAATCTTTGAGGAGGCGCATCGGTGTGGTAATGCAAAACGGCAAACTCTTTTCCGGGGATATTTTCTCTAACATCACTATTTCCGCCCCCTGGCTTACTATGGAGGAGGCGTGGGAGGCTGCGGAGCTGTCCGGTATTGCGAAAGATATCCGGGATATGCCAATGGGGATGCATACAATGATTTCCGAGGGCAGCGGCGGCGTCTCTGGCGGACAACGCCAGCGGCTGATGATTGCCCGGGCAGTGGCACCCAAACCTCGCATCCTTATGTTTGATGAGGCAACCTCCGCTCTTGATAACCTGACTCAAAAGACAGTGGCCGATTCCCTGGCGAATCTCAAATGTACCCGTATTGTTATTGCCCACAGGCTTTCCACTATCAAGGAGTGCGACCGGATTATTGTGCTGGATGCCGGGAGAGTGATTGAGGATGGCAGCTATGATGAACTGATCCAAAAGGATGGCTGCTTTGCTGGGCTGGTAGCACGCCAACGGCTGAATGACTCTCAGTTTGTAGGCAAAACCACATTATTTTAACAAAAATCAAAGGAGGAAAATGATTATGACAGACAACAAGAATTTGGAGAAACAGGAAAACACCCTTACCGATGAGGAGATGGATCAGGCAGCAGGAGGTGCAGTAAATCAGGTGGGCATTGTGACGAATCCGGGTTTGGGTGTATCAGGGGCTACAGACTCTGCGAAAGCAAGTAATGCGGCTTTTACCTAATATTGTTTTGACAGGCAAAAGGCTGAAAAGGAGTGTGAAATGATGACAGCACGAGGCATCCCCGATGTCATTGGTGTAACAGCGGCCGGGCGGCCGATTATTAAGTCTACCGGGTGCTGTGCGCACTTTGAACGGCAGCAGAGCGCGTTAGCCGGCGCACGGGAATGTTGGTATTGCAAATACGCCGACTTCCGGGAAGACACAGCACTGCAAAAGCATTATGGTATTTGCAGACGGGAGCAGGGCAGGTTATCGCCCAAGCTATCCGATGATGATCTGGATGCGGTGGTGGGTGGCATGACGGCAGAATCTGATCAGACAACATATGCTCCCGATCACGGATCTAAATGTGAATGCGGAGCTTTATTCTGCCGTCTAATCACTGAATGTCCAATCTGCCATAACACAAACATTCAGAAAAGCAAAGAGAGAGTATAAAGTTATGAAGGAAATCGTAACAGTTCAGCTTCCAATACCGCGAAGTCAAAAATGCCTCGCTATGCAGTTTAGCTGAAGGCTGAATTGTAACAAAAAATCAGAATCACTGAAAGTAAAATAAGCGAGACTCTGATGCAAATTGATATGCTGGAAGGACTTAGCCCGAAAGACAGAGGCCGTCTGCGGCTTCTCACGATGGAATCCGCAGCGGCAAACTGGAAATGATTGTAACCAAGACATTCTAAATTTGGAGGAAAAGAAAATGACCATTGATAAGATTTTAAATGCAACCGAACTGACGATAACTCTGGCTGGACGCCTGGATACCACTACGGCACCTCATCTGGAGGCAGAGCTTAAGGCTTCGCTTTTGGGTGTGGCTTCTCTCATTATGGATTTTGCCGGATTGGAGTATATCTCCTCTGCTGGGCTGCGTGTGCTGCTCTCTGCCCAGAAGGTAATGAATAGGCAGGGAAAAATGGTAATCCGCCATGCCAACGAGACCATTCTTGAGGTGTTTGAGGTAACGGGGTTTACGGATATCCTGACAGTCGAGTGATGGATACATATGATTACCCCTGTCATGCGATCCGGTTAGAGGACCGGGAAGCGGTGGAGGTTATTCGTCTTCAAGAGGGACACGAGCTTAGTTCCCATGCTTTCGTCTCCCTGTTCTTGTGGCAAAGACCCATGGAACTTTCCCTCTGCCTGCGTAAGGATACCTTTTTTGTCCGCGTGGGCGTACGGGGGGAGAACGCATGGATGTTTCCCTGCGGCAGTGTGGCACAAAAGCTGGACTTTCTACGCATCATGGCGGATACTCCTGACTTCTCTCTGCATTATATCCGGAAGGAGGACATGGATTTTCTGGAAGAATTTATGCCGGGGCAATTTCGGTTTACCGAGGTTCGGGGAGATGCGGAGTATGTTTATTGCCGCGCCGCCCAGCTGGATATGCCCGGCAGGGCTTATAAAAACCTTAGGACCAAGGTCCGCCGTGCCAGGGATCGGCATGACTGGCAGATCTGTACAATGGATGCCTCATTCTTATCAGAGGTTGTCCAGGTTATGCACACCTGGACGAACCATCGTGCCTCCAAAGGAGATTTGGAAGTGGCCCTTCTGGCATTGCAAAAGCAGGTGGAACTGGGATTGCAGGGCATTGTGTTGAGAGACAAGATAGGTGTTCAGGGGGTAGCTATAGGCTCTGTCATAGCACCCGGTGTTTTTGACCTCCATGTGACTAAAACCTTACTGCCTGGGCTGGACAGCTACCTCAAATGGGAGCTCTATCAGCGCCTTCCCAGTGCGGTGGAGTGGATTGATCAGGAAGAGGATCTGGACCTGCCCGGATTGCGTACCAATAAGCTGGAATCCCAGCCAGACCGGGTGATTCCTCTTTGGAAAGGAGTTCCCAAAAGATGAGCGAAACCGTTTTTACACAAAAAATTTTTTATCGCTTCTTTTTTCCGGCGGTAATTTCCTCACTATGCTTAGCAGTAGCCAATCTGGCTGATGCCCTTTGCGTGGGAATTAGCCTGGGAGAGAGTGCCTTGGCCGCCATTGGGTTAGTGGCACCGATCTGGATGGTTTTTAATATTCTGGATGTGGGGCTGGCTGTGGGAGGAGCGGTCACTTTTACTCGCCTTTTAGGGGAGGGGAGGGCTAAGCAGGCATTGAATGTGTTCGCACAGCTCTTGACCTGTGCACTCCTGGTCAGCATGGCCATTAGCGCACTGGGCGTAATCTTTCTGGAACAGATTCTGACCTTGTTGGGAACTTCCTCTAATCAGGGTGTGGTGTACGCAATGACAAGGGATTATTCTCTGCGTCTATTTCTTTCAGCCCCTCTTTACTTCCTTAATCTGCTCTTTTACAATTTCGTTCGTTGCGATGACGGAGAACGGCTGGCTGGTATTGGGCTGGCTGTAGCTAACCTGCTGGATGTAGGGCTCTCTTTTGTACTTGTGCTGGGCTTGGGTATGGGGGTCCGGGGTGCTATCTATTCTACCATCCTAGGCACTGCTGTAGGTATTCTGATTTATCTGCCCCATTTCTTTCGCAAGAGTAATATTCTGAGCTTTAGATTGGCGATGCCCCGGGCGTCCACCGTACTCCCCTGCTTCAAGACAGGTTTTTCCTCCTCCTCGCAATACTTATGGCAGTTTTTTCTCTTTCTGGTGATCAACAACCTGCTGATCCGCCGCCATGGAGAGGGGGCACTGGCTGTCTTTAATGTGGTAATCAATATCTCTTATGTGGTTGTCGGCCTGTTCGATGGTGTGGGGGCTACCATCCAACCCTTGGCAGCTACCTTTCACGCCGAGCGCAACCGAACGGCTGAGAAGCAGACTATGAAGCTTGCTTTCTCTTGGGGAGCAGGAATGGGAGTGGTTCTTTTGGCTGGTGTAGTACTGCTGGCTCCCAAGATTGCGGTAGTCTTTGGCTTATCTTCTGCTCTGGTTACCACAGGGACAGCCGCTCTGCGGTGGTATGCTTTGAGTGCGGTAGGTGCCGGAGCCTCGGTAATGTTGGCCGCTTATTGGCAGTCTGTGGAACGTGCTGTGGATACCCTGCGCCTTACCTTTCTGCGTACTTTCGCGGTCTATCTTCTTATTGCCGTGCCCCTCGCCTTGGGATCTTTGGATACATTCTGGCTGGTATTCCCCATTACAGAAGGGGGGAGTCTGCTCCTCATGGGGCTGTGGAAACTCTTTCATAGTTTCAAAAGTTTGTCCTTTGGTATTCTGGACAGTCCCTCCATCTACCAGAGGTTACTCCGGGAAGGGAGTGATGAGCTTTCCACGCTCATGGAGGAGGCGGAAGAGTTCTGTGTCCTTCAGCGTGCCAGTATAGCTCAAACCATGCTGGTGAATATGGCATTGGAGGAGACATGCCAGGCTATCTTCTTACATGTGGGGGGAGATCATAGGGAAGGTGTGTACATCCAGATTACTCTTTTTTCCACGGAAGAGGGAGGATTCGAGCTTCATATCAGGGATAATGCCCCTGCATTTGATCCTTTTTCGCTGCGTACTGCGAAGATATCCGAGGCGGAGAATGAAGAGTATGCAATGGAGAGTATCGGCATCCTAATGGTAAAGAAAAAGGCGAAAGAGTTTTACTATCGTCATTACCAGGGATTTAATACTCTGACCGTACGCATTTGAAGGAGGTATTTGATGTGTTGGATGGTACCGATGCTCATAGGTCTCTTGCATGGGACACATAGATAGCAGGATACTTGTGCCGACAGAGACAATTTTGTCTTATGAATTACTCCAAGAACTTGAGCCATCGCTTTGTGCACATTACAAAGGGGCTTGATCTTACTTAAAATAGAGAGGAGGAGAATACCTTGAAAAAGAAAGCATGGGTCTCTCTACGAACAAAATCTGTACTGGTCATCGCTTTGATGGCACTTATTATGGGAGCAGCGGCTATTACGGTAAGCTACCACACATATGCTAACACCATGGACAAACACTATAAGACGTTAGCGGTAGATCTCGCCCGGACGGCGGCAATTCAAATGGATAGCGATGTTTTGACTGACAGCATAAGCGTAGGGAAGCCTGTTGGGGATTATAATCGGATGAGGGATTTTCTTTGTGATGTGCAAGCTGCCAACAGCGTGGAATCCATTTATGTTCTTCAGCTCAGGCCTGATCAAAGAGAGACTTTCACGGTAATGGATACCGACCCCAATGTGAGCTTCGGAGAAATCGACGTGTTGGTGCAGAATATGCCGGAGGATAAAGATGAGCTGGTGTATATCAGCAATACAAAAGCCTTTGGCTGGCTTTCTTCCGCTATGATACAACTGAAGGATGGCAAGGGAAAGCCTTATGCTGTCATGTGTGTGGATATTTCTATGAATGACGTGATGGCAGACCGGCATGACTTTCTCATTATTGTGCTTATGGTGGTCTGCATAGCAATGATGGCATCGGCTTTCATTATGGTTTTGCTGGTCAGCCGTTTCGTAGTGAAACCAATCAATCAGCTCTCCCATGCAACCAGCAGTTTCGTTTCTGACCGAGAAGAGGAAACTTCTATGGTTGTCGATCAGATTCAGCCTAGGCGGGATGCAAATGTAACGTCTGCCATTGCCCATCTCGAAATCCACACAGGGGATGAGATTGAGTCTCTGGCTGAGGCAATCAAGACGATGGAGAGGGAAATCAATGACTACATCGAAAACCTTACCGCTATTACGGCTGAAAAGGAACGTATCGGAGCTGAGCTGGACGTAGCCAAGCATATTCAGGCAAGTATGCTTCCTTGTATCTTCCCTGCATTCCCCGAGCGGCCTGAATTGGACATCTATGCCACCATGACTCCCGCCAAGGAGGTGGGCGGAGATTTCTACGATTTCTTTCTAGTGGATGATGACAGACTGGCAGTGGTAATGGCCGACGTGTCCGGCAAGGGCGTCCCGGCGGCTCTTTTTATGGTGATTGCCAAAACTCTCATCAAGAACGTGGCCCAGACAGGACTTTCGCCCAGGGATGTACTGGAAAAAGTCAACAACCAGCTCTGCGTGGGTAACGAAGCGGAGATGTTTGTTACGGTCTGGCTGGGAATTTTGGAAATTTCCACCGGTAAACTGACCTGCGCCAATGCAGGACACGAATATCCGGTGCTCAAACGCATGGGCGGCGACTATGAGCTGGTGAAGGACAAGCACGGCTTCGTGCTGGCAGGAATGGAAGTTTCCCACTATAAGGAATATGAACTTCAGATGGAGCCTGGTGACCGATTGTTCCTTTACACCGATGGTGTGGCTGAGGCTACTGATGCTCATAACGAGCTCTATGGTATCGGTCGGATGCTGGATGCATTGAACCGAAACAAGGAGGTCAACTGTGAAAATCTGTTACACTGCATGAAAGAAGAAATTGATACCTTTGTGGGAGAGGCACCTCAATTTGACGACATTACCATGCTAAGTCTGGAGCTAATGCCTCAGAACGGTCCCGGCATGAAAAAACTGAAGCTGACTCCCTCACTGGAGTCGATGGAACAGGTTACTGCCTTTGTAGAGCAAGAGCTGGAGACTGCGGGCATTTCCATGAAAGTAATCGCCCAGATAAACATCGCGGTGGATGAGATTTTCTCCAATATCGCCCGATATTCAGGCGCGAACGATGCTACTGTCGGTGTGGGCGTGGAAGATGGGCGCATTACCTTGCGCTTTGCCGATAATGGTCGCCCTTATGACCCTACCGGGAAGCCGGACCCAGATACTACTCTTTCTGCCGAGGATCGGAATATCGGTGGGTTGGGCATTTTCATGGTGAAGAAGTCCATGGATACCGTGGAATATGAATATCACGATGGGCTTAATATCCTGATATTGACAAAGAAAATTGATTACAAAGGATGATAAAGGAGGAAGTATTCATGAAACGAAGGTGTTCATTTTCGCTGGTACTTGCGCTGGTAGTGTCGCTGACATCCTGTGGCTCCAATCAAGCACAGAATCCAAGCGCGACACTGGAACAGTCTGTCACACCACAGGAAATATCGTGGGATTTAAGTACTGTTTATCCGGATGAGAAAGCATTTGAAGCGGAATTTTCTCAGGCAGAGACTCAAATAAAATCGTTTACTGCACTGCGCGGTAAACTGAACACTGTGGATAGTGTGATCAGCTATTATACAAGCTATGATGATACGAACCGCCTGACCGAGAAGTTAGATGCCTATACCGGACTGCAGATGTATAAAGATCAATCCGACAGCACTGCCAAAGAGCTGTCCGGCAGGGTAAGTAATTTAATTACTAAATTTTCCACTGATACGGCTTTTGCGTTACCGGAACTGTTTGCAAACGGTAGCGGCTTTCTGGATAAGGTGGCAGGAGATGCACGCATGAAGCCGTATCTCACTTGGTTCAATCGTGACCGTGCGCAAAGCGCCCATACGCTGCCGGAGGCACAGGAGCAGCTTTTACAGCCGCTCTATCAGCTTCGTGATGGAGCATACTCCTTGTATGGCTCTCTTGTAGGCAGTGACCTGACCTTTTCTAACATCAGATTTCCGGATGGAAGCGAGCTTCAGGCAAACGAAAACAATTATTCTGTCGCCTATAACAAGGATTACACCCAAGAATTTCGCATTACATATTACAATGCCATGATGCAGCCTTACAATCAGTTCCGCAACACCCTTGCCCAGAATATGCAAAATTATTACACTGCCGTAACTCAGAGCAGCGCCAGTCATAAGTACAGCTCGGCGCTGGAGGCTGATTTAGCGCCGGAGGATACACCTATGTCAGTTTACTCAAGTGTCCTGTCTGCGGCAGATCAAGCAAGACCCGTTATGGAACGGTATTTTACATTGCTGGAGAAGTCTCTGGACGTTACAGAGCTCTATAGCTTTGAGACGAATGCAAGCATCGCTGATGACCCTGGCACAGCATACACCTATGCAGAAGCCCAGAAGCTTGTGAAAGAGGCGCTGGAGCCCTTAGGTGAGGATTATATGGCGAAGTTGGCGGTGATGTTTTCGACTGATGCCATCGATGTCTATCCCGCCGAAAACAAGTCTGCCGGAGCCTTTGCTGCATCGGTACCCGATACGCACCCCTATATTCTACTTAACTATATCGATGATTTTGACAGCGTTTCCACCTTGGCTCACGAGCTTGGTCACGCAGTACATATGATGTATTCCCAAAACCAGGAGAGCAGTTACGGCCAGAATGCCAGCAGTCTGACCAGCGAGGTGACAAGCACATTAAATGAACTGCTGCTCTCAGATTATCTGATGGAGAATGCCAAGACGGAAGAAGAGCGGCAATATTACGCTGCCCAGCAGATGTCCACGTTATATAGCACGTTTTTCACCCAGACCTTCTTTGCCCATTTTCAGGAGGCAATGGTACGGGAGGTGGAAAATGGAGGCACGTTGACCGCTGACAAGCTGGATGAGCTGTGGCTGCAAACAACCCATGACTGCTTTGGTTCGGAATATGCCGTAACCGATGCTTACGCTGCCGGTTGGGCGCGTATTCCCCACTTCTACAATGGCTTCTATGTTTATCAATATGCTGTGGGTATCGCTGCAGCCTGCAATATCGCCGAACGAATCCAATCTGGTGAGGAGGGTGTGGTAGAGGACTATCTGGCGTTCCTGAAGGCGGGCGACAGCGGAAACGTTGTGGAGATGTTGAGGCTCGCCGGGGTAGATATTGAAAACAGCGACTACATTGATGCGTTCACCTCGCGCTTTGACCGGCTGATTACGGCATTTGAGGGAACGCAATAAAATAAGAAGTCAATCTTATGAAAAAGAGGAGGCACTATGAAACAAAAAGGATTACCAATTCAGGTTTTGACGCTTGTGATAACGCTGGGCCTGCTTTCCGGGTGTCAGAATACGTCTGCACTCAGCCCATCGGATGCACCTGCACTGACCATGGATAAGGCAATAGAGGTCAATACGGCGGCTCACCTGCTGGAAAACTATAAGACCATCACCTACGCCCAGTTGGATTACATCGGTGGAAACACCATGCATATGACCTATTTTAAGGACACAAATGAAAATTACTGTTTCGTTGAAGATGATTTTGGCTATACCGGCTATCGGACGGACTGCTTTATGTTCTCCCGCGAAAAGGGTGATTCTGCATATAGTCTCTCCCTTACAGAGGGTGGTAGTGTCAGCAAATATCTGTTTATGGTTCCCGACAGTGAATTTACCTCTCAAATCACCGATGCTAACGGCAATCTGGTATGCGAAACCCAGGCGGACATCGATCAGGAATATGCCGACCAGCTATCCGAATCATGGCCGGCCACTACTGAGGATAAAATGATCACAACAACTGTCTTTGCCGGCGATGATTTCCGCGTATTGTCCATCGATTTTAGCCTTCGCCGTCCTGATGGCTCGGAGTCAAAAATTGCTTCGGGCGTGTTGCTTTATGACCGGGAGGTGGAATACACGGACGCAGTGCAGAACTATCTGGATGCTGAGAAAGTCATAATATCGATTCAAATGGAAGACGGCAGTATCCGGACGGTGGAAATTCCCAAGGGTGAGACTTTTGACTGGAATTGTGAGGATGGATATGTCCTCTATCTGGACAGGGACGGTAAAACGCTGCTGCCCGAGAAACCGGAACCGATTCAGAAGGATTTGGCACTGTATTATATGTCAAAAAAATAAAATAGCAAGGAGAGAGAACGATAAGGATGATCCTCACAACCAACAGCGTGAATCTTGCGGTTTGTGCCGTAACCGTCCCTATATTCTTCCTGACAGTACGCTTGTACCGTGCATTGGCTGGGTATCCACTCCCGCCGAAAAGCTGTTACCTAAGCTGACAAAAATGCGCTTGTCAAAAATCTACTCCGACCCCAATTCCCAATTCCGTAAACTTGTGGGAATAAAGGTTTCCGATATCACCGAGCAAAATGTGGAATGCTGCGAGTGTGAGCATAAACTGACCTGCGGTGGTGGCTGCCGTGCAGACGCACTTGCGACAAATCACGGCAGTGATGCGATATATCGGCGGGGAAGGATGCTATGCGGAGTTTACAAGGGCGGATTTATGGCAAACGCGAAAGAAATATGTTGGGATAAAGCCACATAAAAAAGCAAAACACAACCCAATATATGTAGATATTAAACTATAAATGAACGGACAGCTTCTTCTGGGTGGTCACCAGCTTTGGCGGACTGGATGTGGAAACCAGCTATCGAACCTACACCGTGACCACTCTTTTTGTGGTCTTTCCATGCTGATCAGGGTTCTGTTTTTCACAGTAGTATTACTTTAATTGAATATAAAAACAGAAAACAGTCAGGCGTACCAAAATTTAATGCAAAGAAAGGTAATCCACTATATGAGACAAAAGAATATGAGGGAAGTTATACTCACACTGACCCTGTTGATTTTAATAAGCCTGATGACAAGCTGTAATGCCAAGACAAAATTGGTTATTACTGAGACCTCACAGATGAACGATGCCGCATATACCATTGGGGTGCCCTCTGGAGCGACAGCGGTCAATGCGGTGGGAAGCACTCTGCCCAAGGCAAAGATGAAATATTACAACAGCCTGCCGGACGCTTACCTTGCTGTCCAGCAGGGCAAAGTGGATGCCTTTGCTTTTGACCGGTATCTGCTGGGCTTTGCCATTGCAAACGGTCTTGACGGTGTCAGGCTGCTTCCTGATGATGTGGGAGCGACAGATGATGTAGCCATAGGCATCTCTAGAAAATCAGGTATCCCTGACCTGCA
The DNA here is from genome assembly GCA_023412855.1 of Bacillota bacterium. GTDB lineage: Bacteria > Bacillota > Clostridia > Lachnospirales > Lachnospiraceae > Kineothrix. The sequence continues at coordinate 39,676 of JAEZRJ010000086.1, read as the reverse complement.
GCAGAAAATCAACGGATTTTTGTCTGAACTGTATACTGATGGCACATTGGACGACATGTTTGAACGCTGGGTGGTGAACGCTGATGATATCATGCCGGATATTCCTAAGCCGGAGCATCCCACTATGACACTAAAAGTAGGTACATCGGGTTTGGTACAGCCGTTCAGTTATTATAAAGGAAATGAGTTGACAGGCTATGATCTGGAGCTGACAGCCCGTCTGGCGCTATATCTGAATGCGGAGATTGAGATCAAGGTCTACGATTATGACGGCTTCCCTTCAGCAGCGGAGACAGGGGCGATTGACTGCATTCTGGCTAATCTCAATGCTACCCCTGAGCGCCGGGAGACCATGGATTTTTCCACACCTATCTATCAGACCAGGACAGCATTGCTGGTGAAGGACAATGGAGAAGCGACTCCTGTCCAGTCTGCGGATAACAATCCCCGCGTTCCAGTGGAGACTGCACGTATCGGTGTGATGGAGGGGTCTACCAATGAGCTCTACGCCGAGGAGCATTACCCCGATGCCGACCGCCAAAGCTTTAAGAATTATGTGGACAGTACCGCCGCACTGGATGCAGGCAAGCTGGATTATGCTATGATGGACTACACCAGTGCACTGCGTTTTATCCGCAGTAATCAAAGCCTGGAGATTGTCTCTGATGCTCTGACGGATGAAAAACTTTGTCTGGGAATCAGCAAAAGTCAGCCCGAGCTTGCAGAAAAGGTAAATGAGGTAGTAGAAAAGTACCTCGCTGACGGAACGATGGACGAGATTATCTCTCACTGGATCAAGCCGGATGGAAGTGATTACGATGTTGTCAAATCACTCAAGCTGGAGGGAGCACCCAAGATCAAGGTGGCTATCGTATCCTCCCGGGAGCCGACTACTTTTATAATGAATGGTCAATATGCGGGTCTTGATGTGGAACTCATCGACCGAGTCCTCTATGAGTTGGGTTATCAGGCCGAATATCTTGATATGGAGTGGGGAGCGGTCATCACAGCTATGGGCAGCAACAAGGCTGTTATGACTTTGGGTATATACAATACCCCCGAGCGAGCAGATAAGCTGCTGTTTACCAAACCTTATTTTTCCAATCCACAGGTGCTGGTAAGTCGGGAAGAAACCGTGGCGGACACAGGAGTGCCACAGTATACCGCCCTTAGTCAGCTTTCCGGCAAGGTGGTCTCCTGCCAGACAGGCTCCATTTCAGATATTTTGGTTAACAGTGTAGTTTCTAATGTGACCTACAGCTATTTTAACAATCGTGCTGACATGCTCACTGCGCTCCAAAACGGCAAAGTAGAAGCGGTGCCGTTTGATGAGCCGGTGGCAAGTTTGGCCGTGGCTCAAAATCCGGCTTTCACTATCTTGCCTGAACGAATCGTAGAGGATCACTATGGCATTGCGCTGCAAAAGGACAGTGAGCTGACTGCTCAGATGAACGATGCTATCGTTCAGTTAAAGGCCGACGGCATACTGGAAGAAATGAAGAAAAAGTGGACCGGTTCTGATGAAAGTGTAAAAGTTCTGCCGCAGCTTGACTATCCTGGTACGAATGGGACTCTGCGGGTAGCGCATGACATCGCTGCGGAACCGATGGAGTATGTGGGCGCGGATGGCACAGCCGCAGGCTACGATTTAGAGCTGATGCTGCGGATCGGCGAGATATTGGATCGCAAGGTGGAGTTTACCGGAGTGGATTTTTCTGCACTTATCCCCATGCTGCAAAGCAAAAAGGCGGATGCTGCTGTAGGCTGTATGTCTATTACGGACGAACGCAAAAAGATGGTGGACATGAGCGATTCCTATTACGACGGCGGGCTGTATTTCGTGGTGCGCAAGGTCGTTGAATCTCAGACAGCCACGGTTGCTAAACAGGATATGAACTTCTGGGAAGGTCTGAAAGCCAGCTTTACCCGTACTTTTCTCACAGAAAACCGCTGGAAGCTGGTGCTGGACGGTCTGGAGGTAACGGTACTGATCTCCATCTGCTCGGGTCTGCTTGGCTCGTTAATAGGCTTTGGAATCTGTATGCTCCGCCGCAGCAAAAAGCGATTGTCATCCCTCCTTGCAGCCGGCTTTATCCGGCTTATTCAAGGTACGCCCATCGTAGTACTGCTGATGATCCTTTACTACATCATCTTTGGTAAGATGGACATCTCCGCTATTCTGGTAGCGATCTTTGGCTTTGCGGTCAACTTCGGCGTCTATGTGTCCGAAATGATGCGCACCGGTATCGATGCGGTGGATAAAGGGCAGATTGAGGCGGCTCATGCCATAGGCTTCACAAAAGCCAAAACTTTTTGGAAGATTACCTTTCCTCAGGCGGCGAGACATTTCCTGCCCGTATTTAAGGGGGAGTTTATCTCCATGGTCAAGATGACCTCAGTGGTGGGCTATATTGCCATTCAGGATCTCACCAAGGTATCCGACATTATCCGCAGCCGTACTTTGGAGGCTTTCTTTCCTCTGATCGCTACGGCGGTCATATATTTCCTGGTTGCAAATGTCCTGACTATGCTGCTGACGCGTCTGGAAATCAAGCTGGACCCTAAACGCCGTAAACGTACCGTGAAAGGAGTAGTGATGAAATGATTTCTATCCAACATTTGAAAAAAGTATATCCAAACGTGACGCCTTTCTCGGATGTCAACGTGAAAATCGAAAAAGGCGAGGTGATTTCTATCATTGGTCCTTCCGGCACAGGCAAGTCTACACTGCTACGGTGCCTCAATCTGCTGGAGACACCTACTTCTGGCGAGATTATCGTGGACGGGGAAGCTATTACTGCGAAAGGTGCGGATATTTCTGCAGTTCGGCGCAAGATGGGTATGGTGTTCCAGGCTTTTAACCTATTCTCTCATCTGACCGTGATCGAGAACATTATGCTGGGTCCTGTAGATTTGTTAAAGTTGTCAAGGCAGGAGGCATATGATGAGGGAATGCACCTGCTGAACACCGTGGGTCTTGCCGAAAAAGCACTGAGCTATCCGGACGAACTGTCAGGCGGTCAGAAGCAGCGAGTTGCCATTGCCCGGGCGTTAGCCATGAAGCCAGAGATCATTCTTTTCGACGAGCCCACTTCGGCACTGGACCCAACCATGGTGAGCGAGGTACTGTCCGTTATTCGGTCTTTGGCCAGGGAGGGACTGACCATGATGATAGTAACCCACGAAATGAAATTCGCCAGGGATGTGTCCACCCGCATTTTTTACATGGATGAAGGCGGCATTTACGAGGATGGGCCACCGGAACAGATTTTTGACAATCCCCGGAGAGAGCGTACCCGGAGCTTTGTTAAACGGCTTAAAACCTTTGAACGAGAGATAAGCTCATCTACTTTCGACTTTATTGAGGTTAGCACTGGAATTGAGGAATTTGGCCGTAGGCAGCTCCTGTCGCAGCGACAGATCAACAATCTTGTGCTGGTGTTTGAAGAGTTGTGTGTCCAGACTCTCTTAGGTCAAGGAGAAGAGGTACTTCCCTTGCGATTTTCGGCCTCGGTCTCAGAACTGGACGGCTCGTGCGAGGCAGCGATATCCTATAGCGGACCCTCTATGGATTTGTTTACAGAGCATGCGAATGAGTTATCGATCAGGATGGTACTGGGATTAACCAAAGAACACACATGGAGTGGGGAGAATGGGAATCAAATCACCCTTGTTTTGTAAGAGATATGAATATAAAAACTCATTGGCAGACCGTGGGGCAGCAGTTCTTCCACTTTAAAACGGATGGGTGACAGCAGCTGATTCATTAGGGTCTTTCTGTCGATGGTGTGGAAGCATTCCGTCATGTTCTTACTCCTCCTTTGGCTTGACTTTGAAAAGTCTCTTTACTATTGATCCGATTTCATAAGAGGATCTATAAAAACAAAATGCAGAAGTGCCGCCCATATTTTCACGGACGGCACTTCTGCCTAATTCCGAGCATAAAAAAGGGCGGGATTCTTTTTATCGAATCACGCCCAACTCCTCTCATTTTTATCCGGACCGCTATGACATATTTAAAATGAAACAATAGGTTTACACCATTTTACTTAAATAAACAAAAAAATTGTTGTTCATACAATTTTTTGCTATAATAAATAGCATATATTGTAACAAAAAAGAGCTTTCCATGCAAAATGAGGATAGGTGGTTACCCACAAAAGAGGTATGTGCATATTTAAGCATCAGCAGTCAGACATTGATGCTGTGGATAGAAACAAAAAGCTTTCCTGCCGTTAAGGTGGGGACGTTTTGGCGATACAGACAGGACGAGATTGACCGGTGGATGCGCAGCAGTGACGAAAATTGTTCCGATGAGGAGGTGTAGCTTATGTTGAAGATCGCAATTTGTGACGATCATCCGAAGGAACTGGAAATCATCAAAGATTACATAACAGAATATCTTGATACACACGCCCTGGAGGCAGAGATGAAAAAATTTGTTCACCCTGATACGCTTTTGACCGCCATCGAAGCCGAAAGCTTTCATCTCTACCTATTGGATATTGTTATGCCTATGGTCAGCGGACTGGATCTGGGGCAGAGTATCCGCCGTATCAGCCGTGAGGCACAGATCGTCTACATCACCACAGAGCCGGGCTATGCACTGGATGCCTATGCGGTCAATCCGCTGCATTACCTGATCAAGCCTGTGCAAAAGCAGGCTCTGTTTTCCGCACTGGAGCTGGCTCTTTCCAAGGTGGATTTCGGCAAGGAAATTACCGTTACTGTGAAAGTCAAGGAGGGCCTGCGCACCTTGTCCGCAGGCCAAATTTCCTGCTGCGAGTATAAAAATCATGCTGTGCGCTATACGCTGATCGGCGGCGAACAGGTGAAAACGACCACGTTTACTGGCAGCTTTGCCGAACATATTGAGCCGCTCCTGTGCGATGCACGCTTTCTTTCACCCCATATTTCCTTTGTGCTCAATATGAGCCGTGTGGAAAAGCTGGCACGGGAGGGCTTTTATTTGCGCGAGGGAGGCTTTGTGCCTGTTTCTGCCAGGCAGTACGTTGCTGTGCGCAATGCTTATTTGAACTACCGTTTGAGCAGGGAGGAGAACTAATGGAATTGTTTTTTGCGCACTTTTTGCGTGGCACCGTATCCGCCATCGCCAACGTGGTGCTTTTCATCTCGCTTTTGCAGCCTAAATACAGCCGAAAGGTTACAAACCTTGTTATGCTCGCCATTCTTACGCTGAATCTGTCAACGGCGGTTTTTTGCTATATCAGCGACAACCTTACCTTGCTTGCAAAGATTGATGTGGTATTATTCGCGCTGCTGTGTTTTGCGGCACGGCCCTTTTTTCGAGACAGCTTCATGCAGTGGCTGTTCTCTTACATCACGGTGGTAAACGTAAGCTTTATCGTGCTGGTGCTCAGCTTTGTTTTTTCAAGGCCTCTGCCCTACCCCGCATATGCGAATAGCCTATTGCGGCTGATTATTTTTACGGCGGTTATCCTGCTATTTCGCAAGGTGCTGCGGCCCCTCTACCGTCAGGTGGCGGAACATTGGGCGGTGTTTTTCTATGTGGCGGCCAGTGCTTTTTTTGCCTTTTCGTGGTTTATGCTCAGCAGCGATGATATTGTGGAAACGCTTACGATACAAGCCGTACCGCTGCTTTGGCTTATCGTTGTGACCCTGGCGGCGTATGGTTCGGTGTTTCACGGCCTCAAAAGCGTAGGCGCGGAATACCGCCTGAAGCAGGATAAGGCCTTATTGGAGCTTTCCGGCGAAACAATGAAGCAGCGCCTTTTCCTTATGGATGAGGCGGTAGGGCAAATGCGCGTTGTGCAGCACGACCAGCGCCACTTTCACGCCACCCTTTTGGAGCTGATGCAAAATGGAGATGTGGAAAGTGCCGCCGCTTTGCTTCGCCAGCAAATTGCCGCTTTACCGCAAAAGCCGGTGCGTTACTGTGAGAATATTGCTGTAAACGCCGCCGTAAGCTACTACGTTGCCCTGGCGGAGGGGCGGAGAATCTGTTGTGATCTTAGGTTGGATATCCCCGAAAAGCTGCCGTTTTCTGAGCTGGCTCTATCTATGGCGTTTTCCAACCTGATGGAAAATTCCATACACGCCTGTGAAAAACTAGATCCCCAAGCGGAGCGCTGCCTCCGCGTCCGCGCCATCTACACCGGCCAGCTCATTTTGGAGGTGGAAAATCCTTATTCCGGTAAGGCACCGCTGGATGAAAACGGCTATCCCGCCGTCCGGGATGAGGGACATGGCTGGGGGAGCGAGAGCGTCCGTGCCTTTGTCCGGGAAAACGGCGGCGAGCTTCTCTATCAGGCGGAGAACGGCGTTTTTAATGTGCGGTTGCTGATTTAAATACAGACGGTTTCTTTTGTCAAGAGGAAAGTTTGCATTTGTTCTTGAACATTAAGTAGAAAAATGAGTCTTTTAAGTAGAAAGGCTCATTTTTTCTTTTTTTTTGTGTTACTTTCAAGGCGGAACTTTACAAAATATTATGGAGTTATTGGAGGAAATGAACATGAGAAAAAGAATACTCTCCTTCCTGCTGGCATCCTGCATGGTGCTTTCTTCGGCGCTGTTCGTTACCGGATGTTCGACCAAGACCGAGTCATCGGCTTTGTGGAAGGCAGGCAGCACACGGAATAAGATCGTCATCGTGAGCGATATCCATCTCGGTATCGATGACCGCTATACCGAAACGCTCAAAAACCGTCCGCTTTTTATTGAGTTTTTGCGCGGCTTGCAAAGTACCACAGATGTGCGGGAGCTGGTGATCAACGGTGATTTTCTGGACGATTGGTTTTTGCCGGTCTATTATCCCGCCTACACGGATGTAGCGCAGTTTTACAAAGACGCGATTGCCAACAATCAAACCGTTTTCGATGAGCTCAACAATGTGATAAAAAGCGGTATAAAGCTGGTTTACATACCCGGCAACCATGACATGACGCTGGCGGAGGACATCTTGCAGGAAGCAGTGCCGAACATCGTCCAGGCTTGGGATGCGGAAGGCCTCGGCGCGTATTACACAGGCGACAGAAACGAGATCCTGATTGAGCACGGACATCGCTATGACGTATTTTCCGCGCCGGATACGGTCACTAACGCGGAACTGTGCGGCAATGATGATACCATCTTACCTGCCGGTTATTTCTACGCCCGTTATGGCGCAACATGGGTGCTCGAAGGCCGCCCGAAGGTTGAAAAGGATTTGCCGGTAGTAACAAATGTACCGGATAAATCTGATTTAGACCAATACGGTGCATATATGTATTACGCAATCCTCAAAAGCGTATCCGAACGGTTAACACCCAATGAAGGCCTTGATGAAAAAATATTTGATATGCACATCGCAGGCTTTGACGATGCATACACCTATTTGGATTTCTATCCCGCACAGCAGGCAGACGGAACGATATCCGCACCGGTGCTGTTTAAAAACATTCAGCGCACATGGGAAGAGCGCCAAACGATCAACAAGGTCAAGATTCCGACCAGCTTTCTTGAGGCAGTTGCCGGAACCTTGGACGGGGAATATTTTTTCAGCCAGGCAAAAGCACAGTATCTGAATAACCCCAACGAAAACGTGGATGTGGTTGTGTTCGGCCACACGCATGTCCCCGCATATAAAAGCCTGGATGACGGAAAATTCTATATCAATGAAGGAACATGGATTGACAATAACACCAACTATCCGGAGGCCGCGCGCACCTTTGCTGTTATTACAACCGGAGAAAAGACCACGGCTGGGCTGTATCAGTATGAGGAGGACGGCTCTGTGACCGATATTGCTGCAAGTGTCGGCAAAGAAAAATAGGAACCCACCGCTGCGCAAAATCCTTTCGCCAATGTATTCTTTGATACCAAAGTTCTTGAGAACTACGGTGATGCCGATATGCAGGCACGTTATTTGGAAGTAAACGGATTAGGGAACGATGGGGTACAGGTAAAACTGAATAAAGGATTAAAAGACTTTTGTCTCGCGCCGACTTCTTCTGCCGAAAAAGATACTACTTACGATATTATGCCTGTTTTTGAGGTGGTAGGCGAGGATTTGCTGAGCATCAGTACATACGATACCGCCTATACCGCTGGCGCGGCTTATCCGGTGGGTTCCATACGGACACAGCTCTTCAGCCTGACTATGGGCGATCAGGATGCGGACAGACTGAATTTATGGTGCGACGGTGACAACCATGCAACCAGGGATTATTGGAAGTTTGACATTCTTGTCACGGACTTGGCAAGTGCTGCAACAGATCGGCTGCTTCCCATTATTGATGCCCTGAAGAATCTTGGCAATTAAAATGCGGATATGTAGTTTTGAAATGAATCGGCAATCTAAGGCAGCCGGAAAAGTATCACTGCATTTTCTGCTGAAGGAGAGTGATGAAATGGAAAAGCGTAGGCATGAGGATGCACTGCTTTCTGCCCCCAATACGGAGGGCAACGTGTGGCCAAAACAGGTTTGTCCGGCTTTTGAACCTAGGGCCAATACGCCGGAGGGGATGCGGCAATGCTGGTACTGCCGGTGTGCCGATTTTCATCTGGACAAGCCACGCTCACTGGATGTGGGTGTATGCTACTGGCCGAGAAAAATGTTGAAATAGGAGGAGAGAAATAAAAGGTTGAAAAAGTATTCTGGAAATGGTGAATTTACATAAGTGTATAGCAAACAAGCATCTTTCCTGTCAGTCCTCTTCCCATGGATAGCCATCCTGACAGCATCTTTCTTTTCTGAACCTATAAGAATGTGGATCTGCCGTCATTTCTGCCAATGGCTCAAGAGCCAGCATATATAATGGCTCTCTTGCCAGAAGCACAAAAGTGGGTAGCTATGAGGCGGATACTGACGGTGTAAGGAAAATAAAATGAATAATGACAAGGGCAAACCCGGTAAAAGCCGGGAACACAAAGCGGAGGATCTAAGGTGCTAAATGCGCTATGATAGTCCGGCTGCCAAAAACGAGCAGAGCCTGCACTCTATTTTGAGGGAGGGCTTTTGTCGTATTTTACGGAAATTTTCGCTGTCCGGCAGATGGATGGGAATATGAAATGACATGGAAACCTCTTCTTTATCAATCATTACATCACTTATGTTAAACATGGTGGATAGGTAGTTGCATGGGTATATGACACTTCCATGTCTTCCGGGGAAGCAAACCAGGGAAAGATACCCCTTCTCCTGAAGCTTATTTGATATCCGGCTGACGGTTGCCTTTGAAATTCCCTATCGGAGGGACAGATCACTGAAGCTTGTAAGGGGATTGCCGGTGTAGTTCCGGAAATATACCACAGGACCTACATCAGAACCTTGTACCTGTCGGTCGTTATAGATAGCGTGTATCCATAGATCCAAAACAATATCCATTTACGAACACTTTCCCATGCTGATAAGCTCATTTGATTTCTAGTTGATAATCCATAGTATTCTCCTTGATTTTCTTGAATTATCAAGGTTTAAAAACTTGTTTCTGATAGTGCTTTATGGTATCCTTGAGAAAGAAACTGGTAGTAATAATCGACATACCGCTCAGAATTGGATATTAATTCTCATTATGCTAATAAAAAGGCAGCCGACCATCGAATGAATCTTTCCTTTGCTAATACTCTGCTGATTGGAGTAGCTGAGATTAGATGATATTACATGGAAAAGGTAACAATTGATGGACAACTGAACTTAAAAAATCCCAAACTTAATGGAATTAATGGACAACAGAGAACTCGCTGGACTCTAAAAATAAGTTGCCTAAACGCCTAAGCGAGGGGTCGGACGTTCAAATCGTCTCGGGAACGCTGGGAAGTATTGAAAGCAATGAGTTTTTCAATACTTCTCTTTTTAATTGTATAATCAAAATATTTGATTTAAGGGGGAATAGCAATGTGGATTTTGTATGCTTTTGGCTCGGCATTGTTTGCGGGCATGACATCTGTTTTGGCGAAAATTGGCGTTAAGAATACAGATTCCAATTTGGCGACTGCTTTACGAACAATTATTGTTCTTTTGTTTTCGTGGATGATGGTTTTTGTTGTGGGTTCACAGTATACCATCGATACTATTTCTGCTCACAGTCTTATATTCTTAATTCTATCAGGTGCAGCTACCGGTGCATCATGGCTATGCTATTTCAAAGCGTTACAGCTTGGAACTGTCAATAAAGTGACTCCCGTCGATAAGAGCAGTACGATATTGACCATCTTTCTTGCTTTCATAATTCTGGGGGAAGTACCGACTGTTTGGATGGGGTGTGGTATTCTATTACTTTCTGCCGGGACTTATCTTATGATACAACGGCAAAAGTCAGATGCTATAGGTACCGAGAACAGATCATGGTTGTTCTATGCCGTCCTGTCAGCTGTTTTTGCTGCTTTGACCTCTATTCTTGGAAAAATTGGGATACAGGGAATCGAATCAAATTTGGGAACAGCGATACGCACAATTGTCGTACTGGTCATCGCCTGGGGAATCGTTTTGTTTCAAAAGAAGCATATTCTTATAAAAAATATCGATAAAAAAAGCTGGATATTTATTGCACTTTCCGGTCTTGCAACCGGCCTTTCGTGGCTTTGCTATTATCGTGCTCTCCAGGAAGGAAAGGCCAGCGTGGTTGTACCCATTGATAAACTGAGTATTGTCGTTACCATTGCATTTTCCTATCTATTTCTTAAAGAAAAACTTTCGAAAAAAGCCTTTGTCGGTTTGTTATTTGTTATATTCGGAACAATTATGCTGTTATTTTAGACTAGGCTCTATACTTTTCTCCAGTGGTGAATTTGACAGCGACGAATCTATTATCACTATATAATTTTTGAAAACATTGCAGCAAGCCGGGTAGAACAACTGGAAAATAAGACATATAATCAAAATAAAAAGTCTAACAGTGATTTCATGTATATTAATAAACCTGAAAACAGCGGTTCCAATAAAATCAAAACCGCTGTTCGGGATATTCTTTATAGGGTGAAATCAGCCCGCATATTGTTTCACGATTTCAAGAGGGAACATGGTGCGCTCGGCAACTTCCTCAACAGACATGCCCTGTCTAAGGAAGCGCTTGATAACGACATCCATATCCTCTGCAATTTCCACAATATGCTTGTCCGGGTCATAGAGCCGAATGGCACGCTGCCCCCATGGATATTCTCTTATCTCATGTAGCCATAACAAGCTGGGTATCCGTTTTAGATCGGCATACGCAGTATCCAGATCTTCCACCTGAAAATAGACTTGAAAATTATGTGACTGCTGCCGGATGCTGTCTGCCGGAATGCCAATCAGCTCGGCATATCCCTGTTGTAGAGAAAATCCCTCAAAAGTGACGTGTACACCAATGTCCATCAAAATCTTTTGATGAAGCACCTTTTCATAGAAATTTTTTGATGCGGTCATGTCATTAACCGCTAATAAGCAACCTTGATATTTCATATGCTATCCCTCCTTAGTGATAGCATAGTGGATACCTCTGAAGCATCATAGTAAAAATCAGACATGGTTTTCAAATAATTTTGAGGAGTAACACCGCTAATTGCTTTGAAATCCTTGTCAAAATGGGGTTGATCGAAATATCCGGCTTGTTGTGATAATGCCGAAAAAAAGTATGGCGATTTTTGTATATTACTAAGCACATAGTTAAAACGAACAAGACGAGTATAGCTTTTGACATTCATACCTATTTGCATTAAGAAAAGGCGGTTCAAATGTCTTTCACTATAGCCAACCTTTTTGGCAAGTTCAGCGACAGGTATTTGACCTTGATTATCCGAAATTTTTCTTGCTGCGGAAAATAGCGCGTCTGAAACAACGCAATGCTCCATGCGGCTATATAAAATCTTATCGCACATACTGAATAATTCCGATATATTGCTTGCAGTTTCAAAAGCGCAGCAAAGAGAAGTAAAAAGCTTTTTATCAACACTTTCCAGCAATAAACGTTTATCTGCAAATTCAGCTTGATGACGATGCGTTATTTGGTACAGACCATAGGGGGAGAGCTGTATCAGCAGCATAACACGATATTTGTTAGGTTCGGCTCCAAGCAAGGTAGGAGTTACAGAAGCTCCCCATAATTCAGCCAGAATATCTTTTCCATCAAAGGTGAGAGATAATGTACCACAAGCATCAGGCATAAGCGTATAATGTTCTACGAATATATTTGGCGTTGGAAAAACTATATTATAAAAAAGAACATATTTATTGAGCAGTATATGCGGCGGACTTATATTGAAAGCCTTATCACTATGAATAAGCACGGTATACCCCCCTTTCTTGTTTTATGAGATAATAAGTATTTCAGCAGGCAAACATCTTCTTTTATATTCGATGCGGATATTTTTAAATATATTATACTTTTTATATTCGTTGTTTACAAGTAAGCTATCTATGGACGATTATGACCCGAAATTCAGAAAGTTACTGTTCACTCCGTTCTCAGTAACGAATGACTTCTGCAATGTAAAAATTTGCATATAAAATTCGCTCCGCGAAGCAAAAATCATCTCTTGCATCACGTTCTTACGTAGCTTAACAGCAAATGTTAAGCCACTGTGTGAACAGTAACTTCAGAACCCCCATTTATGATGGTTGATGGATGAAAGGTGCGAATCAGGAGGACCTTCTTAAAAGTATTAAATGTCCCGTCATTTACTTAAAGGTAAAACTAACGATATTATCTGATAGAACTTGTACCCGCCAAGGATTTCAGGTATGATTAAATATAAGAAAAACGGAAAGTATAAAAAGGAAAGAAAAAAGGAGGTATTTTATGGGAAAGAAATTAACCGATAAAGTAAGCTGGGTAGGAAAAACGGACTGGGAGCTTGTGAAATTTCACGGGGATGAGTATTCCACCCACAGAGGCTCTTCCTACAATTCTTATTTAATCAGAGACCAAAAGACAGTGCTGATCGATACGGTATGGCAGCCCTATGACAAAGAGTTCGTAACCAGGCTAAAGCAGGAAATTGATTTAAAGAAAATCGACTATATTATTATGAACCACAACGAAATCGATCATAGCGGCGCATTGCCCGAATTGATGAGAGAGATTCCGGATACTCCCATTTATTGTACGGCGAACGGTGTGAAAATAATAAAGGGTCATTATCATCAGGAATGGAATTTTGTTACTGTTAAGACCGGAGATTCTCTGGATATTGGTGAAAGCAAGCTGGTTTTCGTGGAAGCTCCCATGCTTCATTGGCCGGATAGTATGATGACTTATATGACGGGGGAAAATATCCTTTTCAGCAACGATGCCTTTGGTCAGCATTTTGCAACAGAGTCTCTTTATAACGATGCTGTGGATGAGGCGGAGCTTTTTGCGGAGGCATTGAAATATTATGCGAATATCCTTACGCCCTTCAGTCCTCTCGTTATGAAAAAAATCAAAGAGGTCTTAGCTCTTAACCTTCCGGTAGATATGATTTGTACCAGTCATGGAGTAATCTGGAAGGAGAATCCGGCTCAGATTATCGAAAGCTATTTAAAGTGGGCGGATAATTATCAGGAAAATCAGGTTACATTAGTTTATGATACCATGTGGAATTCCACCCGTAAAATGGCTGAGGCCATAGCGGAGGGAATCCGTCAGGCCGATTCCTCGATAACGGTCAAGCTGATGAATGCTGCGAAGGAGGATAAGAACGATATTATTACCGAGGTATTTCGCTCCAAAGCCGTTCTTGCAGGCTCCTCCACCATTAACAACGGACTGCTCTTTTCCATGGGAGGCATTCTCGAGATGATGAAAGGCCTTAAGCTTAAAAACAAAAAAGCCGCAGCTTTTGGAAGCTACGGCTGGAGTGGCGAGTCGGTGAAGCAATTGACGAAGGCTCTCGGTGAAGGAGGCTTTGAAATCGTCAATGACGGTCTGCGCCTGCTCTGGGTTCCGGATGAAGAAGGGCTTGCTTCTTGTGTGGAATTCGGTAAACAATTCGCCAAAGAACTTTAATTTATTCCAGTAAATTTCTCATGCTCTTTACGCTCACGGCCAGCGTGGAGGTGTTGTGCAGCAGCGCAGAGGTTGCGGGCTGCAGGACACCTCCGGCTCCCAGAGCGATCAATCCGGAGTTAAAGCCGACGATGAAGCGATAGTTCTTACCGATGCGTTTCATCAGGCTGTCACTAAGCAGCTTCAAGGTAACCACTCCGAAGAGGTTGTCTTCGCCGATAATGATATCTGCGATTTCTCTGGCAATTTCTGCTCCGTCACTGATAGCTATTCCTACATCGGCGGCAGATAGGGCGGGAGAATCGTTAATGCCGTCCCCTACCATAATCACCTTTTTTCCCTCAGCTTTTTCTTTTTCAACATATTTCGCCTTGTCTTCAGGAAGCACCTCCGAATAGTATTCATCTACACCCACCATCTTTGCGATGGAGGCAGCAGTACGTTCGTTATCGCCGGTCATCATGACGATCTTGTTTATTCCGGCTTTTTTCAGAGAGTTGATGATTCCCTCGGCTTCTTCCCTGAGAGGATCTTCTATGCAGATGACTCCTGCCAGTTTGTTGTCTATGGCAAGGTATAGGTGGGATTGTTCCTCGGGCAAATTAAGGAATTTCTCCTCCGTACCCTGGGGTAGCTCGCAGCCTTCATCCTCGAACACGAAGTGGTGGCTGCCGATAATCGCCTTTTTATCTCCTATTAAAGTAGAAATGCCGTGTGCGACAATATAATCTACCTTAGAGTGCATTTCTTCATGCTCCAGATTCCTTTCTCTGGCGGCGTTTACTACGGCCTTAGCCATGGAATGAGGAAAGTGCTCTTCCATGCAGGCAGCCATCCGAAGCAACTCGTCGGGAGAATCCCCATTAAAAGAAACCACATTGATAACGGTGGGCTGGGCCTTGGTCAGGGTACCGGTCTTATCGAAGACAATAGTATCTGCTTTCGCTATGGCCTCCAGGTATTTGCCGCCTTTTACGGTGATATTGTAAAGGCTGGCCTCACGGATGGCTGACAGAACGGATATCGGCATACAAAGTTTCAGGGCACAGGAGAAGTCTACCATTAATATTGCCAATGCTTTCGTCACATTTCTTGTCAAAAGATAGGTAAGGGCAGTGCCTCCAAGGGTATAAGGGACCAGCTTATCTGCCAGATGGGCAGCCTTGCTTTCCAAAGCAGATTTTAATTTTTCTGACTCTTCAATCATTGTTACGATTTTTTGGAACTTGGTAGTATTCTTCGTTTCTTTTACCATAATGGTAAGCTCGCCTTCTTCTACCACGGTACCCGCATATACATAGCTGTCTTTGCATTTCCTTACCGGTACGGATTCTCCGGTAAGGGAAGATTGATTTACCATCGCTTCTCCCGCAAAAACCTCTCCGTCAAAAGGAATCACATTTCCCATATGCACCAGAACCTTATCCTCCGCTTCGATGTCTGTGGATGGAACTAATATTTCCTGACCATTTTTAACGAGCCAGACCTTATCGATATTAAGTGCCATACTTCTGGCGAGGTCGCCTACCGACTTTTTGTGAGTCCATTCTTCTAAAAGCTCGCCGATACCCAAGAGAAACATAATCGAACCGGCGGTTTCTATGTCGTTTCGCAAGACAGATACTCCGATAGCTGTGGCATCCAGAACCGATACTTCGACCCTTCCCTTGGAAAGCGATTTTATGCCCCCATATATGTATTTTATAGATTTGATTCCGGTATAGCATACCCTGAGGGGATAGGGAAGAAACAGTTTTCTTCCATAATGGAAGAGTACTTTGTTTACCAGCTTTTCTTGGTATTTGGCATTTAACTCTCTTCCTGAATTTTCCAAAACGCTTGAAGGAACCGCTACCTTTTCATAACGGAAATCCTTAAGTGCTTTTATCATATCATCCCTGGAGCCTACATAGGAAATAGCCGCACCGCCGGTTCTGTCATATACCTTGGCATAAGTGACATTTTTTAAATTATGCAGATAGTATAGAAGAGTATCTGCCTGTTCATATGTCATTTTATTGGTACCGGCATGGATGCGCATACGGCCTTTTATCTCATGTTTAATTATAAACCTCAATGTGTTCTCCTTTCAAAAAACACCTACAGAAGTTCTGTAGGCGTTTTTTATTTAATAGGAAAGTACTCCTATTTTTGTTTTTACTGTTCAAAGTATTACTGTTCAAAGTATTACTGTTCATAACAACACTGTAAATAGTAACCGTTTATCTGCTTTTGTCGCAGCCCTTAGGTTTATTCTTCGCCGTCGGCAATTTCTTCCCCGGACGTTCTGTCTTCATTTATTTGTTTCGCTTCAGCTAAAATGTCCTCAGCGTTTTCCTGAACAGTAGTGACTGTCTGCAGCAGGCATTCCTTTGCCCGCAAAACTGCAGCCGTACAGTTTGTATATACTTTCTTCGCATCCTTGCTCGAGAGTATTTTAATTCCAGCAGTTCCGAATAAAACTCCCGCCGCAAAAATTCCCGTTTTTTTCGCATCAATTTTTTTTAAACATTCGAGCATTTTTAAATACCTCCTCTTTCGTAATTATTTGTGTTTATGTCCGGTGTATATTGTCATTATAAGGCAGAATACCATCGCCCACGCCCAATATTTATGGTGCTTCATTTCTCTTCCTCCTTAGTAAAATAACAAATGATCGGTGTCATTATATTATAACTGGGCAGATTGCCTATTGCTAATAATTTCCTGCTATTGATAAATTTTATCAATAAACTAATAATTTATTTATTTTAAAATTATTTTCTTACTATATAATTATTATAATAAAATATTCTAATACTTTAAGCAATTCAAAGATTTCCCTTTTCTTTCATTTTATTGCTTTATGTGGTAATATTTAAAAGTAATAAAAGTTTTATAAATTTTTAACATAATAGGGGAGAAGCATTGCAATGGATATAAAGTTAAAAAATATCATGAAAGAAGTGTTTAGAAAAATTATTTTTCATTATAAAAAACATCCAGTGCTTTTTTGCATAGCTCTCAGCTTTGTTTTTTTGGCTGTCCCGGCGGCTGTTGTGTTCATTACAGAACTATGGAATCATAGGGTAGAGCGGGATGACTTATATATGTACTTTATAGTTTTTGTTCTTATTTGGATATTTGTTGGAATTCCCTTGGTATTGACCGCAATAAATATGATCGCTTTATTTTTTAGAAAGCCCTCTTTGGAGCTTTCGGTTAGCAGCAGGAAGATTGAGGCGCTTACTATTATTCTTGGAATTGTTTATTCCATCATTTACGCAGCTTCGGGTTTTTCTAATATAACCTTCAATGATTGGTGGATGGAAGCCCGTAATTTCGAGAAGCATTCGCCTGTTCTTACGGAGACTCTGCCTACCATAATAATTATCGTCGGGGTTTCTATGCTGGGATACGTCATCGCCCGTTACGGCAGGCTGGAAAAGCTGCCGCCCTTAATCCTTACCTTCTGCATTGCCGCCATGTATCTGGGCGCAGTTCAGTGCGTTCTCTGGATTGTGCAAATATGGGAAATGGAATACGATAGCATGTTCTTTAGTTTATTGCCATTTAATTTCATACTTATTGTGATGAAGACAATAAAGGAGCTTATATTCAGATGGCGGGAGCTCCAGGCAGCAGATATGAGCCAGACGAAGGAATCTCTTTCGTTTATCCGGTCGTGGCTGATGAATTCCTCCAGATGGCCCATCGTAGGGCTGGTACTTACCATTCCGCTTCTGGGAATTTTGATCGTGATTCTCATACTGTTCGGGCAGGCGCCGGACAGCTTTATAAAGGCTTGGACGGAGACGGCGGATTGGAGCTTGTCCAAGAGGGTAGCACCGCAGAATGTCATGTTCGACGAGCACTATTTATGCACGGTGGCAGCAGGCGGGCATAAGGGAGTGGTGAAGCCTCTGAGACTCGGGGTGAGGCACGGACATGAAGTCATCGTCAACAGACAGCTTTGCGTTGCAAATGCATTTGAACAGGTTCTTGAAGAAAAGACTCCCCGTCTGCATGGAGCAGTAAGGGGCGCTTACGATAAATATGGTTACCCGATTGCTAAGAATGTAAAATCGCCGTTTATGGCAGATTTGATTTATTACATTATGAAGCCGGCGGAATGGTTTTTTCTTATGGTCATCTACCTTTGTGACAGCAAGCCGGAGAATAGAATCGCACTGCAGTACATCCCCAAGCCTCATATGAGGGTTGAGGAAATAAACTAGTAATAGTAAAGAAGGGAAGACGTATGAAAAAGTTATTAATGTTACCTATAAGTTTGGTTCTGTGTCTGACGCTGATAACCGGCTGCGGAAGCCAAGCGGGAAGTTCTGCACAAAGCCAGCCCGAGAAAACTGCCGAGGCTGATAGTCAGGCTTCCGGTGAAGAGGCTCAGGTGGAAGATTCCTCCGAGGCACAGGAGGAGCCTGCTCCCGAAGAGGCTGCGGATGCAACAGATATCGCAGATACGCCGGTTCGGGTTATGGCATTGAAAGGGCCTACGGCTATGGGCCTGGTTGAGCTTATGAATGAAAGTGAATCCGGTGCTGTGAATGGAAACGATTATGGGTTCACCATCGCGGCTTCCGCGGATGAGGTGACACCCAAACTGGTTCAGGGAGAGGCGGATATCGCGGCAGTTCCGGCAAATCTCGCTTCGGTGCTTTATAACAATACCGATGGACAAGTAAGGGTGCTGGCTATCAATACCTTGGGCGTGCTTTATATTGTGGATACGGGAGATACGGTGCATTCGGCAGCGGATTTAAAAGGAAAAACCATATATGCCAGCGGGAAAGGTGCGACCCCGGAATATGCCTTGAACTATATTCTTATGAAAAATGGAATCGACCCGGAAAAGGATATAACAATAGAGTGGAAATCGGAGCATGCGGAATGTGTGGCTGCTCTTGCGGCTTCTGAAGACGGAGGAATCGCTCTGCTTCCTCAGCCCTTTGCTACCACGGCGCAGATGCAGAATGACACAATACGTATTGCCCTCGATCTGACGCAGGAGTGGGATAAGCTGCAGAAGGATGAGGAGATGCCCAGCGCTCTTCTTACCGGAGTCGTTGTGGCGAGAGCCGATTTCATAGAAGAGCATCCCGAGGCAGTAAGCGCCTTTATGGATTCCTATAAGAAATCTGTAGACTATGTGAACGGAAATACAGAGGAAGCGGCGAAGCTTATCGAGAAGTTCGATATCGTTCCTGCCGCCGTAGCGCAAAAGGCGCTCCCGTACTGCAATATTACGTTTATCGAGGGCGCGGAAATGAAAAATAAACTATCGGGATATTTAAGCGTATTGTTGGAACAGAATGAGAAGTCCGTGGGAGGAGAGATTCCGGCTGATGACTTTTACTATGAAAGACAAGGGAAATAGATCAAAAATAAAAATATGGGCTGTTTTGCTTTGGCTGCTCGTGTGGGAGATAGCGGCGCGCTTTATCGGGCAGGAGATACTTTTGGTATCTCCTGCCGTTGTATTGTTTAAATTTCTGCAATTGATGTTTACCTTTTCGTTCTGGCAGTCCGTCGCTTTTTCCCTCCTTCGTATTATCGGAGGGTTCCTACTGGCTTTGTGTGCCGGAGTGATATTGGCAGGAATCAGTTCTGTGAACATTTTTATCAAGGAGCTGATGCGGCCACTTATCGCGGTAATAAAAGCGGTACCCGTAGCATCCTTCATCATCCTAGTATTGATATGGGTGCCCTCCCGTAACTTATCGGTGGTTATTTCCTTTCTTATGGTACTGCCGGTAGTTTATCAGAACATTCTGGAGGGTATAGAGAGGATGGACGGACAGCTCCTGGAAATGGCTCAAGTCTTTCAAGTACCCTATGGAAAACGCCTCAGATATATATATCTTTCCCAGATCATGCCCTTTTTCAAGACGGCGGCCTCTTTATCTTTGGGATTGTGCTGGAAGGCGGGAGTGGCGGCGGAAGTGATAGGGATTCCGAGGGGCTCTATCGGCGAGAAGCTGTATGAAGCGAAGATTTATCTGCAGACGCCGGATTTATTCGCATGGACATTCACTATTGTTCTTTTGAGTGTAGGTTTTGAGAAGATATTCCTTCTTTTTGTGGATAAGTTGGTCAAAAAAGTGGAGAGAGGTTGAAAACCCGGAAAAAAACAAGGAGAACCGTAAGAAATGGATATGGATATCATTAATTTGTCAAAAAAATACGGGGAAAAAGAGGTACTTCGTAACTTCTCCATCAGAATAAAGGAGGGAGCAGTTACTTCTATTATGGCACCTTCCGGTGCAGGGAAGACTACGCTTCTTAAGATTCTTGCAGGGCTTGAGAAAGCGGATGAAGGAATCATTACAGGGATGGAAGGCAGCAGGATTGGAATGGTATTTCAAGAGGACAGGCTTTGCGAGAATCTGAATGCGGTTGCGAATATCCGTCTCGTGTGCGACAGCAGGATAACCGGGCGGCAAATCGAGGAGGAGCTGCAGAGGGTAGGCCTTGAGGGAAGTGAAAGGCAGCCTGTCAGAGAGTTGTCCGGCGGTATGCGCAGAAGAACCGCTTTGGTACGGGCTTTGTTATCTCCTTACGATATTCTGATTCTGGACGAGCCTTTTAAAGGGCTGGATGAGCATAAAAAAAACGAGGTCATGAATTACACTCTGGAGAAAAGTATGGGTAAGACGGTCATATTGGTGACCCATGATGAAAAGGAAGCGAAATTTATGGGTGGAGAAATTGTATATATGAATGATAATAATCATAGGATAAATTAGTATTTTTTGGAAGCGCTTATTTCATAACAAAGCGGGGAAAAGTACATATAATAAAATAACTTTATTATTAAGGATATCGTTATGTTCTATATTACTTCCTCAGATAATGTAAAAATAGCAGTGTATAATTATGATTGTGGCGGTACCCATACGGTTTTTCTTATTCACGGCTGGCCGCTTTCCCATAAAATCTATGAATATCAGATAGAAAAATTAATTGCCTGCGGTTATCGGGTAGTGGCGCTCGATTTAAGAGGCTTCGGCAGCTCCGATGCATCGGCCTGCGGTTATTCTTATGACCGGATGGCAGCCGATATTTATGGAATTATTACGACGCTGCGCCTTACAGATATTGTTTTAGTGGGATTTTCCATGGGTGGGGCGATTGCACTCCGGTACATGAACATATATCAGGGATACGGAGTAAAGCAGTTGGTTCTGTTAGCGGCAGCGGCTCCTTCATGGACGCAGCGCACCGGTTATCCCTATGGGCTTACGAGAAGTTATGTAGATGGATTGATTGAGCAGGTACGTAGCGATAGACCGAAGCTTGCTTATGAATTTGCGCATAACCAGTTATTTGCGTCTCCTCAAAGTGAAGCAGCTAAGAATTGGTTTGAAGATATTGCACTTTCTGCATCGGGGATCGGTACTTTGAAAGCACTTATTTCCCTTCGGGATGAGGACGGAAGAAAAGATCTGGCGACAGTGTGTGTACCTACGGCAATTATACATGGCGCAAAAGATGTTGTTGTATCAAGCGATCTTGCGAGAATTCAGCATAGGGCTATTCGTGGTTCCAGGTTGTACACTCTTGAAAACAGCGGTCACGGAATTATGTATGATGAATTGGATAAATTTAACCGGATATTTATTCATATAATAGATGAAGTATGGAAATAGATCCATAAAACCGACAAAAACGTCCTGCCGGCTTCCGCTCACTTTATTGCCTGTGGACGGGAGCCTGTAATTTAATTAATATGAAGGTATATTTCTTGACATTTATATTAAAAGTATTCAAAATAAAAGAAATAGACATCTAGGATAGGACTGTTTTGCAAAGGAAAAGGTATTTGACATGAATTATATAGTGTTTGATTTAGAATGGAATCAAAGCAATACCGGAAAAGATGATGAAGTAAAAACTGTCCCTTTTGAAATTATAGAAATCGGTGCTTTGAAGCTGAATGACAATTTTGAAATTACCGGGGAGTTCAACCGGTTGATAAAGCCTCAGATTTACCATGAAATGCACCATATTACGAGGAAATTGATACATTTACAGATGGAAGAGTTGGATAACGAGAGCTTCTTTAACGAAGTAGTACAAGACTTTCTCACATGGTGCGGAACAGATTACATGTTCTGTACGTGGGGACCTTTGGATTTAACGGAGCTTCAGAGGAACATGCGCCATTACCATATGTCGCTGCTTTCGGACAGGCCGTTGAAATTTTACGATGTGCAGAAGCTGTTCAGCATCTGCTTCGAGGACAAGAAGTCCAGAAGAACTTTGGAGTATGCTATCGATTTTCTGAATATAAGAAAGGATATTCCCTTCCACAGAGCCTTCAGCGATGCATATTATACTGCCAAAATACTGGCCCATATCGACAAAGAACTGCTGGGCAATGTTTCCTTTGACGTTTTTGTGGCGCCGAGAAGTAAAAAAGAAGAAGTATATGCTGTGTTCGATAATTATACGAAGTACATTTCCAGAGAATTCGACAGCAAGCAGGATGTGCTGGATGACCGGGAAATCATGAGTACGAAGTGTTATCTTTGCCGAAAGAATATCAAGCGTAAAATCAAATGGTTTACTCCTAACGGAAAGCATTATTACAGCGTAGGCTATTGTAATAACCACGGTTTCATGAAAGCCAAGGTGCGCATCAAGAAATCGGAGAACGATAAGGTGTACGCCATAAAGACAACGAAATTCATATCGGAAGAGGACATGCTCGAAATCAAGGAGAGGCAGGGACGAGCGAGACAGCAGAGAAAAGAAAGAAATAAGTACGGCAGGTAAAGAATAAGAGGGCATCCCCAAAGTCATAAAATGGCGAAACACATTTATGGCTTGGGGGATGCCCTCAATTTATCTTTCGATTCAATCTAAAAATCAAAATCTTTGTACTGGGAACGCATTCTATCTTTCCGTCTGCTTTTTCTCCGCAGACGGTTTCTGCGCCTTTTGGCGAAGCTGTAATTCTGTATGACGGACTTCACTACAAATAGAAGAATCAGTATACCTGCTACGATAAGAATAAAAGAAAGGACTCTTTTCACATTGACGAATATGACATTCTCCTGAGGCTCCTCGTTCTGTTCTTCCGGCGCGTCGTAAGCGGTGCCTTCTATGGAGGTGTCGAAATCGTAGGAGGATTCGGTATTGAGAGCGATATCTACGGTTGCGCTTCCTACATATACACCGTTATAGGTGTAATCGATCTTCGCAATCTGGCTGTCATCATCCACATTATAGGAGATAGAGGACTGTGTATCCTGGAAGACTGCAGTCTTTGGGAGCACGAGGTAG
The DNA here is from genome assembly GCA_023412855.1 of Bacillota bacterium. GTDB lineage: Bacteria > Bacillota > Clostridia > Lachnospirales > Lachnospiraceae > Kineothrix. Next base: position 16,466 of record JAEZRJ010000086.1, on the reverse strand, counting down.
CTGTCTTTGTTCAGGGACAGGACCGGCTTGGAACTGCCGAAGATGTCGTTGTCTGTCTGAAAAAAGTCGGCATTATCTATATTATAGTTTTTTTCGTTTTCCGATACGTTGACGATTTCAAAATTGTTGAATCCGTACTGAAACAAATCCACTGTGTCCGTAAACTGATGAGGAGATTCTTCCTTCATAATGACGCAGATGAGCTTCATACCGTTTCGCTCCGCGCAGCTTACCAGTGTCTGTCTGGCATTGTCCGTGTAGCCGGTCTTGCCGCCGATAATGCCTTCGCAGGGATATTCGTTATTCACAATCTTGTGATGCGTGCGAAGAATGAAATCATCCGGCTGTGTAGCGGTAGGCTCGAAATGATAAGAAGGCATACCCGATATTTTTGCCAGAAGTTCGTTCTTATAAAAAGCCCGGGCGATGGTGGCAAGGTCATAGGCAGAGGTGTAGTGGTCATCATCGTGCAGACCGTTGGCATTGACGAAATGGGAATCGGTACAGCCCAGCTCCTTGGCCTTTTCGTTCATCATTTCTGCAAAGCCTTCTATGCTGCCGCCAATGTGCTCCGCTACCGCGTTGGCCACTTCATTGGCGGAACCGATAAGGATTCCGTATAAACATTCCTCCATAGAAATAGACTGCCCCTCATCCATACCCATATTCGAGCTTCCTCTGGGAATGGAGAAAACGGCGTTGTGAGAGAAGGTGACCATTTCATCCAGGGAGGAATTCTCCGCTGCGATCAGGCATGTAAGGATCTTAGTGGTGCTTGCGGGATATAGCTGCTCATGGATATTCTTGCTGTATAAAATTGCTCCTGTATTGGCTTCTATGACAATGGCCGATTCGGCACCGATTTGGGGACCTGTGGGCCAGTTCTCTGTTTCGTTGGATTGGATGGGAAGGGTCTTTCTATCCTCCATGGCTTGTGTAAGTGCGTCCAGACTGACGGCTTGTACATATGCGGTATCCGTTACAAAGGCGGAGGAGAGTATGGCGGCTGACAGAGTAAAAAGACAGAGGTTTTTCTTTAATTTATAAAAACGAAAGGGCTTCTTTTTGCGCCCGGTGTGATTAAAAGACATAAACTGACACTCCTATTCAAAATTTAAACGTTGTCTTTAATAATACACTATTTTAATTAAAAACCAAAGATAATTACAAAAAAAATTATTATTTATTAAATAAATTATCGCGTTCGGTTGGGGCTTTTCATTTATCGCTTTGTGGTGTAAAATGAAGCATAAGAAAATTAAGGAGCGGCTTTATGCGTTTACGGAACATATCAGGTTCGAGGGAAATCATCGGCGAAAGCGAATTCGCCGTTAGCGAACCGGAGAAGCAAAAGGGAAACTGGCAGAATGTTTTTGGTAACAGCCGGCCCATACACATTGAAATAGGAATGGGAAAAGGCCGTTTTATTATGGATATGGCAAAGGCACATCCGGATATTAATTATATCGGGATTGAGAAATACTCCAGCGTTTTGCTGCGGGCAATACAGAAGATGGAACAGCAGGAAGCTCTGCCCAATGTCCGTTTTGTACGGATGGATGCTGAGACCATTACGGAGGTCTTCGCAGAAGAAGAGGTGGAGAGGATTTATCTCAATTTTTCCGATCCGTGGCCTAAGGACAGACATGCCAAGCGGCGTCTGCCGTCCGGGGAATTCCTTGCCCGCTACGATAAGATACTGACGAAAGAAGGACAGCTGGAATTCAAGACGGATAATAAGGATTTGTTTCTCTTTGCTTTGGATGAGTTAGAAGATGCCGGCTGGAGAGCTGAGAAGGTGACCCATGACCTGCACCGGGACGAGGAGATGATGCGGGGAAATATAATGACCGAATATGAAGATAAATTTTCTTCTTTAGGTAATCCTATTTATAAATATATTATTGTGAGGTAGAAAGAGAGGTTTCAATATGGAATACAAATTTACAACGGCTAATTTCGAAGAAGAGGTGCTGAAATCGGATGTTCCGGTATTGGTAGATTTTTTTGCAGACTGGTGCGGACCTTGTAAGATGATGGCTCCCGTGGTAGAGGAACTTGCCGGAGAACTGGAAGGAAAGGTAAAGGTAGGTAAGTGTAATATAGATGAGGAGATGGAGGTAGCACAGAAATATCGTGTGATGTCCATACCTACGTTTATCGTATTTAAAGGGGGAGAAGCGGTGAGCGTAACCGTTGGAGGAGTATCTAAGGCGGATTTGGAGAATAAGCTGCAAGAGGCGCTGACGAAGTAATTGAAGTTTTTAGAAGATTAAGAACACTCGCCTGGCGGGTGTTTCTTTATTAAATTTAAGAAAAGTCTGGATTGCGGACTGTTCATGATTTAAGAATAAAAGTAATTTGTAAAGAGTGTTGCTCGTTGCTTACAGCTGCGGATACCGGACTAAGGTCTTATATTTGCAGACAGCAGGAAAGGCATGGAATTTTAATGAGTGAATATAGAAAAAAACGTGTGAGGTACAATAAGAAGCATATAGCGGTAGTGGCAGGAGCGGGAGCCGCTATTCTTCTTGTCCTGGTACTTATTGTTATCTTGGTAAAATCCGTATTTTTCGGAGAGAAGAAGGACACGGAGGTCGCCGCCGTTCAGGTACTTGAGGAAAGCCAGAAGCCGGCAGAAGAGGAACCCTTGACAGATTCGGAAGGGGAAACCGCAGCTGAGACAGAAGATATTCATGTAGCTGCAGATGTTGCGGAGATGGACGACGAAGAGGACCCTCAGGAAGCGGAGAGCATGAATGAAGACGGGGCAGGAGCAGCGTCGGATATAAGTGCGGTGATTAAAGGGGCCAATGAAACGGGAGAGGTTTCCTATGGAATCGACGTTGCTAAGTGGCAGGGAACTATAGACTGGCAGCAGGTAGCGGATTCCGGCGTGGAATTTGCCATTATCCGTGTAGGCTACCGCACTCAGAAGACGGGAATCATCATGGAAGACCCATTAGCGAAATACAATATGCAGCAGGCGAAGGAAGCGGGACTCCAGTTGGGTGTTTACTTCTTTTCCACGGCGGTAACGGAGGAAGAAGCGAAGGAAGAAGCGGCATGGGTAACGGGTTTCATCGCTCAATACCCAATCACTTATCCCGTGGTTTATAACTGTGAAGGCTTTCAATCTTCGGAAAGCAGGCAGTACGGATTGGATAAAAGCGCGCGGAGCGATTGTGCTATCGCCTTTTTGGATTATGTGCAGAACAAAGGTTATGTCCCGATGTTCTATGCGGCAAAAAATGAAATGCAGGGAAATATGTTATGGGATACGGACAGGCTTACGAGCCGATATAAGATATGGGTATCTCAATATCCGGATGCTCCTTATCCTCAGACGGCATCCTCCAGTTACAGCGGCACGCATGCCATGTGGCAGTATACAAGCCAGGGCACTGTGCCCGGTGTTCCCAAAGGCGTGGACATGAATGTGGCTTATTTCAGTTACAGTCAGTCTGCGGAGGCGGTGGATGATACTCCCTATGAGGTGGCAGAAGCCGACCCGGAGGCACTGCTTAATATGGCGGAAGTAAATGAGCAGGTAACCGCGAAAATAGAGATAAATCTTCGTTCGGTACCGAGTACGGCCAGCGGAGATACGATCGTAGGGAAATTAAAAAATAAAGAAACCGCGACGAGAACAGGCATATCCTCAAGCGGCTGGTCGAGACTCGAGTATAACGGACAGAAGGTATATGCGGTAAGCAACTATCTTACGACTGAACTGGACTATGAGGCTCCGGCTTCCGCCGTACAGCCCGCATCCATTTATCAGCCGGTAAACGAGACGGTAACGGCAAAAAAGGTTACGAACTTAAGAAGTGCGGCAAGCTCGGCGAGCGATGATACGATAGTTGCGGTGCTTCATAACGGTGAGACTGTGACACGTACCGGAGTCGGAAGCAATGGCTGGTCACAGGTGGATTATAACGGACAGACCTTATATGCCATCAGCAGTTATCTCACCGCCGACCTTGGATATGTGCAGACATCTCCCGATACTTCGGTTTATACGGATGTCAATGAACAGGTAACACCTAAAATTGAATGTAATCTCCGTACGGAACCGAGTACGGCGAACGAAGGTACGGTAGTGGCAACCATAAGAAATGGAGATGTGGTGACCAGAACGGGAATTAATCCGAATACGGGGTGGTCGAGACTCGACTATAACGGACAGACAGTATATGCGGTGAGCAGTTATCTGACACCGGTACAGTAGCCTTAAAGGGTCGTTGGGAAATAGGTGCGTAACCTATGGAACAGCGGCCTATTTTTTGTGTAAAGTAGGAAAGTTCTCCTATAGCAGAAATAATAGATGCGCAGCTACGCGCGGAACATAAGCTGTGCTACTGAAGTGTATGACGGCCAGAGCGTGCAAGCACACTTTTGTTTTACAAATTAATAGTATATGTAAAAGATAGCTAAATATTCAAAAAAGTTAAAACAACACGAAAATTATATGATAAAATAAAAAAGTAAAAATAGTTGAATTATTTTTTATGAGGAGGACGAAAGATGAAATCGATTAAGACGAAAATGTTGATTACTATTTTACCGATTATTATTTTATCAATGATTTTTCTTACTTTTAACAGTGTGAATACGAGTAAAAAAAGTATTTTAGAGCAGACAGGCAATTTGATGTCATCTGAATTAAACGGAGAAATTACGAATATTTCCAGGGAAATAAGAGAAATAGAAATGATGGCAAATATGATTTCTTTAACGGTATCCAATACATATGGAACTACGACGCTGAAAGAATATGAAAAGGTCTTGGGAGAGATCATATATACCAATGATCTGGCTATGGGAAGCGGAATTTGGTTTGAGCCGTATCAATTTGACAAAGCGGAAAAGTATGTCGGCCCTTATATTTATAAGGATGGAGAACAGCCTGCGGTAACTTATGATTACAGCAATGCGGAGTATGATTATTTCAGTTATGAGTGGTATCAGAACGCAGTAAAATCACAAGGAAATCCTGTATTTACGGAACCTTATTATGATGAAACATTAGGAGTTACCATGTCTTCATGTACCGTACCGATATTCGGCCAGGGCGGCAGCTTTATCGGAGCGGTTACGGTAGATATTGAGCTTACGACGATTCAAAATCTGGTAAACGGTATTCAGGTAGGAGAAGGGGGAAAGGCCCTCTTGCTCGGAGCGGACGGAAGTTATCTTTCCTGCCTTGACAGTGAGAAGATCATGAAGCAGAAAATCCAGGAGGAAGAAAATGCGTCTCTTGCACAACTGGGCAGCCAGATTTTGCAGCAAAAAGAAGGAAGCGGTTCTTATACCGACGGCAATGAAACCTATCGGGTATATTTTAAGACGTTACCCGAATTGAATTGGATACTGGTCATTCAAATTCCTGAGAGTAAGCTGAATGCACCGGTTCAGGCGCTGACTATACAGATGGCAGGAATCAGCATAGCATCTATTATTCTATGCTTTGCCGTTGTTTTATATATGGTCGGAAGGGTAAGCTCTAACTTAAAGAAAGTAAACCGTTTTACGGGAATTCTATCAGAAGGTGATCTTAGTTCGGAGGGACTGAAATTAAAGGGAAAAGATGAACTGAAGCAAATGAGCGATTCCTTAAATAATATGTTTGTAAATAACAGATCAATTATTAAGCACATTGCTGAGAATTCCGAAACACTTAATGAATCCAGCGGTAACTTGACACAGGCGGCCGGTGAGCTCACGGTGCAATTTAAGAATATAGCCGGTATTATGAATACGGTTAATGAAGATATGATGTCATCCAGTGCCGCTACACAAGAGGTGAATGCATCGGTAGAGGAAGTAAATTCTTCCGCAAATGTACTGCTTGAGGAGACTGGAAGAAGCAATGAACTGGCTGCTGAAATTGGTAAGCGTGCGGCCGAGGTCAAAGCGAGCAGCAGAAATTCATATGAAAAAGCGGCTGATTTGACGAAAGTTTATGAAAATGAGCTCGCACAAAGTATGGATAATGCGAAGATTGTGGAATCTGTGAGCTTACTTGCCGATGTAATTTCGGAAATTGCCGATCAGATTAACTTATTATCCCTTAATGCCTCCATAGAAGCAGCGCGGGCCGGAGAACAGGGAAGAGGATTCGCGGTTGTAGCAGGAGAAATCGGCAAGCTTGCAGGGCAGACGGCTTCCGCAGTCAATGAGATCAAGGAAACCACCGGAAAAATTGAGGATGCATTTGAGTTATTGATACAAACGGCAAAGGAACTCCTTGGATTCATTACGCAAACGGTATCTCCGGACTATAAGGCATTCGTCCATACGGCAATACAGTATGAATCGGATGCGGAGACGATCAAGGACTTCTCAGAAAAAATATCGGAGATGTCCAAAGGAATAGAACATATTATAAACGAAGTGAGCCAGGCGGTGCAAAGCATAGCTTACTCCACCCAAAATACTTCTGATAACAGCAGCAGGATTATCGAATCCATCCTTGTTATGGAAAAGACAGTAAATGAAGTAGGAGATATGTCCAAGGAACAGAGTGAGATGTCTAAGCAGCTCTATGATGTGGTAAATAAGTTTAAGTTATAGAGGATGGGGAAAGGGGGCGGCCTTTTGGCCGCCCCTCTTTTTAGCTGAACAATAATATACTTTTATACTTATTTGTTATTCTACACTTTTCAACGCTTCTACCATATTGATCCGATTGAGAGCATGGTTAGTCATCAGGTTTACTGCCAAGGCAAAGCACACTGTGATGGCAGAGGATATCAGATAGCTGGCAGGTTCCACGTGTACGGCAAAGACCATCGAGGGAAGCTGGAGCACGCTGGTAAGAAGTCCGCTCAAAAATCTTCCTAACGGCAAGCCGGCAAGAATTCCTATTAAAGTCAAGGTTAAGGTTTCCTTGTGCACGTACTGATGCACCTCATTGTCGTAAAAACCTAATACCTTAATAGTGGCAAGTTCTCTGGAACGTTCGGAAATGTTAGTGTTCGATAAAGTAAATAATACCACGAAGGCAAGGCCGCCTGCCATGACAATGAGCAGCAGGACTACCGCGTTAATCAAATCAAAGCTGAAATCGTCCCTCAAGCCTTCGGTGCTTGCAGCGGTAAGTATTTCATCATTGCTTTTAAGTGACCGGGCATATTCTTCATGGCCGGTGCACGCCTCCGAAAGATGGGCGAGCACGCCGTTAGGCGCATATTCCTCAAATAGTGTCTCATAGTAGGACTGGGTCATATATATGTTGTTTCCTAAGTAATTCTTAACGATGCCGGCAATAACGGCCTCCTTCTCCTCCAATTGAAGATTCTGTAGAGAAACGCTATCCCCGATTCCCAGGTCTAAAATCTGTGCGGCGTTCTGAGTGACATATATACCGTCATTTCCTATGGAAATGGGCATTCCGTCAGGACTTTGTACATGAATATAATCTTCGATGGAGGTGCCGTCCGGAATTACCATTAACTGGACTTTTTCCGCTTCCTTTGCTGAATTGAGGAGCTTAATACTGTCGATTTGCAAGTTCAGGTAATCGACTGTGTTCCCGTCTTCTTCCAGTTTTTGTATGAGAAAGTCGTTATCCTTCGAATCTACAACTGCCATCAAATCGTAGCAGTAGATTTTTTCATACTGCTCAGGCGCCAGATTCGAGATGGTATCCTTAAGTGCGAAGCCGCAAAGAACGAGAGCAGTACAGCCCATAATGCCTCCCACAGTCATAAACAAGCGCTTTTTAAAGCGGAACAGGTTGCGGACAGTGACTTTATTCAGGAACTTGAAACGGTTCCAGATAAAGGGCAGACGTTCCAGAAAAACGCGGGAGCCTGCTCTGGGAGCCTTGGGCCTCATGAGTGTCGCAGGCGTCTGGTTAAGTTCACTATGGCAGGCGAGCACAGTTGCTGTGGCAATTCCTATTAAAAATAAGAGAACGCCACCTATGCCGTAAAGCATGTCAAAACGCAGATAATATTCAGGAAGATTATAAAGCGATTTTAAAATAAACAATAAGAACTTCGGGAACAGAATAAAGCCTGCTAAATCTCCCAAGACTCCTCCGAACAAGCAGGCGAGCAGGGCAAAAAGGAGATATTTCCAATAAACGGCGGCATTCTTAAATCCCAATGCCTGATAGGTTCCTACCAATCCTCGTTCCTCCTCTACCATGCGCGTCATAGTAGTAAGGCTCATGAGAGCAGCAACTACTAAAAATATAATCGGAAATACGTTTCCTACCGCTTCAATAGAGGACATATCGTTATGAAGGCTGGAATAACTGTCTAAGGAGATACGGTCCTGAACATACCACTGAGTCATGTCGATATCGTTAAGTTCCGCATAAGCGTCGGTGATTTTCTCTTTCGCCTCTGATTTCTTGTCAGCATATTCCTGCTCCTTTTCAAGGAGCTTCGTTTCACCTTCCGCAAGGTCCAGTTTTCCTTCTTCCAGTTCTTCCTTGGCATCGGCGATTTTCTTTTTTGCATCCGCTTCTTCCGTATTCAGCGTTGCCTCACCGTCAGCCAATTCTGCTTTTGCAGATTCTATTTTATTCTTGCCGTCCTGAAGCTCAGCTTTTTTTTCTTCGATGGTCTTGCGGCCTTCCGCTATCTGGGCTTCTGCTCCGGCTAACTGAGCTGCGATTCCGTTCAAATGCTGTCTGGTGCTTTCTCTCGCCTGCTCGAAGGTGGCTTTTTGGGTGTCCAAGGTCTGCTGTCCGCCGTTTATTTTAGCCACGCCGAAAGCCGCCTGCATAGCGGAGGCGGGCAGTGCATTTAACTGCTGTATTTGAGCCTGCAGCTGTCCGATCGCAGCGGTAAGCTGCTCAGCTTCGGCTGCTTTTCCATCCCTCTCGGCTGTTAAGTCAGCGATGGCCTGCTCGTCGAGACCTTGCCCCGCAGCATCTGCAATTCTCTGGTTTAAATTTTCTATATATATGTTGATATCGTTTACCGATGCCTGCATTTGTGCAATCTGTTCGGTCAACCCGGCATTCATTGCGTCTGTCAGGGATTGCAGTGCGCCGGAAAGAGCGGTGCTTTCCACAGCAGTACCCTGTGCGATATCAGCATCTTGTGCGCCGCCGGCAGCTAAGGCAGCCGCCGCGTCAACAAAAGCATTCCATTCGTTTTCAGGCCAAGCGCCTCCGAAAGGAGCCTTTATTTGTTCCAGCCCGGCTTCCAACTGTGTACGGGATTCATCCAATTGATTCTGTGCGTCGTTAAGCTGTTCGTTCGCTTCTGCGAATTTGTCCTCTGCCTGTCTTCGTCCGTCGGCCAGTTCCTGCAGCCCGTCTTCGATTTGTCTGGCGTTGGCATTTAGCTGTGCCTCGCCTTGAGCCAGCTGTGTCTCACCGTCCAGAAGCTCAGCCTCGGAATCAGCCAGTTTCTGCTTTCCATCTGAAAGCTCTGTTCTGGCGTCCGCAATTTTCTTTAGGGCATCCGCTTCTTCTCTGGAAAGAGTGCCTTCACCGTCTGCCAACTCTTGCTTTCCATCGTCAATATCGTTCCAGGCATCTGCGAATTGTTCATCCGCATCCGCAAATTTTTCATTCATTGTATTTTCCGCATCCTCGATTTTATCACGGGCTTCTGATACGACGGAATTGTAGCGTGCCAGTTCCCGCTGTTCCTTGATGCGGTCTTCAATATTGTTGATCACGGACCGGACTGCGTTTTCATATTCGTCGGAATTGCCGTCCATCCCTACCGTTTCGGACAGAGTGAGATAAACAGAGGTGAAGATATCGTTGCTTACGTCTGCCGGAATAATGAAAAAGGTATAGTCTGCGGACATGGCGGAACGATATACGGTTCCGAAGCCTTCGCTCTGGATATTCATGGGATCGATGACTATGCCGGTGATTGTATAGGTAGTATGGGCAAAGACAGGGGCGTCTTCCTCTTCTTCTAAATCCATATCCATGTCTTCATCCATATCGAAGTCGATGTCGGAGACGGAATCTTCGTCGTCGGAATCATTACTATCATCGGAAACTTTGTCGCTATCTTTGCCGGAGGATTCTGCAACTGTACCTTTGTCAGAGGATTCTGCAACCATATCTTTGTCAGAGGATTCTTCATCCGAATTTTTATCAGAATCTTCTTCAATAGTAATGGTATCTCCGATAGATTTCCCGGAGGCATCTATATATTTCTGTGTAACAGCGATTTCACCCGAATTCGCGGGAAGCTTTCCCTCCAGCAAATAGGGAACATTTATCCCGCTTTCGCTGAGAACGGTCATTTCGGCACTTTTCGATATTCCCTCTACATAAGTGTTGACCGTCTTGCTGTATCCGCCTTCAGCAATTGCTACGCCCTCAACCTTTTCGAGTGCGTCTACGTCCTCTTCGGAGAGTCCCAGAGTGGATACGATGCGGATATCAAACAAATTCTGTTTATCGAAAAATTTGTCCGCCGAATAATACATATCCTGACAGGCGGCATAGATGCCCGTCAGCATCGTTACCCCCAGCATGGTAATAATAAGGATGGATAAAAAGCGTTTCCAGTTCTTTTTCATGGAACGCCAAGTGTCTTTTTTGTAAGAACGATTCATGATTTCACCACTCAATCTGCTCGATGGGAGTAGGCTGCTCATTCTGCACCGTCTTTACCACCGTACCATTTTTAAAGTGAATTACCCGGTCCGCCATAGGAGCCAGGGAAGAATTGTGCGTAATAAGGAGAACCGTGATTTTTTCCTTCCGGCAGGTATCCTGAAGCAGTTGTAAAATCTGCTTTCCGGTATTGTAATCCAACGCGCCGGTAGGCTCGTCGCACAAAAGCAGCTTGGGATTTTTGGCAATTGCACGGGCGATGGATACCCGCTGTTGTTCGCCGCCTGAAAGCTGTGCAGGAAAATTGTTCTTACGATCCGTAAGCCCTACTTTATCCAGAGTCTCGGAGGCGTCCAAAGAATTCGGGCAAATCTGAGAGGCCAGCTCCACGTTTTCCAGTGCCGTTAAATTCGGCATCAAGTTATAAAACTGAAATACAAAACCGATGTCTGTGCGCCTATAGCCCACCAATTGCTTTTTGGTATAGGCGGCGACATTTTCCCCATCCACGATAACGTCTCCGGAGGAGGTGGTATCCATACCTCCCAAGATGTTAAGAGCCGTCGTTTTCCCGGCACCCGAAGCACCTAAGATGACGGCCAGTTCCCCTTTATCCACAGAAAAGCTCGCGTCGTTCAATGCGCGTATCTTTACGTCGTCAGCCGCGTATTCTTTCATAACATGATTGAATTCTATATATGCCATATGTCCTCCATTTCAAATTTGCGTATCTGCTGTATTTTATTTATCGTGGTTACCATTCAGCCTTTCACACAGCGAAGCCAAAATTGCGTTACTATGTAATTTTGGGAGGGCTGCAAACGCCGAAAGTAATTCTTGATTTTTCCCCTGAGATTATTTATGATAGAGATATTATATAAACACAGTGTTGATTTTACAACCGACAGTTGATTTCAAGACGATGATTTTGCAACAATTCCACATATAAATGTTGGTTTCGAAACATATGGCGTGAATAATATAATTAAATAAGTGTGAAGTTGCAGGCTGCAAAAGATTTTTTAATGTCTATGGGATTGGATATGGGGAAAGGATGTACTTATGAAAGATATGAAACAAGGCAGAAAGACGCGTTATACACAAATGGTTTTACAAGATAGCCTGGTGGAGCTTATGAAGCAAAAGCCAATTGCCAAGATAACGATAAAAGAGCTTTGTGAAAATGCGGATATCAACCGTACTACCTTTTATGCGCATTACACCGACCAGTATGACCTTTTGCAAAAAATGGAGGAAGAATGTCTTTCTTATGCTAAGGGAGCTATTTCCAATCTGATGGGAGAAGAAGACCAACATGAAATGATGAAACTTCTTGAAGAGGTTTTTCAATATATTATTGATAATAGAAATCATATCCAGATACTTATGAGCGAACAAGGTGATATCAATTTTCAAAAGCAGCTATTTGCAATGATATACGAGTCATGCGGCATATCGCTTTTTCCCGATAAAAATGCTGATATAGGAATGAAAGAATATTATTTTATCTATGCAGTGTCGGGAAGCGTCGGGCTGCTCCAGCACTGGCTGAAGGATGATGTGATGAAATCAGCCAGGGAAATGGCTGATTTCATATACAGTGTGGCGGGGATTGCTCATTCATTTAAATAAATATTTACTCTGCTCTCTATGATATCAATTACTTCCTTCACTGTTTTCTGACCTGCAAAATAAGCGGAAGCTTATGCGGTTCCGTTTATGAATGTTTCGTTATCAGGAATCTATTATAATAAGGACTTATTTGCGAAATATAACTTGGAGGTGCCTGCTACCGTAGAAGAATTAGAGGCTGTCTGCGATACTTTCGTAGAAAACGGAGTTACCCCTTTTGCTCTTGCGAATTCTGCAAAATGGACCGGCTCTATGTATTTTATGAATTTGGCGGCAAGGAAGGGCGGTCTGGAGCCGTTTAATGCCGCAGTTGCAGGAACGGGTTCTTTTGAAGACGAATGCTTCGTCTGGGCCGGAGAAAAAATAGCGGAATGGACAGAGAAAGGATACTTCCCGGAAGGTGTTAATTATGAATCAAATTCGCCTGGATGCTCTTCATTCCCAGATACAGCCTCATTTTTTATATAATACGCTGGACTGTATCCACTGGCAAGCCGTTGTAAGCGGAAATCAGGATATATCCAATATGGTAAAGGCCCTTGTGGATTGTAATCGCCGAACAGCTCATTAGTTTGCTCGCACTGAAAGCAAAGGGCGTTTCCAAGGTCATCGTCGTGGATGTGGTCAGGAAAAGGCTGGATAAAGCACTGGAATTGGGGGCGGATGCGGTAATCCCGATGGAAGCGTAATTCTATTCGATACGGACTATAATGATAATCTAAGAACAAAGGATACCGTTATCGGGCCTTTGGGAAGTCTCAAAGAGGGCTTAAACCGGATTAAGGTTTGGGGATAGAACGAGAAAGCACCGAGTAATCGGTGCTTTTTTCAATCCAAGCGGTAAGCGTCAATCAGGATATTTTGCCTGCAGCTCCTGTAAGATATTTAAATATGTTTCTCTTATCCGATTCTCATCTGCTTCTGTTTCAAATGCTTTCACTCGCTGGTCTACCGATTCTAAAATGTCCGGCGGCAGATTTCTTTTGGCATAAGTATAGACAACCTGATCTTCTTTGTCGATATGACGCCGAAGCAAATTCACATACCCCATGGCTTCGGTCAGTATACCGAGTTTGAATGCGGTCTGGGGATCGTTCTTGTACTGATCGAGAGCTTTTTCCAGTTCTGAAATATGCAGCCGACCCAAATCATGCTCTACCAGCATACCTTGCTGAATTAACTTAACGCCGATTTGCCCCAGGCGATCGGTCATTTCCTGAAACAGAATTTGTTCTTCTTTGCCGTGGTGATGCTTGTCGGCATAATTGCGGGCAAATTCGATTACCTTGCGAAAGTCACCATCGTCTACCTCCTGTCCGTTCAGAATGCCGCAGCAAGCTTTTTGTATAACCGTGAGAAGTTTCAAAATATTTTCGTGTTCCTTTACCATTAATTCTACGCTGTACATAGCAATTACTCCTTTCTGCTTATTTCATATTTATTGTTCTCTAAGATGTGAAAATCTAGACCGCTGTGGGAAAGCATTCCCGCGATAATTTCTCCCCGAAGCGCATTGTATACTGATATATTGCCTCCTGCCCGGTCCCAATATTCGTGATGCACGCATTGCGTTTTTTGCCAGATAATCTTGTCCGCGTTACGTTCTGCTACACTGTTAACGTGGTCACATGGCATACCATCCAACAAGGTATCTTCCAAGGTCTTAAAAGCATCGTCCGCACCGATTCCATTTTGAAGGGCATGCTTTTCTCCGAATTGAAATGCAGTTTGTTTCAAGTCAGCAAGTCTGGAAGCATCTTCATTCATCAGACTGGTAACCAGAAACGCAAGCCGGGTTTCGCTGATTCCTATTCTCTGCTGGAGCCAGCCGTGGATATTGCTCCCGTCAATAATTTCTTCCAGCGGGGCCAGCTCTAATTTACCGCATGCCGAATCCAGTTCCAGTTCGGATACGCTCTTCCAGCCCTTTTGCGCGGAGATTTCCAAAATATCGTGAATCCACTCCTCCTGGAGTTGGATTTTATTATACAACCAGTAGTGAATCGGTCCTAAAAAAGCACTCATAGTCTAATCCTTTCTGTCAAAGAGGCCATGGAAATATAAGGTTCGTCTATAGTCTCTGAATTGTTTTGATTTATTCTATTTGTTATTGTGTGTTTATCATAGCAAGGTAAAATAAAAAAATCCGTAACATTTGTTACGAATTCCTTTAATTATAGCAGTATTTTTTATAAGAATTCTGAAAAAAGGTTTTCTAATATAGCGGAGTATTACCTATAGTTTACCTCAAAAATCCGAGATTATAGAGCTCTTTATTTAAGCGATTTAATAAGTAACATCATCGGCCTGCGCATTTCATCTGACATGCCGGGAAGATTCATCATATCGGCGTCGGGCATCGCTTCTTCAACAACTTGGAGCTTTAATCCGGCATTTATGAGTCCCGTCAGAATCTGGGTCAGTGTGTGATGCTGCTTCGTAACATTATGCCCGAGGAAGTTGGTAATCCGTTCTCCGGGATAAAAGTAATTATCTACAGGCCAAAATTGTGGTTCTCCACTCGAATTATAAATCCAATCCTGCTTCACGCCTGCTGTAAAGACGGGATGTTCTATATTGAGGAGGAAAATACCATCCATTTTTAGCGTTCGGAAGATTTTTTTGAAAATAGTGTCGATGTCCGCGATATAATGTAACACCAGATTGGAAATTACACAGTCATATGAATCTGCAGGGTAATCATAATCATCCAGTCCGCAGACCTGATAGATAATTTTGGAATCAGCATTCTTTTCGTTTGCTTCAATAAAATAATAATAGATTCTATTCTGCAGGTGCAGCTGCCGCATCGTTTGCCGGAAAGCCATCTCTTTTTTAATGGAAGAGACAGAATAACTAATCTTATCAGAAAATGCCTTATTTATCAATGTTTGTAAAGTTTTTCTATTTCTGTTACCGCTTTTGAACATCTTTTCCGGAATATTAGATATTTCCATATCGTGAGAAGAAAATAGATGATCATAGATATCTGATGTAATAAATGCCTTTTCATGCCCGAATCCTGAAAAAAAGTCAGGCAGCACAGGCGGACATAATCCATCTATGTCTGGGCGAGGAACCCTGTTCGGAATGAGAGGGTGATGGTGAAAACATCTTAAAAAAACTGATGAGCTTTTTTCGTTAAAATTATACAAAAATGAAGCTTTGTTTTGTACTTGCTTCAATCGAAAACACATGTTAAATTGAGATTAAACAATGCTATTCGCAAATAAGAATAAAGTTCGTATATACAAATTAAGGTGAAGGGAAATATGGAAAACCTCGAGAAAGTCCCGATTTCTTAGGATGCAGAGATATACGGGCCTGTATTTTACCAGATATAAGCCGGCGGGCAGCCATATGTTAGTCGGAAGAATCCTCGAGGAATATCTGAAATTTTGTAAGATACTGTATCTGGCGGGAATACTTTCTATGCGGGAGATACTTGCATTGAATTGACGGAAGGGCTCTTTGAATTTGCGAAGACCTGTGATATTGCGCTGGCACTTCACTTGGACCGATTGCCTTCAGTTCATGTCTGCAGCGCAATGCCACTTGTTATAACGCGGCGATTCAGGGGCACAGTATAGGAATTCATTATATTCAGATACGCCAGACCATCGCCATAGGAGAATTGAATGTAAAGATCTGCGGTTCCTCTTCGGGCTTATCCGATTTCGGAGACGGCGCTACCCACCAGTGTGTAGAGGATATGGCTATTTTCCGTGCAGTACCCAATATGACGGTGATTTGCCCGGCGGATGCCAATGAAACGATGGAAGCGGTAAAAGCGATGGTAGAGACGGATGGACCTTTTTATATACGGCTGAATAGAAACGATTACCCGAATGTTATAGAAGAAGGTGAGAAGTTTGAAATAGGAAAGCCCAAGTTGCTTAAGGAAGGGTCGGATATCGTGGTATTTGCTACAGGCTACATGGTAGGGCTGGCAATGGAAGCCGCAAAAGAGCTGGAGCGCGAAATATCTGTGAAGGTAGTAAATGTTTCTACCATTAAGCCAATGAATGATCAGGCTGTCATCGATCTGGTAAAAGGCTTAAGGCGGTAGTCACTGCGGAAGAACACAATGTCAAGGGCGGAATGGGAAGCGCGGTAGCGGAAATTCTCTGCAAGGAATGCAAGCCCATCGAGTTTGTGGGAATTCAGGACACCTTCGGATGCAGCGCACATAATTACAAGGAAGTGCTTGAGTATCACGGACTGACAAAAGAGGCAATCAAAGAGGCCGTACAAAAGATGTATCATATGTAAAGAACAGGACAGG